>NZ_JAWNEU010000004.1:0-301737 GCF_034107645.1 Enterobacter sp. 118C5 | reverse complement strand
TACCGTTCGACTTGCATGTGTTAGGCCTGCCGCCAGCGTTCAATCTGAGCCATGATCAAACTCTTCAATTTAAGTTTGATGCTCGTGAATTAAACTTCGTAATGAATTACGCATGTTCACTCAGAGACTTGGTATTCATTTATTGTCCGAAGACATTAAGAATCCATGTCACTTTGAGTGCCCACACAGATTGTCTGATAAATTGTTAAAGAGCAGTTGCAACGCGGCTTTCAGCTCACCGTTGCGAGGTGGCGTATATTACGCTTTCCTCTTTCAGAGTCAACCCGTTATTTCAGGATTTTTTCTCTTCAACCGACCGGGTTAACTGTGAAGTGATTCACATCCGCCGTGTCGATGGAGGCGCATTATAGGGAGCTGCCGAGGAATGACAAGCGGAAATATGCATTTTTATTTCGACCGCTCACCTTTTCGCCAAAAAGGCTATTTCTGATGCTTTTTTATCTCTTTTGGCAGCTCTGCCAGGCTATTTATCACCCAATCCGCTGCACTTTCGGCTTCTGGCGTTACGGGCTTACCGGTACGCACTAATATTTTGGTACCCACTCCCGCCGCTGCGGCCGCCTGCATATCTTCCAGCTTATCGCCCACCATATAGGAAGCAGCCATATCAATGTGCAAGAAATCCTGTGCCGAGTTAAACATGCCCGGATGCGGTTTACGGCAGTCACAGGTCTGACGATACTCTTCCACGGTTCCCTGCGGGTGGTGCGGGCAATAATAGATGCCATCAAGATCGACCCCGCGATCGGCCAGCGACCAGTCCATCCATTCCGTCAGCGTCTCAAACTGCGCTTCGGTGAACTTACCACGCGCAATACCAGACTGATTGGTGACCACCACCAGCGCATAGCCCATCTCTTTTAGCTGGCGCATTGCCTCTATAACGCCGTCGATAAATTCGAACTCATCGATCTCATGCACATAACCGTGATCCACATTAATAGTGCCATCACGGTCGAGAAAAATTGCGGGTACTGATTTTGCCACCGGTTTGCTCCTGAAAAAGGCCTGTTGAGCTAGTATCTCATGAATCGCAGCGCAATAAAGTGCTCATCATACAGAGTTGGATTGATTTAGACGTCTGGATGCCTTAACATCCGTTTTGTTTACGGTCATCACCCGTATCTGGCAGAAGAAAATGCCACGGCTAACTTACATACGATAAAAATAATCTAATGATTAAACTTTCCAATATCACCAAAGTGTTCCAGCAGGGGAACCGAACCATTCAGGCGCTGAACAACGTCAGCCTGCATGTTCCTGCCGGTCAAATTTATGGCGTCATTGGCGCATCGGGTGCAGGTAAAAGCACGCTGATCCGTTGTGTTAACCTGCTTGAGCGCCCAACCCAGGGCAGCGTAGAAGTTGGCGGTCAGGAACTTACCGCTCTTTCAGAAAAAGAACTGACTAAAGCGCGTCGCCAGATTGGCATGATCTTCCAGCACTTTAACCTGCTGGCTTCCCGCACAGTGTTCGGCAACGTCGCGTTACCGCTGGAGCTGGATAACACGCCAAAAGAAGAAGTGAAGCGTCGCGTGACCGAACTGCTGGACCTCGTGGGTCTGGGTGATAAGCATGATAGCTACCCGGCAAACCTGTCCGGTGGGCAGAAGCAGCGTGTCGCTATTGCCCGCGCGCTGGCCAGCAACCCAAAAGTACTGCTGTGCGACGAAGCCACCAGCGCACTGGATCCGGCCACCACGCGTTCTATTCTGGAGCTGCTGAAGGACATTAACCGTCGCCTGGGCCTGACGATCCTCCTTATTACGCACGAGATGGACGTGGTGAAACGCATCTGCGACTGCGTGGCGGTCATTAGTAACGGCGAGCTGATCGAGCAGGACACGGTAAGCGAAGTATTTTCCCATCCGAAAACGCCGCTGGCACAGCAGTTTATTCAGTCCACGCTGCATCTGGATATTCCAGAAGATTATCTGGAGCGTTTGAAAACTGAGCCAACGGCTGACAGCGTTCCGATGCTGCGTATGGAATTCACCGGTCAGTCCGTTGATGCCCCTCTGCTTTCCGAAACCGCGCGTCGCTTTAACGTGAACAACAACATTATTAGCGCGCAGATGGATTACGCCGGTGGCGTGAAGTTCGGCATCATGCTGACGGAAATGCACGGCACCCAAGAAGAAACCCAGGCCGCAATCGCCTGGCTGCAAGAACATCATGTAAAAGTAGAGGTACTGGGTTATGTCTGAGCCGATGATGTGGCTACTGGTTCGCGGCGTTTGGGAAACGCTGGCAATGACCTTCGTATCGGGTTTCTTTGGTTTTGTGATTGGCCTGCCGGTAGGCGTACTGCTGTACGTGACGCGTCCGGGTCAAATCATTGAGAACGCGAAGCTCTACCGTACGCTCTCCGCGCTGGTGAATATCTTCCGTTCCATACCGTTCATTATTCTGCTGGTGTGGATGATTCCGTTTACCCGCGTGATCGTCGGCACGTCGATTGGTCTGCAGGCGGCTATCGTTCCGCTGACCGTAGGCGCTGCGCCGTTTATCGCCCGTATGGTGGAAAACGCCCTGCTGGAGATCCCAACCGGTTTGATTGAAGCTTCTCGTGCCATGGGTGCAACACCTATGCAGATCGTCCGCAAGGTTCTGCTGCCTGAAGCACTGCCGGGCCTGGTGAACGCGGCAACGATTACGCTTATTACTCTGGTAGGGTATTCCGCGATGGGCGGTGCCGTGGGTGCCGGCGGTTTAGGACAGATTGGTTATCAGTACGGCTATATTGGATATAACGCTACCGTGATGAATACCGTTCTGGTATTGCTGGTTGTTCTGGTTTACTTAATCCAGTTCTCTGGCGATCGCATCGTCCGGGCTGTTACTCACAAATAACGTTACACACAACACAAACTCGACGAGTTAAGGATAAAACATGGCGTTTAAATTAAAGACCTTCGCAGCAGTAGGCGCGCTGATTGGCTCTCTGGCACTGGTGGGTTGCGGTCAGGACGAAAAAGATCCAAACCATATTAAAGTGGGCGTTATCGTAGGTGCAGAACAGCAGGTTGCTGAAGTTGCTCAGAAAGTGGCGAAAGAAAAATACGGTCTGGACGTTGAACTGGTGACCTTCAACGATTACGTTCTGCCGAACGAAGCGTTGAGCAAAGGCGATATCGACGCCAACGCCTTCCAGCATAAGCCATACCTGGATCAGCAGATCAAAGATCGCGGCTATAAGCTGGTGGGTGTAGGTAACACCTTCGTTTACCCGATTGCCGGCTACTCCAAGAAAATTAAATCACTGGACGAACTGCAGCCGGGCTCTCAGGTAGCCGTGCCTAACGATCCAACCAACCTCGGTCGTTCCCTGCTGCTGCTGCAGAAAGTGGGCCTGATCAAACTGAAAGACGGCGTTGGCCTGCTGCCAACCGTTCTGGATGTCACCGAGAACCCGAAAAATCTGAAAATTGTTGAACTGGAAGCACCGCAGCTGCCGCGCTCTCTGGACGATGCGCAGATTGCCCTGGCCGTTATCAACACCACTTACGCCAGCCAGATTGGCCTGACGCCAGCGAAAGACGGTATCTTCGTTGAAGATAAAGACTCCCCGTACGTTAACCTGATCGTGACTCGCGAAGATAACAAAGACGCGGAAAACGTGAAGAAGTTCGTTCAGGCCTATCAGTCAGACGAAGTTTACCAGGAAGCCAACAAAGTGTTTAACGGCGGCGCTGTTAAAGGCTGGTAATCTCACCTCAGTGTAATATCATCAGGACGGGCTTATGCCCGTCTTGTCATTTGTGCAGTCACCTGATTCAATATCTGACGTTTTGATTATCCATTGAGGAATTATTATGCGTGCTTTACCGATCTGTCTTTTAGCACTCATGCTGAGCGGCTGTTCTATGCTAAGCAGATCTCCTGTTGAACCCGTTCAAAGCACGGCAACCCCGCCAAAAACAGAGCCTGCAAAACCGAAAGTGGTCCGCCCTGCGCCGGTTCGCATTATCACCAAGGCTGACGAACTGGTCGGCAAACCGTTCCGTGAACTGGGTGAAGTGAGCGGCGAATCCTGTCAGGCAACCAATCAGGACTCTCCACCGAATATCCCGACAGCGCGCAAACGCATGCAGATTAACGCCGCAAAAATGAAAGCTAACGCGGTGCTGCTGCACAGCTGCGAAGTCACCAGCGGCACGCCGGGCTGCTACCGTCAGGCGGTTTGCATCGGTTCTGCGCTGAACATTACGGCGAAATGAGTGCGTTTCAGTTTGAGCAAATAGGGGTTATTCACTCTCCGTACAAAGAGAAGTTCGCCGTGCCCCGCCAGCCCGGTCTGGTCACCAGCAGCAGCGGCGAGCTTCATCTTCAGGCGCCTTATAACCAGGCTGATGCGGTACGCGGGCTCGAGTCTTTCAGTCACTTATGGGTGGTATTTGTCTTTCACCAGACAATGGAAGGCGGCTGGCATCCCACCGTGCGTCCTCCGCGCCTGGGCGGAAATGCGAGAATGGGCGTGTTTGCAACTCGCTCGACCTTCCGTCCAAATCCGATCGGGATGTCGCTGGTTGAACTGAAAGGCATACGCTGCCAGAAGGATCAGGTCATCCTTGAGCTGGGCAGCCTGGACCTGGTGGACGGCACGCCGGTTATCGATATCAAACCCTATTTGCCTTTCGCCGAAGCCCTCCCGGATGCGCGCGCAAGCTACGCTCAGGATGCACCGCAGGCGGATATGCCAGTCTCGTTTACGCCTGAGATCGCCCTGCAGCTGAGTCAGCTAGAGAAACGCTATCCTCGCTTACGGGATTTCATTACTGAAGTTCTGGCACAGGATCCCCGCCCGGCCTACCGTAAAGAAGAGGAAGCAGGAAAAACGTACGCCGTCTGGCTGCTGGATTTTAACGTGCGCTGGCGCGTTACTGGGGCAGGTTTCGAAGTGTTTGCCCTTGAACCCAGGTAATTTTGTTCTCCTCTCTTTTGGCATCTTTGCCACACTGGTAAACTAAACCACTTTTTTTGTGTCAGGCTGGCGTTTCAGCCTGTTCCAATCGTCGAAATGGAACCGTAACAACATGCGTACTAGCCAATATCTGCTCTCCACTTTGAAGGAGACACCTGCCGACGCCGAAGTGATCAGCCATCAGCTGATGCTGCGCGCCGGGATGATCCGCAAGCTGGCCTCCGGGTTATACACCTGGCTGCCGACCGGCGTGCGCGTCCTGAAAAAAGTCGAAAACATCGTGCGTGAAGAGATGAACAACGCCGGTGCTATCGAGGTGTCTATGCCCGTGGTTCAGCCCGCTGACCTGTGGCAGGAGAGCGGCCGTTGGGAGCAATATGGCCCAGAACTGCTGCGCTTCGTCGATCGCGGCGAGCGTCCGTTCGTTCTCGGTCCAACGCATGAAGAAGTCATTACCGATCTGATTCGTAATGAGCTGAGCTCTTACAAACAGCTGCCGCTGAACTTCTTCCAGATCCAGACCAAGTTCCGTGACGAAGTGCGCCCACGCTTCGGCGTGATGCGCTCTCGCGAATTCCTGATGAAAGATGCCTACTCTTTCCATACCTCACAGGAGTCGCTGCAAGAGACCTACGACAAAATGTACCAGGCTTACAGCAAAATCTTCTCCCGCATGGGTCTGGATTTCCGCGCGGTGCAGGCTGATACCGGCTCCATCGGCGGTAGCGCATCCCATGAGTTCCAGGTTCTGGCGCAGAGCGGTGAAGACGATGTGATCTTCTCTGACTCTTCAGACTACGCGGCGAACATCGAATTTGCAGAAGCGCTGGCACCAAAAGAACCTCGCGGTGCGGCAACGCAAGAGATGACGCTGGTTGATACGCCAAACGCGAAAACCATCGCCGAGCTGGTTGAGCAGTTCAGTCTGCCGATTGAAAAAACCGTTAAAACGCTGCTGGTGAAGTCTACCGAAGGCAGCGCTTACCCGCTGGTTGCCCTGCTGGTGCGTGGCGATCATGAACTGAACGAAGTGAAAGCCGAAAAGCTGCCGCAGGTAGCCAGCCCGCTGACGTTCGCAACGGAAGCGGAAATCCGCGCCGTCGTGAATGCCGGTCCAGGCTCTCTCGGTCCGGTGAATATGCCGGTTCCTGTCGTGATTGACCGCACGGTTGCTGCAATGAGCGACTTCTCCGCGGGTGCTAACATCGACGGTAAGCATTACTTCGGCATCAACTGGGATCGCGACGTGGCGACGCCGGAAGTGGCAGACATCCGTAACGTGGTTGCAGGCGACCCAAGCCCGGACGGCCAGGGTACGCTGATGATCAAGCGCGGCATCGAAGTGGGCCACATCTTCCAGCTGGGTGATAAGTACTCTCGCGCGCTGAACGCCGCCGTTCAGGGTGAAGATGGCCGTAATCAGATCCTGACCATGGGCTGCTACGGTATCGGGGTGACGCGCGTGGTGGCTGCGGCCATCGAGCAGAACTACGACGAGCGCGGCATCGTCTGGCCGGACAATATCGCGCCGTTCCAGGTGGCTATTCTGCCAATGAACATGCACAAGTCTTACCGCGTGCAGGAGCTGGCCGAGAAGCTGTACGCCGAGCTGCGCGCTCAGGGCATCGAAGTGCTGATGGATGATCGTAAAGAGCGTCCGGGCGTGATGTTTGCCGATATGGAACTGATCGGTATTCCGCACACCGTCGTCATCGGTGACCGTAACCTCGACAGCGATGAGATTGAATACAAATACCGTCGCAGCGGCGAAAAACAGATGATCAAGACCGGCGATATTCTTGATTACCTGGTGAAAGCCATCAAAGGCTAAACAAAAAAACCCCGCTCTGGCGGGGTTTTTTAATGGCTCAACGTCAGCTTATTTGCTGTTACAGTCTTTGCCCGCAATAAACTTCGCGTCTTTATCTGCCACCAGCGTTTTCACCATCTCCCCGCTATCCGGGTTTGGCTCCAGCGTAAAGTGGCCGTCAACCGTCAGCAATATTGGCTTGCTGTCGTTGCCGCGCGCCACGGCGTAATCACGTTCAAGCTGCGCATTGTTTGCCACGCTAACTTTCTTACCGGTAGCGCAGTCGGTAAAGATCGCCGCGTCCGCCATATAGAAATACATCCCCCGCATCGCCATCGGCGTGGCAGGCAGCGCCGCTTTCACCGGCGTCAGCGTGTAGTTGAACTGGGATTCAATCGGATTGCCTTCCCGGTCGAGCATTTCCATGTTCTCGCCTTTAGGGCGGAACCAGGTTTTGTCACCGGAGGTATCCGTCAGGACCAGCTTCTCAGCCGTACGCGCCCATGTCCCGTAAGTCGCAAATGAAGAAGGTTCTTTCGCGCCCTGATAGCGCTGGTTCATCACCCAGGTACCGTCTTTTTGCAGGAACAGTGACGTTTCAATGCCTTCGCAGTCCGCGCAGGGCAATACGCCGCGCCAGCTCTGCTGCATTGGCTTTAACTCTTCATTCTGCGCTGGCTGCAAAACCTGCGTTTCAGAACGGTTGTTACACCCGAAAAGCGCAAACAGCGTACTCACTGCCAGCGCTGAAAATAATGCTTTTTTCACAATGAATTCCTTATGAAAATTGTGTTCCCTTTCGTCACTCCATCGGGCGACGAACTTTACCGCGTAATGCTTTCACTGTGGATTTTTGGGCTTTCGAGGACAGCCGACGCTCTTTCGATGCGCGAGTTGGCCGCGTTGCCCGGCGGCTTTTTTGTACTGCCGTTAACTCTTTGATGACCGCCACCAGCCTGGCTATCGCCGCTTCCCGGTTGAGCTCCTGGCTGCGGTACTCCTGGGCTTTGATCACAATCACGCCATCGCTGGTGATCAGGTGATGGCTGGCGGCAAGCAGACTTTCTTTATAATACTCTGGCAGGCTTGAGGCCCGAATGTCAAAACGCAAATGGATAGCCGTCGAAGCCTTATTGACGTGCTGCCCGCCCGCGCCCTGAGCACGGATGGCGGCGATCTCCAGCTCGTTATCAGGGATACTGACGTTTCGGGACAGGACGATCATGACGCAGGCTGCCAGGCCGTCAGATGAATTTCCAGATTATTCTGAGAATCAGAAAGCCAGATGGCTCCGTCCTGAATCGTTGCCTGCAGCGCCATCGTCCGGCTGGCAAACTCGCTCAGCTGCGCCAGCTGTTCATCATCCAGATACCAGACGGCGAGATTTTTAAACTGCGCGCATTTATTCTTATTTTGCTGCCACCAAATCTCCGCCGCGCGCTGGTTATAGGCGAACAACGCCACTTCCGCAGACTGAGTACACGCCTTTTTAATCCTGCGCTCGTCCGGCAGACCGAGTTCAATCCATAAATCGATCCCCAGATGGTCGTTGCGCAGCCAGGCTTCAGGCTCGTCTTCCGCGCTTAACCCACGGGTAAACTGCAGACGTTCGTCAGCATACTTAATCCACGCCAGCAGGCGCAGCATCATACGCTCCTGTGTTTCGGAGGGGTGGCGTGCCAGCGTAAGCGACGCGTCCAGAAACTGGTTGCGATCAAGATCGGCCACGTTGACCACTGCTTTATAAATTGTCGCTTTCAGCGCCATGAGAGAACTCCATTCGAATCAGCCGCACATTGTAGCGAAAACGGAGGCAAAAGGCTGTTACGGAGTAATAAATACACCGCTATCAAGGCGCTGATATTGCTTAAATGAGTATGGTATAGTCACCTTGCTAAACCGAGTTTATCTTCGTAGGCTTAATGATATCTCACAGTAAGTCAGTGCGCTGGCGGGAGGGGATGTGAATAATTATTGTGAGTTAATTCGCAAACGGTATGCGGAAATCGCCAGCGGAGATCTGGGGTATGTCCCGGACGCGTTGGGCTGTGTATTGAAGGTGCTTAATGAAGTGGCCTCTGATGAGAGCCTTTCAGAGTCGGTCAGGGAAAAAGCAGCGTATGCTGCGGCGAATTTACTGGTGAGCGATTATGTCGATGAATGA
This sequence comes from Enterobacter sp. 118C5, assembly GCF_034107645.1. Classification (NCBI taxonomy): domain Bacteria; kingdom Pseudomonadati; phylum Pseudomonadota; class Gammaproteobacteria; order Enterobacterales; family Enterobacteriaceae; genus Enterobacter; species Enterobacter sp. 118C5. Next base: position 292,818 of record NZ_JAWNEU010000004.1, on the reverse strand, counting down.
TACTTATCAACCCATCAATTGTGATGACTATGACAACCTCGAACTCGCCTGCCAGCATCATTTAATACTGACGCTGGAGCTAAAAGATGGCGAAGTGTTGAAGGCGAAGGCCAGCGATCTGCTTTCACGCAAGAATGTGGAATACCTGGTCGTGGAAGATGCCGGTGCGACGCGCGAGCTGCGTCTGGACAAAATAGCCAGCTTCAGCCACCCGCAAATCGGCACCGTCGTGGTGAGCGAATCCTGATGACACTAACGGGCAGCCGGGCTGCCCGTTACGCTTTCCGCCACTCGAAGCAGACCCCCTCTTCTGTCCACCCCTCTTCCGTGATGAACACCCCTGCAGCAGCAATCAGCGTTTCACCGTAGAACAGCAGCGGCGTGGTGTCGCGCAGCCACGGCGGCACGTTGCACTCCTGCCATATCTTTTTCAGCTTCCTTCCCCCGTTGCGTCCGACGATATGCAGCAAGCCGCCAGCCTTAAAGCGCACGCTGACAGGTTCACCGGGCTTTGGCAGACGCACATGACCCGTCGGCATCAGAGAGACGCTCCCCGCATCCTGGGGCAATATCAGAGGTGCCTCTGGTGAGGGCCAGTGGAGCACCACATCGGTCAGCGAGGGAGAGGATTTTACCCACCAGAGATTACCTTTATAGCGTCTGACCTCATATCCACTCAGGTGTACGCAGGGGGAAGCATCTTCCCGCGCCTGCGCGACTTCGTCCCAGATACGGCTCAGCATTGCCCGCGACGGCATCGGAGCATGATGAGTGGCAAGCCAGCGGCGTAACAGCGCGGCCCGGCGCGCCGGGCTTACCGCCTCCAGAGGCGCAATTGCCAGCGCCCCGTCTTCTGAAATCAGGTCAGACAGCTCCTCACTGAGTAACTCATCCAGCAAAGTTTCCTGTTCGGCGCACAGCATGGCGCTTCTTGCTGTCGCGTCGGCAAAATGCGGCCAGCGCTCGCTCAATAGCGGGAGGACGCGCAGACGCAGGAAGTTACGATCGTAGCTGTCGTCCCGGTTGCTCTCATCTTCGATCCAGCTCAGCTGATGTTCCCGCGCCCAGGCTTCCAGCAACGCGCGGGTCTCGCCAAGCAGCGGCCGCATTAATTGCGTTCCGGCAAAATCAGAACGCGCCGGCATGGCGGAAAGCCCTGCGGGTCCGCTGCCCCGCTTGAGCGCCAGCAAAAAGGTTTCGCACTGATCGTCCAGATGCTGCGCCGTGACCAGCGCCTCGCCGGGCAGCAATACGCCGGCAAAAGCGGCATAGCGGGCTTTACGCGCCTGCGCTTCAATACCCAGCCCTTCCTCCGCAAGGGTGACGCGCTCAACGACGAGCGGGATAGCCCACGCCTCACACAGGGCTTCACAGTGCGCCACCCACTCCTCTGCATGAGGGCTTAGCCCGTGATGGATGTGTATAGCCCGAAGCTGGACGCCAGGATCCCGGTCGCGCCAGAGCTTAAGGCGATGCAGCAACACGGTGGAATCCAGGCCACCGCTAAACCCCACCAGCAGCTGGCGGTACGGTGAAATGGCTTGTGCGATAGCGGGTAAGGTCATAGGAAATTACACATAAAAAATGCCCGAACTGAGCGGGCATTATCACACAGGTCAAACATTACTGCTGGTAAAGCTCCAGCGGCAGGCCGTCCGGGTCGTTAAAAAAGGTAAAACGCTTGTCGGTAAACGGATCGACGCGAATAGCCTCGCACGTCACGCCGTGCGCTTCCAGATGTTTTACTGCGCTATCAAGGTCATCAACGCTGAAAGCCAGATGACGCAGGCCGCAGGCTTCCGGGCGGGACGGACGCGAAGGCGGGAAAGGAAAAGAGAACAGCTCAATCACATACTGCCCGTTTAGCGCGAGATCGCCCTTCCAGGAGTCGCGCTCCTCGCGGTAGGCCTCGCTCATGAGCGTAAAGCCAAGAATGTCGCAGTAGAAGGCCTTACTTTTCGCATAATCGGTGGCAATGATCGCAATATGGTGAACCGCTTTTAAACCCAGCATAGCTTCTCCTTTTTATGATGCCTGAACGTTACAACCGAAAACCCACACCTGGCAAGCGGTCACCTTTATTTTAGGACTCGCACCCAGTACACGCCGTTTTCATCGCGTTTCGCGCCGTGGATATCCGTTTCAAAGCCCGGATAGTGACGCCCTACCGAACAGAGCATCAGCAGGAAATCGAGCACCGCCCGGCTCTCCTCGGTAATCATCTCACCCGGCATCAGCAGCGGCACGCCTGGCGGATACGGCAGGATCATGTTGGCCGATACCCGCCCGACCAGATTTTCCAGCTCAACGGTTTCGACTTCACCTTTCACCTGCCGCTGCCAGGCCTTGTGCGGCGTCAGCTTCATATCAGGCAGGACGTCAAACGCCTGGAGCATCAGGCGCGGCAGATCGTGCTGGCGGATCAGCCTGTGGATCCCCTGGGCCAGATCCTGAATGCGCATGGTGCGGTAGAAGTCAGGATCTTCCGCGTAGAGATCCGGCAGCATGTTCTTCACCCGCAGGTTGAGATCGTAGGCGCGCTTAAACTCCATCAGCCCGCGCAGCAGTCCCATTGCCCGGGTTTTGTCGATCCCGATGCTGAACAGGAACAGTAAATTATAGGGGCCGGTCTTTTCCACCACCACGCCGCGCTCGTCAAGGAACTTCGCCACCAGCGCGGCGGGGATCCCTTCCTCGCCCATCACGCCCTGTTCGTCCATCCCCGGCGTCAGGATCGTCACCTTCACCGGATCGAGAAACATGTGGTCCGCATCGGCATCCCGGAAGCCGTGCCAGCTCTCTCCCGGCGCGACGGGCCAGCACTCCGCCTCGTCGATCTCTTCCGGCTGCCAGATATCGAAGAACCAGCCGTCGGCCTCATCCTTCAGCCGCTGGACCTCTTTGCGGAAATGCAGCGCCCGTTCCACCGAGCGGTTAATCAGGCGTTTACCCGGGTTGCCGCGCAGCATCGCCGCCGCCGTCTCGATAGAGGCCACCAGCGGATAGCTCGGAGAGGTGGTGGTGTGCATCATAAAGGCTTCGTTAAACGTATCCTCGTCGTACTCGCCTTTAATGTGGATTAACGAAGCCTGCGAAAACGCGGCCAGCATTTTGTGCGTCGACTGCGTTTCGAAAAATACCTTGCCCGGCACGCGCTCGCCGCTCATCCCACTTTTGCCCGAATAAATCGGGTGGAAATTGGTATAGGGCACCCACGCGGAATCGAAGTGGATTGACGGTACGTCCAGCGTCTGCTTGATCCAGTTCGTGTTATACAGCAGACCGTCATAGGTGGAGTTAGTGATCACCGCGTGGACTGGCCAGCTTGCGTCGGGGATCGCCGCAACCTTACTTTCGATGGCTTGATGCGTGAACTCCCGGCGCGGAATCCCGCCGAGGATACCGAGCGCGTTACGCGTGGGCGACAGCCAGATCGGGACGACGTCGCTCATCATCAGCAGGTGCGCCAGCGATTTATGACAGTTACGGTCAATCAACAACGTGCTTCCGGTTGGCGCGGCGTACATCCCGACGATTTTATTCGAGGTTGAGGTGCCGTTGGTTACCATATAGCTCTGCTCGGCGCCAAAGGTGCGGGCGATATACTCTTCGGCTTCCAGATGCGGGCCGGTGTGGTCCAGCAGAGAACCCAGTTCGGTCACTGAAATCGACACGTCTGCTTTCAGGGTATTGCCGCCGAAGAAATCGTAGAACAGGCACCCCACCGGGCTTTTTTGATAGGCCGTTCCGGCCATGTGTCCCGGCGTACAGAAGGTGTATTTCCCCTCTTTCACATAGGTGAACAGCGCGCGCGTAAACGGCGGTGTGATGTTATCAAGGTATTCGCCGGTGTATTGCTGAATGCGGGTCGCAATGTCCTCGGCCACGCCGAGCGAGTATTCGAAGAACCACAGCGCCATGCGCATATCGTGCGCGCTCACGTCCATGGTGGAGTGAGTGTTGATAAAGGCGTACAGCGGAAGGTATTCATTCAGCCTGTTTATCTCGCTGCACAACTCCATGTCGTATTCGTCCCAGTCGAATATCACGCCACAGATGCGCGGATTATGTTCGATGAATTTCAGCAGATCGGCGCTGTTCTGCGGCCAGATTAGCTGATATCCGCGTGCTTTCAGGGCTTGCTCCAGCTCCTTGATGGGCTCGTCTTTATAAAAGACGCCGTGTGGCCCCATGATGGCAATGATGTTCATGGTTTACCTCCTTGAAAAACATCAGATAAGCATAGTTAAGGTAAACGGCAGGTATAAAAAAAGCCGCAACAAAGTGCGGCTTTTCAGATAATTGTGAAGCTTACGCGTAACCGTAAGTCATCAGACGCTGGTAACGACGGTTGAGCAGGTCTTCTTTGCTCAGGACGTCCAGATCGGCCAGGTCGGCCAGCAGCTGTGCTTTCAGGGAAGCAGCCATCACTTCCGGCTTACGATGCGCGCCGCCCAGAGGTTCCGGGATAACGGTGTCGATCAGCTTCAGCTCTTTCAGACGCGGCGCAATGATGCCCATCGCTTCAGCAGCCAGCGGCGCTTTGTCGGCGCTTTTCCACAGAATGGACGCACAGCCTTCCGGAGAGATAACGGAATAGGTGCTGTACTGCAGCATATTCACTTTATCGCCCACGCCAATCGCCAGCGCACCGCCGGAACCACCCTCACCGATAACGGTACAGATGACCGGAACCTTCAGGCGAGACATCTCGCGCAGGTTGCGGGCGATAGCTTCAGACTGGCCGCGCTCTTCCGCGCCCACGCCTGGGTATGCACCCGGGGTGTCGATGAAGGTGATGATAGGCATATTGAAACGCTCAGCCATCTCCATCAGACGCAGGGCTTTACGGTAGCCTTCTGGTGCTGGCATACCGAAGTTACGACGGATCTTCTCTTTGGTTTCACGGCCTTTCTGATGACCAATGATCATCACCGGGCGTCCGTCCAGACGCGCGATGCCGCCAACGATAGCTTTGTCGTCAGCGTATGCGCGATCGCCTGCCAGTTCGTCAAATTCGTCAAACGCCAGGCGGACATAATCCAGGGTGTACGGACGCTGTGGGTGACGCGCCAGCTGGGCGATCTGCCATGCGCCGAGATCGGCAAAGATTTTGCGCGTCAGTTCTACGCTTTTTTCGCGCAGACGATGCACTTCTTCGTCGATGTTAATATCCAGTTTTTCATCCTGACGGCTTACCGCTGTCAGAGAATCGATTTTCGCTTCCAGCTCAGCAATCGGCTGTTCGAAATCAAGGAAATTCAGACTCATAATATTCCTGTATTAGTCAAACTCCAGTTCCACCTGCTCCGAACCAATGAGGCCACGGAGATCGTTCAGTAAACGATCGCTCGGAGAGACACGCCACGTTGCACCAAAGCGCAATCGCGCACGTGCATCCGCCCTCTGATAGTAGAGATGTACTGGAATGGTCCCCGAGCGGTGGGGTTCCAGAGACTGACGGAGTCGGTTTAAAAGCTGGTCATCAATTTGCCTGTCCGTCAGCGAGATAGCAAGCCCGCGAGCATATTTTTCCCGGGCTTCGTCAATGTCCATCACTTCGCGGGCGGTCATTTTAAGCCCCCCGCTGAAGTCATCAAAGCTGACCTGTCCGCTGACGATAAGTATGCGGTCTTTTTCCAGCAATTGCTGGTATTTATCCAGCGCGTCGGTGAACAGCATCACCTCCAGACGCCCGGAACGGTCATCTAACGTACAGATGCCGATACGATTGCCGCGCTTGGTGACCATAACCCTTGCAGCAATCACGAGCCCCGCAGCCGTGGTGATTTTACCACGATCTGTCGGATGCATGTCTTTTAGCCTGTTGCCTCCGACATAGCGCTCAATTTCTTTGATGTACTGGTTGATCGGGTGACCCGTCAGGTACAAACCTAACGTTTCACGTTCGCCATCCAGCACCACCTGTTCTGGCCAGGGCTGACAGTTAGAGTAAGACTGCTCAATCTGCTCTGGCTCTTCCGCCAGTACGCCAAACATATCCGCCTGGCCAATGGCTTCGGCTTTCGCGTGCTGATCGGCAGCTTTCAGCGCATCGCCGAGCGAGTTCATCAGCGCGGCGCGGTGCGGCCCCAGCCTGTCGAACGCGCCGGACATGATCAGCTTTTCCAGCACGCGGCGGTTCAGTTTTTTGGTATCGGTACGGGCGCAGAGATCGAACAGCTCGCGGAAGTAGCCGCCGTTGTTACGCGCTTCGATGATCGCCTCGATCGGCCCCTCACCCACGCCTTTGATCGCGCCGATCCCGTAGACGATCTCCCCGTCATCGTTGACGTGGAAATGGTAGAGCCCGGAGTTAATATCCGGCGGCAGGATCTTCAGGCCCATGCGCCAGCACTCGTCCACCAGGCCGACCACCTTCTCGGTGTTGTCCATATCGGCGGTCATAACCGCCGCCATAAACTCAGCGGGATAGTGCGCTTTCAGCCACAGCGTTTGATACGAAACCAAAGCATAGGCAGCGGAGTGGGATTTGTTAAATCCGTACCCGGCGAATTTCTCCACCAGGTCGAAGATTTTCATCGCCAGTTCGCCGTCAACGCCGTTTTTCTTCGCCCCGTCTTCAAAAATGGAGCGCTGCTTGGCCATCTCTTCCGGTTTTTTCTTACCCATCGCACGACGCAGCATGTCCGCGCCGCCGAGGGTATAGCCGGAAAGCACCTGGGCAATCTGCATAACCTGTTCCTGATACAGGATGATGCCGTAGGTTGGCTCCAGTACCGGCTTCAGGCTTTCGTGCTGCCACTGCACGTCCGGGTAGGAAATCTCTTCGCGCCCGTGCTTACGGTCGATGAAGTTATCTACCATCCCTGACTGCAGCGGGCCCGGACGGAACAGGGCCACCAGTGCGATCATATCTTCGAAGCAGTCGGGCTGCAGGCGCTTAATCAGGTCTTTCATGCCGCGGGATTCAAGCTGGAAGACGGCTGTCGTCTCCGAGCGCTGCAGCATGTCGAAACTTTTCTTGTCATCCAGCGGGATGGCCGCGATATCCAGCGGCGGCTCGCCGTTCTTCTCGCGGCGGGCGTTGATCATCTCCAGCGCCCAGTTGATGATGGTCAGCGTGCGCAGACCGAGGAAGTCGAACTTCACCAGCCCGGCGTATTCCACGTCGTTTTTATCGAACTGGGTAACCGGGTGCTGGCCCGCTTCGTCGCAGTAGAGCGGCGCAAAGTCGGTGATTTTGGTCGGGGCGATAACCACGCCCCCCGCATGCTTACCGGCGTTACGCGTCACGCCTTCAAGCTTACGCGCCATGTCAATCAGCGCTTTAACTTCTTCGTCCGCTTCGTAGATTTCCGGCAGCTGAGGTTCGGCTTCAAACGCTTTTGCCAGCGTCATGCCCGGATCGGGCGGTACCAGCTTAGAAATACGATCGACAAAGCCGTACGGGTGACCCAGCACGCGTCCCACGTCGCGGATAACCGCTTTCGCCGCCATGGTACCGAAGGTAATGATCTGCGAAACCGCGTCACGGCCGTACATATCGGCTACGTGCTCGATGACCTGGTCACGTTTTTCCATGCAGAAGTCAACGTCGAAGTCGGGCATGGAAACACGTTCCGGGTTAAGGAAACGTTCGAACAGCAGGTCAAATTCCAGCGGATCGAGATCGGTAATTTTCAGCGCATACGCCACCAGCGAGCCCGCACCCGAGCCACGGCCCGGACCAACCGGAACGCCGTTATCCTTCGACCACTGGATAAACTCCATTACGATCAGGAAGTAGCCGGGGAAGCCCATCTGGTTAATCACCTGAAGTTCAATATCCAGGCGTTCGTCATACTCCGGACGACGTTTTTTACGCTCTTCTTCATCCGGGAACAGGAATTCGAGACGCTCTTCCAGACCCTCTTTCGATTTCATGACCAGGAAATCTTCCGTAGTCATGTCCCCCGTCGGGAACTGCGGCAGGAAGTATTCGCCGAGGCGCACGGTCACGTTACAGCGCTTGGCAATCTCTACGCTGTTTTCCAGCGCTTCCGGAATGTCGGAGAAGAGCTCGCACATCTCCTCTTCGCTGCGCATATACTGCTGCGATGAGTAGTTGCGCGGACGCTTTGGATCGTCGAGTGTGAAGCCATCATGGATAGCGACGCGAATTTCGTGCGCGTCAAAATCGCCGGACTCCAGGAAACGCACGTCGTTCGTTGCCACCACGGGCAAGCCGCGCTCTTCAGCCAGCGCGACAGCAGCGTGCAGATAGTTCTCTTCATCCTGGCGACCGGTTCGAATCAGCTCCAGATAGTAACGATTCGGGAAGTACTCTTCATAGAACGAGACGCACTGATCCACCAGCGCGCTATTACCGCGCAGCAGTGATTTACCGACATCGCCCATGCGGCCGCCGGAGATCAGCAGCAGCCCTTCGTTCAGCTCAGCCAGCCAGTCCCTGTCAATCCACGGGCCCAGCGCGCCGTAACCGCGTTGATAGGCTTTTGAGATAAGCAGAGTGAGGTTTTGGTAGCCCGTATTGTTCATGGCCAACACGGAGATTTGCGTCAGCTCATCCCCGATGAGATCGCTCTGCACATGAAAATCCGCACCGACGATAGGCTTCATTCCCGCGCCATGCGCCGTCCCGTAGAACTTCACCAGGCCACACAGGTTGGTAAAATCGGTGATCGCCAGCGCAGGCATGCCCAGAGAGGCCGCCTTTTTTACCAGCGGCCCGGTCTTCGCCAGCCCATCGATCATGGAGTAGTCGCTATGCACCCGCAGGTGTACGAAACGTGGTTCAGCCATCTTCAGATTCCGCGTTACTTAATTGCTTGCGTATTGATTCAGGACACCAGTCCCAGCGCGCGCTTCACCGGGCCAAAGCTGCGCCGGTGATGTTCGGTTGCGCCATGTTCAGCCAGCTTTTCCAGATGGAAAGCCGTTGGATACCCCTTATGCTGGCCGAAACCATACTGAGGATAAGTGAGGTCCAGCGCGGCCATTTCGGCGTCGCGCGTCACTTTGGCAATAATAGAAGCTGCACTGATCTCTGCGACGCGGCTGTCTCCTTTAACAACGGCCATAGAAGGCATCGGCAGCGCCGGGCAACGGTTACCGTCGATCAGCACATATTCAGGCACAACCTTCAGGCCAGCAACAGCTCGCTGCATTGCCAGCATCGTGGCGTGCAGAATATTCAGATCGTCGATTTCATTCGGCTCTGCGCGCCCAACGCTCCAGGCCAGCGCCTTCTCTTTAATTTCATCGAACAGCGCCAGGCGGCGTTTCTCACTGAGTTTTTTTGAGTCGTTCAGACCAATAATCGGGCGCGTTGGATCGAGGATCACCGCGGCGGTCACCACGGCACCGACCAACGGGCCGCGCCCGACTTCATCCACTCCGGCAACGAGGTGCGTGTGGGGATAAATAAATTCCATCATTTTGCTAACTCCAGCACTGCATCAGCCGCTTGCTCATCAGCATTACAGCGGATCAGCTGATGCAGTTCACGGAAGGTATCGTGCATCTGGTGGCTGGTCTTGCCGTTTGCCAGCAGCGGCAGCAGGGCATCCGCCAGCGCCTGCGGCTGGCACTCATCCTGCAAAAGCTCTTTAACCAGCTCGCGCCCGGCAAGCAGGTTTGGCAGGGAGACATAATCCGTTTTCACCAGACGTTTTGCCAGCCAGAAGGTAAACGGCTTCATGCGATAACCGACCACCATCGGGCATTTCGCCAGCATACACTCCAGCGCTGCCGTGCCGGAAGCCAGCAGTGCGGCATCGCTCGCATACATGGCTTCTCGCCCTTTCCCGTCGAGAAGACGGACGTGAAGATCCGGGGCAACGTCGGCTTTGATGCGCTCAAACTGCTCGCGGCGTTTGGCATTCACCAGCGGCACCACCACTTCAAGATCGGGGTAAGTCTTGCGAAGAATTTGCGCCGTTTTCAGGAAATCAGCGCTGAGCATTTCCACTTCCGCGCCCCGGCTACCCGGCAGCAGCGCCAGACAGTGCACATCATGCGGGATACCAAGCACGTCACGCGCCGCGTTTTTATCCGGATCCAGCGGCATCGCATCCGCCATGGTATGGCCGATAAAACGGCACGGAACATTAAATCTGTCGTAAAACGCTTTTTCGAAAGGCAGGAAAGCCAGCACCAGGTTGGTGGACCGTCCGATTTTGAAAACGCGTTTCTGTCGCCACGCCCACACGGACGGACTGACGTAGTGAATGGTTTTGATGCCCTGCTTTTTCAGATTACCTTCGAGGGTAATATTGAAATCGGGTGCGTCGATACCGACAAACACATCGGGTTTGAGTTCGGTAAAGCGGCGGGTGAGATCGGCACGAATATGCAGCAGGCGTCGCAGGCGCCCCAGCACCTCAACAATGCCCATAACGGCCAGCTCTTCCATTTCATACCAGGCTTCACAGCCTTCTGCCTGCATCAGCGGGCCCGCTACGCCCACAAAGCGAGCATTGGGTACACGCGCCTTAAGCGCACGGATGAGACCTGCACCAAGAATATCGCCGGAGGTTTCTCCGGCGACCAGGGCTATCGTAAGCGGACGACTGTCGACCATTAACGAATCAGACCCCTCGTGGAACGGTCAAAGAACTCCATGAACGCGTTCACTTCAGGATGCTTATTCGCCAGTTCGGCAATTTCCGGCTTCGCCTCTTCCAGCGTTTTACCGCTACGGTACAGCAGCTTGTACGCGTTGCGGATGGCGGTAATCGCTTCGCGGCTAAAACCACGACGCTTGAGGCCTTCGATGTTCACGCCAAACGGCGTGGCATGGTTACCCTGCGCAATCACATACGGTGGAACGTCCTGCGCCACACCGGAGCATCCGCCGACCATCACGTGTGCACCAATTATGCAGAACTGATGGACTGCGGTCATGCCGCCAATAATTGCGAAGTCATCAACCGATACGTGTCCTGCCAGCGTTGCGTTGTTGGCAAGAATACAGCGATCGCCCACGGTACAGTCGTGCGCAATATGCGCATTTACCATAAACAGGTTGTCGCTGCCCACCTTCGTCAACCCACCACCCTGCACTGTTCCACGATGAATGGTGACGCTTTCGCGAATACGGTTACGATCGCCGATTTCCAGACGGGTCGACTCACCAGCATATTTCAGATCCTGGTTAACTTCGCCGATGGAAGCGAACTGATAGATCTCGTTATTGCAGCCAATGGTCGTGTGACCATTCACGACAACGTGAGATTTCAGTACTGTACCCTCACCAATTTCGACATGGGGTCCAACAATACAGAACGGGCCAATGTGGACGTTAGCACCAATGATGGCACCGGTTTCCACAATAGCGGTAGGATGAATAAAGGCGGATTTATCAATCACGTATCAGGACTCCCGGCTACGAGCACACATCATCGTCGCTTCGCAAACAACTTTGCCGTCAACCAGCGCTACGCCTTTGAAGCGAGTCAGGCCACGACGCGTTTTTTCAAAAGTGACTTCCATGATCATCTGATCACCAGGTACGACAGGACGCTTGAAGCGCGCTTCATCAATACCTGCGAAGTAATACAGTTCACCCGGCTCCAGCTTACCGACGCTTTTAAACGCCAGAATACCGGTAGCCTGAGCCATCGCTTCCAGAATCAACACACCCGGGAAAATAGGCTTACCCGGGAAGTGTCCCTGGAAGAACGGCTCGTTCACGGAAACATTTTTCACTGCGCGCAGAAAACGACCTTCTTCAAAATCCAGCACGCGGTCTACCAGCAAAAACGGGTAGCGGTGCGGCAGAAGTTCTAAAATCTCTTCAATATGCAGAGTATGAGTGTCAGTAGTCAAAATACTCTTCCTGTCAAAATGTACTGATAACAATAATAACACGGCCTGCCGGTTTATTAGAAAGCCGACAGGCCGGGAAAGATGGCGTTAAACGGGTGACGTTTAGTCTTGTTGATCGATCTTACGCTCAAGAGACTTGAGTCGCTTGCTCATATCATCAATGTTCATCACCAGCGCTGCTGTTTTACGCCATACCTTGTTGGGTTGCAGCGGAATACCGGAGGAATAGACGCCAGGTTCAGTGATAGGACGCATTACCATGCCCATACCCGTCACCGTCACCTTGTCGCATATTTCCATATGGCCATTAATCACGCTCGCGCCGCCAATCATGCAGTAACGACCAATTTTCAGGCTGCCCGCCATGATGACACCCCCCGCAACCGCGGTATTGTCGCCAATCACAACGTTATGCGCAATCTGGCACTGGTTATCGATGATAACACCATTGCCAATGATCGTGTCGTCGAGTGCACCACGGTCGATCGTTGTACAGGCCCCGATCTCCACGCGATCGCCAATAATAACGCGACCAAGCTGTGGGATCTTAACCCAGTTACCGCGATCGTTCGCGTAACCAAAGCCATCAGAACCAATCACGGTACTGGACTGGACGAGGCAATTTTCGCCGATTTCAACTTCATGATAAACGGACACGTTGGCCCATAAACGGGTTCCAGCGCCGATTTTCGTATTTTTCCCAACGAAGCATCCAGGGCCAATGACGACGTTATCGCCCAGCTCAACGCCAGATTCAATAACCGCATTCGCGCCAACGGCCACGTTGTTACCCAGCTTAGCCGTCGGATCAATCGCTGCACTGGCAGCAATGTTCTGCGCCGGCTGCGGCGTGGTATCAAGAATTTGAGCCATGCGTGCATACGTCAGGTAGGGGTTTTTCACTACCAGCGCGCTTCCAGTGGCAAAAGGAAGATCGTCCTGCGTCAGAACAACAGCTGACGCCTGGCATTGAGCCAGTTGTTCACGGTACTTAGGGCTTACCATGAAGGTAATCGTGCCAGCTTTAGCAGATTGCATGGACGCAACAGCGGTGATGACGATATCGCCATCACCGTGTAATTCTGCATCCAACTGCTGAGCTAAATCAGCCAGTCGAATTGAAGGCATTACTTATTTAACCTGTTTCAGAACATCAGCGGTGATGTCTTTAACATCGCTGCTGTTGAAAGCAACGGCGTTCGCATCAACAACCAGATCGATGCTCTGATCGGCAGCAACTGCTTTAACAGCAGTCTGAATGCGAGTCACCAGCTTGCCGCGCTCTTCGTTAGAACGACGCTGACGATCCTGCTCGAAAGCCTGCGCTTTCTGGGAGAAGGTCTGGCGCTGAGCCATAACGTCTTTTTCCAGTTTGCTGCGATCGCTTGCTTTCATGGTAGAACCATCACGCTGCAGACGCTGCATTTTGGACTGAAGATCGCCTTCCATACGCTGCAGTTCGCTCGCACGGCCTTTGAATTCGTTTTCCAGAGTCGCAGAAACACCGGTTTTCTGAGCGACTTGCTGGAACAAATTACCCATGTTGACGATTGCGATTTTGTCTGCTGCCTGAGCAGAAGTTGCCATCGCTAAACCGAGACCTGCAGCTAATAACCACTTTTTCACAATTAACTCCTTACCATCCCATTGGCACCAGAAGGTACCGTTCTTTGCGTGGCAAGGCGACCGTTTTACCGATCGCCGGTTGTCAGCGCTACACTGCCAACGCATTCCATTGCAGCGGATTATTACCAGGTTTTACCAATGTTAAACTGGAATTGCTCCGCTTTGTCTCCATCGTATTTCTTAAACGGCTGGGCGTAGGAGAAGACCAACGGCCCCAGCGGTGACATCCATTGTAATGCGATACCGGCAGACATGCGAATATTGCCCGGATCGCTGTAGTCTGGTACGCCAGCCGCGCGCATCTGGGCAGTATTCTCCCAGTTGGTATCCCACACCGTACCCGCATCCCAGAAGAAGGACGTACGTACGGAGTTCGCGTATTTATCACTGATAAATGGCGTTGGGGTGATGAACTCCAGGCTGGCCACGGCCATGGCGTTACCGCCTACCGCATCATCAGAGCTACATACTTGTTTTGGATCGCGGCTTGCGCAGTTATCTTCATCATTACCGCCGTAATAAACCGCTTTCGGACCAATGTTGTTGGACTGGAAGCCACGCACGGTGCTTGAACCACCCGCGTAGAAGTTCTCATAGAACGGCAACTCTTTACTGCCGATACCGTCACCATAGCCCCAACGGGTACGACCCAGAACCACCCACTTGTGATCGTCATCAATCGGGAAGTAGGACGCGGTATCCAGCGTCACCTTATAGAACTCGTTATCGGAACCAGGAATGGTCACCTTACCGTTCAGGTTGACGCGAGAGCCTTCCGTTGGGAAGTAACCGCGGTCAAGACGGTTGTAAGTCCAGCCGTAGTTGAAGGTGAAGTCATCTGCAGCAAAACCGTTGTCATCGCTGGACGTGCTTGCAGACTGGCCGATAGAGTCCAGATAACGCCACATCGCCACCTGCGGCTGCATGTTGGACAGGTCGTTATGCACGTAACCTAAGCCCGCTCGCAGGGTGTTGTATTCGTTAACCGGGAAGCCAAGCGTTCCGTCCACACCGTAACTTTTGTTGGTGTAGGAAGACAGATCTGCATCATCCGCTTTAAAGTCGTTATAGAAGATACGACCGCCCAGGCTCACACCGTCAACGGTGAAGTATGGGTTGGTAACGGAGAACTCAGAGTAGGTCTGGTAGTCGTTTTTGGTACCGTTAATACCAACAGAGTAACCCGTACCCAGCCAGTTATCCTGCTGGACGCCTACCTGGAAACTCACGCCGCTTTCCGTGCCGTAGCCCACGCCGAAGTTAAAGCTACCGGTGTTACGCTCTTTCACTTTATAAACGACATCAACCTGATCCGGGCTGCCCGGTACACGCTGAGTTTCAGTGTCTACGGTTTCAAAATAGCCCAGACGGTTCAGACGCTCTTTACCCTGGTCGACCAGGTCGCTGCCCAGCCAAGCACCTTCCATCTGGCGCATTTCACGGCGCAGAACGGAGTCTTTGGAGGTGTCGTTACCGACGAAGCGGATCTTACGCACGTAGAAACGGTTACCCGCATCAACGTTAACGTGCAGCTTAACGGTTTTATCCGCGTCGTTGATTTCCGGCTGAGTCTGTACGCGCGGATAGGCATAACCATAGCGGCCGAGCAGCTTCTTAATGCTGTCTTCCATTTTGGTGACTTTGGATCCGCTATACAGATCGCCCGGCTGAATTTTGGTCAGCGATTCGATCTCAGCAGAATGCCCCGCCAGGTTACCACTCACTTCAACACCGGAAAGCTTGTACTGATCGCCTTCAGTGATGTTAACCGTAATGTAGATACCTTTCTTGTCCGGAGTCAGACTGACCTGAGTCGAGTCGATGTTGAAGCGGGCATAACCGCGATCCAGATAGTAGCTGCGCAGGGTTTCAAGGTCGCCCGCCAGTTTCTGCTTCTGGTATTTACGATCGCCAACTACGTTCCACCACGGCACTTCATCGCGCAGCTGGAAGGTCGAGATCAGTTCGTCGGTGCTGAACGCGTGGTTACCCACGATGTTGATCTGCTGGATCTTCGCAGAAACACCTTCCTGGAAGACCAGCTTCAGGTCAACACGGTTACGCGGGAGCGGAGTGACAACCGCTTTCACGCTGGCGCTGTATTTACCGACGCTGTAGTAGAAGTCTTCCAGACCTTTTTCAATGTCTGAAAGGGTTGTGCGGTCCAGAGATTCACCCACACGAACACCCGATGCTTCAAGGTTTTGCTTGAGCATGTCATCTTTCACCGACTTGTTGCCGGAGAAAGTGATACTGGCGATCGTTGGACGTTCTTTTACCTGTACCAGCAGCGTATCACCATCGCGCAGGACGCGGACGTCCTCAAAGTTGCCGGTGGCAAACAGAGCACGGATGGTGTTACTGATATCTTCATCATTAACCGTATCGCCGGGGCGCACAGGCATACTGAGGAGGGCCGCACCAACGGCGACACGCTGAAGGCCTTCGAAATGAATATCTTTCACTACGAACCCGTCAGCACCGTATACGGTGGCGCTGCTAAACAGCAGCGACGCTATGAGCAACTTTTTCATCGCCATCGTTATTATGCGTTCTTCCTAACTAACTCTCTTACAACCGAGAGAAATCATTGAAAAGTGCAAGCCCCATTAACAGCACCAGCAAAATCGAGCCAATGCGATAACTAAAGTCTTGAACTCGCTCGGATACCGGCCCGCCTTTTAGCTTTTCAATCGCTAAAAACAGCAGATGACCCCCGTCTAAAACGGGAAGCGGGAACAGGTTGATTATCCCAAGGTTCACGCTAATAAGCGCGAGGAACATGAGATAGTAAATCACCCCGAACTCCGCTGACATCCCAGCCCCCTGAGCAATCGAGATTGGCCCACTGAGGTTGTTCAGTTTCACATCACCGGTTATCAATTTCCCCAACATGTTGACCGTCAGCTTCATCAGTTGCCATGTTTTATCCGTGGCTTCAAGAATGGCGCTGAACGGCCCATACTGGCGTATTGTCTTGTACTCATCTGGCAGCGGGATCACTTTTGGCACAACGCCTGCAAACCCTTCTGCCTTTTTGCCGACCGACTTCGTATCCGGGATCAGCGTCAGCGAAAGCGGACTGCCTTGCCTTTCAACTTCCAGCGCGAGGGACGTCCCCGGATTATCGCGCACCAGAGTAACAAAGGTCATCCACTCTGTTAATGGTTGACCATCGACTTTAACGATCCTGTCGCCAGCTTGCAAACCCGCTTTGCTCGCCGCCGAATTTGCCTGTACTTCAGCTAATACCGGCTCAATCTGCGCGCCGCGGGGACGAATGCCCAGCGCAGCGACGGGATCCTCTTTGTCTGGCTCGAAACGCCAGTGGCGTAAATCCAGTACTTTGTCCTGACGCGCGTCTGACCCAAACGGCGATACGCTGATAGTTGTCTGCGGATCGCCAATTTTGGCTACCAGCTGCAGTCGCACGGCATCCCAATCAGGGGTTTCGATGCCATCAATCGCTTTAAGTTCCATCCCGGATGTAATTTGCGCACTCGCCGCGATGGAGTCAGGTGCAATCTCCCCCACTACCGGACGCACGCCAGGGACGCCGATGATAAACACCAGCCAGTAAGCGAAAATCGCAAAGATGAAGTTGGCTACCGGTCCGGCAGCAATGATGGCGGCGCGTTGTCCAACGGTTTTGTTGTTAAACGCACTGTGTCGCAGTTCGGGAGCGACTGGCTCAACGCGTTCGTCGAGCATTTTGACGTAGCCGCCAAGCGGGATAAGGGCGATGACAAATTCCGTGCCGTGACGGTCGGTGCGCGTCCAGAGTGATTTGCCAAAACCGATGGAGAATCGCTCTACCCGCACACCACAACGGCGAGCAACCCAGAAATGGCCAAATTCATGCACGGTAATCAGTACACCCAGTGCAACAATGAACGCCGCCAGATTCCAGAGAATGCTCAGCATAAAACCTTCCGTTAAATCGTCCCGAATACCAGTAAAAGCAGGCAAGCAAATACTGGAACAGCCGCTGTCAGGCTGTCAATGCGATCCAGTATACCGCCATGCCCTGGAATAAGATGTCCGCTGTCCTTAATCCCTGCTTCACGCTTAAACATACTTTCGGTTAAATCACCGAGCACTGAGGCAAGTGCAGCAAAAATCGAGCACACCAGCAGTATTGACGGTGCCACGGCCAGATCTGCCCAGACGCCATAGCCCCAGGAGATGATCGCTGCCGTAAACAAGCCGCCGATGAAGCCTTGCCAGGTTTTCCCCGGAGAAACTTTTGGTGCCAGCTTATGTTTGCCAAACAGTTTACCAAACATATAGGCCCCGGAGTCAGCCCCCCAGACGAGAATCATCACATAAAGCAGCCAGATCGCACCGCTGTAGTGGTTTTCGTCATAGTGCCAGGCGCGCAGCGCGACCATGCCCCAGAAAAACGGAACAATGGTGAGCAAACCAAAAATCAGTCTCAGCACTTTTGAATGTCGCCATATTGCGGCTGAACCTGGATAAAAAAGCACCAGCAACAGCGCGGCAACCCACCAGGCCAACGACACCCACAGGGAGCCGGCTACCAGCGGTTGATGAATATCATGGTGATATTCAGGCAACGTAAACAGCATTATGGCCAGGATAAAGCCACAGAGTACCGCAAGCCATACCCGCTGGCTGCGCGAGGTAAAGCCGCTAAACTGTCCCCATTCCCAGGCGGCGAGCATGCACACTACCAGCGTGACAATGGCGAATCCCACCGGGGGCAGTAAAAACAGCGCCGCAATGACAATGGGTATTAAAACAAAAGCGGAAATCAGGCGATACTTCAGCAAAAGCTACCCCCATCAGGCTTTGTCGCCACCTGGCTCGGTGCCGCCGAAACGACGCTCTCGATTGGCAAAGGCATGCAGCGCACCTTCAAAGTCTTGTTCATCAAAATCGGGCCAGAGAACATCCGTAAAGTAAAGTTCAGCATAGGCAATTTGCCATATCAGAAAGTTACTTATGCGATGTTCCCCCCCTGTCCTAATTACCAAATCCACAGGTGCCAGTTCATTCATGCAGATTTGCTTGCTTAGCGCCTCTTCATCAATCTGGTCGGGTCTCAACAGCCCTTCCTGAACCTGTTCGGCCAGATGCCGAACGCCCTGGATAATATCCCAGCGTCCACCGTAATTCGCCGCAACGTTGAGCGTCAGACCGGTATTATTTTCCGTCAGCGCTTCTGCTTTACGAATCCGCTCCTGCAAACGTGAGTTAAAACGACTGGTATCGCCAATGATGCGCAGGCGAACGTTGTGGCGGTGCAGGCTTTTTACTTCGCTGTCTAGCGCCCACACGAACAATTCCATCAACGCAGTCACTTCCTGCGGAGGTCGATTCCAGTTTTCACTGCTAAAAGCATAGAGCGTTAACGCATCAATGCCGTTATTGGCGGCAAAAGAGACGGCGCGGCGAACAGATTTCGCTCCCGCTTTATGCCCAAAGGCTCGTATTTTCCCTTGTCTTTTCGCCCAGCGCCCGTTGCCATCCATAATGATTGCTACATGACGGCAGCCATGAGCTGGCAAGTTTTCGCTTATTGGTTGATTCGCAGACAACATAACGCGTTTTTTGTCCCTGAAAGGATTTAACGGTACTCAGGAATACTTAAGCCTGTACATAAAAAAGCCGTGTCAAACCACGGCTTACCTGACCACATAAAGTCAAATTCCTGCGATCAGGTGGCGCAGACTATATCACTGAAGCCCAACGCTAACAAATAGCACGACCACTAGTGCTTGCTTTATCACCAGCTTGCGAGACGTGTCACCTGTTTACGCGCAATATCACGAGCAGCTGTATCCACCGCCAGCACCTCTTCCACGCTTTGTGGCTCGCGCAAATCCATCATTTCCAGTACCGATAAATTTAAGGTCGCGATATCGGTAAAACGGATCTGCTGATTCAGAAATGCGTCAACGGTAATTTCATTGGCTGCATTCAGTGCCGTCGTCGCCGCCTGCCCTTGGTCAAAGGCGTTCATTGCAAGCTTCAGACAAGGATAACGATCGTAGTCTGGTTCACTGAACGTCAGAGAACTGAGCTTACAGAAATCAAGCGGCTTCACGCCGGATTTCACCCGGTTCGGCCATGCCATTGAATGGGCAATAGGCGTACGCATATCCGGCTCGCCGAGCTGTGCCAGCACGCTGCCATCCTGATAGCGCACCATCGAGTGAATCACCGACTGCGGGTGGATCAGTACTTCCATCTGTTTCGCCGACGCATTAAACAGCCAGCGCGCTTCAATGTATTCCAGACCTTTGTTCATCATGGTGGCAGAATCCACGGAGATTTTACGCCCCATTGACCAGTTCGGATGACGGCACGCCTGATCCGGCGTCATTGCGCGCAGTTCAGACAGTGGCGTTTCACGGAACGGGCCACCAGACCCGGTAAGCAGAATCGACACAACGCCATTCTGCTCCAGGTCAGCGTACCCCAGGTTCTGTTGAAAAGGTTGCGGTAAACTCTGAAAAATGGCGTTGTGCTCGCTGTCGACCGGTAAAAGACGCGCCCCGCGCTGTTTTACCGCGTCCATAAACAGACGTCCGCAGGTCACCAGCGACTCTTTATTAGCGAGCAAAACATCTTTACCGGCATCGATCGCAGCAAGTGTCGGCAGCAGCCCGGCCGCGCCGACGATGGCCGCCATAACCTGGTCAACCTCATCCAGCGCCGCCATCTCGCAGGCCGCCTGCTGGCCACTCAGCACCTCGGTTCGGCTGCCCTTCTCACGCAGCTGGGCTTTCAGCAGGCGCGCGCTCTCTTCGTCATCCATCACCGCATAGCGGGGCATAAACTCCAGACACTGCTCGACCATCCGCTGCACATTCTTACCGGCCACCAGCGCTGTCACGGTGTAAAGTTCAGGATTATGGCGGACGACGTCGAGAGTACTGCAACCAATGGAGCCGGTTGAGCCGAGGAGTGTTAAATGCTTCATGAGATGCCCGAAAAAGTTAGACCAGATAAAAGCAAAACGCCGCCAGCAAGACCCGAAGTCCCTCTGAACGGCGTTTATCAGTGTACGACAGAAATCAGAACTGCATCAGTTCCGCTTCTTTTTCTGCCAGCGCCGCATCAATTTTCTTGATGGCAGCGTCGGTCATTTTCTGAATGTCGTCCTGAGAACGACGATCGTCATCTTCGCTGATCTCTTTTTCTTTCAGCAGTGCTTTCACTTTATCGTTCGCGTCGCGGCGCACGTTACGTACGGAAACACGACCCTGCTCAGCTTCACCGCGAACCACTTTGATCAGGTCTTTACGACGCTCTTCCGTCAGCGGAGGCAGCGGAACGCGGATGTCAGCGCCCGCAGAGCTTGGGTTCAGCCCCAGGTCAGAGGCCATGATCGCTTTCTCAACGGCCGGGCTCATAGAGCGATCGAAGACGTTGATTTTCAGCGTACGGGTATCTTCAACCGTCACGCTCGCCAGCTGACGCAGAGGGGTTGGCGTACCGTAGTATTCTACGATGATGCCATCCAGCAGGCTTGGGGAAGCACGGCCAGTACGGATTTTGCTGATTTGGTTTTTGAACGCTTCTACGCATTTGTCCATGCGTACTTCAGCATCTTTTCTGATGTCGTTAATCACGTTACGAATCCTTGAAAACTTGTCTCAGGCAGACTATCCGCCAGCACAGCGCTACAGGTGTGCTAAGTATAGTCGCGTTTAATTCATGACAACGCCAAAGGCGCGTCCAGGTAAGATACCACTACAAAGTAAAGCGGAATCTTACCTGTATTTATCGTCGACGGAAATTATTCCGTGATCAAAGTGCCTTCTTTTTCGCCCATGACCACGCGACGCAGTGCGCCGGGCTTGTTCATGTTGAAGACACGGATCGGCAGTTTGTGGTCGCGAGCCAGCGTGAAGGCGGCAAGATCCATCACTTTCAGCTCTTTATCCAGCACTTCGCTGTAGCTCAGCTGATCGTACATGGTCGCAGACGGATCTTTTGCCGGGTCGGCAGTAAACACGCCGTCTACTTTGGTCGCTTTCAGCACCACGTCGGCTTCAATTTCGATACCGCGCAGGCAGGCAGCGGAATCGGTGGTAAAGAACGGGTTACCCGTACCGGCGGAGAGGATCACCACGCGGTTGTTGCGCAGCAGGCTGATAGCCTCTGCCCAGCTGTAATTATCGCATACGCCATTCAGGGGAATCGCAGACATCAGGCGGGCGTTCACATAAGCGCGATGCAGAGCGTCACGCATTGCCAGGCCATTCATCACGGTTGCCAGCATACCCATGTGGTCGCCCACAACGCGGTTCATCCCCGCTTTCGCCAGACCAGCACCACGGAAAAGGTTGCCACCGCCAATGACCACGCCAACCTGGATACCCAGTTCGACCAGTTCTTTGATTTCCTGTGCCATGCGATCAAGGATGCTTGCGTCAATACCGAAGCCTTCCGATCCCTGCAGCGCTTCGCCACTCAGCTTAAGCAGAATGCGTTTGTACACGGGTTTTGCATTGGTAGCCATGTTTCTTTCCTGAGACTGTCAACGATTAAGATGGGAGTTAATTCTGGCGACATAATATGCCGCAAATCAGCACGGCGATACTGGAGCCTGTCTGATTTCCTGTGACGGGTGACAAAAAGAAGCCGCCCTCAGGCGGCTCCTTTTCAATCATTAAGACTGCTTGGACATTGCAGCAACTTCTGCTGCGAAGTCAGTCTCAACTTTCTCGATGCCTTCGCCCACTTCGAAGCGGATGAAGCCAGTTACGTCAGCGTTGTGCTCTTTCAGCAGCTGAGCAACAGACTTGCTTGGATCCATAACGAAAGGCTGGCCAGTCAGAGAAACTTCGCCGGTGAATTTCTTCATGCGGCCTTCAACCATTTTCTCTGCGATTTCTTTTGGCTTACCAGACTGCATCGCGATGTCCAGCTGAACCTGGTACTCTTTCTCTACCACTTCAGCAGACACGTCTTCTGGCTTAACGAATTCTGGCTTGCTTGCAGCGATGTGCATTGCCAGCTGTTTAACCAGCTCTTCGTCAGCGCCTTTAGCCGCAACCAGAACACCGATACGTGCGCCGTGCTGGTAAGAACCCAGTACTTCACCTTCCAGAGAAGATACGCGACGGATGTTGATGTTCTCACCGATTTTAGCAACCAGCGCAACACGTTCTTCTTCGAACTGTGCTTTCAGAACTTCAACGTCAGTGATTTTGCCAGCAACAGCTGCGTCCAGAACTTTGTTCGCAAATGCCTGGAAACCGCCATCTTTAGCAACGAAGTCAGTCTGGCAGTTAACTTCCAGAATGATGCCGTAGGTGCCGTCGATTTTAGTGATGATCACGCCGTCAGCAGCAACGTTGCCTGCTTTCTTAGCTGCTTTGATCGCACCGGATTTACGCATGTTTTCGATTGCCAGCTCGATGTCGCCGTTCGCTTCAGTCAGCGCTTTTTTGCAATCCATCATGCCTGCGCCAGTACGCTCGCGCAGCTCTTTTACCAGGGATGCGGTAATTTCAGCCATTCTTAAATCCTCGGGAGATGTGAACTGCCCGGCCGGAGGCCAAACAGTGTAAATTGAAAAAAGGGGCCGATAATGGGCCCCTATTCATACACGGTACTAATAAGGGGTAAAACCTTATTATTCAGCTTCTACGAAGCTTTCTTCCGCCTGAGAAGCCAGATCCTGGGAACGGCCTTCACGAACGGTAGCAGCTACAGCGCTCAGGTACAGGCTAACAGCACGGATTGCGTCGTCGTTACCCGGGATAACGAAGTCAACACCGTCCGGATCGGAGTTGGTATCAACGATAGCGAATACCGGGATACCCAGGTTGTTAGCTTCTTTGATAGCGATGTGCTCGTGGTCTGCATCGATTACGAACAGCGCGTCTGGCAGGCCGCCCATATCTTTGATACCGCCCAGGCTGTTTTCCAGCTTGTCCAGTTCACGAGTGCGCATCAGCGCTTCTTTCTTAGTCAGCTTGTCGAAAGTACCGTCCTGAGACTGGGTTTCCAGATCTTTCAGGCGCTTGATGGACTGACGAACAGTTTTCCAGTTGGTCAGCATGCCGCCCAACCAGCGATGGTTCACGAAGAACTGGTCGCAGCTGTTAGCAGCATCTTTCACAGCTTCGCTTGCAGCGCGCTTAGTACCAACGAACAGAATCTTACCTTTACGGGAAGAGATCTTGTTCAGCTCAGCCAGGGCTTCGTTGAACATTGGTACAGTTTTCTCAAGGTTGATGATGTGAACTTTGTTACGCGCGCCGAAGATGAAAGGCTTCATTTTCGGGTTCCAGTAACGGGTCTGGTGACCAAAGTGAACACCAGCCTTGAGCATGTCGCGCATGGAAACAGTTGCCATGTTTTAAAACCTCTATATTGAAAGTTGGGGTTATGCCTCCACGTATCCCATATTACCGACCCCGAAGGGCACCCCGGAATATGTGCCGATACGTGTGTGTTGTTACACAAAGTGAGATTTGTCGCTTCCGTCCAGCCTGTGTATCTGAGATGGATCGGAAGTCCGGCGCGCTTTATACCACAAAACACGACCAGAAACCAACAGTTGTTGGCGGAGTGTGCTGTTAATGATTCTCAATTTGGCACGGGACGTGCCTGACTGATACCATTGACGACACTTAGACTAGTATTGTCGAAAAAATCGACACCGATGGACAGATTACATGGCTATCTCTATTAAGACACCTGAAGAAATTGAAAAGATGCGCGTCGCCGGTCGTCTGGCCGCGGAAGTACTCGAAATGATCGAGCCGTTCGTGAAGCCGGGCGTCAGCACCGGCGAACTGGATCGCATCTGTAATGACTATATCGTTAACGAGCAGCACGCGGTTTCCGCCTGTCTCGGCTACCACGGCTTCCCGAAATCCGTCTGCATCTCTATTAATGAAGTGGTTTGCCACGGTATTCCGGACGACGAAAAACTGCTGAAAGATGGGGACATCGTCAACATCGACGTGACCGTCATTAAAGACGAGTACCACGGTGACACCTCTAAGATGTTCATCGTTGGCAAACCAACTATTCTGGGCGAGCGTCTGTGCAAAGTGACGCAAGAGAGCCTGTACCTGGCGCTGAAAATGGTTAAGCCGGGCATTCGCCTGCGCACCCTCGGTGCCGCAATCCAGAAATTCGTGGAAGCGGAAGGTTTCTCCGTGGTGCGCGAGTACTGTGGTCACGGCATTGGCCGCGTCTTCCACGAAGAGCCGCAGGTGCTGCACTATGATGCCGATGACGGCGGCGTGGTGCTGCAAAAAGGGATGACCTTCACCATCGAGCCGATGGTCAACGCCGGTGACTACCGTATTCGCACCATGAAAGACGGCTGGACGGTGAAAACCAAAGACAGAAGCTTGTCTGCCCAGTACGAGCATACTATTGTGGTAACGGACAACGGCTGCGAAATTATGACGTTGCGCAAGGATGACACCATCCCGGCGATACTGACGAACATTGAGTGATAAGAAGCCGGCAAATGCCGGCTTTTTTAATGGCGATAGCTTTTTCTTATGGGTGGCGCACGATGAGTAATCTATTACCCGAACAGTATGCTAACACAGCACTTCCCACCCTCCCCGACCAGCCCGATAACCCGGGCGTCTGGCCGCCGCACGAGCTGACCTGCGCGCACATAAAAGCCCATATGGATGTTTTCCACCGCTGGCTGGGCAGCGCGTTCGACGCGGGCGTATCTGCCGAGCAGCTCATCGAAGCGCGCACCGAATTTATCGACCAGCTCCTGCAGCGTCTGTGGATCGACTACGGTTTCGGGCAGGTTAGCGACGTCGCGCTGGTTGCCGTCGGGGGCTATGGCCGCGGTGAGCTCCATCCGCTCTCCGATATCGATCTCCTGATCTTAAGCCGCAAAAAGCTGCCGGACGAACAGGCGCAGAAAATAGGCGAGCTGCTGACCCTGCTCTGGGACGTCAAGCTTGAAGTGGGCCACAGCGTGCGCACTCTGGAAGAGTGCCTGCTGGAGGGGTTATCTGACCTGACCGTCGCCACCAACCTGATTGAAACCCGCCTGCTGATTGGCGACGTCGCGCTGTTCCTGGAGCTGCAAAAGCATATTTTCAGCGACGGCTTCTGGCCATCTGAGAAATTCTTCGCCGCCAAGGTCGAGGAGCAAAACCAGCGCCACCAGCGCTACCACGGCACCAGCTATAATCTTGAACCCGATATTAAAAGCAGCCCCGGCGGCCTGCGCGACATCCACACGTTACAGTGGGTCGCCCGTCGCCACTTTGGCGCCACCTCGATGGACGAGATGGTCGGCTTCGGCTTCCTGACCGAGGCCGAGCGTAACGAGCTGAACGAATGCCTGCACCTGCTGTGGCGCATCCGTTTTGCCCTGCATCTGGAAGTTACCCGCTACGATAACCGCCTGCTGTTTGACCGTCAGCTCAGCGTGGCGCAGCGGCTGAACTATCAGGGCGAAGGCAACGAGCCGGTTGAGCAGATGATGAAGGATTTCTTCCGCGTCACCCGCCGGGTCACCGAGCTGAACCAGATGCTGTTGCAGCTTTTTGATGAAGCGATCCTCGCCCTGACGGCGGACGAAAAGCCGCGCCCGATTGATGACGAATTCCAGCTCCGCGGCACGCTGATCGATCTGCGCGACGAAGCGCTGTTTATCCGCGAGCCGGAAGCGATCCTGCGGATGTTCTACACCATGGTGCGCAACAGCACGATCACCGGGATCTACTCCACTACCCTGCGCCATCTGCGCCACGCGCGCCGCCATCTGACGCAGCCTTTGTGTTACATCCCGGAAGCACGCTCGCTTTTTCTGAGCATGCTTCGCCACCCGGGCGCCGTCAGCCGCGGGCTGCTGCCGATGCACCGCCATAGCGTACTGTGGGCCTATATGCCGCAGTGGTCGCACATCGTCGGGCAGATGCAGTTCGATCTGTTCCACGCCTACACGGTGGATGAACACACCATCCGCGTGATGCTCAAGCTGGAAAGCTTTGCGAAAGAAGAGACGCGCTCCCGCCATCCCCTGTGCGTGGAACTGTGGCCGCGCCTGACCCACCCGGAACTGATCCTGATTGCCGCTCTGTTCCACGACATCGCCAAGGGCCGCGGCGGCGATCACTCGGTGCTGGGCGCGCAGGATGTGCTGAAATTTGCCGAACTGCACGGTCTCAACTCACGTGAAACGCAGCTGGTCGCCTGGCTGGTGCGCCATCACCTGCTGATGTCGGTCACCGCCCAGCGTCGCGATATCCAGGACCCTGAGGTGATTAAGCAGTTCGCCGAAGAGGTGCAAACGGAAAACCGTCTGCGCTATCTGGTCTGCCTGACGGTGGCCGATATTTGCGCCACCAACGAGACCCTGTGGAACAGCTGGAAGCAGAGCCTGCTGCGCGAGCTGTACTTCGCCACCGAAAAACAGCTGCGTCGCGGGATGCAAAACACCCCGGACATGCGCGAGCGCGTGCGTCATCACCAGCTGCAGGCGCTGGCGCTGCTGCGGATGGATAACATTAATGAAGAGGCGCTGCATCAGATTTGGGCCCGCTGTCGTGCCAACTATTTTGTGCGCCACAGCCCAAACCAGCTTGCCTGGCACGCGCGGCACCTGTTGAAGCACGATCTGTCACAACCGATGATCCTGCTGAGCCCGCAGGCCACGCGCGGCGGAACGGAGATATTCATCTGGAGCCCGGACCGGCCTTATCTGTTTGCTGCCGTCTGCGCCGAGCTGGACAGGCGTAACCTGAGCGTTCACGACGCGCAGATTTTTACCACCCGCGACGGCATGGCGATGGATACTTTTATCGTGCTGGAGCCGGACGGCAGCCCGCTGTCGTCGGACAGGCATGAAGGGATACGTTTCGGTCTGGAGCAGGCGATTACCCAGCGCAGCTGGCAGCCGCCGCAGCCGCGTCGCCAGCCGGCTAAATTACGCCACTTTACCGTCGATACCGAGGTTAATTTCCTGCCGACCCACACCGACCGTAAATCGTTCCTGGAGCTGATCGCGCTCGACCAGCCAGGGCTGCTTGCCCGCGTCGGCCAGGTTTTTGCCGATCTGGGAATTTCGCTTCATGGCGCCCGAATTACAACCATTGGCGAGCGAGTAGAAGATTTATTTATAATCGCCACCGCAGACCGGCGTGCCCTTAATAATGACCTGCAGCTTGAAGTGCAACAACGGTTGACAGCAGCCCTCAATCCAAACGATAAAGGGTGACGTGTTTTTTAGTGAAATGGAAAGAGTAAACAATGCAGCAGTTACAGAACGTTATTGAGTCCGCTTTTGAGCGTCGCGCCGAGATCACTCCGGCAAATGTGGATACCGTGACCCGTGAAGCGGTAAACCAGGTTATTTCCCTGCTGGATTCCGGCGCGCTGCGCGTGGCAGAAAAAATCGACGGTCAGTGGGTCACTCATCAATGGCTGAAGAAGGCCGTGCTGCTCTCTTTCCGCATCAACGATAACCAGGTTATCGACGGAGCAGAAAGCCGCTACTTCGATAAAGTGCCAATGAAATTCGCGGATTACGACGAAGCGCGTTTCCAGAAAGAAGGCTTCCGCGTGGTACCACCGGCGGCTGTACGTCAGGGCGCATTCATCGCACGTAACACCGTGCTGATGCCATCCTATGTGAACATCGGTGCGTACGTTGACGAAGGTACCATGGTTGATACCTGGGCAACCGTCGGTTCCTGCGCGCAGATCGGTAAAAACGTTCACCTGTCCGGCGGCGTCGGCATCGGTGGCGTTCTGGAGCCACTGCAGGCTAACCCGACCATCATCGAAGACAACTGCTTCATCGGCGCACGTTCAGAAGTGGTGGAAGGCGTGATCGTGGAAGAAGGCTCCGTGATCTCCATGGGCGTTTACATCGGCCAGAGCACCCGTATTTACGACCGCGAAACTGGCGAAGTGCACTACGGTCGCGTTCCTGCGGGCTCCGTGGTCGTTTCCGGTAACCTGCCGTCAAAAGACGGTAAATACAGCCTGTACTGTGCGGTTATCGTGAAGAAAGTAGATGCAAAAACCCGCGGTAAAGTGGGCATCAACGAACTGCTGCGCACCATCGACTAATCCCCGACGCGTTGATATACCGGGACCCGCCTGTGCGTCCCGGTATAATCATCAAAAACGTCCGTTTCCGCCGTCGCGATTGCCATTCCCTTTTTTCTCAACCCTGCGATATCCGCCGCCATACGCTGGCTCCCAAGCCAGAAAAGCCCGTCGAGAGCCGTCACGGCCAGACCCGACTCCAGCGCCAGCTTCAGTCGCTCACGCGGCGCTTTTACCTCTTTGGCAATCTGCCGGAAAGGCTCTGCAGTAAGCCCGGTGGGATCGATCCGCCTAATGCGGGTGCTCATGCGGTACTGAAAAGCCTCGGGAATCGCATTGAGATCGGCTTTCAGGCTGTAGACGCAGCCAAAGCGCTTGCCGTTAAAGATGACGTTCTTCTGGCTTAGCTGAAACTCATCGCGCAGCCCGGCGATAAGCTGAGGGGCGCGGGTCAGCACCAGTCGGAACGGCAGTTCGAAGCTGGTGACATAATCCACGTTCAGTAAGGCAATGCGTAGACGCTCTTCCGCACCAGCCTTTAGCTGGCGGCACTCTGCGGCAACTTCTGCCCACTGGTGCGTGAGCCTTGGGCTCTCCTCTGCGGCGCCAAAGCTGTATTTTTCAATTTGATAATCAATGCGTCCTGACATGTCATTATCTCCGCGGGCTACGCTTTCGTGCGATAACTTTGCCTCATTTCCCCGGTTTTGAATACCGTCTCGCTCTTCTTTTCTCACGGCTATCGCTATGCTGCGTCAGCGATGAGAATGCCGATTAAGGTATAAAATTTATTTCCACTTGACGTAGTCGTTAAAAACAACAATAAACGAGTGGGGGCAATGCACCTTCCCTGCCCGGTAATTTCAGTGAAATGTAATCAGGATCGACCCCGCTTTTTTTGTATGTGAGGGTGGCAAAAAGGAATTTTTTCGTTAATTATTCAAAGGTTATGTTGAGATAAGGGTACCGCTATGTACGATAATCTGAAAAGTCTGGGCATTACCAATCCTGATGAAATCGATCGTTACAGCCTTCGCCAGGAAGCCAACAACGACATTTTAAAAATCTATTTTCACAAGGATAAAGGAGAGTTTTTCGCCAAGAGCGTGAAGTTTAAATATCCACGCCAGCGTAAGACCGTCGTCGCTGACGGCGTAGGACAAGGGTACAAAGAGGTGCAGGAAATTAGCCCTAACCTGCGCTATGTGATCGATGAACTCGATCAGATTTGCCAGCGCGATCGCACCGAAGTCGATCTCAAGCGCAAGATCCTCGACGATCTGCGTCACCTTGAAAGCGTTGTCACCAACAAGATCAGCGAGATTGAAGCGGATCTTGAGAAATTAACGCGCAATAAATAAGTCCGGTGCGGTCTGATCCCCTCACCCCGGCCCTCTCCCTGTGGGAGAGGGTGAAAAACGCACGCTGCATCATCTCTGCTCGTCCAGCTGCAACGCTATATAGAGCAGCAGCCTGTCGTCAAAGTTTCCCAAATCCAGCCCCGTCAGCTCCGAAATTCGGTTAAGCCGATACTCCAGGGTGTTGCGGTGAATAAACAGCGCTTTAGACGTCGCCAGCGGCTGCACGTTATGGCGGAACCACGCCTGCAGGGTCCGGCGCAGCAAGCCGTTATTGTCCATCGCCTTCAGGCGCGCTAACGGACGCGCCAGCTCGTTCGCCTGCCAGCCGCCGCGCAGGCTGTCGAGCAGCACCGGCAGCATCAGATCCTGATAAAAATAACTGCGGCTCTCCGGCATCCGCTGCTTGCCCACCATCATGGTGGTGCGCGCGGTACGCCAGGACCGGGCGATGCTGCCCGGCCCGGTAAAGTAATTGCCCAGAGCAACGCGAAAACGCAGCTGGCCGTTCTCCTCCATACGGGAAATCAGCAGTTCCACGCGACGACGGTGATCCTCAGCATCCCAGCGGCCGAACGAATTGAGCGCGGGTTTAAGCACCACCATTTCCGTCAGCGAGACTATCGCCACCAGGTTGTCGCGCTCCGGCGTCGCCAGCGCATTTTGCAGCTGCTGCAGCTCGGCCATCGCGCTGTCTACGCCAAGCTGTCCGCTATCGACCTCAATCACCGCCACCACGCGCGGCTGGTTCAGATCGATCCCCAGACGCTGCGCCCATTCGCTGAGTGCAGGCGTATGCTCTTCCGCCTGAATCAGGTTCATTACCAGCTCCTCGCGTAAACGGCTGTCCTGGGCGAGCAGGTGCATCAGGCGCGACTGCTCAAGCATCATTTCCGCCGTCATACAAACCAGCTCGCCGTATTTACGCAGGGATTCCGGTTCGCCCGTCAGGCCAATAACGCCAACAATTTCCCCTTCCAGACGCAGCGGCAGGTTAATCCCCTGACGCACGCCGTGCAGGTGTTTCGCTACCGCATCGTCGATATCAACCACGCGTCCCTGAGAGAGCACCAGCAGGGCACCTTCGTGCAATTCACCAATACGCTCGCGATCGCCGCTGCCAATAATGCGCCCGCGGGCATCCATTACGTTGATATTGGTGTCAATGATGCGCATGGTGCGCGCCACGATATCCTGCGCCATTTTGGTATCAAGATGCCAGCCAGCCATGTAACCCTCCTGTGAGCAGAGCTCAAGCATAGGGAAGTTCAGCAACGGCTGCATTGTGCGAATGCACAAAGTGAGAGGGGGAAGTATGGAGTTGCGGTAGGCGTCACAGAAACGAGAAAGCCCCTGCGTACAGGGGCTTAAAAGGATTACTGCATCAGCAGATAGATTGAGGTGTCACCGCGCTGGATATTCAGCGCCAGCACGGACGGTTTGCTGTCGAGAATTTTGCGCAGTTCAGCGATGTTTTTCACCGGCTGCTGGTTAGCCCCCATGATCACATCGCCTTTTTTCAGGCCGATACGGGCAGCAGGTGAATTCGCCTTCACGTTGTTCACCACCACGCCTTTATCTGCGCCTTTATTGCTCATCTCGGCACCTTCAATACCGCTGAAGATAGTGCTGGAATCCACCTGATTCTGGCTGCTCTGCTGCAGCTCCAGGCTCACGTTAACCGGTTTGCCGTCACGCAGCAGGCCAAGGGTCACTTTGCTGCCAATCGGCATCGAGCCCACTTCCGCACGCAGGGCGGCAAAGCTGCTGATCGGTTTACCGTTCAGGGAGGTGATCACATCACCCGCTTTAATACCCGCCTTCGCTGCAGAGGAGTTCGGCATAACCTGGCTCACGAACGCGCCGCGTTGCGCATCCACCTTCATCGCTTTCGCCAGCTCGGAGTTCAGCTCGGTACCCATAATACCCAGCTCACCGCGTTTCACCTGGCCGTACTGCACCATCTGAGCAGTCAGGTTTTTCACCATGTTGCTCGGGATAGCAAAGCCAATCCCGATGTTGCCGCCGTCCGGTGCCAGAATAGCGGTGTTGATACCGATCAGCTCGCCGTTCAGGTTCACCAGCGCACCGCCGGAGTTACCGCGGTTAATGGCCGCATCCGTCTGGATGAAGTTTTCATAGTTTTCCGCATTCAGGCCGCTACGGCCCAGCGCAGAGACGATACCGGAGGTCACGGTTTCACCCAGACCGAACGGGTTACCGATAGCGACGGTGTAATCGCCCACGCGCAGCGAATCGGAGTCGGCAATTTTAATCGCCGTCAGGTTTTTTGGATCCTGAATCTGGATCAGCGCGATGTCAGAGCGCGGGTCTTTACCGACCATCTTGGCATCGAACTTACGACCATCACTCAGCTGAACCTTAATGCTGTTAGCGTTATCCACAACGTGGTTGTTGGTCACGACGTAGCCTTTCGCCGCATCAATAATCACCCCCGAGCCAAGCGCCATGAATTTCTGTTGCTGGCCGCCACCCTGGCCGTCATCCCCTGCGCCACCGCCCTGACAGAACGGAGAGCTCTGGAATGGGGAACCGTCCTGGCAGAACGGTGAATTGTCACCGAAGAACTGCTGGAAGTTACGCGGCATGCGCGGCGTATTGACGGTCGTGCTGCCCTCAACGTTAATACTCACCACCGATGGCATCACTTTTTCGAGCATCGGTGCCAGGCTTGGCATCTGCTGCGCGGTTGCTGCCGACGACGCGGTCTCGGCTGCAGTAGCAGTCAGAGGAGACAGCGCTAAACCTAAACTCAGAGCCAGTGCACTCATTGCTAATGTGGTTTTTTTCATGTTTCTCAATCTCGATTTACAGGTAACGCAAAATTGCTGTGTAACTCAGATTCATTTTATACCGCTTAGTTCCGGCCATAAGTTTATGGAAAAGGTAAAAATTTATTGGCCTTCTTTACAAAACTCCGGAATTATTCCACGGCCATGAGCTTGCGGTATTCATCCCAGGCATACAAATCGGTCATGCCGCTGATATAGTCCTGGATGAGACGGCAGCGATAATAATATTCCATCACCGGCCATTCCGGAGCGTGGCGATCCAGCTTACCTATCGCTTCGACATACGCCAGCCGATGACGGGTAGAGAGTTTCTGATAAAGCCGGGATTCGATAGGAATTCGCCGCACGCGTTCTTTTTCCACCAGCTCGCTAAACTCCTCAACGGAGAGCTGAAGCAACGGGGAATAAATTTCCAGTAATCCACTGATTACACGGTATCCCTGCAGTTCCAGCTGCTCAACATCAGGATGGCTGAACACATGCCGCATCGCCACATGCTTATAAAGCTCAAGGAGTTGGCTGAAACTGCTGTCATCTTCCAGCAGCGCATGGTTGAATTCCCCGCTGAAGATTTGCGGCAAATTATCAATAAAGCGCGAGGCGGCATACGGCACCAGTTTATTTAACGTGTTGACCCGCAAATACATAAAGAACTGATCTTCCGTACTGCGGCTTAACGTATTTGAGCGCGATTTTTCCCAGGCATTTTCGACAACCTGCGCAAACAGCGATCCTTTTTCATGGATTCCCCATGCCGCATAAAGATGCTGATAAAGCTCCTCGACGCTGAATATTCTTTTCTCAACGGCATCTTCCAGGTCGGCCACGCAATAGGAAATATCGTCGGCGGCTTCCATAATCCACGTCAATGGGAAGCGGCCGTTTGGCGTCAGGGAAAGTTCTTTACGCAGCCGTTCTATATAGGCCTCTTCGGAAAGGTAATAGCCCGGCTTTTTCATTAAATAGCTGTGGGACGCGGGCGTCTCTCCCATCCACCATGCGGGACGCGTATATTTCAAAATGCAGCCAACCTGCGCCCAGGTCAGGTTCATGCGCATCAGGGAGTGCACCAGCCGGATCCCCTGCGCGTTGCCCTCAAAGTGACAGAGATCCTGGCGAACTTTACGGCGCAGATCGTTCAGCCCTTCTTCGCCCTCGCGCAGGCGTAAATCGCGCACGATGCAGCGGTCATCGCTGAGTGGCTGACTTGCCGCATCCGACGGATAAAGCCGTTGTTTAAACCAGTCATTAATGGCCGCCTCGCCAAAGTGGCCAAAAGGCGGGTTGCCGATATCGTGCATCAGGCAGGCCATCTCAACGATGCTTTCGAAAGGCCCCGTCAGCTCATCCAGACCATAGGTTTCCAGTAAACGCAGCTCTTTGAGGCGGCTTAAAATCTCTTTGGCAATATAACGCCCGACCTGCTGCACTTCCATTGAGTGGGTTAAGCGCGTGCGCACCGCGGCGTTACGCTCCAGCGGGAATACCTGGGTCTTTTGCTGTAAACGCCGGATGGCGGGCGAGTTAATAATCCTGCCGCGATCGCTTTCGAAGATACGCAGGATCTCATGTTCGCTCTTTTCGCCCTGTGGCGAACGGAAACGACGGTGCCAGTTAATTTTGGTACGAAAATCGATTGGTGACATGTGCTCCCCCGCGTGAGAATGCGTTTCCCCTTAACCGCATGATAGACTATGCCTCTTAACAAGGCACATCGCGAGTAAATCTATGAAAATCGGCATTATTGGTGCAATGGAAGAAGAAGTTACGCTCCTGCGTGACAAAATTGAGAACCGTCAGACCCTCTCTCTCGGGGGTTGTGAGATCTACACCGGCCAGCTGAACGGTGTTGAGGTGGCTCTGCTGAAATCAGGCATCGGTAAAGTGGCTGCTGCGCTGGGTGCGACCCTGCTGCTTGAGCGCTGCAAGCCGGACGTCATCATTAACACGGGCTCGGCAGGCGGTCTGGCACCGACGCTGAAAGTGGGCGACATCGTTGTCTCCGACGAAGCGCGTTACCACGACGCCGACGTCACCGCGTTCAGCTACGAATACGGCCAGCTTCCGGGCTGCCCGGCAGGGTTTAAAGCTGACGATAAACTGATTGCGGCGGCTGAAGCCTGCATTGCTGAGCTCAATCTCAACGCGGTACGCGGCCTGATTGTCAGCGGTGATGCGTTCATCAATGGCTCCGTTGGTCTGGCGAAAATCCGTCATAACTTCCCGCAGGCGGTTGCCGTTGAGATGGAAGCGACCGCGATTGCGCACGTTTGCCACAATTTCAACGTACCGTTCGTGGTAGTTCGCGCCATCTCTGACGTGGCAGACCAGCAGTCTCACATCAGCTTCGACGAGTTCCTGGCCGTTGCGGCAAAACAGTCCACCGTGATGGTGGAACGCCTGGTGCAGAACCTGGCACGTGGCTAAACGGTCTATCAGGGCGCTGGCCGCCCTGCTGCTGCTCGCACCGGCGTGGCTGTTCGCCGCGCCGCGTGTGATTACCCTTTCCCCCGCTAATACCGAACTGGCGTTTGCCGCCGGGATCACTCCCGTTGGCGTCAGCAGCTTTTCGGATTACCCCCCGCAGGCGGCCGGTATTGAGCAAGTGGCAACCTGGCAAGGGATGAACCTTGAGCGCATCGTGGCGCTTAAGCCGGATCTCGTGCTGGCCTGGCGCGGCGGTAACGCCGAGCGGCAGGTCAACCAGCTCACCTCGCTTGGCATCAAGGTCATGTGGGTTGACGCGGTAAGTATTGAGCAGGTCGCCCAGGCGCTGCTCGCCCTGGCCCCTTATAGCCCTGCGCCTCAAAAAGCCGAGAGTGCGGCGAACCAGATGCTCAGCGACTATGCCGCGCTGAAAGCCCAATACGATACGCCAGCCAAAAAGCGCATTTTCCTGCAGTTTGGCAGCCAACCGCTGTTTACCACCGGAAAAGGCTCGATACAGAACCAGGTGCTGGAAGTCTGCGGCGGGGAAAATATCTTTGCTGCCAGCCAGGTACCGTGGCCTCAGGTGAGCCGTGAGCAGGTTCTGGCGCGCCAGCCGCAGGCCATCGTCGTGGTCGGAAATGCGAGCGAGATTCCTAAAATTAAACAATTCTGGAAGAACCAGCTAAAAATTCCGGTGATCGCACTCAACGGTGACTGGTTTGAACGCGCCAGCCCGCGTATTATCCTCGCCGCAAAACAGCTCTGTGCCGCCCTGGCAGAGGGTCATTAACATACGTTCGAGGATTTAACGATGCTCGTTTATTGGCTGGATATTCTTGGTACAGCCGTTTTTGCTATCTCCGGCGTCCTGCTCGCCGGAAAACTACGCATGGATCCGTTTGGCGTGCTGGTGCTGGGCGTGGTGACCGCCGTTGGCGGCGGGACAATCCGCGATATGGCGCTGGCAAATGGCCCGGTGTTTTGGGTGAAAGATCCTACCGATCTTGTGGTCGCAATGGTCACCTGCCTGTTGACTATCATGCTGGTTCGCCAGCCTCGCAGGCTGCCAAAGTGGATATTGCCGGTGCTGGATGCCGTGGGTCTGGCCGTGTTTGTGGGGATCGGGGTGAATAAAGCCTTCAATGCCGGAACAGGGCCAATGGTGGCGATCTGCATGGGGGTCTTAACCGGCGTGGGCGGCGGGATCATTCGAGACATCCTGGCGCGCGAAGTACCGATGATCCTGCGTACCGAAATCTATGCCACAGCCTGCATCATTGGCGGGATTGTGCACGCCACGGCATACTACACCTTCGCGGTACCGCTGGAAAATGCGGCGATGCTGGGGATGGTCGTTACGCTGGTGATACGTTTAGCGGCGATACGCTGGCACCTGAAGCTGCCGACGTTTGCGCTGGATGATAATGGAAGGTAAAAGCAAAACGGTAACCCTCAGGTTACCGTTTTTAGTCTTTTCTCCCTCTCCCTGTGAGAGAGGGTCGGCGTGAGGGCATCAGCCCGCACGCGCTTAGATGCTGAATGAAGAACCACACCCGCAGGTGCTTGTGGCGTTCGGGTTGGTCACCACAAAACGCGAACCTTCCAGACCTTCGGTGTAATCCACCGAGCCGCCCACCAGATACTGCAGGCTCATCGGGTCAACTACCAGCGCGACGCCCTGCTTCTCGATGGTCATATCGCCATCGTTCACCTGATCGTCAAAGGTAAAACCATACTGGAAGCCGCTGCAGCCGCCACCGGTAATATAGACACGCAGTTTCAGATCCGGATTGTCTTCGTCGGCAATCAGGGTTTTCACTTTGTTGGCTGCTGCTTCGGTAAACTCCAGCGGCACAGCTACGTCATCACTCATCTTATGCTCCCATGAATACTGCTATTGGGTAAAATTCACCCAATTCTTTTCGTCATTATCTAATACCCTGGTAATTCATTCAAGTATTCTGCGCGGCGGCCCGCTCCGCCTCTTGTTTTGCCAGGGTACGCGCGAGGATGGTGGAGTATAGCGGTTTTCCACCCAGGAATTGGGCTAATAGTGTCGCCCCGAGACAGGTAATGATCATTGGCAAAATGAGCTGGTAATTATCCGTCATCTCCAGCACCAGCACGATGCCGGTTAACGGCGCGCGCAGGGACGCGGCCAGCAGCGCCCCCATCCCGGCCACTGCAAAGGTGCCGGCGTCCAGGTGGTAAGCGGGGAACCCCGCCTCAGCCGCCATACCAAACGCGGTGCCCAGCAGCGTGCCCAGCGCCAGCATCGGGGCAAAAATCCCGCCGGGCGCGCCGGAGGAGAAGCACAGTACCGTGGTAATAACCCGGGAGATAAACATAAACAGCAGCAAACCCACGCTGAAATTCCCGGCTGCGGCAATCGGAATCAGCCCGAAACCGCCGCCCGCGGCATTCGGTTCAATAAAGCCGAGCACGCCGCAAATGCCGCCCAGCAGGCCGCCCATCAGCACCCATTTCGTGGTATTGCCGCCGTGAACGCGCTGGAACATATCCTGCGCGCGTAAGATAAAGGTGTTAAACAGCGGCCCCACCACACCAAAAATCATGCCGAGGATCAGGTATAGCCACAGAGTATTAACCGGTGCGTTGGTCAGTTTACCGACTTCAATCACCGCCCCTTCGCCATTAAAGATGCGAAAGACGATGCTCGACATAATGACGCCGGTAAACACCGCTTTAATGGAGATCAGGTTGTAGCGGAACTGCGCGCGCATCTCTTCGATGATGAACAAAATACCCGCCAGCGGCGCGTTAAACGCCGCGGAAAGCCCCGCCGCTGCACCGGTGGCCAGCAGCGTATGACGCGCCTCGGCGCTGCGCATGCGGAACAGATCGCCCACCATGCGGCCGACGTTCCCCCCCAACTGCACCGTTGGCCCTTCACGGCCGAGCACCATCCCCGCGCCCAGCGTCCCCATGCCGCCGATAAACTTAACCGGGATCACCCGCCACCAGCGCACCGGGCGCAGCTCCTCCAGCGCGCCTTCAATTTCCGGTATGCCAGACCCGCCCGCCTCCGGGGCGAATTTACGCACCAGAAAATACCCCACCATGGCAAACAGCGCAGACAGGCCGAATGCCGCTACCCAGACCAGCCATTCGCGCTCGGCAAAACCGGCTACGGTTCCCACTCGCCAGTTGAGTACGGCATTAACCGCTTTTTCAAACGCCACGCCAACCAGGCCTGCAAGGGTACCCACCACCGCAGCGGCCAGCAGGATCGCCAGCGGCGTTTTATCGCGATTGAGCAGCCGCCGAATACTGATTCGGTGCTGGGCGCGCGTAAACTGTTGTTCTTCAAAAGACGGAGAATCTGATTTCATGTCCTGTTCTTATTCGTCATACAAAAAGCCGCGAAGATTTTACCAGAGACCTTCCCTGCGTCGCCTGAAAAATACTTAACAAATCTTAAAGCATTACCAGGCTAAAAATTTCATAACCTTCTGCGGATCACTTAGAATAGTGTGCTTAATCATTTTATACGAACCAGGAACGACGCCATGAGCAAGTCTGAAAACCTCTACAGTGCAGCCCGCGAGCTAATCCCCGGTGGCGTGAACTCGCCAGTACGCGCCTTTACCGGCGTGGGCGGCACGCCGCTGTTTATTGA
Organism: Enterobacter sp. 118C5; assembly: GCF_034107645.1. Lineage (NCBI taxonomy): Bacteria > Pseudomonadati > Pseudomonadota > Gammaproteobacteria > Enterobacterales > Enterobacteriaceae > Enterobacter > Enterobacter sp. 118C5. The sequence goes on along the minus strand of NZ_JAWNEU010000004.1, from coordinate 254,128 downwards.
ACGTGCTGACGGCGCGTATCTGTACGATGTCGATGGCAAAGCCTATATCGATTACGTCGGTTCCTGGGGGCCGATGGTTCTCGGACATAACCATCCCGCTATTCGTAACGCGGTCATCGAAGCCGCGCAGCGCGGCCTGAGCTTCGGTGCGCCAACCGAGATGGAAGTGAAAATGGCGGAGCTGGTTACCGAACTGGTGCCGACCATGGACATGGTGCGTATGGTGAACTCCGGTACCGAGGCCACCATGAGCGCCATCCGCCTGGCGCGCGGCTTTACCGGTCGCGACAAAATCATCAAATTCGAAGGCTGCTACCACGGCCATGCGGACTGCCTGCTGGTGAAAGCGGGCTCCGGCGCGCTGACCCTCGGCCAGCCAAACTCGCCTGGCGTACCTGCGGATTTCGCGAAGCATACCCTGACCTGCACCTACAACGATCTGAATACCGTTCGCGCGGCGTTCGAGCAGTATCCGCAGGAGATCGCCTGCATTATCGTTGAACCGGTTGCGGGCAACATGAACTGCATCCCGCCGCAGCCTGACTTCCTGCCGGGCCTGCGCGCGCTGTGCGATGAGTTCGGCGCGCTGCTGATCATCGACGAAGTGATGACCGGCTTCCGCGTGGCGCTGGCGGGCGCCCAGTCTTACTATGACGTTGAGCCGGACCTGACCTGTCTCGGCAAAATCATCGGCGGCGGCATGCCGGTCGGTGCTTTCGGCGGTCGTAAGGACGTGATGGAAGCCCTGGCGCCAACCGGGCCGGTTTACCAGGCGGGCACGCTCTCCGGTAACCCGATTGCCATGGCTGCGGGCTTCGCCTGTCTGACCGAAGTGGCGCAGCCGGGTATTCACGAAACCCTGACGGACCGCACCACGCAGCTGGCAAACGGTCTGCTGGAAGCCGCAGAAGAAGCGGGAATTCCGCTGGTTGTTAACCACGTGGGCGGCATGTTCGGGATTTTCTTCACCGATGCGAAAACCGTAACCCGCTATCAGGACGTGGTGAAGTGCGACGTTGAACGCTTCAAGCGCTTCTTCCACCTGATGCTGGAAGAAGGCGTGTACCTGGCACCGTCCGCGTTCGAAGCGGGCTTTATGTCCGTGGCGCACAGCGAAGAAGATATCAATAACACCATCGACGCGGCGCGTAAGGTGTTTGCGAAGTTGTAAGATATGCGCTGGGTGAAGCCCTTACCCCAACCCTCTCCCACGGGGAGAGGGAGCAAACACTAAAACGGCAATCCAAGGATTGCCGTTTACTTTTATTACCGACTCTGCTTTCTCAACAGATAGATAAAGTACGGCGCACCGATAAAGGTCGACAGCAGGCCCGCCGGGATCTGATACGGGAACAGCACCATCCTTCCACACCAGTCGGCAAACACCAGAATGATCCCGCCCGTCAGGGCCGACATCACAATATGCGGCATCGTCCGTCGGAAACCCATCATTCTGGCGATATGCGGCGCCATCAACCCAACAAAGCTTAGCGGCCCGATGGTCATGGTGGCGGTTGCCGTCAGACACGCCGCCAGCAGAAGAAGCGCGACGCGCGTTGGCGTTAGCGCTAAACCAACCGCACGCGCGGTTTCGCCCCCCAGCGGCAGAATGGTCATCCAGCGACGGCACAGCGGCACAATCGCCAGCAGCACGAGCATAACGCTCCCTGACCAGACAACCTGGCTGGCGGTGGCGTTATAGGTTGAACCGGAAATCCAGGTCAGGATCTTCGCCATGCGCGGATCGCCGCTCGCCTGCAGCATCATCAGCAGCATAGTAAAGGCGGTGCTGAGCGCCATACCGGCCAGCAGCATGCGGTGCGGAGAAAATCCGCCGCGACCAGAGGCAATCAGAATAATCATCAGCGTGACCGCCGCACCGATACTCCCGGCAGGCATCAGCCAGCCAAACGCATTGCCCGGTACAAGGAAGAGCATCAGCACCACGCCAAAGGCCGCGCCGGAGCTGATCCCCAGCACTTCTGGGCTTGCCATCGGGTTGCCGGTCAGACGCTGAATAATACAGCCCGCCACCGCCAGCATCACCCCGGCAATCAGCGCGGAGAGAATACGCGGCCAGCGCCACTGTAATAGTTCGTTGAGTAAGTCACCCGTTGCCCAGTGCCAGCCTGCGGCATCGCGCCCAAACGCGAGGGCGGTAAACGAGGCGATAAGCAACACAGCCAGACCGGCAAGGCTGAACCACAGCACCGACCGACGTTCAGCGTAGACTTTATCGCCCGCGTCCATCGCTGGAGCGCTGATGCTGCGCAGACGCGGGAGCAGCCACAGCAGCAGCGGCGCACCGATAAGCGCCGTTGCCGACCCGGTAGACACTTCCATCCAGACGCGCGCCAGCCAGAGAATGATCTGATCGGAAAGCCAGAGGATCAGCGCCCCGATCAGCGGCGCCAGCAGGAGGCGTGTCAGAAGACGACGCGCCCCGAGCATTTTCGCCAGCAGCGGCGCAAAGAGGCCAATAAACCCGATGATGCCGACCGCGTTAACCAGCAGAGCACTGAGCACAATCGCCAGCGTGAGCGCCGCCAGGCGAGCCAGCGACAGCGCCAGCCCCAGGTTGCGCGCCACGCCATCATCCAGCCCCATGAGCGTCAGAGGACGCAGGAGCAGCAGCGTCAGCACCACGCCGCCCGCCAGCTGCGGCCACAGGCGCTGCACAATGCTCCAGTCGGTCTGGGTGAGCGTACCGGTACTCCACAGGAACATGCTTTGCAGCTGATCGTGATGGAACAGCACCAGCAGCTGGTTAATCGCGCCGCAGTAGAGACTGACGACCAGCCCGGCCAGGATAAGCGTTACCGGGGAAAGGCGTTTACCCCAGGCCACGCCAAAGACCAGCGCCCCCACCACGCATGCCCCTGCAAGAGCCGCAAACTGCGCGGTTAACGCCCCGGGTAACGCCCAGAGCGTGGTTATCGTGATCCCAAGCTGCGCGCCGGTCGCGACGCCAAGCGTGGTCGGCTCTGCCAGCGGGTTACGCAGCACCTGCTGGAACAACACGCCCACCAGCCCTAAACCGGCCCCGACCAGCAGTGAAATCGCCAGTCGCGGCAGCAGGCTGTAGTGGAAAAGCATCTGCTGAATATTGTCGATATCCGGCGAGGCCAGCGCGGCGCCCCACTGCGCGCGCGGTAACGCCGTCGAGAGATTGAACCCGGTGAACGCCAGCGCGACCAGAAAAAGCAGGGACAACAGCAGCACCGGGAAACGGGCGATACGCGTACTCATGCCTTGCCTCCCAGCGCGTTATCCAGCACGCGGGCAAAATGCATGGCCGAGAGCGTCGCGCCGTAGAACCATACTGCGGGTGCGCGCTGGAAGCGCTTCTCGCGCACAAACGGCATCGCCTGCCAGAGCGGCGTCGCCATTAAGGTTTGCATTTCACGCTCGTTGCCGTGGTCGAAGCACAGCACGTCCACATCGCGAAACGCCGCCAGACGATCGATACCGACGGCGGTGCTGCCCCAGAAGGTCATCTCCCCTTCCCAGGCATTGCGAATGCCGAAGCTGTCCAGCACCTCCTGGAACAAACAGTTTTTACCGAAGACCAGCATATGGCGGGCATCCAGCAGCGTCACCATCAGCAGCGGGCGATCGCCCCGGTTGGCAAAGCGCGGCTTCAGGGCGTCAATCAGGGCATCGAATTCATCGAGGTGCTTTTTGGCCTCCGCCTCGCGGTTGAGGAAATGCGCCATCTCGTTAATGGAGTTTTTCGCCACGGTGAGCGGTTTTTTACCGTCGCTGAAGGAAAAACCGCGCCCGGGCGCAATCCGCGCCATGGTCTCTTCTGACGGACCGTAGCCCGCAGACCAGAACAGGAACGACGGTTTCATCTGGGTCAGCAGTTCGAGGTTTGGCTCCGTGCGCAGGCCGATGTCGATCACCGAGTCCGGCAGCTTCGGCTCGTTCACCCAGAGGTTATAGTTAGGAATGTCCGCCACGCCATACGGCGTGACGCCCAGCGCCATCATCAGCTCGACCGGCAGCCACTCCAGCGCCACAATGCGGTGAGGATCGACGGCGGCAGCGCGCGCCGCATTCATTTTAAACAGCAGCGGTGAGAGCGCCATTGCCGTCAGCAGACGACGGCGGCTAAGGAAAATGTTATCCAGCATCAGTACACGAAGCTCACCGGTGCAGCCCCGGCCGGGTGAGGCAAAATACCCATCGGAATACCGTAAATATGTTCCAGCGTTTCGCTGCGCATCAGCTCAGACGGCGTGCCCTGGGCAATCATTTCGCCGCCGCGCAGCGCGACGAGGTAGTCACAGTAGCGCGCCGCCATGTTGATATCGTGCAGGACCGCGATCACCGTCAGGCCACGCTGCTGGCTTAAGCGATGCACCAGCGCCAGCACGTCCACCTGATGGGCGATATCCAGCGCAGAGGTCGGTTCATCCAGCAGCAGGCAGCGGCTGTCCTGCGCCACCAGCATCGCAATCCACGCCCGCTGGCGTTCACCGCCGGAGAGGCTATCCACCAAACGATGAGCCAGCGGTTTTAGCCCAACCAGCGCAATCGCCTCTTCCACTTTCTCCCGGTCGGCGACGCCGAAGCGGCCAAGCGCCCCGTGCCAAGGATAACGGCCAATCGCCACCAGCTCGCGCACCGTCATCCCTTCCGCCTGCGGCAGCTGCTGCGGCAGATAGGCCACTTTGCGGGCAAAGGCTTTACTGCTCCAGCTCTCCAGCGGCCGATCGTCCAGCAGAATATCCCCTTCCGAAGGCGGCTGGTGGCGTCCCAGCATCTTGAGCAGCGTGGATTTACCGGAGCCGTTGTGGCCAATCAGGCCCGTCACTTTACCGGCAGGGAACGTCAGAGAGAGCGGATGCAGCAGGGTGCGCCCGGGTACGCGAAAGGAGAGATGATTGAGCGTAAAGGTGGTGTCGGATTGCGTTTTATTATCCTGCATGTCAGCCAACTTAAATAAAAAGGGCACGGCGAACCGTGCCCAAAAAGCGATTAGAAGCGGAAGGTCGCGGTGGCAACAACCTGACGTTCAGCACCCCAGAAGCAACCGTAGGTATTGAAGCAGCTGGCGACGTACTCGCGATCGAACAGGTTGTTCACGTGCAGCGCGACGTTAGAGCCTGCCATGCCAACGCGAGCAAGATCGTATCTGACCAGCGCATCCACCACGGTGTAGCTGCCCACCGTGAAGGAGTTCGCCGGATCGCCTTTGCTGGAGCCGGTGTAACGCACGCCGGTACCCAGCGTCAGACCAGACAGCGCACCATCATACAGGGTGTAATCGCCCCACAGGGATGCCATGTGTTTCGGTACCTGAGCTGGCGTGTTGCCTTTGTAGTTGGTGTCCGTGGTGTACTCGGCATCGGTATAGGTATAGGAACCCACAACGTTCACGCTGGCAGATAACGCCGCTTTGGCTTCCAGCTCTACGCCACGGGCGCGGATCTCGCCGCCTTCAACGGAGAAGAAGGAGCCCGCAGGGTCGGCCATCAGGTTGTTGGTTTTGGTCAGCTGGTACAACGCGCCGGTGACAACGATCGGACGATCGTTAGGCACATATTTCACGCCAGCTTCGTACTGTTTGCCTTTAGACGGCGAGAACAGTTTACCCTGTGCATCGGTCTGCGAAGCCGGTTCAAACGATTCGCTGTAGCTGAAGTACGGGGTTACGCCGTTATCAAACAGATAGTTAACGCCACCGCGCCAGGTGAACTGGGTGTCATCACGTTTGGAGGTGGTGTTCAACACGCGGTTATATGATTCCTGATCGGCCCAGTCATAGCGACCGCCAAGCGTCACCAGCACTTTATCCCACTGCGCCTGGTCCTGTACGTAGAGCCCCGTCTGTTTCTGACGGTTGAGGATCTGATACGGGCCGGAGGTAGCAGGATCTTTCGAACCGAAATCAAAATCGCTGTTCACCGGATTGTAGAGATCCAGCAGCGGAACAGAATCGTCGTAGCCGAACCAGGAGTTGATGTCGTTACGCATACGCATAAAGTCAACGCCGGTCAGCAGGACGTGGTCCACCTCACCGGTAGAAAATTTGCTCTGCAGCTGGGTATCAACGGTGAAGTTTTGCAGTTTTTCGTTATCGACGACGTATTTACGCGCCAGATAATGGCCTTTGTCTGCCGGGGCTAACGCGGCACACTGCTTGTTCCCGCTGTTTGCCGGGTCGGTACATACGCCATAACCGTAAACGCTGTTTTGCGAGGTTTTATTCTCGGCAAAACGCAGATTCTGACGTACGGTGAAAGTATCGTTAAATTCGTGGTCGAAGCTGTATCCCACCATCTTCTGGTTACGGGAATAGGTATTATTCTTCGCACCTTCGTTGAAGTCAGTCGGCAGACGATCGCCGTTTGGCAGCGGATCGACCGTCCCCTCTTTTGGCAGCCAGCCGTAGTAGCCGGTTTCAGGCTCGTTCTGGAAGTAGGAGAGGAACGTGAAGGTGGTTTTGTCATCCGGACGCCAGGAGAACGATGGCGCGATGGCGTAACGCTGTTCGCCTTTACCTTCCTGCTGCGAATTGTTCGAACGCGCAACGCCCGTCAGACGGTATGAGTAAACGCCGTCATCATCGATCGCATCGCTAAAGTCAAAGCCGGTCTGGAACAGGCTGTCCGTACCCGCTTTGAACTGGATCTCTTTCAGCGGCTCGGTCGTTGGGCGCTTGCTGACCATGTTCAGCAAACCGCCTGGGCTGCTTTTGCCGTACAGAACGGAAACCGGGCCGCGCATGATCTCGGCACGCTCCAGCATGTACGGGTCAATTACCGCGTCGTTGTAGAAGTTCCCCTGCATTTTCATGCCGTCGAGGTAGTTATTCTGCGACTGCCCATCGGCCGCGAAGCCGCGAATAACCAAATAATCATAGGTGTTGGACGCGCCGCGCGTGCCTACCGCAACGCCCGGCGTGTAGCTCAGGGCTTCTTTCACCGAGCGCGGCTGGTGCAGCGCCATCTCTTCGGCTGTCACCACAGAAATAGACTGCGGAACCTTCTGGATTGGCGTGTCTGTTTTCGTACCGGTGGCGGACTGTCTCGCAGCGATAGTCGCAGCTGGCCCCCAGGCACTCTCCTGGGCAGCAGGTGCTGCGGTTACCGTAATGGTTTCTTCTTTTTTCGGGGTTTCAGCAGCATGTGCGTAAGCAGACATGCCGGCAACCGCTGTGGCTACGACAACCGCGACTTTACGCAGCGACGTGTTAATTGGCTGAGCAGTATTGGAAAGCGCCATGTTTATCTCTGATGGAAAAGTGAATGATAACGTAAACGAGAATTATTATTATGACCGCAGAATAATATGCGAAACGCTGGTTGCATAGCAAGCAGTAAGCGGCCCTACAAGATTTAAGGGTTTAAGAATTAACCAGATGAAAACAGGGGGTTAATAATTTTAGCGAAATGATCGTTAAAGCCCTCCAGAGCGGGCAGGATGGATTAGCGGTAAAAGACTTCGAACGTCGCGACAGAGTCGACTTTGCCGGCTTTAACCTCCCCCGTTTTGATGTAGCGGGCCTTGAGCGGAATGTCGACAGGGACTTTGTCCTGCGTGCTGGTTATCGCCGTGTAGTTCTGATCGAACTGCAGTACCGTATTATTCTGGTCAAGGATCTGTATGCCGACGCCATCGGCGGCAGAGTCTCCGGCAGCAATACCTAAAATAGTGCCGTTCGTGACCCCCGTCGAGCCCGCGCTGGTGAACTGATAATCGATCTTTGTTCCCGCCGCACAGTCGGTGATTTCAATCCTGAAACTGTCGTCGGTAAGAATATCCGAGTATTGCCCGTTAAAGTCCTGCGTATTGACCGTTTTCAGCGGCACATAGATGTTTCGGTCGACCAGATTACAGGTGTTGGTCGTAATGTGAACGCTGGTGGGGGAAAACCGCATTTCACCGATTACCGCGTTGCCCAGAATATCCATTGAGGTTAAACGCGAGGTATCGAGATATCCCTCCTGGATATCCCCCGTCACCACCAACTGTGCGGCGGCACGAAATACGGACGTACTCTGCGAAGAGCCGTGGGTCGATCCCAGATAGCGGATAGGCCGAATAATATTCTCCTCATTGTAGCTGGGTAAGCGCTCGTTCGACGAAGCCGCGCGAATGCCAATACCCGGCACGTTGGTTTGATAAACCCCAGACATAACATCTTCGCGCGCATCGGTATCCGCCAGATAAAGGTACCCGCGCCGAATTTGCGCTTCACCGTAACACTCTACCGTCACCTCTTTACTTTCAACGCTACCATCATAAATCACGGTGCCGACGGGCGTATCGGGCTGAACAACAATCACCGGAGGAAGTTGAAACGTCACCACGGCATCCACGTCAGAACTGCCGTTAAAGGTACATTCTGCACGGGCTGAATGGAAAAAGACGCCCGCCAGCAGAAGCAGCACGGGTGAGAGGAACGTGTTGAAAGAACGGCGTAGCTTCATGAAATACCTCTGTTAATGGCAGTTGACCGTTGCTTTGACGATCCCGGCAGCGCTCTGTGAAGGAATATCCAGCGTCCCCTGACACTGCCGATCGCGCGCTTCCCCCCACTGCACGCTAAACGTGGTGTTGCCGGACAGCCCCGTCAGGTAAACCTCACCGTCATCACCCACGATTGCCGTGGTGTTATCCAGCGCTACGACGGCACCAAACGGCACGGGTTTGTCCGCGTAGAGCAAAGTTACCAGCGCGCGTCGTCCAACGCGCGCATCGAAGGTGGCGTGCAGCGCGGCGCCTTTCGTCGGGACGAGATCCTTCGTCGCCGCGTCGATATCAATATCTTCCCGATCCTGAGTGTTGACCGTAATGACGTTGTGCCGGTAGGCGGTCAGAGAGGGAACGATCGCGTTACCAAACCGATCAGTTGAAATGCCGCGTCCGTTTTGCACTTTGACGTTATCGCCATCTTTAATGTGCACAATGGCGAAGGCGTCGCGCACGGGTTGCCCCAGCGTCACGCCATGCTCGTGAGCAACGATTGACCCCTGAGCGCTGTAGTTCCACTGCCGATTGTTACCACCGTAGCTGTACCCCATCCCCACTTCACCGGAAGCGCCGCGGTAACGCCCGGACAGGCTGCCACCGTAGCCCGTATCCTGGCTGGCGTAGGTCTGCTGGAGGTTATAGCTCAGCTTATTGTCTTCAAGAGCAGTACCGCCGAGCCCGACCTGATGCGAGACAAACCCACCGCTGGCGGTGTTAGCACTGTAGGTTGCCCAGGCATCAGGCAGCCACTTCGATAAGGGAATATTGACCGTCAATGCCATTTGCCTGTCGGTATCGGCATCTGGCGTGCGGGTCAGGTTGTAGCTTATCGACCAGGTGATATTGCGCCAGCTGGAGCTCAGCCCCGCGCTGACGCTACGTTCGTGGCCGTCCATATCCCAGTAATCCTGCTGATAGCCGTTGAGATAGGCCGAACCCCAGTCTGAAATACGCTGGGAAAGGTTGAGCTGCATGCGGCTACGGCGGTTGTTGGTTCTGCGGTAGGTATAAATGCCGTCATCGATCTCGCTGTCACGCCGATCGATAGCTTCCTGAAAGGTATAAAAGCCCGACGTGGAGTAGCGATAGCTGGCAAGCGTCACGGTCGTATCCGTGTCGGGAATATCTTTTGAATACTGAGCCCGCCAGGATAAACCGCTGGCATCGTCACGTCCGTCATCAAACGCGGTTCGCGCGGCGGTGAGATCGACAGATGCCGAGCCGAAATGCCCCAGGTCAGCGCCGAGCCCCAGCAGCAGCGCATGATAAAGGGATGCACCCAGCGCGCCGGTATACGCCGTGACGCCGTAAGGCAGACCATAGATGGCCGTACCTTGCGCAAAGGTAGGTTCATCTTCACCTTCATTACCGCGATAGCGCCCTGCTGCCAGTGAATACTTAAAACCGCCTTCCCGCTGCAACACCGGCACCGACGCGCTGGCCTGGATAAAGCTATGCTCGCTGCCGTCCGCCTCTTCGACGGTTACTTCCAGATCGGCTCCGGATGTTACCTGGCTTAAATCGCGGATCTCAAACGGCCCCGGCGAGACGTTTGTTTGATAGATGGTGTAGCCGTTTTGCTTGATAGTGACTTTCGCATCGCTATTAGCAATACCGCGCACGACAGGTGCAAAGCCCTGCTGGCTGACAGGCAGCATAGAAGTATCCGTTTCCAGCTTCACGCCGGTCATCTGGACGCTGTCAAAAAGCTCACCGTTGGTATACGTCTGGCCAATCTCAAGCTGGCTTTTCAGCGTTTTGATGTCGCGTTGTAACGTGCTGGCAATGGCCTCCCATCCGGACGCGTCGCTCCAGGTGCTGTTATTCCGCAGCCGCCACGCCCCAAGGTTAATCCCGGACTCCAGGCCAAGCCAGGTCGAAGAGGTTTTGCCCGAACTGTAGTGCTGCTGAGAACCGCTGAGTTGATAGCTTGTCCAGGCGGCAGGCGCGCCGTAATCCCAGAATTTTGGAAGTATCGCGCCCGCGGCAGCGCGATCGCGATACGCTTGCGGGATGACCAGCTTCAGGGTCTGGTCATCCTGATTGTATTCATAACGGGCATTTTCAATAAAATGGGAGATATCGCGGACGTAAGCTCCGTCATCCAGATCTTTTAAGTCCGGGATCGTGTCGACTTTCACGCCGTAATCACGCAGATCCGCTTTGGTCAGCTCCGGCAGCAGGCGCTGTTTATCGTCAGACAGCACGAAAGCGATGGGACGTTTATCCACAACATCCCGATCCCACATGACTGTCGTGAGGTAGCTTCCAGCGAGTAACCCGTTATCATTGATGAAGTTTTTTAGCGTAGAGGTATTTTCGAGCGGCGTATCCAGTTCAAGGATCCGCAGGTTAAATTCGTCATCGGCACTTGCAGGCTGGATCGCGGCGAGCAGCGCCAGCGCGATCCCGGACAGTACCTGTTTGTGAAGCAGAGATGACGACATAAAATACCAACATGATTATTTAAAGACCCTGCTTGCGCTGCGGGGTTTGTCCACCGAAATCATTGATTGCCGTCCAGGTCACCGCGCCCTTAGCTGATGCAGGTAACGCGAAACGCTGCTCGCTGAACGGTGCCACCATCATTGAAATGGCGCCCGGCGTGGTTTTGGTCTCTTTCACCGGAACATTTTTCCCGCCAACGGCCAGCTCGCCAAACGAGACGTAAAACGGCGTCGGGTTGTTTGCGATCAGCGTGTCTCCCTGGCGATGGAAGGTGATTTTTTCATAAGCGCTCAGCGCATCGGTTTCTTTCAGCTGAGCGGGACGCCAGAAAAGTTTGAGGCGCGTTTTCATCGCAAACTGCAGCGTATTTTTCTCTTTTAGCTCAGGCGAAAGTGCCGAAACGGATTTAACATTTGCCAAAAATAGAGATTCGCGGTCCGCTGGCAGACTTTTTTTATCGCCGGTAAAAATAACGTGCAAAAGGGTTTGACGATTTTCCTGCAATTTGTAAACAGGAGGCGTAATAATGAATGGCGCTTTTGCATCGTTGGGATAACTGACCCAGCTTTGCACCAGATAACGTGTATGCGGATCTTTATTTTTAAGTGCTATCTGAACTTCTGATTTATTCGATGGATAAATAATTCGCGTACCACCGAGAACAACGCTTGCCTGTACTGAACAGCAGGAGATAATTAAACAACCACATAACAATTTAAATAAAGTCTTCATACAATGTTCCAAAAAGGCAGCCGTTCAGGCTGCCAGTCATTGCTTAGCGATAGACAACCTCGAATGTTGCAGAGGAGGAGTAATGGCCCGCGGTTGGTGCGGTATCACCTACCTGAATCACTTTCGCGGTGTAGTTAAAGACAGAAGCCGTTGCCCCGGTCGCGTCGTTATTCACATCGGTACCCGCATCCGGTACTGAACCGTCGAAAACAACATCGCCTTTTGAGCCGTTATCATTACTAACGATAATACCCACGTTGGTCGCATTGCCTGCGCCTGTCAGATCGTTCTTCAAGCGCTTGTATGCGGCATCTGTCGTCGTACCGCTGAACTTGAGGTTCAGTTTAGCGACCAGTGGGTCACATTTTTTCACTTCAATCTTAAAGGCTTTTGAGGTGCCAACCGTACCGTCAGCGCCAAAATCCGAAGGATAGGTATCGGCGAAAGTGACGGTGGAAGCGTTAGTTCCGGAGCCATCCACGTTAATTTCGCAGGTATCAGCAACAATTTTCCCGGCGAAATTCACCGTACCGGAATCATTGGATGCAAATACAGGCAGAGACAGCGCGGCCATTATGCTTCCGGCTAATAACGAAGAAACAACATACTTATTCATAATAATATCCTTATATTTGATGATAGAGGCATCCATTCTCGCTACAAATATTTCGCGTCAGAATGTTATCCAACATGTTACGCCATTGGCTCGAAAGAAATATTCTTTGAACCCGTGAATTTCTTGAGGAGATTACATCAGATTTTTCTTCATTATGTCCAGAGTGGGCAATGGCACGTGATACACTATTCATTCCAAGCGCATGTTTTAAATGAAAAATAGATAAACTTAAAAATTCTTAATTTGAGATTTAATTTTTTTAATAAATTACAAAGTGTAAAAGGCAAAAAAAAGCCGCTTAAATATAAAGCGGCTTTTTTATTCAGGAAATTAATTAGTTCCCGCCAAACATGTCCTTGATCCAGCCGGCCACGCCATCGCTGTCTTTCTTCTCGTTCTGCTGCTGGGCCGGTTGTTGCTGCGGCTGCTGCGGCTGAGAAGATTGATCGAACGGGTTACCCGTTGGCTGTTCAGGCTGGCTCTGCTGGCACAGGGAATCCGGGTTGGTCGTCCAGACCGGCAGGGTACGCATCCCGCCGCCGCAGACAAAGTTACCGGAACCATCCACGCCCATATCGACGATATCTTCCGGCGCGACCAGATTCAGCGGCACAGGAGACTGGTTCGCCAGGTAGCGCTGGTAAATCGACATCGCCCCGCTCGCCCCGTACAGTTTGGTCGGCTGGTTGTTGTCACGGCCTACCCAGGTGATCACCACTTCACGGCCATCAATACCGGCAAACCAGGTATCGACGTTGTTGTTGGTGGTCCCGGTTTTACCCGCCAGATGCAGACCTGGATATTTCGCCCCCAGTTGGCGACCGGTGCCGCGCTGCACAACCTGCTGCATCGTCCACAGCGTCATATAGGCCGCCTGCGCAGGAACGGCACGTTCAGCCTGCGGGAAGCTCTGATACAGCACGGAGCCATCTTCGGCAATCACCGAACGCAGGGCAGAGAGCGGTGCGCGGTTCCCGCCGCTGGCAATGGTCTGGAATGCCTGCGCCACTTCGATCGGCGTCAGGTTAAGCGCCCCCAGAATCATCGCCGGAACAGGGTGCAGCTGATCTTTCGGTACGCCCAGCTTCTGCCAGGTGTCGACAATGGCCGGCAGACCCAGCGCCATACCGAGGTTAACCGTGGGTACGTTCATGGAGCGGGTCAACGCATCCACCAGCATTACCTGACCGCTGAACTGTTTATCATCGTTCTGCGGTGACCAGACCTGGCCGTTAGGCTGACGCAGGGAGATTGGCGCATCGGCAATCCAGGTGTTCAGGCGATACAGATTCGGCTGGCTCAGCGCGGTGAGATAGGTCGCCGGTTTTGCCAGAGAACCAATCGAACGACGCGCCTGCATTGCACGGTTGTAGCCCGCATACTGCGGCTCGGCGCCGCCCACCATCGCGCGCACTTCGCCGGTGTTACGGTCAACCACCACCATCGCGGTTTCCAGATCGCTCAGCTTGCGCTGTTTCTTCAGCGCCGGGATCCCTTCAACCGCCGCTTTTTCTGCCGCGTCCTGGGCTACCGAGTCAAAGGTTGTGAAGATCTTCACGCCGGAGAGATCTTTGACCTTATCCCCGAGCTTGCTTTGCAGCTCCTGACGCACCATCTGCATGAAGGCAGGCTGCGGAGAGATCACTCCACCGCGCGGCTGCACGCCCAGCGGACGTGCGCTCAGCATGTCGTACAGTTCCTGGTCAATCACCTGCTGCTGTTGCAGCAGACGCAGCACCAGGTTACGACGCTCCAGCGCCAGTTTCGGGTTGCGCCACGGGTTGTAAATGGACGCCCCTTTGACCATGCCCACCAGCAGCGCCTGCTGGTCAAGGCTCAGCTCTTCCACCGGGCGGCCAAAGTAGTACAGGCTCGCCAGCGGGAAGCCGCGGATCTCGTTATCGCCGCTCTGGCCGAGGTACACCTCGTTCATGTACAGCTCAAGAATACGATCCTTGCTGTAGCGCGCGTCCATCAGCACGGCCATGTACGCTTCGTTGGCTTTACGCCAGTAAGAACGCTCGCTGGAGAGGAACAGGTTCTTCACCAGCTGCTGGGTCAGCGTACTTGCCCCCTGCACGGTACGGCCCGCAGTCAGGTTAGCCAGCACCGCACGGCCGATGGAGTAAAGGCTAATACCGTCGTGCTCGTAGAAATGGCGGTCTTCGGTCGCCAGCAGGGTATCCACCAGCAGGTCCGGGAAGCCGTTACGCGCCACGAACAGGCGCTGTTCGCCATTGGCGGACGAGAGCATGGTGATCAGGCGCGGATCGAGACGGAAGAAACCGAACTGGCGGTTATTGTCCATGTTCTCGATGGTTTCCAGCCGATCGCCGTCAAAGGTCAGACGCGCGCGCACCTGCCCCTCTTTGCTGTCCGGGAAGTCGAACGGGCGGCGGATCATCTCAATGCTCTTCGCCTGCACCGTAAACTCGCCCGGGCGCGTCATCTTCGTGACCTGACGATACTGTGTGGCCTGCAGCAGTTTCACCATCTCGTTCTTGCTGATGGACATATCCGGCTCAAGGTTCACCATGCGACCATACACTGCCGCAGGCAGCTGCCAGACTTTACCGTCGATACGGCTGCGGATCTTCTGATCCAGATAGACGCCGTAAATCGCGATCAGCACCACAAAAACAATGAACAGCTTCAGCAGCAGCCAGAACCAGCCGCGCTTGCCCCGAGGCTTACGCCCTTTGCCTTTCCCTTTACGCGGCATGGGTTCTTCATCCTCATAATCGTCTTCATAGTCATCGTCATAGTCCTCATCTCTGAGGCGACGACGGCTTACTTTTTCTTTCGCCGGACGCGCGGGTTTTCCCTTACGTCCTATTGGCTCGCGGTCATTCCCCGCCATGCTTTTTCTCCGCAACTTTCAGGCGCAAAGGCCAGATTCTCTTTTCTTCCACAGGCCTGTGAAAGAAGAAATCTCTCAAAATAAACAGCAAGACTTTCCTGTCAGGAAAGTCTTTAGTGTTTTCTCCCTCTCCCCGTGGGAGAGGGCCGGGGTGAGGGCATCAGACCGCACTCATCTAGCCGCACTCCCCTTTCACGAATACTTCTTCGTGCGCCGCGTTGGCGCCGTATTCGCCGGATCGTCCGGCCAGACGTGTTTGGGGTAGCGCCCTTTCATCTCTTTCTGCACTTCACGGTAGCTTCCCGCCCAGAACGCCCCCAGATCGCGGGTGATCTGCAACGGGCGATGCGCAGGCGAGAGCAGCTCAAGCACCAACGGCACCCGCCCTTCCGCAATAGACGGCGTGGTTGCCTCACCAAACATCTCCTGCATCCGAACCGCCAGCGCCGGAGGATTATCCTCATGATAACGAATGGCAATCCGGCTCCCGGTGGGCACAGTGTAATGCCCAGGAAGCTCACTATCCAGACGTTGACGTAATGACCAGTCCAGTAAATTCTGTAACGCGGTCTTAACATCAAGCGCCTTAAGGGCCCGCAGAGAGTGCACGCCGCTCATTTGTGGCAGTAACCAGTGCTCCAGCGTGGCCAGCAGCGTCTCATCATCCACCGCTGGCCAGCTATATTCCGGTAGCCACTTCGCGGCGCAGTGCAGACGAATGCGATACTGTTCGGCTTCCGGCGTCCAGTTCAGCACGCCCAGCCCTTTTTCCCGAATGCCGTTCAGCATTGCCTGGTGTAACTCTTCTTCCGACGGCTTCGCCAGCGGTTTCGTCCCGAGGATCAGTTTGCCAATCTGGCTACGCCGAAACGCCTTTAGCGTCCCCTGGGCCTCATCCCATTCCACGATGTCCGATTGCTGGAGCAGGTGCGGGCAGGTACGCGTCAGGGCATCTATGTCCGCGGCAATCGCCTGTAAGATACGGGCATCAGGAGACTGGCTGCCCTGCAGCAGGAGCGGCGCGATCAGCCATTCATGCCGCGTCAGGGCATCATCGCTGTCCAGCATCGCCCCCATGCCGTTTGCCAGCTGGTAGCGACCATCCAGCCCGCGGCGGCGCGCAATCCTGTCCGGGAAGGCCAGCGCCAGCAGGGAGGCAATCTTATCGCCGTCGGGTGAACCGCCCCGGCAGTTCAGGCGTTTGCACAGCTGCTGCGCCCGCTGCTGCCAGTTTCCCTGATTGCGCGAAAACGCCTGCCCCAGATCGCTGCTGCCTCCACGCGGCGGCTCCTCAAGAATAGCCGCCAGTTTCGCCGCCGTGGCA
Source organism: Enterobacter sp. 118C5 (assembly GCF_034107645.1). NCBI lineage: Bacteria > Pseudomonadati > Pseudomonadota > Gammaproteobacteria > Enterobacterales > Enterobacteriaceae > Enterobacter > Enterobacter sp. 118C5. The sequence goes on along the minus strand of NZ_JAWNEU010000004.1, from coordinate 237,664 downwards.
ATTTCATCTTCGCCCTGCGCGACAACCAGCATCGCCGCCAGACGCGGATCGTTGCCCAGCGCCGCCATTTTCTGACCGCGCGCCGTCAGACGTTCACCTTCCAGCGCGCCAAGCTGGGTTAGCAGGCTGCGCGCGGCGGCGAGATTCACGACAGGCGGCGGATTAAGCCAGGTGAGCTGTTCAGGGTTCGGGCAGCCCCACTGCAGGAGATCCATCACCAGCCCGGAGAGATCGCTTTGTAAAATCTCAGGCGTGCTTTGCTGTGCCGCGCGTTCAGCCTGCTCCGCGCTGGTCAAATGCAGGCAAATTCCCGGCTCAAGACGCCCCGCACGGCCCGCGCGCTGCACCATTGACGCCTGGCTGACGCGCTGCGTCAGCAGTTTCGTCAGCCCGGTGCGCGGATCAAAGCTCGCCACCCTCTCCTGCGCGCTATCCACCACCAGGCGAATGCCTTCGATGGTCAAACTGGTTTCGGCAATGTTGGTTGCCAGCACCACTTTACGCTGCCCCGCCGGGGCGGGAAGGATGGCTTTACGCTGCTCGGTCAACGGCAGGGCGCCATAGAGCGGGCAAAGCAGTACGTCACTGCCCACCCTGGAGGCCAGCTGCTCCTGCACGCGCTGAATCTCCCCCACGCCGGGCAAAAACAGCAGCAGCGAACCGGGCTCCTGGCGAAGAAGGTCAGCAGTGGCAACAGCCACCGCTTCGTCAAAGCGCTGATGAGCAGGAAGCGACTGATAGCGCCGCTCAACAGGAAATGCCCGCCCTTCTGAGCTGATGACCGGCGCATCGGGTAATACCTGTCGTAGCCGCTCGTTATCCAGCGTCGCCGACATAATCAGCAGCCGCAGATCGTCGCGCAGCCCCTGCTGAACGTCGAGCAACAGCGCGAGGGCCAGATCGGCCTGCAGGCTGCGCTCGTGGAATTCATCCAGAATCACCAGCCCGACGCCGGTCAGCTCCGGGTCGTTTTGCAGCATGCGGGTGAGAATGCCCTCGGTGACCACCTCAAGACGCGTGGACGGGCCGACGCAGGTTTCGGCGCGCATCCGGTAGCCTACCGTTTCGCCCGGTTTTTCATTCAGCAGTTCTGCCAGGCGCTGCGCTACGTTGCGCGCGGCCAGCCTGCGCGGCTCCAGCAGGATGATTTTTCCGGCAATCTTCCCCTCTTTGAGGATCTGCAACGGCAGCCAGGTAGATTTACCCGCCCCCGTAGGCGCGTTAAGCAAAACCTGCGGGGCATGTTGTAAGGCAGCGAGAAGCTCAGGAAGGACGACGGCGACCGGCAATGAGGACACTAACAGCTCCAGAGGGTTAACATTAGTCGGCGTACATTGTAGCATCGGCGCATATCATTACCGAGTCCCCCGTATGTCTGAGTCGAAACGGCTGTTTTTTGCCATTGAATTGCCCACCACCCTACAGCGGCAAATCGTTCGCTGGCGCGCGGAACATTTTCCGCCGGAAGCGGGCCGGCCCGTTGCGGCGGCTAACCTGCACCTGACGCTGGCCTTTTTGGGTGACGTGAGCGCCGAAAAACAGCGGGCATTAGCCGCCATGGCCGGGCGAATTTCTCAGCCACCGTTCACGCTGCATCTCGACGACGCGGGTCAGTGGCTGCGTTCGCGCGTGGTCTGGCTGGGCACGCGCCAGCCGCCGCGCGGGTTGTTACAGCTCGCCAATATGCTGCGCGCGCAGGCAGCGCGCAGCGGCTGTTACCAGAGCCCGCAGCCGTTTCATCCGCACATCACGTTGCTGCGCGATGCCGGTCAGGCCGTTGCCATTCCGCCGCCGGGTTTTCACTGGGCTTTTCCGGTTAATGAATTCGCGCTTTATGAATCCGTCTTTGCACAGGGACGCACCCGCTACAAGCCGCTACAGCGCTGGACGCTGGGCGACACCACAAGGAATTCTGATGAAGTTTAGTCCTGCACTCCAGTCCGCCACGCTGATCCAACGCTACAAACGCTTCCTCGCGGACGTGGTGACGCCGGAAGGCGAAGAGCTTACCCTGCACTGCCCCAACACCGGCGCCATGACCGGATGCGCCGCGCCGGGTGACACGGTCTGGTATTCCACTTCAGAAAATACTAAACGCAAATATCCCCATACCTGGGAAATAACCGAAACGCAAAACGGGGCGTTTATTTGTGTTAATACCCTGCGTGCAAATCAGCTGGTTAAGGAAGCGCTGACTAATGGCGCCATTCCCGAACTGGTGGGTTACGGTACGCATAAAACAGAAGTGAAATATGGCGATGAAGGCAGCAGAATTGACTTCATGTTACAGGCGGAAGACCGGCCTGAGTGCTATATTGAAGTAAAATCAGTGACGTTAGCGGAACAGGAAAATGGCTTCTTTCCGGATGCGGTAACGCTACGCGGGCAGAAGCATCTGCGAGAGCTAATGAGTGTTGCGGCGGCGGGCAAACGCGCCGTATTGCTGTTTGCGGTGTTGCATACAGCGATTGAACGGTTTTCCCCTGCCCGCCATATCGATCCTAAATACGCACAACTGTTGAATGAGGCACAAAAGCAGGGGGTAGAGGTTTTAGCTTATAAAGCGGAACTTTCTGCCGATAATATGACTCTGAGATCGTCTCTTCCCATTGTCTTATAAGGGATTAGACGATTGATGAATAAGTGTTCTGGCCGCGTGCGCAAATACGCTTTTCCTCACAGGCTTGTCAAGTGTTACGTTTAGATAATTGCCATACGGAAAAGCATCTGCTATTTATAGCGACCTGATTTTTCCCCCAACACGGGGATCGATAGTGCGTGTTAAGGAGAAGCAACATGCAAGAAGGGCAAAACCGTAAAACATCGTCCCTGAGTATTCTCGCCATCGCTGGGGTGGAGCCGTATCAAGAGAAGCCGGGCGAAGAGTATATGAACGAAGCCCAGCTGTCGCACTTCAAGCGTATTCTTGAAGCATGGCGTAATCAACTCAGGGATGAAGTGGATCGCACCGTTTCGCATATGCAGGATGAAGCTGCTAACTTCCCGGATCCGGTAGACCGTGCCGCTCAGGAAGAAGAGTTCAGCCTCGAACTGCGTAACCGTGACCGCGAACGCAAACTGATCAAAAAGATCGAGAAAACGCTGAAAAAAGTCGAAGACGAAGATTTTGGCTACTGCGAATCCTGCGGTGTTGAAATCGGTATTCGTCGCCTGGAAGCGCGTCCAACCGCCGATCTGTGCATCGACTGTAAAACGCTGGCCGAAATCCGCGAAAAACAGATGGCCGGCTAACGCCAGCGCTGTTAATACACTCCAAAGGCGGGAGTCTCTCCCGCCTTGTTACTGTTGATATGTCTGAATCACACTATATTGGGCGCTTCGCGCCATCTCCTTCCGGTGAATTACACTTCGGCTCATTAATTGCCGCGCTCGGCAGCTACCTGCAGGCTCGCGCCAGTCAGGGCAAATGGCTCGTCCGCATCGAAGATATTGACCCTCCGCGTGAAGTTCCCGGTGCTGCAGACACCATTCTGCGTCAGCTGGAACATTACGGTCTTCACTGGGACGGCGACGTTCTGTGGCAGTCACAGCGTCATGAAGCCTATCGGGAACGCCTGGCCTGGCTCAGCGCTCAGGGGCTCTCTTATAACTGCACCTGCACCCGCGCGCGTATTCAGGGCGTGGGAGGGGTTTATGATGGTCACTGCCGCACGCTGAATCTTCCCCCGGAAAATGCCGCCGTACGCTTGCTACAGCGTGCGCCAGTCACCCGCTTCCACGATCGGCTCTCCGGTGAGATTCAGGCGGAAGAACGTCTGGCATGTGAAGATTTTATTATTCATCGTCGTGATGGTCTGTTTGCGTATAACCTGGCGGTGGTCGTCGACGATCGTTTCCAGGGCGTCACGGAAATTGTGCGCGGGGCGGACCTGGTCGAGCCGACCGTACGGCAAATCTCGCTTTATCATCAGTTTGGCTGGACGGCACCGGATTACATTCATCTGCCGCTGGCGGTCAATGCGCAGGGCGTTAAGCTCTCCAAGCAAAACCACGCCCCTGCCCTGCCAGACGGCGATCCGCGTCCTGTTTTGATCGACGCGCTGCGATTTCTCAACCAGAATGTAACCAACGAATGGCAGGATCTGCGCATTGACGAACTGCTGAAAATGGCCGTTGCCAACTGGACGCTCGCGGCAGTGCCAAAAATCCAGCATTCTCAAATGCGTTGCGCTGAGCTATGATTAGCCGCTTTTTTCATAACAAAACACACTACGAGGTGTACCATTTTTACCCGAGTCGCTAATTTTTGCCGTAAAGTGCTAAGCCGCGAAGAGAGCATGGCGAACGACGCTATTGCACAGCCACACATGTCGGTTATTCCGCGTGAGCAGCACAATATTTCCCGCAAAGATATCAGTGAAAATGCCCTCAAGGTGCTCTATCGTCTGAATAAAGCGGGCTACGAGGCCTATCTCGTTGGCGGTGGGGTGCGTGATTTACTGCTGGGCAAAAAACCGAAAGATTTCGACGTGACGACCAGCGCCACGCCCGAGCAGGTGCGTAAATTATTCCGTAACTGTCGTCTCGTTGGCCGCCGTTTCCGTCTGGCTCACGTGATGTTTGGGCCGGAAATCATCGAAGTGGCGACCTTCCGCGGCCACCACGAAGCGGGCGCATCCGATCGCACCACGTCACAGCGCGGCCAGAACGGCATGCTGCTGCGCGACAATATCTTCGGCTCTATCGAAGAAGATGCCCAACGCCGCGACTTCACCATCAACAGCCTTTATTACAGCGTGGCGGATTTCACCGTGCGCGATTACGTCGGCGGCATGCAGGACCTGAAAGAGGGTCTGATCCGCCTGATCGGCACGCCGGAAACGCGCTATCGCGAAGATCCGGTGCGCATGCTGCGCGCCGTGCGTTTTGCCGCCAAGCTGAACATGCGCATCAGCCCGGAAACCGCAGAGCCGATCCCACGTCTGGCGACGCTGATTAACGACGTGCCGCCTGCCCGCCTGTTTGAAGAGGCGCTGAAGCTTTTGCAGGCCGGCTACGGGTTTGAAACCTACAATCTGCTGCGCGAATACAACCTGTTCCAGCCGCTGTTCCCGACCATTACCCGCTACTTCACCGAAAATGGTGACAGCCCAATGGAGCGCATGATTGCGCAGGTGCTGAAAAATACCGACAACCGCATCCATAACGATATGCGCGTGAACCCGGCGTTCCTGTTTGCGGCAATGTTCTGGTATCCGCTGCTGGAAACGGCTCAGAGAATCACTCAGGAGAGCGGCCTCGCCTATTACGATGCCTTCGCGCTGGCCGCAAACGACGTGCTGGACGAAGGGTGCCGCACGCTGGCAATCCCGAAACGTATTACCACGCTGGTGCGCGACATCTGGCAGCTTCAGCTGCGCATGTCCCGCCGCCAGGGCAAACGTGCCTGGAAGCTGATGGAGCATCCAAAGTTCCGCGCCGCCTTCGACCTGCTGTCGCTGCGTGCGGAAACTGAACGCAATCAGGAGCTGCAGCGCCTGGCGCAGTGGTGGGCTGAATTCCAGGTTTCCGCCCCGCCGGAGCAAAAAGATATGCTGACCGGGCTGGATGAAGAGCCAGCCCCGCGTCGCCGTCATCGTCGTCCGCGCAAACGCGCGCCGCGTCGTGAAGGTACGGCATGACACTCGCGTATATCGCCATCGGCAGTAATTTAGCCTCTCCGCTGGAGCAGGTTAACGCTGCCGTACAGGCGCTGGACGAGATCCCGCAAAGCCGGATCGTGGCGGTCTCCTCGTTTTACCGCACGCCGCCGCTCGGCCCGCAGGATCAGCCTGATTATCTGAACGCCGCCGTGGTGCTGGAAACATCCCTCGATGCCGAAACGCTGCTGGACAACACTCAGCGCATTGAAATGCAGCAGGGTCGCGTGCGCAAAGCCGAACGCTGGGGGCCGCGGACGCTCGACCTCGATATTATGCTGTTCGGTCACGAGGTGATTAACACTGAACGCCTCACCGTACCGCATTACGACATGAAAAACCGCGGCTTTATGCTCTGGCCGCTCTTTGAAGTGGCGCCCGAACTCACCTTCCCGGAAGGCATCCCGCTCAAGGCCGTTCTGGACAACCTCGGCGCGGAAAGACCCGCTCGCTGGTGAGCCTCTTCCCTCACCGGTTGACCTCAGAATAATTGTGGTTAATCGGTTGCCTAAAATCATTGTTCCCTCGAATGTTACTGTTAGAATGCGCAAAGATTCGCTTTTGGGCTATCAGGAAACAGTATGAAACCAACCACCATCTCCTTACTGCAGAAATGCAAACAGGAAAAAAAACGCTTCGCCACCATCACCGCGTATGACTACAGCTTCGCAAAACTGTTTGCTGAAGAGGGTATCAACGTCATGCTGGTCGGAGATTCGTTAGGGATGACGGTACAAGGACATGATTCCACCCTGCCGGTCACGGTCGAAGATATTGCATATCACACCCGTGCGGTACGCCGCGGTGCGCCGACCTGCCTTCTGCTTTCCGACCTGCCGTTTATGGCCTACGCCACGCCAGAGCAGGCATTTGAAAACGCGGCGGCGGTGATGCGCGCGGGCGCTAACATGGTCAAAATTGAGGGTGGCGCCTGGCTGGTGGAGACGGTGAAAATGCTCACCGAACGCGCCGTGCCGGTGTGCGGTCATTTGGGCCTGACCCCGCAGTCCGTCAACATCTTTGGCGGGTATAAGGTGCAGGGCCGCGGCGACGCAGCGCAGACGCTGTTTGAGGATGCCCTGGCGCTGGAAGCCGCCGGCGCACAGCTGCTGGTGCTGGAGTGCGTGCCGGTTGAGCTGGCGAAACGCATCACCGACGCGCTCTCCATTCCGGTGATTGGTATTGGCGCCGGCAATGTCACTGACGGTCAGATTCTGGTGATGCACGACGCCTTTGGTATTACCGGCGGGCATATCCCGAAATTTGCCAAAAATTTCCTCACTGAAGCGGGCGACATGCGCGCTGCGGTCAGGCAGTATATTGCCGACGTTGAATCCGGTGTTTACCCGGGTGAAGAACACAGTTTCCATTAAGGAGTCTCGTTGTGCTAATCATTGAAACCCTGCCGCTGCTTCGCCAGCATATTCGTCGCGCGCGTCAGGAAGGTAAACGTATCGCACTGGTCCCGACCATGGGTAACCTGCATGACGGCCATATGAAGCTGGTGGACGAAGCAAAAGCCCGCGCAGATATCGTGGTGGTCAGTATCTTCGTTAACCCAATGCAGTTTGACCGCGCCGACGATCTGGCGCGCTATCCGCGCACCCTGCAGGAAGATTGCGAGAAGCTTAAAAAGCGCCACGCAGACATCGTCTTCTCACCGGCCCCGGCGGATATCTACCCGCAGGGCACCGACGAAGCGACGTACGTTGATGTCCCCGGCATTTCTACCATGCTGGAAGGAGCAAGCCGTCCGGGCCACTTCCGCGGCGTCTCCACCATCGTCAGCAAGCTGTTTAACCTGGTGCAGCCGGACGTTGCCTGCTTCGGTGAGAAAGATTTCCAGCAGCTGGCGTTGATTCGCAAGATGGTTGCTGACATGGGTTACGATATTGAGATCGTCGGCGTACCGATTGTGCGTGCGAAAGACGGTCTGGCGCTCAGCTCGCGCAACGGCTACCTGACCGCTGACCAGCGCAAGATCGCGCCGGGCTTAAGCAAGGTCATGAACGCCATGGCGGAACAGCTGCTGGCGAAAGAGCTGGCGGCAGAAGAGATCGTCTCCCTTGCAGAGCAGGCGCTGAACGACAAAGGCTTCCGCGCTGACGATATTCAAATCCGCGACGCTGATACCCTGCTTGAACTGACGCAGACCAGCAAACGCGCGGTGATTCTGGTGGCGGCATGGCTCGGCCAGGCACGCCTTATCGACAATAAAGTGGTTGAGCTGGCGTAGTTCTTCACCCTGGATAATTAAAGGTAAACGTAATGATTCGCAAAATGCTGCAAGGTAAGCTTCACCGTGTGAAAGTCACCCAGGCCGACCTGCACTATGAAGGCTCCTGCGCCATTGACCAGGATTTCCTCGACGCGGCGGGTATTCTTGAAAACGAAGCGATTGATATCTGGAACGTGAACAACGGCAAACGCTTCTCTACCTACGCCATCGCCGCCGAGCGCGGGTCCAAAATCATCTCCGTTAACGGTGCGGCGGCGCACTGCGCTGACGTGGGTGATATCGTGATCATCGCCAGCTTCGTGATGATGTCTGACGAAGAAGCGCGTCGCTGGCAGCCAAAAGTGGCCTATTTTGAAGGCGACAACGACATGAAGCGCACTGCGAAGGCGATTCCAGTTCAGGTTGCCTGAATCTCTATAGGGCTGGATAATTTATTCAGCCCAACAATTCACATGAATTATATCCCTCCCACATTAATTTAACTTACATTCAGAAACATATCTCTATTAATCATTCGCTTCCCGTATTAAACAACCCCTTACCTTGCTTTTTTCCAACGTGAATCATATCCTCACCAAATACATCAGAATAAAATACGCATAAAAATTCATGAGCAAATATCGTTTCACTCACAATTATTTTTTGCGTAATGTTTACTAACAAAACCACACTTCATTCAGACAAATCGAACATCGCACTAAATTACTAGCTGATATTAAAGAGATTTTCCGCAAGACTAATTACCTTCAACATCATCAAAAATAACTTCAGTTAAACTACAAAATCATTCAAGCACTTCTTAATATATTTTCCATAAAAACAATATTATATTCACCTCGCTTTATCTCTAAGCGCGAAAATTTAGGCTTTTTTCTAATAACGAATAAATGGATGTTAAAGATATGTTTAAGAAAACTATTCTGGCTACTGCTGTAGCTGTAATGGCAATGGGTTCTGTATCAGTAATGGCTGCGGATGTTGGCCTAATTACCTTTGATGGCGCAGTAACGGATACCACCTGCGTTGTTACGACCAATAACGGCGTAGAAGCAAACAACGTTACCGTTACCCTGCCAGTTGTAAAAGTATCTGATGTTGAAGGCACCACTGTTGATAAAGGTGTTGGTTCTAAAGAGTTCGAACTTCACCTGAGCGAGTGCCCGGATACCCTGACCAAAGCGACGGCGACCTTCTCCTCTCAGCAGTTCGCTGAACTGACCAACGGTACTCTGAAAGCTGACCCAACTGTAGCGGGTCACGCTGACAACGTTAGCCTGGCGCTCTATAACAACACTTCTGCAAGCTCCGATCGCGTTCTGATCGGTCAGCCAGGTAACGACACTCAGGAAGCTACTCTGACTGCTGGCGAAGGCACCCTGGCTTACCGCGTTGCTTACGTTCCAAGCGCAGACTGGGCAAAAGGCACCAATGATGTTTCTTCTGGTAAGGTCAGCAGCAACGTTACCTTCACCATGAGCTACAAATAATCAATTGATTAATTAATACATGCGCTCACGGATGAGGTGGGCGCATATTTTGTTTAAGGATGAATATTATGCGCCCGTTAAAAAAAACTCTTGCTGCTCTGTTATTGAGCACCACTTGCTGTTTTTCTTATTCCGCGTTAGCGGATATCGTTATTTCTGGCACTCGGGTTATTTACCCTGAGACCGCAAAAGATGTGACGGTAAAAATGGAAAACAGGGGTAACAAACCCCTGCTGGTACAGACCTGGCTTGATGATGGCCGTGACGAAGTTAACCCGCAAGAATTAAAACTTCCTTTTATTGTAACACCACCTGTTTCACGCGTTGACGCGGCAAAAGGTCAGACGGTTCGTATTACCTGGCTGGGCCAACCTATGCCGAAAGACAGAGAATCCCTTTACTGGTTCAACGTGCTTGAAATTCCACCAAAAGCGAAAGGCGGTGATGCGCAAAACTTATTGCAGCTGGCATTCCGTACCCGCATAAAAATGTTCTTCCGTCCTAAAGGTCTGACCGGAGATGCCTCTATTGCTGCTGGCCAGCTGAAATGGACACAAAGTAATGCGTCGTTAATTGCCCGTAATGATTCGCCTTATTACGTGTCATTAGCGAAATTAGAGGCCACCGTCGGCGGTAAAAAAATTAATATTGAACCTCATTATATTGCGCCATTTGACAGCCAGACCTATCAGGTAAAAGAAGCTGCAAGCGCACGTATTTCCAAAGTCATGTACAACACAATCAATGACTTTGGTGGTTCAGAGCCGCATGAAGCGCAAATAAATTAAATAAATAACAGCAACCAACTTTCGCAGCTAACGGACTAGTGATAGCAATGTTTCTTCGCCCATCTTTTCTTTGCCTTGCCATTTGCGCAGCCTTGCAAACATCGGCCCTGGCTGCCGATGCTTCAGCTTCAACCTCTTCTAATGAAGAGGTTGAATTCAACGATCAGTTTCTGTTTAACACAGGGACGAATATCGACGTAAGCCGCTTTTCTCGCGGGAACCCCGTGGTGCCTGGCACCTTTAAAACGCAGATATTGCTTAACGGCCAGAAGAAACTGTTGACGGAGTTTACCTTTAAAGAAAACGGTACAACACGTGCCACACCTTGCTTTACGCCTAAAATTTTGCTGCAAGTTGGCATCAAAGCTGAGCCTTTAAAAGACGCCCTTAGCAAAGAAGAAGATGGCCATGAAATCTGCGTATCACTCAATGACCAACTGTCTGGTTCTTCATGGGACTTCGATGCGAGCACGCAGGAGCTGAGCCTTAGCGTGCCTCAGATTTATGTTGAGCGCCACCCGGGTGGTTATGTTGATCCTTCTCTTTGGGAGGATGGTATCACCGCGGGCATACTTTCTTATGATCTTAACGCGTGGCATTCAGATAGTGCCTACGGTTCAGAAGATACTGCCTATGCGGGCCTGAAGTATGGGCTGAATATGGGGCCGTGGCGTTTACGCTCTCGCGGCACCCTCAACTGGTCTGAGGATGAAGGCACTGACTATAGCAGCCAGGAAGCCTACCTTCAGCGTGATGTTACTGCTCTGCGCGCTCAGCTGTTGTTAGGGGATTCCTATACCCGTGGCGACACATTTAACGCCATCAACCTGCGTGGTGTGCGTATGTACAACGACGACCGTATGCTGCCAGGCGGTGTCTCGACCTATGCCCCAACCATCCGCGGCGTTGCAAAAACTAACGCAAAAGTGACCATATCCCAAAATGGCAACAAGATTTATGAAAGCACCGTACCGCCTGGCGCATTTGAGATCGACGACCTCAGCACCACCGGTTACGGCAGCGATCTGATCGTCACTATCGAAGAGTCTGATGGTAGCCAGCGTAATTTCTCTGTGCCTTACTCTTCGGTGAGCCAAATGCTGCGCCCCGGCTATGGACGTTGGGACATTGGCGCTGGCGAGCTTAATGACAATGGTCTGAAAGACAAACCACGCGTTGCTTATCTTACTGGCTATTATGGCCTGAGCAATACCTTCACCGGCTACGCCGGGATGCAGTATATGGACACAGATTATTTATCTGGCCTGCTGGGTATTGCCATGAACACGGGAATAGGTGCGTTTGCACTTGACGTCACCCATTCTGATGCCGATGTAGACGGAGTGGGAAGACTGACCGGGCAAAGTTATCGTCTTTCCTGGAGTAAGTTACTGAGTGATACCAACACCTCATTCAACGTCGCGGCCTATCGCTTCTCGACGGAAGATTACCTGACGCTGAACGACGCAGCCTCTCTTTCAGAGGATATTAAATACCGGGATACCTCACGTAACCCAGATCACACGAGTGAAGACGTCTATAACCGTTTCCAGCGTATGAAAAACCAGGTTCAGGTTAACGTAAGTCAGCCGCTTACCGTCGGTAAGGATGATTACGGCTCTCTGTACGTTAACGGAAGCTGGCAGGATTACTGGACGGAGTCGAGCTCAACATCACAGTATTCCATGGGCTACAACAACTCGTTCTGGCTAGGTAGTTACAGTATCTCACTGCAGCGAAGCTATGACGAATACGGCGAGAAGGATGACAGCCTTTATTTAAGCCTGAACATCCCGCTGGAGAATCTGCTGGGTAATAACAAACACCCGGGCGGCTTCTCAAGCGTCAATATGAGCGTGAACTCTGACTTTAAAGACAGCACGACATTCAATACCAGTGCAAACGGCAACTCAGAAGACTATCGCTTTAACTACAGCGTGAACGCCAGCACTAACCACTCTGACAGCGGAGACCTGAATCAAATTGGCGGTTACGGCAGCTACAACAGCCAGTATGGGCCGTTGAGCCTTTCAGCATCAGCGAGCGATGACAACAGTCGCCAGTATTCATTGAGCTACAGCGGCGGCATGCTGGTCCACTCCGGCGGCATTACGCTTGCGCCAGGCAGTATTGGCGATACGGATACGTTGGCGCTGGTAAACGCACCGGGCGCCAAGGGCGCGCATCTTAGCATTGGTGATGGCGTCATCGGTAGTTCTGGCTATGCCATCATGCCTTATCTCACCGCATACCGTGAAAACACGGTGGGTATTGATATTTCAGAAATGGACGCGGACGTTGAAGTCAAAAGTACCAGTACGGTGGCTGTGCCTCGTAGCGGGGCCATTCTTCGCGTCGATTTTGAGACCGATCAGGGTCGTTCACTGCTGCTCGAACTGCATCGTTCAGATAATAGCTTTATTCCACTCGGAGCAGATGTGCTTAACGAAAAAGGTGAATCTGTCGGCTCCGTCGGTCAGGCGGGTCAGGCCTATGTCCGTGGTGTAGAGGAGAGCGGTAAATTGCGTGTGGTTTGGGGGAGTGAGGCAGGCAGCTCATGCACCGTTAATTATCACATTACGCCATCCGCTCAGAAAGTCGGGCTGACCACGCTGCTTAACAATCAAACATGCCAAATGTAATTTTTTTTATACAGGGAGTTATTTTAATGAAGAAAGTTTTATCACTCGCACCGCTCAGCGCATTGCTGATCATGACATTGCAGTCGCCAGCGCAGGCTGTCGATCTTGACGTCAGCTTCACAGCCTCACTGCGTGAAACCACCTGTGACATGAAAATCGAAGGGGGTACGGGTAATGGCACCAACAATACCATTCCAATCGGTACGGGCGGGAAAACCAACCTGGGTGATATTATGAGTGGCTCAGATGCTGCCAGCACCCAGTTCAAGCTGAAAATTACTGAGTGCCCGAGCAGCCTTGCTGCGCTAAAAACGACGATCACCGGCACTGCATCGGGTTATGTCGATACCGTCATAGTCAACGCCGCAACTTCTTCTGCATCAGATTATCTGGGCGTCAGTATCGCCCGTGTCTCCGCACCGGATGCGCCTTTTGTAATCAACTCGACTGACGATACAAAACGTCTGGTCTGGACAACCTCAGAAATTAGCGGCAAAGAGGTTCCTCTTATTGCTCGTCTGGTCGAAACCCAGACAGGGAAAGCAACAGCGGGTAATTTTAGCGCCACGGCAACTTTTAACTTTGTCTACGAATAAGCGGAAGGAAACGCACTAATGAAAATGACATCCTCCACATTGATTGCTCTGGCTGTTTCTGCCGGCATGTTTACCAGCGCGGCCAGCGCCATTACCGGCACCACAAGCGTATCAGGAACGTTTACCTCAACGGTAGAAGTTGGCACATGTACGGCGCAGGTACAAAACGCTGCCGGCACCGCGATCAGCACGCTGGCTTTTGGCGACGTGTATAAATCTGACCTGACGGCGCAAAGTCGCAGTGAACCTTTCAAAATTGCCTTTAGCGGCTGCGCTGGCGTTAAATCTGCTTCAGTAGAGACAACAAAAGGTACGGGCGGTAACTGTTCGGGCGATGCAAAAGATGGCGACTCTTTCGATGCAGGTAATGCAGCGGCATTTGAGGTCTGGAAAGGAACAGCAGGCAGCGGCACGCTCTTAAGCTGTAAAACAACCACGAAGCAAAACGTCACCATCAGCAGTGGCACAGGAACGATGGACTTAGCTGCCCGTATTGTCATTGCGAAAGGAAAGACCATCAGCAATGTCACGACAGGTAACGTCAGTGCACCAGTCACCTTTGTTGTAACTTATCAGTAAGTAAAGTAGACGGGGCAGCCATGTTGCGAAATATAAAAAATAATAGCCTGAAAAGATTCACTCTCTTGGCAGGGCTACTCAGTTGGCATTGGTCTGCCCCATGCCTGGCAGAAGAACCAGGCATGGATATTACGCTTAATGCCAACATTATTGAAAACACATGTCAGGTATCCATTTCCGGTGACGGTAAAGTGCATTTACCGACGGTGGGAAAATCATGGTTTTATAATTCAGACGGCAGCACACGACTGCAACCAACGGATGCTGCATCAGGCACCGAGTTTAAGGTAAAAGTGAAAGAGTGCGCGGGTGGTGCTGAAGCCATCACAAAGCTTATTTTTAGCTTTCAGCCGCAAAGTAAAATTTGGCCAACGGGATCTCACCAGGTCTTTATTAACGAGACCAGCGTGGCTGAAGGCGGTGCGGATAACACGGGCGTGGTCATTTTTTCAAAAGCATTGAATACCAACGTCTTAAATTCGGATGGAACCTCCAGCGTTGCGCTTGATACCAATACCGATGACTGGGCAAAAGAATACCCATTCTACGCGCGCCTGCAAAATACCGGTACGGTCACGGCAGGTAAAGTCACAAGCAGAGTTATCGTTAACGCAACCTATAAATAGAGTAGAAAAGGAAATTACTCATGAATAAAAAGGGATATCAGCATGGCCACGTCATTATAAAGATGATGACGGCACTCCTATTTTTGACTTACGCCAGTGCTTCTCTGGCAAGTGAATGTCACTTTGGCGCTTATGGCGAAGGCGGTTCGTCGACCATTATCAACGGTTCCTCAGGTACGCCGGTCTATTTCAACACGTTCGCAGGATATGTAGGCATGATGGAGATTGGTGAGGTGTATGACGCCTCCCTCACGCCTGCACTTTGGTCCGAATGCGATCCCGGTGACGATGGCGACACGATGGAAAACATCACCTACGATAATAAAGGTGCTGATAACGATACCGCTGTGTGGCCGACGAATATAACGGGAATTTATTATGCGGTGCGGGTCTACAGCGATAATAACCCCGGAGCCTGGTTCTCACCCACCCTTGGAAGATGGGAATCGCTGGGCGTTCATGCGCCGAATGTAAGCCATAACTGGAAAATTCAGATTAAGCTCTACCAGAACAACGGTGAGTTTACGGGCAACATGAATGGCGCAACGAAAATTACCCCTAAAGCCTCTGCACGCATTGGGGGGATGTCAATCGGTAACCATACCGACACTAACAACAAGCCCTGGTATTTCGATGTCACCACGTCGAGTTTCAGTATTCCGGTATCAGCCTCCACCTGTAAGGTCGCAACCGTTAACAACGGCACAAATAACGTCGACTTCGGCGAAGCGATGTTCTCTTCTATCAGGACAGGTTTTTTCCCATCCAAGGCTTTCAACCTACAACTTCAGGGCTGTAATAACGTTGGTGCCGTTAAGCTCAAAGTGAGCGCTGCCGTTACAGGCAGTGATAAAAGTCAGCTTGGAAATACACTGACTTCCAATGCAGCTAAAGGACTTCAAATATCACTTTGGGCACGGTTTACAACAGAGCCAACTTCGGGACTGGTGGTTAACGACGGTGCCTATGCATACACATCGCTTGAGGGATTCCGTGACGATTCAGATAATTGGTACCAGGTAGGTACGAACTCATCGGTAAATTTACCATTTATGGCTGATATGGGCAGAAACTATAACGAACCACTTACAGCCGGTAATTATAAAGGCGTTGCGACCTTCTCGATAAATTACTACTAACCTACCCCTGCGGCTGATTGCTGATCAGCCGCGACATGGTCTCCAGCGAATCCGTTCTTAAAATATACAGGCGTTTCAGTAAGAACGGATTATCCCCCGGCTTCACCTTCCCTTTCACCGTCGTCACCGCCAGATGAAAACCGGCATCGTTCGCCGCCTTGATCGCTTTATTGTCATAGCCGCCGAACGGATACGAAAGATACAGCACGCGCGGGTTGAACTGCGCCAGCGCGCGGCGGGAACGCTCAAAATCAAACAGGATCACGTGATAGCTGCGGCTCAGTAAGATCGGATGTTTATACCCGTCCACGCGGTGCAGGAAGTGAGTGTGCGACTGAATGTCGAACACGTCCTGAATGCCTTTGATTTCCTGAACGCTCATAAACTGCAGCGATTTCGGGTCCCACTTTTGCGGATGGCCTTTTATTCGTGACGAAATGATAAACGCCGTCGCGTTGAAGCCGTACTCTTTCAACACAGGATACGCGTACCGGCTCACCGACTTCAGGCCGTCGTCAAAGGTAATCACCACAGCCTTCGCGGGCAGGTTCATCCTGTTACGCACGTAACCTTCCAGCTGGTACATCGTCAGCGTGGTGTAACCCTGGTCTCGAAGCCAGGTCATCTGGTTGCTGAACGCGCGCACGCTGGTGGTGGTAGAGGTATGACGAAAACGGGTGTTCTCCTCATCGCGCAGGATATGGTGGTAGGTCAGAACCGGAATGCCGTTATCTTCCTGCGCATCCAGGCTGCTGATCCACGCCAGGCGGTTGCCGATGCGGATCTGATACCAGGTCTGATTCAGACGGTCTTTAAGTTTGTTCAGAATGGGATAACGCAGGTTGGCGCTAAGGGTGCCAAAGGGCGCGCTTCCGCTGCTGGGCGCGTTATAGACGGGCGTATCTTTCCAGGTGATGAGGTTCTGGTTACTGAGCGGCTTGTTCAGATCGCCCAGGCTGTCCTCAACGCGCTGCTTGCCCTGCACTTTCTCCAGATGCTCTTTATCGATAAATCCCGTGCTGAATCCGAAGCGAAATTCATAATAATCCGCCGCGGCGGGAAAGACCGCGAGGATCTGCCCGGCGCGGATATTGCCCACGTTAACCACGGAGTTCCCCACCTGAGCCCAGATGGCCGCATCCTCAGTGGTTTGCATATATTGAGCAGGAAGCCCTTGCTGACTTATCAGGCTGGCAGACGCCCCGCCGGAAACCAGCAGCAAAAGGAGAAAGATAACGCGCATGAACATAGGATATAAATCGACACGGGAAATCAGTCGCTATTGTAGCAAAAGCGACATCAATACCAATGTTTAATGCTTATACAGATCGTGAAGCAGAACGAAAGGCGGGTTCTTCTGCTGCTGATGCCACAGGCTGCTCACTTCCGGCGATCCCTGCGCCACAATGGTATTTCGAAATTCAGCACTGCTTAATGAGGCGCGAAAAGGATACAGGGTTTCGAGTAAAGGCAGGCTGATACCGGAGATCACTTCACAATTATTATGCTTGTGGCTCAGCAGCGCCGCGGCCCGGTAAGGCGCAGCACCGGATTTATCGGTAAGAAAAATCACGCCATCACCGGTGTCCGTTTCATGCAGGGCATCGCACATCATCCGGCTGAGCATGTTGGTGCTGAGCCCACGCCAATAGTTTACCGCCCGGCATTGCGCTAGCGGTCCAAATTTGGCTTCAAGCGTGTCCAGCATATCCTGCGCCTGTTCATCGTGGCAGGTGATAACCCATCCCAGCATAACTCTCTCCTTAGCAGGCAAGTAGTTTAGCGGAGTGAAGGTTTGCTTACGGTGATAACCGTCAAAGAAAGTGCCCGGCAACCAGAGCGTCGCCGGGCAGAGGGTTAGCTACGCAGACCGCGCCCGCGCTGGATCAGGTACCAGCACAGCAGGTAGAAGGCGATGATAAACACCACCAGCACCGCTACCGTGGTAAACAGCGGAACATCGGTAATGCCAAGGAAGCCAAAGCGGAAGCCGCTGATCATGTAGACAATCGGGTTCAGGTGCGACAGCGCCTGCCAGAACGGCGGCAGCAGCGTCAGGGAGTAGAACACCCCGCCAAGATAGGTCAGCGGCGTCAGCACGAAGGTCGGGATCAGGCTGATGTCGTCAAACGTCTTGGCGAACACCGCATTCAGCAGACCGGCCAGCGAGAACAGAATTGCCGTCAGCAGCAGTGTCAGCGCCACGAACAGCCACGAGTGAACCTGGAACGGGACGAAGAACAATGAAATCGCCGTGACCAGGATCCCCACGCACAGACCGCGCGCCACGCCGCCGCCCACGTAACCGGCGATAATGACGTGCGTCGGCACCGGCGCCACCAGCAGCTCTTCAATGTTGCGCTGGAACTTAGCGCTGAAGAACGACGAGGCTACGTTCGCGTAGGCGTTGGTGATCACCGCCATCATGATCAGGCCCGGCACGATAAACTGCATATAGGTAAAACCGTGCATCTCACCAATGCGGGAACCGATCAGGTTACCGAAGATGATGAAATAGAGCGTCATGGTGATGACCGGCGGTACCAGGGTTTGCACCCAGATACGCATAAAGCGGTTAATCTCTTTCGCCCAGATACTTTTCAGCGCGACCCAGTAAAGATGCGTCATGCCTTGTCTCCTTGTTTATCCTGCACCAGAGAGACAAACAGCTCTTCCAGTCGGTTCGCTTTGTTACGCATGCTTAAAACCTGAATCCCCTGCGCGCTCAGTTGGGAGAACACGCTGTTGATCCCCTGCTCGCGCAGCACTTCCACTTCCAGCGTCGAGGTATCCACCAGGCGATACTGGTACCCTTCAAGCTTCGGCAGCGGGCTTTTTGCCGCCAGATCGAGAATAAAGGTTTCGGATTTCAGCTTGGAGAGCAGATCCTTCATCGAGGTGTTTTCCACCAGCTCGCCGTGCTGAATGATGCCGATGTTGCGGCACAGCATTTCCGCCTCTTCAAGGTAGTGGGTGGTCAAAATGATGGTGGTGCCTTTGTCGTTGAGATCCTTCAGGAAGCCCCACATGGAACGACGCAGTTCGATATCCACGCCCGCGGTCGGTTCATCGAGGATCAGCAGCTTCGGCTCATGCATCAGCGCGCGGGCAATCATCAGGCGGCGCTTCATCCCACCGGACAACATGCGCGCACGCTCATTACGCTTTTCCCACAGGTCGAGCTGTTTCAGGTACTTTTCGCTGCGCTCCAGCGCCTCTTTACGCTCAACGCCGTAATACCCCGCCTGGTTCACGACGATCTGCTGCACCGTTTCAAACGGGTTGAAGTTGAACTCCTGCGGTACCAGCCCCAGCTGGCGCTTGGCATTCACCACATCTTTTTGCAGATCGTATCCGAACACGCTGACGCGGCCGGAGGTTTTGTTCACCAGCGAGCTGATGATCCCGATGGTGGTGGATTTCCCCGCCCCGTTCGGCCCCAGAAGCGCGTAAAAATCCCCGGCCTCTACTTTTAGATCTATCCCGCGTAGCGCCTGAACGCCACCCGGATAGGTTTTTTTAAGCTGCTCAAGCTCCAGTGCAATTGCCATGAATTTAACTTACCTTCAGTTCTTACACACGTTGTGTGGTTTCATTAAAAGTCGGGTTACCCTATAGTAGCGCAACGCAATTACTCGGTTACAGGTCGCTAACCTCCATGAACGACATAGATACACTCATTAGCAACAATGCACTATGGTCAAAAATGCTGGTGGAGGAAGACCCCGGATTTTTTGGAAAACTCGCACAAGCCCAGAACCCGCGCTTTCTCTGGATTGGCTGTTCAGACAGCCGCGTACCTGCCGAGCGCCTGACCGGCCTTGAGCCAGGCGAACTGTTTGTTCACCGCAACGTCGCCAACCTGGTAATTCATACCGATCTCAACTGCCTTTCCGTGGTTCAGTATGCCGTTGACGTTCTGGAAGTCGAGCACATCATTATTTGCGGCCACTACGGCTGCGGCGGCGTGCAGGCGGCGGTTGAAAACCCGGAGCTGGGATTAATTGATAACTGGCTTCTGCACATTCGCGATATCTGGTTCAAACATAGTTCACTGCTCGGCGAAATGCCGCAGGAGAGACGCATGGACACCCTGTGCGAGCTCAACGTGATGGAGCAGGTATATAACCTTGGGCATTCGACCATCATGCAGTCGGCGTGGAAGCGCGGGCAGAAGGTGTCAATTCACGGCTGGGCGTACGGTATTCACGATGGCCTGCTGCGCAATCTGGAAGTCACCGCCACCAACCGCGAAACGCTGGAGCAGCGTTACCGTTCGGGGATTGCCAACCTCAAGCTTAAGCATGTGAACCATAAATAAAACCGGGGGTTTTCACCCTCTCCCCGTGGGAGAGGGCTGGGGTGAGGGCATCAGCCCGCAATTACTCGTCCAGCAATACCACTTTCCCAACATACGGCAGATGACGATAGCGCTGCGCGTAATCAATGCCGTAGCCCACCACGAACTCGTCCGGGATGGAGAAGCCCACGAACTCCACCGGTACCTGCACTTCACGACGCTCCGGTTTATCCAGCAGCGTACAAATCGCCAGCGACTTCGGCTCGCGCAGGCTCAGGATCTCGCGCACTTTTGAAAGGGTGTTGCCGGAGTCGATGATGTCCTCAACGATCAACACATCTTTGCCACGAATATCTTCATCCAGATCTTTCAGGATTTTCACATCACGGGTTGTGGACATGCCGCTGCCGTAGCTGGAGGCGGTCATAAAATCGACCTCGTGTGGCACCTGCACTTCACGGCACAGGTCCGCCATGAACATGAAAGAGCCACGCAGCAGACCGACCAGCACCATTTCGCTGCCGCTGTCCTTGTAATGTTCGGTGATTTGACGACCCAGTTCGGCGATACGCGCTTTGATCTCGGCTTCCGGGATCATCACTTCAACAGTATGTTTCATATTGCTAACCATATGATTTTAATGAAAATCTATCAATGCGAATGAATTAATTCCAGGCATTGATACGCAAGCCCGCCATTATACCAGTAAATGGATAACCGGGGCGTATGAGTTATAAAAAGCAAATATTGTGATTCCGATCACACTTGTTAATACCTATAATTAGTTGCTAGCAAATTATTAACAAAAACTGACGAGTACACTTTCTATGGCTGAAACAAACTCTAAACAGCCGCGTCTACTGGTGACACTAACAGCGCTATTCGCCGCCTTCTGCGGCCTGTACCTGTTAATCGGTGGCGTCTGGCTGGTCGCGATCGGCGGCTCCTGGTACTACCCGATTGCGGGCCTGGTTATGCTTGGCGTAACCGTCCTGCTCTGGCGTAGAAAACAATCCGCACTGTGGCTGTATGCCGCGCTGCTCCTCGCCACGATGATCTGGGGCGTCTGGGAAGTCGGTTTCGACTTCTGGGCCCTGACCCCGCGCAGCGACATCCTGGTCTTCTTCGGTATCTGGCTGATCCTGCCGTTTGTCTGGCGTCGCCTGATTGTCCCTTCCAGCGGTGCCGTTGCGGCGCTGGTGGTAGCGCTGTTAATCAGCGGCGGCATTCTCACCTGGGCCGGCTTTAACGACCCGCAGGAGATCAACGGTACGCTGAACGCGGAATCCACGCCTGCGGCGGCTATCTCGCAGGTGGCGGACGGTGACTGGCCGGCCTATGGCCGTAACCAGGAAGGTCAACGTTACTCCCCACTGAAGCAGATCAACGCGGACAACGTGAAAAACCTGAAGGAAGCCTGGGTATTCCGTACCGGCGACCTGAAAATGCCGAACGATCCTGGCGAGCTGACCAACGAAGTGACCCCGATTAAAGTGGGCAACATGCTCTACCTGTGTACGGCGCACCAGCGTCTGTTCGCGCTCGACGCGGCCACCGGTAAAGAGAAATGGCACTTTGATCCACAGCTGAACTCCAATCCGTCCTTCCAGCATGTCACCTGCCGTGGCGTCTCTTACCACGAAGCGCGTGCCGATAATGCCAGCCCGGAAGTCATTGCCGACTGTCCTCGCCGCATTATGCTGCCGGTGAACGATGGCCGTCTGTTCGCCATCAACGCCGAAACGGGCAAGCTGTGCGAAACCTTCGCCAACAAAGGTATCCTGAACCTGCAGACCAACATGCCGGACACCACGCCGGGTCTGTATGAGCCAACCTCGCCGCCAATCATCACCGATAAAACCATCGTGATTGCCGGTTCGGTAACGGATAACTTCTCCACGCGTGAAACCTCCGGCGTCATCCGCGGTTTTGACGTGAACACCGGTAAACTGCTGTGGGCCTTCGACCCGGGCGCGAAAGATCCAAACGCGATCCCATCGGACGAGCACACCTTTACCTTCAACTCGCCAAACTCCTGGGCGCCTGCCGCGTATGACGCGAAGCTGGACCTGGTCTATCTGCCAATGGGCGTATCCACGCCGGATATCTGGGGCGGTAACCGCACGCCGGAGCAGGAACGCTATGCGAGCGCTATCCTGGCACTGAACGCCACCACCGGTAAGCTGGCGTGGAGCTACCAGACCGTTCACCACGATCTGTGGGATATGGATATGCCGTCCCAGCCGACGCTGGCGGACATTACCGTTAACGGCAAAACCGTACCGGTCATTTACGCTCCGGCCAAGACTGGCAACATCTTCGTACTGGATCGCAGCAACGGTAAACTGGTTGTGCCTGCCCCGGAAAAACCGGTTCCGCAGGGTGCGGCTAAAGGCGATTACGTCAGCAAAACCCAGCCGTTCTCTGACCTGAGCTTCCGTCCGAAGAAAGACCTCAGCGGTGCTGACATGTGGGGTGCCACCATGTTTGACCAGCTGGTGTGCCGCGTGATGTTCCATCAGCTGCGCTATGAAGGCATTTTTACGCCGCCGTCTGAGCAAGGCACGCTGGTCTTCCCGGGCAACCTGGGGATGTTCGAGTGGGGCGGTATCTCCGTCGACCCTAACCGTCAGGTGGCGATTGCCAACCCAATGGCGCTGCCGTTCGTTTCCCGTCTGATCCCTCGCGGTCCGGGTAACCCGATGGAGCAGCCGAAAGACGCGAAAGGAAGCGGTACCGAAGCCGGTATCCAGCCGCAGTATGGCGTACCGTTTGGCGTGACCCTGAACCCGTTCCTGTCTCCGTTTGGTCTGCCGTGTAAACAGCCGGCCTGGGGTTACATCTCCGGTCTGGATCTGAAAACCAACCAGATCGTCTGGAAAAAACGTATTGGTACACCACAGGACAGCATGCCGTTCCCGATGCCGGTTCCGGTGCCGTTCAATATGGGTATGCCAATGCTGGGCGGCCCTATCTCCACCGCCGGTAACGTGCTGTTCATCGCGGCGACCGCAGATAACTACCTGCGCGCGTACAACATGACCAACGGTGAGAAACTGTGGCAAGGCCGTCTGCCGGCCGGTGGACAGGCAACGCCGATGACCTATGAAGTGAATGGCAAGCAGTACGTTGTCATCTCTGCGGGTGGTCACGGCTCGTTTGGCACGAAGATGGGCGACTATATTGTCGCGTATGCGTTGCCGGACGACGCAAAATAAAAGCAAAACGGCAACTTCGGTTGCCGTTTTTGTGTTTGTTCCCTCTCCCCGTGGGAGAGGGTTAGGGTGAGGGCATCAGGCCGAGCTGCTTTATACCGTGAACCCCAGCATCATCCCCGTATCTTCATGCTCCAGCAGATGACAGTGCGCCATATAGGCAAACTCTTTAGGCGCTTCGTGGTCAAACTTCACCAGCACCTCGCTGACGCCGCCTTCCACCCTCACCGTATCTTTCCAGCCCGCGCGATGTGCGTCCGGCGCTTTACCGTTTTCAGAGAGAATGCGGAACTGCGTGCCGTGGATGTGGAACGGGTGCAGCATCATGTCGCCTTCGCCGGAAATCACCCAGCGCTCAAACTGCCCCTTCGTGGCGGCAAACATCGGCGTGTTCATATCGAACGCTTTGCCGTTGATCTTGTTGGCGTTGTGGAAATCGAACCCGTGACCGCCGTGATCCATACCGCCCATTTTACCGTGGTCCATATTCATATGGCCCATCATCTGGCCGTGGTGCATCCCCGCCATCGCCTGATTGCCGTACTTCTTCATCAGCGCCTGCATGCCCATCATATCGAGCATCGGATCCATGGAGAGCTGAAGCTTGCGTTGCGTAAGCCCCTCCAGCGACGGGAGGGCAGGCAGCGCGGCTAAGGTGTCCGGCAGCGTACCGGATGCCGTGACCTGTAGCGGCTGAATGCGCAGCACCGGATGCGGTTTATCAAACGGCGCCACGGCCATCCCCATCTGGCTGACCGGCAGGGTCACCAGGTCAAACGGCTTGCCGTCGCTGATGTCTACCAGCACTTCGAAGCGTTCGCCCATCAGCATCGGCAGCTCGCTCACCTTCACCGGCTCCGGCAGAAGGCCGCCGTCGCTTGCGACCACATACAGCGGCCGTTTGTCGCTGGCGGCAAAATTCAGC
Organism: Enterobacter sp. 118C5; assembly: GCF_034107645.1. Taxonomy (NCBI): domain Bacteria; kingdom Pseudomonadati; phylum Pseudomonadota; class Gammaproteobacteria; order Enterobacterales; family Enterobacteriaceae; genus Enterobacter; species Enterobacter sp. 118C5. The sequence goes on along the minus strand of NZ_JAWNEU010000004.1, from coordinate 213,468 downwards.
GAACGCGCGTTACAGCCGTTAAGCAGGCGCAGGCGCAGCCAGCCCTTCGGGGCGGCATGCTGCGGGTAGATCGCGCCGTTGGCCAGCAGCGTATCGCCAAACCAGCCGACCGCCGCGCTCATCACGTCCAGCTGGTAGTCAATCTGCCCGTCCGCGCTAAATTTTTTGTCCTGCACAATCACCGGCACGTCGTCGATGCCCCACTGTTTCGGCAGGCGCAGCAGGCGGCTTTCATCGTCTTCAATCAGCACCAGCCCCGCCAGCCCCATCGCTACCTGATGGCCCGTTTTACCATGCTGATGCGGGTGGAACCAGCAGGTCGCTGCACGCTGGTCAGGGGTAAAGGTGACGCTGCGCGTACCACCCGCTTTGATGATGCCCTGCGGTCCGCCGTCCACCTCGCCCGGCACTTCCAGCCCGTGCCAGTGCAGCGTCGTCTCCTCCGCAAGCGTATTGTGGATATCCACCGTTACCGCCTTCCCTTTGCGTAGCTGCAACGCCGGGCCGAGCAGATTGCCGTTGTAGCCCCAGGTTGTGGCACTGTGCCCGCCGAAGGCGGTTTTACCGGACTGAACAACGAGCTGAATACGGCTACGGGCGTCTGCGGTCAGTAAGTCAGGGATGGGTAAGGCAGGCCTTTCAGCCGCAAAAACCGCGCGGCTCCAGAGTGGTAATGCGCTGGCAGCCCCCAGCACAGCGGAATACTTTAAAAAATCACGACGTTGCATGTTCATTTCCTTATTTCCAGCAGGCGATCTTTTGAGCATAAACCCTCCCCTTACCGGAAGGTCAAGTAAAGCGGCAATAATAAAGATCGTCGCACTGGCATCAAGTGTGCTAACGTTAATTTTCCGTGAAGAAGTGGTAGAAGCAATGAAGACGTTTTTCAGGACAATTTTGTTCGGAAGCCTGATGGCAATATGTGCGAACAGCTATGCGCTCAGTGAAAATGAAGCGGAAGATATGGCCGATTTAACGGCGGTTTTTGTATTCCTGAAAAATGATTGTGGCTACCAGAATTTACCCAACGGGCAAATTCGCCGCGCGCTGGTCTTTTTCGCCCAGCAGAACCAGTGGGATCTCAGCAACTACGACAGCTTTGACATGAAGGCGCTCGGTGAAGACAGCTACCGCGACTTGAGCGGTATTGGCATTCCCACGGCTAAAAAATGCAAAGCGCTGGCCCGCGATTCGCTCAGCCTGCTCGCCTACGTGAAATAACCTTCCCGACGCCCCTGTTCAACCTATAACCGTGCAACCACGGTTATAGTTAGCTATCATGTTTCGCTCATTTTTGTGAGCGTTACGGATGTTAACAAAGGAGGAGTCCGCGTATGGCCGACCACACGTTGTGGCATGAAACACTGCATGACCAGTTTGGTCAGTACTTTGCCGTTGATAACGTGCTCTATCATGAGAAAACGGATCACCAGGATCTCATCATCTTCGAAAACGCCGCCTTTGGCCGCGTGATGGCGCTGGACGGCGTAGTGCAAACGACCGAGCGCGACGAGTTTATCTATCATGAGATGATGACCCACGTTCCGCTGCTGGCCCATGGACACGCAAAGCATGTTCTGATTATCGGCGGCGGCGACGGCGCAATGCTGCGCGAGGTGTCCCGTCATCGGTCCATTGAAACCATCACCATGGTGGAGATCGATGCGGGCGTGGTCTCGTTCTGCCGTCAGTATCTGCCTAACCACAATGCCGGTAGCTATGACGATCCGCGCTTCAAGCTGGTCATTGACGACGGCGTTAACTTCGTTAACCAGACCGCGCAGACCTTCGACGTGATTATCTCTGACTGTACCGACCCCATCGGCCCCGGCGCGTCGCTGTTTACCTCCTCGTTCTACGAAGGCTGCAAGCGCTGCCTGAACCCCGGCGGTATCTTCGTCGCACAAAATGGCGTCTGCTTCCTGCAGCAGGATGAAGCCCTCGACAGCCATCGTAAGCTGAGCACCTATTTCGGCGACGTCAGCTTCTATCAGGCGGCCATTCCGACGTACTACGGCGGGATCATGACCTTTGCCTGGGCGACGGATAACGACGTGCTGCGCCATCTCTCTACAGAAATTATCCAGGCCCGCTTCCATCAGGCCGGCCTCACGTGTCGGTACTACAACCCGGCTATTCATACCGCAGCGTTTGCTCTGCCGCAGTACCTGCAAGACGCATTATCCACTAAGGGGGTGAGCTAATTGAAAAAGCTTAAACTACATGGCTTTAACAACCTGACTAAAAGCCTGAGTTTTTGTATTTACGATATCTGCTATGCCAAAACAGCGGAAGAACGCGATGGTTACATCGCCTATATCGATGAACTCTACAACGCCAACCGTCTGACCGAGATCCTCTCAGAAACCTGCTCGATCATCGGTGCCAATATTCTGAATATCGCCCGACAGGATTATGAACCTCAGGGTGCCAGCGTGACCATTCTGGTCAGCGAAGAGCCGGTCGACCCGCAGCTTATCGACAAAACTGAACACCCGGGACCGCTGCCGGAAGTGGTCGTCGCCCACCTGGACAAAAGCCATATCTGCGTTCACACCTACCCGGAAAGCCACCCGGAAGGCGGGCTGTGCACGTTCCGTGCGGATATTGAGGTGTCGACCTGCGGCGTAATTTCCCCGCTGAACGCGCTGAACTATTTAATCCACCAGCTGGAATCCGACATCGTCACGATTGATTATCGCGTGCGCGGTTTTACCCGTGATATCAACGGCATGAAGCACTTCATCGACCACGAGATCAACTCCATTCAGAACTTTATGTCCGAGGACATGAAATCGCTGTATGACATGATGGACGTGAACGTGTACCAGGAAAACATCTTCCATACCAAGATGATGCTTAAAGAGTTCGACCTTAAGCACTACATGTTCCACACCAGGCCGGAAGATTTAAGTGAAGAAGAGCGCAAGGTCATCACCGACCTGCTCTGGAAAGAGATGCGCGAAATCTACTACGGCCGCAACATTCCGGCCGTGTAACGACGTTTCGGATAGCGATATCGTTAAAGTTCAGGCTGTACTAACGTAAGGGCAACGGATTGCGCTTTTAGATCGGCCTGAACGGGCAGAGGCAAACTCACATCGGTAATAATATCAGTGAAGCGGCTCAGCGGAGCAACGTTGAACAGCGAGTGAGCGCCATATTTGCTGCTGTCCGCCAGTAAGATCTTGCGCTGAGCGTTAGCGATAATCTCCTGCTTCAGTCCTGCCTTTTCTTCCGTCGGGGTAGTCACGCCATTTTCCACGCTCCAGCTGTTACAGCTCATGAAGGCGATATCGGGATAGACGCTACGTAGCATCTTGCGCCCAAACTCGCCGATACAGGACTGGCTACTGTCATCAATTCGGCCGCCAACTATGGTGACTTCAATCTGACGGAACTCGGATAAAAACAGAGCGATATGCAGATCGACGGTGATCACCCTGAGCGGGAGATGAGTCAGGCATTTTGCCAGCTCCAGCATGGTCGTGCCGGCATCAAGCACCACAGCGTCGCCCGCCTGAACCATCGAGGCGGCAAAACGCGCAATCGCCCGCTTTTCCGCCGGCGATCGTAACTGCTTTTCATTGGTTGTAGGCTGAGCAGGTTCAAAGCGTTTCAGAGCAACACCGCCGTGGCTGCGGCTGATCACGCCCTGCTCATCCAGTTTGATCAGATCCCGTCGTATCGTTGCAGGTGATGCATCTACCGCATCCACCAGCTGTTCCACGGTCACCAGCGTATGATTTTTCAAATACGCCACAATCTTATCCAGACGGTGTTGCCCTTTCATAACAGGAAATTACGCCAGTTGCATTGCCAGTTTAATCGATACGGCCATGCTCTCAGATTTTGCTTTTCCCGTCCAGGCTATATCAAACGCGGTTCCATGATCGGCAGAAGTACGGATGAACGGCAGACCAGCCGTAATATTCACCCCATCATAGAAGCCAAGCAGTTTGAGCGGAATATGTCCTTGGTCGTGGTACATCGCCACGACCATGTCATATTGCCCCTCGTACGCCTGTAAAAATACGGTGTCCGGCGGACAGGGACCGTAAACATCGATTCCCTTCGCTTTCATGTTTTCGATAGCTGGCGATACAATGCGTATTTCTTCATCGCCAAACAGACCGTTTTCGCCCGCATGGGGATTTACGCCGGCTACGGCAATGCGCGGCTGGGCGAAGCCGACGCGTTTCAGGAAGCGATCCGCGATGCCGATGACCGTCTCAACGCGCTGACCATTCAGCGTATCGAGGAACTTGCGCAGCGCAATGTGGGTCGAGACATGGATGACCTTCAGCTTGTCGGTGTAGAGAACCATTGCGTAATCACGGCTTTCAGTCAGCGCCGCCAGCAGTTCGGTATGCCCCGGATAATTGTGTCCGGCCAGATGTAGCGCCTCTTTATTAAGCGGTGCGGTAGCGATGGCGTGTACGTCTCCTTTCATCGCCATTTCTGTCGCCCTCTTCACGCAGCGGTAGGCGAGATCGCCCGCCTGGGCCTGCACTTTACCCGGTTCAAGCGCGTCTGGCTGGGCAAGCGGTTCGTCGATGACGTGGATCACGCCTGGCGTATATCGCGCCTCCGCGACGTCGGCAATCGCGCGGAAGGTGACACCTTCCGCCAGCCCTTTGCCCTGCAGATGTCTCAGGGTCTGGAGACATCCCACCACCACAAGCGGGGCACCATTAAGCTCGTCGTCACAAAGCGCTTTGACAATAATTTCCGGACCGATGCCCGCCGGGTCGCCCATCGTAATCGCAATTGTTTTAGTTACCACTGTACATCTCCTCAATAAAATAAAGCGCATCACAAAGGGTGCTGTCTGAACCGAATCCGCCTGCTTTAGTGATAACCGGCAGATCGTCGATTTCACTGTTTACGAAAGTCCCACAGGGAATACAGGGCGCCACTTCACCTTGAATGCGATAGCCTTCTGCCCCAAGCGCGCTGGCAACCGCGGTGGCGATATCCCCTCCGGTCAGGAACAGTCCACCAATACGAGCCTGCTCAATAATGCGCAGCGTAATCATCCCCAGGCGTTCGCTAAGCATCCCGCCGAGCTGTTGGCGGCTTACTCCTGCCTGACTACACAGCTCGTCGATCGTCTGCCTATCGTCCGCGCTCCGGCTGGTACGTAAAATGGTGTGCTGCTGGCGACTCAGCAGCGCACAAGCCTGCTCCACTACCGCAGCCATCTCCTGCTCGGCCTGTGCCGAAACCAGCCGCGATGCATTGATATCCACGACGCTGGCGCGTGCCTGGCAGAGCGCTTTTTCAACCTGCCGGCGCGTGGCTTCGCTCATTGAGCCCGCCACTACCAGTACCGGAAGATCCTGCTTTTCCTGCATGAACATCCTGGCCGGTAGCGCATTCGCCAGCCCGGCAGCGCCGACCAATAGCGGCATCTCTTTTTGCTCACAAATAGCCTGCGCAATCAGCAGCAGATCGCGGTCTTCCACCGCATCCACCACCACCATGCATTCACCCTCGGCGGCAAAAGCCGTAAGCAGTGCGCTGAGTTGGCCCCGACGAACGTCTTCGAGAAACACTTCATGTACCGGAACATCGCTTTGCAACGCGATCAACGCCGCAATACGCGAGGAGATAATGGGGGTTTTCGGATCGCTGGCGAATTCGGTCTCCAGCAGTGGCGTACCATTAACCAGACACAATCCGTTGCGTGTGGTGCGTCCGGCTGCGGGGATAGCCGCCGCGATCACTGCCAGCGTCCGGTTTGCAGCCCGCATTGCCGCCATGACTTCAGCACCCACGTTGCCGCGAAAAGTGGAGTCGATTTTCTTATAAATCAACGGGAGTACATTTCCATCGCACCATTGCGATAACGCCTGCGCTACCGCTTTCCCGGCCTGTGCTGCTGGCATAGCGCGGCTTTCCGTGTTGATCACCAGCACATCAGCGCGACGCGACGGTTTTTGATCCGGCGTTAACATCACTTCCGTGCGTGCGCCCTTCTTTGCCAGTTGTACGCCGGTATCGTTAGAGCCAGTAAAGTCGTCGGCGATAACGAGCATCTTCATGCTTTTTTCTCCTCAGCAACCTGACGCGCTTGTTTCTTCGCAACCCACGAGGTCAGAACAGGCGTCAGGATCGCCGTTGTGATCACCGATGCAGCAATCAGCGGTGCAGCCGCGGCGGCTACCTCCGCCAGCGAGGGATCGGCCTGGGCAATTGCCAGTGGCGTGGCCACAGCGTTTCCGGCGGTACTGGACGCCGCAGCCCCCGCAATACCGGTTCCGCCCACCAGACGGTCGGCACGAATATTAAAGAAACCGCCGATAAAGGTGGTCAGCACGCCGAGCAGAATACCCGCCAGCCCGCCCTGCAGCAGCATTTCAAGGTTGATCCCCGCGCCCAAAGCAAAAGCGAAGAACGGGATCAGCAGCGGCCCCCCTTTGGTCAGAAAGTCGCGCATGTTGGGATCGAGGTTACCCAGAATCATCCCCACCACCAGCGGCACCAGCACCGCGACCAGCGCCATGATCGGAATGTTCGCCATCCCCGCAGCGCCCAGCGCAATCATCGTAAAGAACGGCCCGTCGTTCAGAGACAGGATGGAGATCGCTCCCACATCACGCTCGTTACCAAATTCACCAACCAGCGCGGCGTAAAGCCCGCCATTCGAGTTACTCATCGCAGCGATGATCGCCACGCCGCTTAAGCCAAAGATCCCTTCTGCACCGAAAAGCTGTTCCACTCCGAGGCCAATGGCAATGGCAACCAGGAGCTTGGTGAGCGTAATCGTACCGCCCTGTAACAGCGCCTGTGGCGCAGCCTTCACGCTAATTCCCGCCCCCATGCAGAGCAGGAAGGCACCAATCAGTGGCGCAGCGCCATGTTTAAATAGCGCGGTGGTAAACCCACCGATCTCAAGCGCTTGCGGGGCAAAAGTATTGATAATGGCGCCGATCACCAATGGCACGACCATCATGCCGCCGGGTACACGCTCTATAGCCTTCTTGATGTTCATGGTCTTCCCGCCTGTTGTTATGCTGTGATTAAATAAAATCATAAAGATTATATTCAATCAAATTAATTCCACAAACGCGCCAGATCACAGTTTTAAATGATTAATAAAAATCAAAGGAAGGATTCCAGGGTAAAAAAAAGCCGGACACAGACGTCCGGCCCTGAAATGATTAAATTCGCTCAGGATTGACCCACAAATTTTCGATAGGCTGTCACTACCTTAAGAAAGTCCTCCACGCCACACAGCGACAGGCTCTCTTCGTCGTAGTAGCTCATCCCCTCTTCCATCTCGTCACCTGAAAACTCAAGCTGGTTAGCGCGCACCATGACCTCTTCGCCATCCATCCACAGGGTGTATTCATGCCCGGCGCGTTGCCAGGAGCGTTCACTGCCTTTTACCGTCTTCGCCGCCTGTTCGACTTCATCCAGCAGCGCGAGGTTCTCTTTCACCTCTTCGTTAAACCAGTGTCCAACGGCTTCGTGCCCCATCGACATACGCACTTTCACCACGCCGGTGATGTCGCGCAGAAATTCGTAATCCATAGCGTTTTCCTCTGCAAAGCCATTAGGGTAATTATCGCAGCAGAGAGGAAGAAAAAAAGCGGGAGAGGTGGGAGGAATGAAAATAAAAAGGTGAGAGCAAGACCCTGCGGCCTGACGCCCTCACCCCGTCCCTCTCCCACGGGGAGAGTGTGCAAACACTAAAAACCGTCTCGTAGAGACGGTTTTGCTGTTTATACTGCCGTCTGGAAGATAACCCCGTCGGCCTTCTCGGTGTACTGAGAGAGCTGGTCGAAGTTCAGATAGCGATAGGTATCCACCGCCGTCTTATCCACCTGAGCCACGAAGGTCTGGTACTCTTCCGGCGTTGGCAGTTTGCCAATCAGCGCCGCAACCGCCGCCAGCTCCGCAGAAGCCAGGTAGACGTTCGCACCGGTACCTAAACGGTTCGGGAAGTTACGGGTAGAGGTGGAGACCACCGTCGCACCGTCGGCCACGCGCGCCTGGTTACCCATACACAGGGAACAGCCAGGGATTTCGATACGCGCACCGCTCTTACCAAACACGCTGTAGTAGCCCTCTTCGGTCAGCTGCGCCGCATCCATACGGGTTGGCGGCGCCACCCACAGGCGGGTCGGCAGCTGGCCTTTGTGGGTATCCAGCAGCTTACCGGCAGCACGGAAGTGGCCGATGTTGGTCATGCAGGAGCCGATGAACACTTCGTCGATCTTATCGCCCTGCACGTCAGAGAGTAGACGCGCATCGTCCGGATCGTTCGGCGCACACAGGATTGGCTCTTTGATATCAGCCAGATCGATGTCGATCACCGCCGCGTACTCTGCGTCTGCGTCAGCTTCCAGCAGCTGCGGATCCGCCAGCCATTTCTCCATACCCTGAATACGACGCTCCAGCGTACGACGGTCGCCGTAGCCTTCCGCAATCATCCACTTCAGCAGCACGATGTTGGAGGTCAGATACTCAATAATCGGCTCTTTGTTCAGCTTGATGGTACAGCCCGCAGCAGAACGCTCGGCAGAGGCATCGGTCAGCTCGAACGCCTGCTCCACTTTCAGATCCGGCAGACCTTCAATTTCCAGAATGCGGCCAGAGAAGATGTTTTTCTTCCCTTTCTTCTCAACGGTCAGCAGGCCCTGTTTAATCGCATACAGCGGGATCGCGTGAACCAGGTCGCGCAGGGTGATGCCCGGCTGCATTTTGCCTTTGAAGCGCACCAGCACCGATTCCGGCATGTCCAGCGGCATCACGCCGGTCGCAGCAGCAAACGCCACCAGACCGGAGCCCGCCGGGAAGGAGATACCGATTGGGAAACGGGTGTGGGAGTCACCGCCGGTACCCACGGTATCCGGCAGCAGCATGCGGTTAAGCCAGGAGTGGATAACGCCGTCGCCCGGACGCAGGGATACACCGCCGCGGTTCATGATGAAGTCTGGCAGCGTGTGGTGCGTGGTCACGTCAACCGGCTTCGGATACGCCGCCGTGTGACAGAAGGACTGCATCACAAGGTCAGAAGAGAAGCCCAGGCACGCCAGGTCTTTCAGTTCGTCACGGGTCATTGGTCCGGTGGTGTCCTGAGACCCCACGGAGGTCATCTTCGGCTCGCAGTACGCGCCGGGACGGATACCGGCTACGCCGCATGCGCGGCCAACCATTTTCTGTGCCAGCGAGAAGCCGCGGCTGCTTTCCGCAACGTCTTTCGCATGACGAAAAACGTCGGAGTGCGGCAGACCCAGCGCTTCACGCGCTTTGGTAGTCAGGCCACGGCCGATGATCAGCGGGATACGGCCACCGGCACGCACTTCGTCGATCAGCACGTCGGTTTTCAGCTCGAAGCTTGCCAGCAGCTCGTTGGTTTCGTGGTTGCGCACTTCGCCTTTATACGGGTAGACGTCAATCACGTCGCCCATGTTCAGATTGCTCACATCCACTTCAATTGGCAGCGCGCCCGCATCTTCCATGGTGTTGAAGAAGATTGGCGCAATTTTACCGCCGAGGCACAGGCCGCCGCCGCGCTTGTTCGGCACGTGCGGAATGTCGTCGCCCATGAACCACAGCACAGAGTTGGTCGCGGACTTACGGGAAGAGCCGGTACCAACAACGTCACCCACATAGGCCAACGGGAAACCTTTCTTCTGAAGCGCTTCGATCTGTTTGATCGGGCCAACAACGCCCGGCTGATCCGGCTCAATACCTTCACGGGCGTTTTTCAGCATCGCCAGGGCGTGCAGAGGAATATCAGGGCGAGACCACGCGTCCGGCGCCGGAGAGAGGTCATCGGTGTTGGTCTCACCGGTCACTTTAAAGACGGTCACGGTGATTTTTTCCGCCAGCGCTGGGCGGTTCAGGAACCATTCGGCATCAGCCCAGGACTGCATCACCTGCTTCGCATAGACGTTGCCCGCTTTGGCTTTTTCTTCGACATCGTAGAAGTTATCGAACATCAGCAGCGTGGAAGAGAGCGCTTTAGCGGCAATCGGTGCCAGCTTGTCGTTATCCAGCGCGTCAATCAGCGGATGAATGTTGTAACCACCCTGCATGGTGCCGAGCAGTTCAATGGCTTTTTCAGGAGTAACCAGTGGGGAGGTGGCTTCGCCTTTGGCGATAGCAGCAAGGAATCCGGCTTTTACGTAGGCAGCTTCATCTACGCCAGGCGGTACGCGGTTGATCAGCAGATCTAACAGGAATTCTTCTTCGCCCTTAGGCGGGTTCTTCAGCAGCTCGACGAGCGCGGCCATTTGGGTTGCATCTAAAGGTTTGGGTACAATTCCCTCGGCGGCACGTTCTGCTACGTGCTTACGGTATTCTTCTAGCACGACGGTTCTCCTCGCTCTCATTGTCATATGCGGCGGGCGTTCTCTTCACGCTCCTGTGAGACAGCAGTTTGTAGGGTAAATGCCCGATACCGCGTCGGGCAGCATAGCAGGATTTCTGCACAGTGTTAATCTGTTTACAAAAAAGCAACATTAAAAAATTTGCTGAATCGTTAAGCTGGTGTAGCGGAGAAACGAGACGAATTTTGGGGACAAAAAAACCGCCTGGTAGCGGTTTATTTGTTGCCTTGCGGTGGTAGCACACCGGGTTGGCAGATTTGCGGCAATGCACTCGGCATGAATAATGCTCCTGTGTATGCAGATCCGCAAGCACATATTTTATGTTTACGAGCTGCCATCCAGTTTCGAATGAAAAAGGATGAAACTGCATTTCACCTATTTTCAGTCCATTTCGGCTGTAATACTGTTGCTCCCGGCCTGCTTCGCTGGTGTAGCAACCAGTCACCGGGCCCGGAAGCAGTTCCGTTACCTACGCGGCAATGTACTCATTTGCCTGGTTCTGCCTTTCCCGGTGGAGAATGAACCCGCGTAGCCTGTACAGGAACGCATGCAATGGAGATGCGAATCACTGCGCTGATCGTTGCGATCGGTTTACTGCTAACCGCACTGCACGGTGGCTGGAACATATCCGACATCACGGTGCTGTTTGTCGTCAACCTCGGCAACTAGCTGCTGGCCGCTCGTAAGAGCGGCCTTCTGAATTCCCTGCGGTTTTTCCCGCATCGCATATAATTGCGTAATAAATACTCACACTCTTTATCCGGACGTATTGAACGCTTCCCAATAAAAGTCAAAAAAGTAAAAGGCGGGTGAATAATACTCACGCCAACCGTAACGCCTCACGGCACAGCGCTTGTCTCGTTGGAGTCATTTTATGAAGTTGCCCTTTAAGCCACATCTGCTCGTCCTTATGTGCAGTGCCGGGCTGTTTGCCGCCTCAGGCGTCATGTTTGTCCAAAGCCGCGCAACGGAGCCCGCTTCGCCGGCGCCCGTTACACAACAGCCAGCTGCACCGGCGCCTGCTGCAGCCCAGCCCGCCCCTGTTGTCGCGCCAACCTACACTGCCGCGCAAATCGATCAGTGGGTTGCCCCTGTAGCACTTTATCCAGATGCCCTCCTGTCGCAGATTTTAATGGCGTCAACCTACCCGTCTAACGTTATCCAGGCGGCGCAGTGGTCAAAGGACAACCCTAAAATGCAGGGTGATGCCGCCATTCAGGCGGTAGCCAATCAGCCGTGGGACCCCAGCGTGAAATCGCTGGTCGCATTTCCTCAGCTGATGTCGCTGATGGGTGAAAACCCGCCGTGGGTACAAAACCTGGGGGATGCATTCCTCGCGCAGCCGAAAGACGTGATGGATTCGGTACAACGGTTGCGCCTGCTGGCGCAACAGGCGGGTGCACTGCAATCCACGCCGCAGCAGACGGTTACCACCGTCACGAAGCCCGCACCGGCAAAAACAACATCAACAACGGTAACGGAAGCAACCAGCAATCCGACGGTCATTAAAATTGAATCTGCCGATCCGCAGGTGGTTTACGTTCCCACCTATAACCCGAATACGGTTTACGGTACCTGGCCCAACACCACTTACCCGCCGGTGTATCTCCCGCCCTCCCCCGGCGAGCAGTTCACCGACAGCCTGGTCAAAGGCTTAGGTTTCAGCCTCGGGGTCGCAACCACCTACGCCATTTTCAGCAATATCGACTGGGATGATGACGATGACTGGGATCATCACCATGACGACTGGGATAATCACGGCGGCTACAACCACAACGGTGATAACAACATCAATATTAACGTTGATAACTTCAACAGAATCAGCGGACAGCATCTCACCGATATCGATCGCACATGGCAGCACAACCCGGCCTACCGTGAGGGCGTCCCCTACCCGAATAACCAGCTGGCTAACCGTTTCCACTCCACAAATACAGCCACCGGGCTAAGCGCAACGCAGCAAAAGCCGGTTAATCGCGACAGCCAGCGCCAGGCCGCGCTCAGTCAGATGGAAAAATCAACGGGGAAAACCTTCCCGCACGCGGGCACGCGAGATGCTCAGCGTCTGGCCTCGACGCAGCAGTTAAAGCAGATTTCGCAGCGCAATAACTATCGTGGGTATGACACCAGGCCGCAGACCGTAAAACGCGCGAGTGCACCGCAGCGTGAAAATCACCAGACTGCGGCGCACAGACAGGAGAAGCGGGCTTCACAGACGGTACAACAGCCAGCCAGGCTGCATCGCGCCAATGCGCTGAGCGGCAACGACAGCCGCTCCGGTAACTGGCAAGCCCAGCAGCAGCGCGGTGCGCAAAGCCGGCAGCTCGCTGCTCGTCAACATCAGCCGCGCCAGCTCTCTGGCGAACGCGCTGAACACCGTGAATTCCGTCATCGTTAAGGGAGCCGACATGAAACGTAACTTACTCAGTGGAATAGTATTGTTCATGGTCTCGGCGGCCGCTATGGCGCAGCAATCCTTCAGCTCGCCAGACCAGGCAACCAACGCGCTGGCAAGCGCCATCAGCGAGCAAAACGAAAGCGCCATGAACAATCTGCTCGGCGAAAACTGGCGCGATTTTCTGCCGCCTGAAGGCGTTGATCCTGATGCGGTCGATCGCTTTCTGCGTGACTGGAAAGTCCGTCATAATACCGTTGTCGAAGGGGATACGGCGCATCTTGTGGTCGGCGACAGCGGCTGGCAGCTTCCCATCCCGGTGGTCAAAACCGCCTCCGGCTGGCAGTTTGACATCAAAGAAGGCGCCGAGGAGATCCTGACCCGCGAAATTGGGCGCAACGAGCTCGCCGCCATTGAAGCCCTGCATGCCTACGTGGATGCGCAGCAAAGCTATTTTGCGATGAACCAGAAATACGCGCAAAAGATTGTCAGCTCTGAAGGGAAGAAGGACGGTCTGTACTGGCCCGTTTCGCCTGGCGAAGCGCCAAGCCCGCTTGGTCCGGCGTTCAGTCCGAAAGAGCCGGGTGCGGGTTACCATGGTTATCGCTTCCGCATCCTCCCGGATAATAACGGTTTCGCGATGGTGGCCTGGCCGGTCAGCTATGGTCAGACCGGCGTAATGAGCTTTGTGATAAACCAGGACGACAAGGTGTATCAGTCCGATCTCGGCAGCGATTCAGCGCAGAAAGCGCAGGCTCTTACTGCATACCACCCGGATAAAACCTGGCAGCTCGTTACCCCCTGAACGCAGCGCATAAAAAAAGCGGCCTCTGGCCGCTTTTTTCATCTGAAGAAACTTATTTCTTCTTCGCTTTCGCGTTTGGCAGGTCGGTGATGCTACCTTCAAACACTTCAGCCGCCAGGCCCACGGACTCGTGCAGAGTTGGGTGAGCGTGGATGGTCAGCGCGATGTCTTCCGCGTCGCAGCCCATTTCGATAGCCAGACCGATTTCACCCAGCAGCTCGCCGCCGTTGGTACCGACAATGGCACCACCGATAACGCGGTGAGTTTCTTTGTCGAAGATCAGTTTGGTCATACCATCTGCGCAGTCAGACGCGATAGCACGGCCAGAAGCAGCCCACGGGAAGGTGGCAGTTTCGTAGCTGATGCCTTTCTCTTTCGCTTCTTTCTCGGTCAGACCGACCCATGCAACTTCTGGCTCGGTGTACGCGATAGATGGGATCACTTTCGGATCGAAGTAGTGTTTCATGCCGGCGATAACTTCAGCGGCAACGTGACCTTCGTGAACACCTTTGTGCGCCAGCATTGGCTGACCGACGATATCGCCGATAGCAAAGATGTGCGGCACGTTAGTGCGCAGCTGCTTGTCAACGCGAATAAAGCCACGGTCGTCCACTTCCACGCCAGCTTTGCCCGCGTCGAGGTTTTTACCGTTCGGCACGCGGCCGATAGCCACCAGCACGGCGTCGTAACGCTGCGGTTCGGATGGCGCTTTTTTGCCTTCCATGGAAACGTAAATACCGTCTTCTTTCGCTTCAACGGCAGTCACTTTGGTTTCCAGCATCAGGTTGAATTTCTTGCTGATGCGCTTGGTGAAGACTTTAACGATGTCTTTGTCGGCAGCCGGGATAACCTGGTCGAACATTTCAACCACGTCAATGTCTGAACCCAGCGCATGGTACACGGTACCCATTTCCAGACCGATGATACCGCCGCCCATAACCAGCAGACGCTTAGGAACGGTTTTCAGCTCCAGGGCATCGGTGGAATCCCACACGCGTGGATCTTCATGTGGAATGAATGGCAGTTCGATTGGGCGAGAGCCTGCCGCGATGATCGCGTTGTCGAAGTTGATCACGGTTTTGCCGTTTTCGCCTTCCACTTCCAGGGTGTTCGCACCGGTGAATTTACCCAGACCGTTTACCACTTTCACTTTACGGCCTTTGGCCATACCCGCCAGACCGCCGGTCAGCTGAGTGATAACTTTCTCTTTCCAGGTACGAATCTTGTCGATATCGGTTTTCGGCTCGCCGAAGACGATACCGTGTTCAGCCAGCGCTTTGGCTTCTTCGATAACTTTCGCTACGTGCAGCAGCGCTTTAGAAGGGATACAGCCGACGTTCAGACAAACACCGCCGAGGGTGCTGTAACGTTCTACGATGACGGTTTCCAGACCTAAATCCGCTGCGCGGAATGCTGCGGAGTAACCTGCTGGGCCTGCCCCAAGTACTACGACCTGAGTTTTGATTTCTGTGCTCATCATGACCTCTTAATTTATACCCGTCGTCCACCGGGTCGTTCTATCCGCCCGTATTTTACAAAATTGTTAACAATTTTGAAACAACAAACGGCTCACGAATTATCGCTTTCACCCATAACCTCATAAACCCCATGAGGTTATCAGAAAAAAGCCGGCCGAGCGGCCGGCTTTTCGGTTACATCACCAGGCGGCGAATGTCGCTCAGGGTGTTGTTGATGATGGTGATGAAACGCGCACCATCAGCACCGTCGATCACGCGGTGGTCGAAGGACAGAGAGATTGGCATCATCAGACGCGGCACGAACTCTTTGCCATTCCACACCGGCTCCATCGCGGACTTGGACACACCGAGGATAGCCACTTCCGGCGCGTTAACAATCGGCGCGAAGTGGGTGGTACCCAGGCCGCCGATGCTGGAGATAGTGAAGCAGCCGCCCTGCATTTCGCCGGCAGTCAGCTTACCATCACGCGCTTTTTTGGAGATGGTGGTCAGTTCACGGGACAGCTCGGTAATGCTCTTCTTGTTCACGTCTTTGAAGACCGGAACAACCAGACCATTTGGCGTATCTACCGCAACACCGATGTTGATGTATTTCTTCAGCGTCAGCTTCTGGCCGTCTTCGGACAGGGAGCTGTTGAAGCGTGGCATCTGCTCAAGGGCAGCGGCAACGGCTTTCATGATGAAGACCACTGGGGTGAACTTCACGTCCAGCTTACGCTTCTCAGCTTCGGCGTTCTGCTGTTTACGGAACGCTTCCAGGTCGGTGATATCGGTTTTGTCGAAGTGCGTAACGTGCGGGATCATCACCCAGTTACGGCTCAGGTTCGCACCAGAGATTTTCTGGATACGGCCCAGCTCCACTTCTTCGATTTCGCCGAACTTGCTGAAGTCCACTTTCGGCCATGGCAGCATGCCCGGGATACCGCCGCCAGCGGCTGCAGCTGGTGCAGCTTCGGCACGTTTCACCGCGTCTTTCACGTAGGTCTGAACGTCTTCGCGCAGGATACGACCCTTACGGCCCGTGCCTTTCACTTTCGCCAGGTTCACACCGAACTCGCGCGCCAGGCGACGAATCAGCGGGGTGGCGTGGACGTAAGCGTCGTTTTCAGCGAACTCAGATTTGCCTTCCGCTTTCGCAGCAGGGGCAGCCGCTGGTTTAGCAGCCTGAGCCGGTGCAGCAGCCGGTGCTGGAGCAGCCGCGGCAGCCGGAGCTGCGGCAGGCGCAGCGCCTTCCACTTCGAAGACCATGATCAGAGATCCGGTAGAGACTTTGTCGCCGGTGCTGATTTTGATCTCTTTAACGGTACCGGCGAACGGCGCTGGCACTTCCATAGAAGCTTTGTCGCCTTCAACGGTGATCAGTGACTGTTCAGCGGCAACTTTGTCGCCCACTTTCACCATCACTTCGGTCACTTCAACTTCGTCACCGCCGATGTCCGGAACGTTAACGTCTTTCGCGCCGCCAGCAGCTGCTGGTGCAGCAGCCGGAGCCGGAGCAGCGGCCTGTGCAGGCGCGGCAGCTGGGGCAGCACCCGCCACTTCGAAGATCATGATAAGCGACCCGGTAGACACTTTGTCACCGGTGTTGATCTTGATCTCTTTAACGGTACCGGCGAACGGCGCTGGCACTTCCATAGAGGCTTTATCGCCTTCTACGGTGATCAGAGACTGCTCGGCCGCAACGGTGTCGCCTACTTTCACCAGGATTTCGGTCACTTCAACTTCGTCACCGCCGATGTCAGGCACGTTGACTTCTTTCGCGCTCGCGGCAGCTGCTGGAGCAGCGGCGGCCGGAGCGGCTTCTTTCTTCTCTTCCTGCGCAGGTGCAGCAGCTGCTGCACCGTCGGCGGAATCGAAAATCATGATCAGTTTGCCGGTCTCGGTTTTATCGCCAACAGAGACTTTGATCTCTTTAACGATGCCAGCCTGAGGAGACGGGACTTCCATAGAGGCTTTGTCGCCTTCTACGGTGATCAGCGACTGTTCAGCTTCAACTTTGTCGCCTACTTTGACCAGGATCTCGGTGATTTCAACTTCATCAGCCCCGATGTCCGGTACATTGATTTCGATAGCCATTATTCTTTTACCTCTTACGCCAGACGCGGGTTAACTTTTTCTGCATCGATGTTGAATTTGGTAATTGCGTCCGCAACCACTTTCTTATCGATTTCGCCACGTTTAGCCAGTTCGCCCAGTGCTGCTACAACCACGTAAGAAGCATCAACTTCGAAGTGGTGACGCAGGTTTTCGCGGCTGTCAGAACGACCGAAGCCGTCAGTACCCAGTACGCGATAATCATCAGCCGGAACGTAAGTACGAACCTGCTCAGCGAACAGTTTCATATAGTCAGTAGACGCCACCGCTGGCGCGTCGTTCATCACCTGAGCGATGTACGGAACGCGTGGGGTTTCCATTGGGTGCAGCATGTTCCAGCGCTCACAATCCTGGCCATCACGCGCCAGTTCAGTGAAGGAGGTCACAGAGTACACGTCGGAACCCACACCGTAGTCTTTCGCCAGGATCTGCGCTGCTTCACGCACGTGACGCAGGATAGAACCGGAGCCCAGCAGCTGAACTTTACCTTTGCTACCTTCGAGGGTTTCGAGTTTGTAGATACCTTTACGGATACCTTCCTCGGCACCTTCCGGCATTGCCGGCATGTGGTAGTTTTCGTTCAGGGTGGTGATGTAGTAGTAAATGTTCTCTTGCGCTTCACCGTACATGCGCTGCAGACCGTCATGCATGATGACCGCCACTTCGTACGCGTAAGACGGGTCGTAAGAGATACAGTTAGGGATAGTCAGAGACTGAATGTGGCTGTGGCCATCTTCGTGCTGCAGACCTTCACCGTTCAGAGTCGTACGACCAGAAGTACCACCGATCAGGAAGCCGCGAGCCTGCTGGTCGCCTGCCTGCCAGCACAGGTCACCGATACGCTGGAACCCGAACATGGAGTAGTAAATGTAGAACGGGATCATCGGCAGGTTGTTGGTGCTGTAAGAGGTCGCAGCAGCCAGCCAGGATGCGCCTGCGCCCAGCTCGTTGATACCTTCCTGCAGAATCTGACCTTTCTCGTCTTCTTTGTAGTATGCAACCTGCTCACGGTCCTGCGGGGTGTACTGCTGGCCGTTCGGGCTGTAGATACCGATCTGACGGAACAGACCTTCCATACCGAAAGTACGCGCTTCGTCGGCAATGATTGGAACCAGACGATCTTTGATCGACTTGTTCTTCAGCATCACGTTCAGGGCACGAACGAAAGCGATGGTGGTAGAGATCTCTTTGTTCTGCTCTTCCAGCAGCTGAGAGAAGTCTTCCAGCGCTGGCAGTTCCAGCTTCTCGGTGAAGTTAGGCTGACGAGCAGGCAGGTAGCCTTTCAGCGCCTGACGACGTTCGTGCAGGTACTTGTGCTCTTCAGAACCTTCCGGGAAGGTGATGTAAGACAGGTTTTCTACCTGCTCATCGGTCACTGGAACGTTGAAACGGTCGCGGATGTAACGCACGCCGTCCATGTTCATTTTCTTAACCTGGTGAGCGATGTTTTTACCTTCTGCGGTATCACCCATGCCGTAACCTTTGATGGTGTGGGCCAGGATTACAGTCGCTTTACCTTTGGTTTCCTGCGCTTTTTTCAGTGCAGCGTAGACTTTCTTCGGATCGTGACCACCGCGGTTCAGGGCCCAGATCTGCTCATCAGTCCAGTCTGCAACCAGCGCGGCGGTTTCAGGATATTTGCCGAAGAAGTGCTCACGCACGTAGGCACCGTCTTTGGATTTGAAGGTCTGGTAGTCGCCGTCAACGGTTTCGTTCATCAGCTGGATCAGTTTACCGCTGGTATCTTTACGCAGCAGCTCATCCCAACGACCGCCCCACATCACTTTGATTACGTTCCAGCCAGCACCCGCGAAGATGCCTTCCAGTTCGTTGATGATCTTGCCGTTACCGGTTACCGGACCATCCAGACGCTGCAGGTTACAGTTGATGATGAAGCACAGGTTGTCCAGCTTCTCACGGGTCGCGATGGTGATCGCACCTTTAGATTCTGGCTCATCCATTTCGCCGTCGCCCAGGAAGGCGTAAACGGTCTGCTCAGAGGTGTCTTTCAGACCACGGTGTTCCAGGTACTTCAGGAATTTAGCCTGATAGATCGCACCGATTGGACCCAGACCCATAGATACGGTCGGGAACTGCCAGAATTCAGGCATCAGTTTAGGGTGCGGATAAGAAGACAGACCTTTACCGTGAACTTCCTGACGGAAGTTGTTCATCTGCTCTTCAGTCAGACGACCTTCCAGGAATGCACGTGCATAGATGCCCGGAGAGATGTGGCCCTGGAAGTACACCAGATCGCCGCCGTCTTTCTCGTTCGCTGCACGGAAGAAGTGGTTGAAGCACACTTCGTAAACGGTTGCAGAAGACTGGAAGGACGCCATGTGGCCACCCAGCTCCAGGTCTTTCTTGGACGCGCGCAGAACGGTCATGATGGCGTTCCAGCGGATTGCAGAACGGATACGACGTTCCAGATCCAGATTGCCCGGGTATTCCGGTTCGTCTTCAACGGCAATCGTGTTTACGTAGTTGCTAGCCCCTGCACCTGAAGCAACCTTCACGCCGCCTTTGCGGGCTTCAGAAAGCAGCTGATCAATCAGATACTGAGCGCGCTCAACACCTTCTTCACGGATGACCGATTCGATCGCCTGTAGCCAGTCGCGAGTTTCGATCGGATCCACGTCATTTTGGAGACGTTCTGACATGGGGGTATTCCTTATCTATCTAATACGTTGATTTGTCTGGAACCTGTCCCATTGTGCTCTTGGGCAAGAACACAATAAGACAGGTTCTGCGTTTAGTTGCCGCGCTCTAAAAGTACCTGGCGCTTAATCCTTTCGTTGCTGTATGCGGCGTAATGAACGTTCGCGACGCGATTGTTCACGGCTGCGGTCCAGCAAGATTTCCTCAATGAAAGCCAGGTGACGGTGCGACGCTTCGCGCGCCTGCTCCGGCTCCCCGGCCATTATCGCCTCGAATATTCGGGTGCGATGGTTGCTTACCAGTGGGAGCATCTCCCGACGGGCATACAACAATTCAAAATTCTGACGAACGTTCTGGGCCAGCATCGGCTCCATGCAGCGTAGCAGATGGAGGAGCACCACGTTGTGTGCTGCTTCGGTGACGGCGATTTGATACTGGACGACGGCGCTGGACTCGGCGTCTAAATCGCCGGACTGCTGTGCCCGTTCAATGGCCTGATGCAGTTCGCGGATACGCACACGATCTTCATCAGTGCTGCGAAGGGCGGCGTAATAGGCCGCAATACCTTCAAGCGCGTGACGGGTCTCAAGCAGGTCAAACTGGGATTCTGGGTGGTCAGAGAGAAGTTCTACCAGCGGATCGCTGAAGCTCTGCCACAGGCTGTTTTGCACAAAGGTTCCGCCGCCCTGGCGACGAAGCAGCAAGCCCTTTGCTTCGAGGCGTTGAATCGCCTCACGCAGAGAGGGACGTGAAACGTCGAACTGTTTTGCCAGCTCGCGTTCTGGCGGAAGTTTCTCACCCGGGCGCAGAGTCCCTTCGAGGATTAAAAACTCCAGCTGCTGCTCAATCACATCAGATAGTTTTGGTTGGCGAATTTTGCTGTAGGCCATATTCCCTGTCTTACGCCTTTTTGCCCGGAGTCAATTGGTCTTACCAATTTCTAGTTCGTATCGCTAAAGTAACAAAGTATTCACCTTCTGTCCATATTGGTTTTGATTGAAATCAGTAAACCCTGCACATTTTAACAACCTTACAGAAATAACGTTTCAGAAATGTAACTTTGCACAAATGAGTTGATTACTCCCAAAGAGGGAGTTTTAACCATAATGAAACGAGGGGTTTTGCAATCTGAAGCGATTCAACATGGCAAATAATGAAAATTCGCCCACTTAATAAGCATTTCTATTCTATAGGTTGGGTTAGGAAGAATAAGCGGGCCGATTTACAAATGCTTTCTTTTTATTCAAGTGGTCAGCATCCCTTCATAAAGCAGGTGCATTCGCAGGCGCTTACCACTATTCTTGCGCGTACGGAAGTCATCTCCGCTTTTTTCGGTTTGTTTAACCGTAAAGAAATAAATACAGAATATGGACTTTCATAATTACACACGCACAGCGTGAACATAACAACCACACACGAGGTTTCAAATGGAAGCTCAACAGCACGGCGATCAGCTAAAGCGCGGACTTAAAAACCGCCATATACAGCTCATCGCACTGGGCGGTGCGATTGGTACCGGCCTGTTTCTGGGCAGCGCATCCGTTATCCAGTCAGCCGGTCCGGGTATTATTTTGGGTTACGCGATTGCGGGTTTCATCGCTTTTCTGATCATGCGCCAGCTTGGCGAAATGGTCGTTGAAGAGCCGGTCGCAGGCTCGTTTAGCCACTTTGCCTATAAATACTGGGGCAGCTTCGCGGGTTTTGCCTCCGGCTGGAACTACTGGGTGCTGTACGTTCTGGTTGCTATGGCCGAGCTTACCGCCGTCGGGAAGTACATTCAGTTCTGGTATCCCGAGATCCCCACCTGGGCGTCTGCTGCAGCCTTCTTCGTCATTATCAACGCCATTAACCTGACCAACGTAAAAGTGTTCGGCGAGATGGAGTTCTGGTTTGCCATTATCAAAGTCATTGCCGTTGTGGCGATGATCATCTTTGGCGGCTGGCTGCTGTTCAGCGGCAACGGCGGCCCGCAGGCCACCGTGCGTAACCTCTGGGAACAGGGCGGCTTCCTGCCTCACGGCATGACCGGTCTGGTGATGATGATGGCGATCA
The DNA here is from genome assembly GCF_034107645.1 of Enterobacter sp. 118C5. Lineage (NCBI taxonomy): Bacteria > Pseudomonadati > Pseudomonadota > Gammaproteobacteria > Enterobacterales > Enterobacteriaceae > Enterobacter > Enterobacter sp. 118C5. The sequence goes on along the minus strand of NZ_JAWNEU010000004.1, from coordinate 191,640 downwards.
TTATGTTCTCCTTCGGCGGCCTTGAGCTGGTGGGCATCACCGCCGCAGAAGCCGACAATCCGGAGCAGAGCATTCCAAAAGCCACTAACCAGGTTATCTACCGCATCCTGATCTTCTATGTGGGCTCGCTGGCCGTGCTGCTCTCCCTGCTGCCCTGGACGCGCGTGACCGCTGACACCAGCCCGTTTGTTCTCATCTTCCACGAGCTGGGCGATACCTTTGTCGCAAACGCCCTGAACATCGTGGTGCTGACCGCAGCGCTCTCCGTTTATAACAGCTGCGTATACTGCAACAGCCGCATGCTGTTCGGCCTGGCCCAGCAGGGCAACGCGCCTAAGATGCTGCTCAACGTTGATAAACGCGGCGTGCCGGTCAATACCATCATTGTTTCAGCCATCGTGACCGCGCTGTGCGTGCTGATTAACTACATGGCACCGGAATCGGCGTTTGGCCTGCTGATGGCGCTGGTAGTCTCTGCCCTGGTCATCAACTGGGCGATGATCAGCCTGGCGCACATGAAGTTCCGCCGCGCGAAGCAGCAGCAGGGCGTCACCACGCGCTTCCCTGCCCTGCTCTATCCGCTGGGTAACTGGATTTGCCTGCTGTTTATGGCGGGCGTGCTGGTGATCATGCTGATCACGCCGGGTATGGCGATTTCCGTCTACCTGATCCCGGTCTGGATTGCGATCCTTGGCGTTGGCTATCTCTTCAGCCAGAAAAGCCGTAATGCTATGAAGGCGCACTAAGCCTCCCGCCGCGGCACCTGCTTTTGCGGGTGCCGCGCGTTGTTACCTCCTTCACACTTTCACGCCCACAGCACATTTATCCATATCACCGCCCTGATACTGCAACGCATATATTCCTTTGCCAGCAAATAATTCTCTCCATACCGTAAACCGGAGAGCTGTCGATGGATAACAACAAACTGTCAGTAAAAGAAAAGATCGGCTATGGAATGGGCGACGCGGGATGCAACATCATCTTCGGCGCCATCATGTTGTTTGTTAACTATTTCTATACGGATATTTTTGGCCTCGCGCCTGCGCTGGTCGGCGTGCTGCTGCTGTCCGTCCGCGTGATTGACGCCGTAACGGACCCGATCATGGGGGCGATTGCCGACCGTACCCGCAGTAAATATGGCCGGTTTCGTCCATGGCTGCTGTGGATTGCGTTCCCCTACGCGCTGTTCAGCATCCTGATGTTCACCACCCCGGAGTGGAGCTATAACAGCAAAGTTATCTATGCGTTTGTCACCTACTTCCTGCTCTCTTTAACCTATACGGCCATCAACATCCCTTACTGCTCGTTAGGTGGAGTGATCACCAACGATCCGAAAGAGCGCGTGGCCTGCCAGTCGTATCGCTTCGTGCTGGTCGGCATCGCCACGCTGCTGCTGTCTCTGACGCTGCTGCCGATGGCCGACTGGTTTGGCGGGGATAACAAAGCCAAAGGTTACCAGATGGCGATGACCGTCCTGGCGCTGATTGGCACCTGTATGTTCCTGTTCTGCTTCGCCACCGTGCGCGAGCGCGTGCGTCCGGCGGTACAAACCAACGACGAGCTGAAAAACGACCTGAAAGACGTGTGGAAAAACGATCAGTGGGTGCGCATTCTGCTGCTGACGCTGTGCAACGTCTGCCCGGGCTTTATTCGCATGGCGGCGACCATGTACTACGTCACCTGGGTGATGGGCCAGAGCACCCACTTCGCCACGCTGTTTATCAGCCTGGGCGTGGTTGGCATGATGCTCGGCAGCGTGCTGGCGAAAGTGCTGACCGACCGCTGGTGCAAGCTGAAGGTCTTCTTCTGGACCAACATCGTGCTGGCGGTATTCTCCTGCGCCTTCTATTTCTTCGACCCGAAAGCGACCGTTACTATCGTGGTGCTCTACTTCCTGCTGAACATCCTGCACCAGATCCCATCTCCGCTGCACTGGTCGCTGATGGCCGACGTGGACGACTACGGCGAGTGGAAAACCGGGAAACGCATCACCGGGATCAGCTTCTCCGGCAACATCTTCTTCCTGAAACTGGGCCTGGCGATTGCCGGGGCGATGGTCGGCTTCCTGCTCTCCTGGTACGGCTATGACGCGGGTGCAAAAGCGCAAAGCGCGGACGCCATTAACGGCATTGTGCTGCTGTTCACCGTCATTCCGGGCATTGGATACTTAATTACCGCTGGGGTGGTGCGTCTGCTGAAAGTGGACCGTGAGACCATGAAGCAGATCCAGTCCGATCTGGAAAAGCGCCGCGCCAATTACCGCGAGCTGAACGACTATCAGGAACTTAGAGCCGCTGAGACTAAATAAGGAAAGCCGAATGCAAACCTGGCCAAACCCGTTTATCGAACAACGCGCCGACCCGTACATTTTACGCCATGAGGGACAGTACTATTTTATTGCCTCCGTACCGCAGTACGACAGGCTGGCGATCCGCCGCGCGGACTCGCTGGAAGGACTACGCAACGCTGAAGAGGTGGTGGTCTGGCGCAAACCCGAGACCGGCCCGATGAGCCAGCTAATCTGGGCGCCGGAACTGCATCATATCGACGGCAAGTGGTACATCTATTTTGCCGCGACGCATACCCAGGCGCTCGACGCGCTCGGGATGTTCCAGCACCGCATGTTTGCGGTTGAGTGTGCGGACCGCGATCCGCTCACAGGTACCTGGATCGAGAAAGGTCAAATCAGCACTCCGTTCGACACCTTCGCCCTGGATGCCACCACCTTTGTCCATCAGGGCAAACGCTGGTACCTGTGGGCGCAAAAAGCCCCGGATATTTCCGGTAACTCCAATCTTTATCTGTGCGAAATGGAGAACCCGTGGACGCTGAAAGGCGAGCCGGTGATGCTCAGCAAGCCAGAATACGACTGGGAATGCCGCGGCTTCTGGGTCAACGAAGGTCCGGCGGTGTTGGTTCACGGCGATAAGCTGTTTATCAGCTACTCCGCCAGCGCGACCGACGAGAACTACTGTATGGGGTTACTGTGGATAGACCTGAACGCCGATCCGCAAAACCCGGCAAACTGGCACAAATCCCCTCGCCCGGTTTTCGTCACCAGCTACGAGAACCGCCAGTACGGGCCAGGCCACAACAGCTTTACGCAAACGCCGGAAGGGGAAGATGTGCTGGTGTACCACGCAAGAAATTACACCGAAATTGAAGGCGATCCGCTCTACGATCCAAACCGTCATACCCGCCTGAAGCTTGTCTGCTGGGACGAAAACGGGATGCCTGATTTCGGCATCCCGCCTGCGGATACGTTATAGCGTTTACGGCGCGCAGGGTTAAACCAGCGTGCCGTAAATGGTCAGCAGCGCCACAATCACTACCACCACAAACGAGGTTTTCTTCGCCATTGAAACGGCAGCTTTTGGCGTTTCGATCCTGTCGGTATGCGGCTCTCGCGCCAGCGAGAACTGCGCCAGGCGCGTCAACACCTGATACTGGGACGTATGGCGGTCCCCAAGAGAAGCGAACCATGCGGGCAGCGCTTTTTCACCGTGCCCAATTAAGGCGTACACCACGCCCACCAGACGCACCGGGAGCCAGTCGAGCACGTGCAGGATGGCATCAATGCCCGAAAGCAAACGCTCATGCGGCGTCAGGTAACGGGCAAGCCAGGTCTGCCAGGCGCGCAGGAACGCATAGCCCATCAGCAGCACCGGCCCCCACGGGCCGCCCACCACAAACCAGAACAGCGGTGCCAGGTAGTAGCGGAAGTTAATCCACAGCAGCGCGTTTTGCAGCTCGCGCAGGAACTCGCGCTCGTCGCAGTCCGGCGGCACGCCGTGGATCATCGTCAGCTCGCTCGCCATCGCGCCGCGCGCGTGGGCATCGTCACGGGAAGCGGCTTTCAGGTAGGCGTGATAGTGCAAACGCACCTTGCCCGCACCAATGCACAGCACGCCGAGCAGGATCCACACCACCAGCAGCGGCACGTTGAAAAAGAGTCCGTACAGCGAGCGCAGCAGCAGGAAGGTAATAAGCATGACGCCCGCCATCATGAGCAGCGTGCGCAGCATGGAAAAGTGCTTGATGCGGCGGAATAACACCTCCAGCCGGTGATCCAGTTGCCAGTGTTCGCCGAGCTTGAACAGGCGTTCAGCGATGATAACCAGCAGCATGGTAAACAACGTCATGGTATCTCCTTATTCTGACGACGCGGCAAGCATGGCGCGAAACCGCGGCCAGTCAAATGCCGGGCCGGGATCGGTTTTTCTCGCAGGAGCGATATCGCTATGCCCGGTAATATTATCGGCGATTGCCGGGTAGAGCCCGATAAGGGTGTGGGTAATAGCAACCAGCTGCTGATACTGGGCATCGGTGTAGGGGGTAGTGTCCGTGCCTTCCAGCTCAATCCCAATCGAGAAATCGTTGCACCGTTCGCGCCCGTGATAAATCGATACCCCGGCATGCCAGGCGCGCTTATCAAAAGGAACATACTGAACCACTTCACCATCACGGCGAATCAGGCAGTGTGCCGACACGCGCAAATGCGCAATCTCAGCGAAGAAAGGATGGGCATTGGGATCTATCGTTCCCGTGAATAACGCATCGATCCACGGGCCGCCAAACTCACCCGGCGGGAGGCTAATATTATGAACCACCAGCAGTGTGGGCTTTTCATCCTCCGGGCGGCAGTCGTGGTGCGGCGAGGGCACATGCCGCGCATCCACCAGCCATCCGTTTTCTAACAACATGCTGGAACTCCTTCTGTATGGTGCAATGACTCGGTTCAGAGTAGCATGTTTCAATATTATGATTCGTTACCAATTTGGAGTTTTATCATGCCGCCTCGCCGCTACAACCCCGACCACCGACGTGAAGCGCTTCTGGAACGTATTAATATGGATATTCCGGCAAGCGTCGCCCATGCGTTGAAAGAAGATCTGGGGGGTGACGTTAACGCTGAAAAGGATATTACCGCACAATTGTTGCCAAAAGAGACACGCTCGCACGCGGTCATTATCACCCGTGAGGAGGGCGTTTTTTGCGGCAAGCGTTGGGTTGAAGAGGTTTTTACTCAGCTGGCGGGTGACGATGTACAGGTGACATGGCACGTTGATGATGGTGATGCGGTGACCGCCAATCAGCCGCTGTTCGAACTGGACGGTCCTTCCCGCGTATTGCTGACCGGCGAACGTACCGCGCTTAATTTTGTCCAGACGCTCTCTGGCGTCGCCAGTGAAGTACGCCGCTACGTTGACCTGCTGGCCGGCACCCGAACCCAGCTGCTGGATACCCGCAAAACGCTGCCGGGCCTGCGCACTGCGCTGAAGTACGCGGTGCTCTGCGGTGGCGGCGCTAACCATCGTCTGGGCTTATCCGACGCCTTCCTGATTAAAGAGAACCACATTATTGCTTCTGGCTCCGTGCGTCAGGCGGTGGAGAAAGCCTTCTGGCTGCATCCGGATGTGCCTGTTGAGGTGGAGGTCGAAAGCCTGGAAGAGCTGGAGCAGGCGATCAAGGCCGGGGCCGATATCATCATGCTCGATAACTTCGAAACGGAGCAGATGCGCGAGGCGGTGAAACTGACCAACGGCCGGGCCCAGCTTGAAGTGTCCGGAAACGTCACTTTCGACACGATCCGTGAGTTCGCCGAAACCGGCGTGGATTACATTTCCGTTGGCGCGCTGACCAAGCACGTTCGCGCCCTCGATCTCTCAATGCGCTTCAAATAACGCCCGCTCCCCTCTCTGCCCGGAGAGGGGAATTTCAGCCTCGCTCGCAAATCCATTGTTCTTCTCTGCAACACGGAATGAATTCTCTGAAGCTCCTTTCTCGTTCCCTTATTTGCCCCTCGTTTCTGCCCTGTCCCGCTGACAAAGTAGCGCCACTTTGCATAAGGAGCAGATATGAACAGACAACAAGGATTCACACTCATTGAGCTGATGGTGGTCATTGGCATTATTGCGATTCTGAGCGCCATCGGCGTTCCCGCCTATCAGAACTACCTGCGTAAAGCAGCTCTCACCGATATGCTGCAAACTTTCGTTCCCTATCGCACTGCCATTGAGCTTTGCGCGCTGGATCATGGTGGCGTAGAAAGCTGCGATGCGGGCAGTAACGGTATACCCTCTCCTGCCACGACGCGTTACGTCTCGGGGATGAGCGTGGCGAAAGGGGTCGTGACCTTAACAGGCCAGGAGAGCCTGAACGGGCTGACGGTAACCATGACGCCACAGTGGAGCAACGGCAACGGCATGACGGGCTGGACGCGTGACTGCAATATCAGTGCTGACAGCGCGCTTAAGCAGGCCTGTGAAGACGTCTTCCGCTTCGACACTCACTGAGGAGCGGATAATGAACACCGATCAACTCGTGGCGCTTTGTCTTCGCCACCATGCGCTACTGCTCAACAGCGACAGCGACATGATTAGCATCGCCGTTGTGGGAACCCCCGCGCCTGAACTGATGGAGGCCCTGCGCTTCGCCACCCAGAAGCGGATTGATATCGAATGCTGGAGCGCTGAACGCATGGAAAAGCACCGGCAGTTAACCGCGCAATCGCATCTGCCCGTCGTTTCGCAACCCCACTCCGCGGTGGATATCCTCAACCACACGCTGCAGCAGGCAGTAAACCAGCGCGCGTCTGACATCCATATCGAACCGATGGAGCACGCGTGCCAGATCCGCTTACGTATCGACGGGGTACTTTACCCGCAGCCTCCCCTTTCCGCCGCGCTGGCGACGATGCTCAGCGCCCGGTTAAAAGTGCTGGGTAATCTGGATATTGCGGAACGCCGCTTGCCGCAGGACGGTCAGTTTACGATTGAGCTGACAAACGAGCCGGTCTCGTTTCGTATCGCCACGCTTCCCTGCAACGGCGGTGAGAAAATTGTGCTGCGTTTGCTGCATCAGGTTCAGCAGGCGCTGGAACCGAACGCGCTTGGCATGAGCGCTAAACAGCTGGCCTGTTTTAATGAGGTGCTCCACCAGCCTCAGGGGCTAATTCTGGTCACCGGCCCGACGGGCAGCGGAAAAACCGTAACGCTCTACAGCGCGTTGCAGGCGCGTAACACCCCTGACGTCAACATCTGCAGCGTGGAGGATCCCATCGAGATCCCGCTTGTGGGGTTAAATCAGACACAGGTTAACCCCCGCGCGGGATTAACATTCCAGAGCGTACTGAGAGCGCTGCTCCGTCAGGATCCGGACATCATTATGGTCGGGGAAATTCGCGATGGTGAAACGGCAGAAATTGCCATTAAAGCCGCGCAGACCGGGCATCTGGTATTGTCGACGCTGCACACCAACTCGACGACCGAAACCCTCATTCGTCTGGAGCAGATGGGCGTGGCGCGCTGGATGATCTCTTCCGCGCTCTCGATGGTGATTGCCCAGCGGCTGGTTCGGCGCCTTTGCCCGCACTGCCGACAGAAAACAGGGGAGCATACGGACCTGCCGCGCTCGGTTTGGCCGCGGCCACTTCCTCGCTGGCAGCCCGCAGGCTGCGATCGTTGTTATCACGGTTTTTACGGCCGCGCGGCCATTTTTGAAGTACTTACAATCGATAACCCCCTGCGCCAGGCGATTGCCAGCGGAGCAGGCATCGAGGTGATTGATGCCAGCGCCCGACAGGCGGGACTCATCTCGCTGTTTGAACACGGCTGCATGGCCGTTGAACAAGGGATGACCACGCTTGAAGAGCTAGTGCGCGTTCTGGGTATGCCCGATGGCTGCTAATCAACTCTGGCGCTGGCGAGCAATCTCCGCTGAAGGAGAACCCCGAAACGGGGTTCTCTGGGCCACAGACCGCAACGCCGCCTTCACCAAGCTGGTACGTAACGGCCTCCATCCTCTGGCACTGACCCGATGCGCTCAAAGGCACCGCTGGCGTCCACATCACTGCTATGAGATGTTTCGTCAGCTCGCAACGCTTTTGCAGGCAGGGCTGACGCTTGCGCATAGTCTGGAAATGCTGGCAGACCAGCATCCGGTGGAGCCGTGGCGGGGGCTACTGCAAAGCGTTGCCGATGAGCTCAGCGAAGGGTCTCCTTTTTCTGAGGCGCTCAAACGGTGGCCTGCGGTCTTTAGCCCACTGCATATCTCAATGGTGAAGACCGGAGAGCTAACGGGGAAGCTTGAAGCGTGCTGCCGGGAGCTTGCAGAGCAGCAAAAAGCGCAGCAGCAGCTCAGCGCGAAAGTGAAAAAAGCGCTGCGCTACCCGGCGATCGTCCTGACGCTGGCCGTACTCGTCGTGCTGGCAATGGTCACCCTGGTTTTGCCCGAGTTTGCCGCGATCTACAAAACGTTTAATACCCCGCTTCCGGCGCTGACAAGAATAGTGATGGGGATAGCCGCGTTTATGCAGTCATATGCCCTCGCGCTGTTCGCGATGCTGCTTGTTCCCGTAACCGCAGCCTGGGCTCTGCGACACCATCCTAGCTGGCAGCGTATGCTGCTGAATATTCCCGTAATGGGAGCGCTGGCGAAAGGGCAAAAGCTGGGGCAGATCTTCACCGTGCTGTCGCTCACGCAACAGGCGGGCATTGCCTTCTTACAGGGTCTTGAAAGTGCAGAAGAGGCTGTTGAAAGCCGGTACTGGCAGGGAATACTCCGCAGCATACGCGAGGACATTGAAAAAGGTCTCCCCGTCTGGTCGTCCTTTCAGAAGGCGGCAATGTTTACCCCGCTCTGTATTCAGCTTTTACGAACCGGCGAGATGTCAGGTTCGCTGGACGTCATGCTGGCAAACCTTGCCCGCCATCACACGGAACAGACCTTTCAACGAGCAGACAACCTGGCGGCGCTTCTGGAGCCGCTGCTCCTGGTTGTTACGGGGGTCATCATCGGCACGCTGGTGGTGGCAATGTATCTGCCGATTTTCCATCTGGGAGATGCCATGAACGCGGGATAGTGCAGTAGCGCTGGCGCACGAACATGCGCCAGCGAAAGCCATTACAGGCTATTGAAAACGCGGTTTTCCTGCTCCTGAACGCGAATAAACGTGGTGCGTTTCGTCAGCTCTTTCAGGCGGGATGCACCCACGTAGGTACAGGCTGAGCGCAGGCCGCCCAGGATGTCACGCGCGGTGTTTTCAACCGGGCCGCGCAGAGGCAGCTTCACGGTTTTGCCTTCAGCCGCACGGTATTTTGCCACGCCACCAACGTGGCGGGTCATCGCGGATTCAGAGCTCATACCGTAGAACAGCATGAATTTCTCGCCGTTCTCTTCCACCACGGTGCCGCCGCTCTCTTCGTGGCCTGCCAGCATACCGCCGAGCATCACGAAGTCCGCGCCGCCGCCAAAGGCCTTTGCGACATCGCCCGGCATGGTGCAACCGCCATCGCTGATGATCTGGCCGCCCAGACCGTGCGCCGCGTCGGCACATTCAATGACCGCGGAAAGCTGCGGATAACCAACGCCGGTCTTAACGCGCGTGGTGCATACGGAGCCAGGGCCAATGCCCACTTTCACGATGTCGGCACCGGAAAGGATCAGCTCTTCACACATTTCACCGGTCACCACGTTGCCCGCGATGATAGTTTTGTTCGGCCAGGCTTCGCGCGCCTTGCTGACGAACTGCACGAAGTGCTCGGAGTAGCCGTTCGCCACGTCAATACAAACGAAGTTAAGCGCCGGGTTGGCGTTCAGGATCTGTTTGGTTTTCTCGAAATCGGCGTCGGAAGTACCGGTGGAGACCATCACGTGCTTCACCACGTCAGCAGAGGCGGACGCAACAAACGCATTCCACTCTTCAGGGCTGTAGTGCTTGTGAACTGCAGTAAGAATATCGAACTGAGCCAGCGCCGTTGCCATCTCAAAGGTACCGACTGTATCCATGTTGGCAGCAATGATTGGCACGCCAGACCAGGTCTGACCGGAGTGTTTAAAGGTGAATTGACGTTCGAGTTCAACGTCTGAGCGACTTTTCAGTGTAGAGCGTTTAGGGCGGATAAGAACGTCTTTGAAACCTAACTTCAGATCTTCTTCGATACGCATGTGCGGATTCCTGGGGTTAGAGGCAAATATGTTAAAAGCACAACTCCAGTGACGCTATCATACGCACTAATACCTGCTCCGCAAGACTGCGAAATTCTCTTTTTTTACGCTACAATCCTATAAATTTACCTGGTAAAAAGCCGGTAAAGAGAATCAAACATTTACTGTCGCACGTTTGTTTTTTAAGTAACTGATTTTCATAATGAATAATTCCCAGGATTTGATTTAATGGGGTATATCGTCGCAGTAACCGGCGGCATCGGTAGTGGCAAAAGTACCGTTGCGGACGCATTTTCTCGTCTCGGCATCGCGATTATTGATGCTGATATTATTGCCCGTCAGGTGGTAGAGCCCAATACACCCGCGCTAAAGGCCATCGCAGACCATTTCGGCAAGGCAATCATCAATGCCGACGGCACGCTGAACCGCCGTCAGCTTCGCGAATATATTTTTTCCGATTCTGCGGAAAAAGCCTGGCTTAATGCCCTGCTCCACCCCATTATCCACCAGGAAACTCAGCGTCAGATAGCCGCAGCCCGCTCACCTTATGTCCTGTGGGTGGTTCCGCTCCTGGTGGAAAACCAGCTGCATAAGAAAGCCAATAGGGTACTGGTGATTGATGTCACACCCGAAACGCAAATCCAGCGAACCATGACGCGCGACCACGTCTCGCGTGAACATGCTGAACAAATTCTTGCCGCTCAGGCCACGCGCGCTCAGCGCCTTGCCGTTGCGGATGATGTTATTGATAATAACGGCGCACCAGATGCCATTGCATCGGATGTTGCCCGTCTGCACGCGCAGTATCTGACGTTCGCCGCGCAGGCCGTTGCACAGGAAAAACCATAATGTCCACTCACATCCTTTTTGAGCACCCGCTTAATGAAAAAATGCGTACCTGGCTGCGCATTGAATTTCTCATCCAACAGCTTTCACAACATCTGCCCGTTAACGATCATGCCACGGCGTTGCACTTCTTCCGCAACGTAGGCGATCTGCTGGATGTGATTGAGCGCGGCGATGTCCGCACGGAGCTGTTGAAAGAGCTGGAGCGCCAGCAGCGTAAATTACAGGCCTGGGCCGAAGTGCCGGGCGTGGATCAAAGCCGAATTGAGGCCTTACGCCAGCAGTTGAAAAACAGCAGCACGACGCTGATGGCCGCGCCGCGCGTTGGGCAATATTTACGCGAAGACCGTTTGATTGCGCTGGTGCGCCAGCGCCTGAGCATACCGGGCGGCTGCTGTAGCTTTGATCTGCCAACGCTGCACATGTGGCTGCATATGCCGCAGGAACAGCGCGATCGTCAGGTAAACAGCTGGCTGGGCAGCCTGGATCCGATGAATCAGACGCTATCGCTGATCCTCGATCTTGTGCGTAACTCTGCCCCGTTCCGCAAGCAAACCAGTCTCAACGGTTTTTATCAGGACAACGGCGACGACGCCGATCTTCTGCGCCTGAATCTGTCTCTTGGCGAGCAGCTTTATCCGCAAATTTCCGGGCATAAAAGCCGTTTCGCGATCCGCTTTATGCCGCTGGACAGTGAAAATGGCACCGTGCCGGAACGCCTCGATTTTGAACTGGCCTGTTGTTAAGGAGTGCCAATGTCTGACGTCACCACCGTAAACTGCCCCACCTGTGGCAAAACCGTTGTCTGGGGCGAAGTGAGTCCATTTCGCCCATTCTGCTGCAAGCGCTGCCAGCTCATTGACCTGGGCGAATGGGCGGCGGAAGAGAAACGTATTCCGAGCGAAGGCGACCTCTCGGATAGCGATGACTGGAGCGAAAGCCAGCAGTAACGTTCAAAGCCTGCTGGCGCGTCGTCCGGCAGGCCTGCTATTGTGCCGCTAAGCGGCGGATCACAGGCTCATTGGCTGGCGGGAATTTGTCGGCATCGCTGGCCTGAAGTTCCACCCAGTTACCCGGCTGTCCCTCTTTTCCCCAGGGGTCACCTTCCCAGCTTTCCACCAGCCAGAACCACAGCGTGATGTGCCTGTCGGGAAACTGGTACTCCAGCTTATCAAACAGCGTGGCGCCAAGCGGGGTAATCCCCACCTCTTCCTGCAGCTCACGCACCAGCGCCTCTTCCGGCGTTTCTCCTGATTCGATTTTCCCGCCAGGAAACTCCCACTTGTTCGCCATATGGGCGTCAGCAGCGCGCTGGGTGATGAAGATTTGGTTTTGCGGGTTGCGAATAATCCCGACGGCAATTTGCAGTATTTTCATAGTGTCACTTCCATAAAAAAGGCGCAGATGTCTGCGCCTTTTCATTTTTTTATGAACTTAGTTCAGACGGCCGTGGCAGGCCTTGTATTTTTTACCGGAACCACATGGGCACGGATCGTTACGACCCACTTTACGATCGCCGGTCTGCGCGGCGATCGCCGCTGCGGCTTCGCTTTCGTCAGTCTGGTGGCTCAGCTGCTGCATCTGCGCCAGACGCTCAGCTTCTTCACGACGCTGCTGCTCCATCGCTTCCACTTCTTCCGGCATGCGCACCTGAACCTTGCTCAGGGTGCTGATCACTTCGTACTTCAGTGACTCCAGCATAGACGCAAACATGGAGAAGGATTCACGCTTGTACTCCTGCTTCGGATCTTTCTGCGCATAGCCGCGCAGGTGGATCCCCTGACGCAGGTAGTCCATCGCCGCCAGGTGCTCTTTCCACAGGGAGTCCAGGGTCTGCAGCATCACGCCTTTTTCGAAGTGACGCATCATCTCAGCGCCAACCACTTCTTCCTTACGCTTGTAAACTTCCAGCGCGGTTTCAAAGATACGTTCGCGCAGGGTCTCTTCATGCAGCTCAGGCTCTTTGTCCAGCCACTCTTTGATTGGCAGATCGAGATCGAAGTCGTTTTTCAGGCGTTCCTGCAGGCCTTCAACATCCCACATCTCTTCCAGAGACTGCGGTGGAATATGCGCGTCGATGGTGGCTTTGAATACATCTTCGCGGATGCTGTTGATGGTTTCGCTCACGTCGGACACGTCCAGCAGTTCGTTACGCTGGGTGTAGATCGCACGACGCTGATCGTTGGCAACGTCATCATATTCCAGCAGCTGCTTACGAATATCGAAGTTGCGGCTTTCCACTTTACGCTGGGCGTTAGCGATCGCTTTAGTCACCCACGGGTGCTCGATGGCTTCGCCTGGCTTCATGCCCAGCTTACGCATCATGCCGGACACGCGGTCGGAGGCGAAAATACGCATCAGCGCATCTTCCATAGACAGATAGAAGCGGGAAGAACCGGCATCACCCTGACGGCCCGCACGGCCGCGCAGCTGGTTGTCGATACGACGAGATTCGTGACGCTCGGTACCAATGATGTGCAGACCACCGGATGCCAGCACCGCGTCGTGACGCACCTGCCAGTCGGCTTTGATCTGCGCGATCTGCTCTGGCGTTGGGTTTTCCAGCTCTGCGACTTCAGCCTGCCAGCTACCGCCGAGCATAATATCGGTACCACGACCCGCCATGTTGGTGGCGATGGTCACGGCAGCCGGATAGCCCGCCTGAGCAACGATATCCGCTTCTTTGGCGTGGAACTTGGCGTTCAGAACGTTGTGCTTGATGCCCGCTTTGGTCAGCTCATTGGAAACCACTTCGGATTTCTCGATGGAGATGGTCCCCACCAGCACCGGCTGGCCATTGGCAGTACGGTCGCGAATATCTTCGATGATCGCCTGAATTTTTTCCGCTTCGGTCATGTACACCAGGTCCGGCATATCCTTACGGATCATCGGACGGTTGGTTGGCACAACCACGGTATCCAGCTTGTAGATGGAGCTGAATTCAAACGCTTCGGTATCTGCGGTACCGGTCATCCCCGCCAGCTTCTCGTACAGACGGAAGTAGTTCTGGAAGGTGATAGAGGCCAGCGTCTGGTTTTCGTTCTGGATATCCACGCCTTCTTTCGCTTCAACGGCCTGGTGCAGACCGTCAGACCAGCGACGCCCCTGCATGGTACGGCCGGTGTGCTCATCGACGATGATGACTTCACCGTCTTTCACGATGTAGTCAACGTCGCGGGTGAACAGCGCGTGGGCGCGCAGCGCGGCGGTCACGTGGTGCATCAGCATAATGTTGCTCGGAGAGTACAGAGACTCGCCCTCTTCCATAATGCCTTCAGCCACCAGCAGCTCTTCGATTTTCACCAGACCGCGTTCGGTCAGGTTCACCTGGCGCGCCTTCTCGTCAACGGAGAAGTGGCCTTCACCCTGGAAGGTATCGGAGTCTTCTTTCTCCTGGCGCAGCAGGTGTGGAATGATTTTGTCGACTTTACGGTACATCTCAGAGCTGTCTTCGGCCGGGCCGGAGATGATCAGCGGGGTACGCGCTTCATCGATCAGAATGGAGTCAACCTCATCCACCAGCGCATAGTGCAGCTTACGCTGGACGCGCTCTTCCGGGCTGAACGCCATGTTGTCGCGCAGGTAGTCGAAGCCGTATTCGTTGTTGGTGCCGTAGGTGATGTCAGCGTTGTAGGCTTCGCGCTTGGCGGGTGCCGGCAGGCCAGACATGTTGATGCCGACGGTCATGCCGAGGAACTCGAACAGCGGACGGTTGTTTTCGGCATCACGCTGGGCCAGATAATCGTTGACGGTAACGACGTGAACGCCCTTACCGGTCAGTGCATTCAGGTAAGCCGGCAGCGTTGCGGTCAGGGTTTTACCTTCACCGGTACGCATTTCCGCGATGCAGCGCTCGTTAAGCACCATACCACCCAGCAGCTGAACGTCGAAGTGACGCATGCCGAACACACGTTTACTCGCTTCACGCACAACGGCGAAAGCTTCCGGGATCAGGCTCTCTAAGGTTTCGCCTTTTTCCAGGCGCGCGCGGAATTCCGCGGTTTTCGCTTTGAGCTCGTCATCAGAGAGCTTCTCCATTGCCGGTTCCATACCGTTGATGACGTTTACAGCTTTGCGCATACGGCGCAGGGTACGATCGTTACGACTACCAAAAACTTTGGTTAATAATTTGATTAGCATAATAAATTCTCAAACGCCCCAGACGGGCAGATAAATTAAGGTATTGAAAAAAGTTAATTTAGCTGAGGCGTTGAGGCCCGGCACGGATGCCGTGAACCTGGCTAATCCAAGTCGAAACGGAGAATGATACAGGGGGAACAAACCAGGTTTGCGCCGTCTGACTCACGGTCACAGGCGGCTGGTTGTCCTGCGTCAAGAGCGCATTAAGCGTATCGAGCAGGGCAAGATGCTGAGCCTGAACCGGCAGCGTCTCTTCAGCAACAGGCATCGTCTGCGGCGCCATCGCGAACGACAGATGACGGATAACCGTGCGAATGGCGTGCTGCTGCCAGTAATCAACGGAGAAATTAGGACGACGGCTGGCTTCAAGCCACGCGAGATTAGTAAAGTTAACCCGCGTCGAGAGATCGTGTTTAGTTGTCGTGGAACGTGCCGGCGTCGCCGCTTCCGCACTGTTGCTGAGCACAGGCAAGCCGAGACTCGCCGCGACCATCCCTAATAAGAGATGCGGCCAGAAGTAACGTCTGCCAAATTGTCGCCAGCGCGTCAGTATTCCGCTCACTTGCTCCACCACATTCGCCCGCCAGTGCAGGCTGAGTTCAATTATTCTTTTTTAGCGCCCAGATATTACCACTAAAGCCAATACGCAGCAGCAGGAATGACACCTTGCAGCAGGTAAAAACGGTCAATAATGCAGCGAACACACCGTTATTCGGCACCCGACAGAGATCAGGGAGTAGAGGGACAAATCAAAGAAAGGCAGAAATAAAAACGACTGGCTTCCCTGGTCGGAGAGAGTACCAGGTGAACCAGTCGCTTTTCTTACGAAACGGCGTTAACCGTTACGCCAGGACCATAGTCGGTGCTTTGAACGCCAGCGGCAGTTCAGCTTCGTCTTCGAAGGTCACATATTCCCAGGCTTCCTGTTTTGCCAGGACGGCCTGCAACAGTTTGTTGTTCAGTGCATGACCGGATTTAAACGCGGTAAATGCACCAATGATGTTGTGACCACACATGAAGAGGTCGCCGATCGCGTCCAGCATTTTGTGACGAACGAATTCATCTTCAAAACGCAGGCCGTCTTCGTTCAGTACGCGATAATCGTCAACAACGATGGCACAATCGAAGCTGCCGCCCAGGCACAGGCCGCGGGACTGCAGATATTCGATATCACGCATGAAGCCAAACGTACGTGCGCGGCTGATCTGGCGCATAAACGCATCAGCAGAGAAGTTCATCGCATAGCGTTGGGTGCTGGCATCAATCGCCGGATGGTTAAAGTCGATGGTAAAGTCCAACGAGAAACCATTGTACGGTTTGAATTCAGCCCACTTGTCGCCATCTTCGACGCGAACGGTCTCTTTAATGCGAACAAATTTCTTCGCACAGTTCAGTTCTTCGATGCCGGCATCCAGCAACAGATAAACGAACGGCGCAGCACTACCATCCATAATCGGGATTTCTGGCGCATCGACTTCAACAATAATGTTGTCGATACCCAGACCCGCCAGGGCGGCGTTCAGGTGCTCTACGGTAGAAATCCGCACGTCATGCTCATTCACCAGACAAGTACAGAGCATTGTATCACGCACAGATTTGGCATCGGCCGGAAAATCTACCGGTGGATTCAAGTCGGTGCGACGATAGATGACCCCGGTATTGGCCGGCGCAGGGCGTAACGTCAGCGTGACTTTCTTGCCGGTATGTAAACCGACACCCGTCGCCTGAACGATACGTTTAAGTGTCCTTTGTTTGATCATCGTATAATCTCGCCAAATTAACTATCCAACCGAGAGTGTATATCACTAACGGTGGGCCAGTTTAGCACAAAGAGCGCAAATCCCCAAATTCCAGCCAATTCTTAGTCAGCTTGCTTACGCAGGAACGCCGGGATGTCCAGATAATCTGGCTCTTTTGCCGTTTGCGGCGTTGGGTCGTTCACCACTTTCGCGGCCGGTTTTTGCTCCTGAGTCAGAGGAGACATACCGTGCTGCTGGTAACGATCCATTACCGGTTGCTGAGTCTGCTTGTTGGTCACGAGGGTGATCTCAGGACGCTTGTCCATACCGATACCGGTCGCAACAACGGTAACACGCAGCTCGTCGTTCATTTCCGGGTCAAGGGAAGTACCGATTACCACGGTCGCGTTGTCAGAGGCGAACGCACGGATGGTGTTACCCACGGTTTCGAACTCATCCAGACGCAGGTCAAAGCCAGCGGTAATGTTGACCAGCACGCCGCGCGCACCAGACAGATCGATATCTTCCAGCAGCGGAGAAGAGATAGCCATTTCAGCCGCTTCTTCCGCACGGTCTTCACCGCTCGCCACGCCAGAGCCCATCATCGCGTAGCCCATTTCGGACATCACGGTGCGAACGTCTGCAAAGTCAACGTTCATCAGGCCAGGACGGGTAATCAGTTCTGCGATACCCTGAACCGCGCCTTTCAGCACGTCGTTTGCTGCGCCGAAGGCGTCCAGCAGGGAGATACCGCGACCCAGAACTTTCAGCAGCTTGTCGTTCGGGATGGTGATCAGCGAGTCCACATGCTTGGACAGCTCGGTGATACCCTGCTCCGCGAAGGCCATACGCTTTTTGCCTTCGAAGTTGAAAGGCTTAGTCACGACAGCAACGGTCAGGATACCTAAATCTTTAGCCACTTCAGCGACGACAGGTGCTGCACCGGTACCGGTACCGCCGCCCATGCCTGCTGCGATGAAGACCATGTCCGCACCTTCGAGTGCAGCACGCAGGGCTTCACGATCTTCTTCAGCCGCGTTGCGACCGACTTCCGGGTTGGCCCCAGCGCCCAGCCCTTTGGTGATGCCACCGCCGATCTGGATAGTCTGGCCAACTGCCGTCTTACGCAGTGCCTGCGCATCGGTGTTAACTGCAAAGAACTCAACACCTTCAATGCGTTCACGCACCATATGCTCTACGGCGTTACCGCCGCCGCCACCGACGCCGATGACTTTAATCACCGCGTCGTTGGTCAGTTCCATAGGTTCAAACATAATTTCTCTCTCCGTTGTGCCTGTCGCCCGAGACCGCTAATTCTCTCCGGTCTCTTTAAAAAATTAAAACTCTTTTCGCAGCCAGTTGTTCAGTCGTTTGACCCACGACCCCACTGAAACGCGTTTTTCCACTTCTGCTTCACCACTGAGATGAGATTCCTTCCCGTAGTGGAGCAGGCCCACTGCCGTTGAATAATACGGCTCCTGAGCATAATCCGTTAAACCGGTAATATTCAGCGGCGCACCAATACGCACCTGCGTATGGAACACGCGCTGAGCGCAGGCCGCAAGACCTTCAATTTGCGCTGCACCGCCGGTTAATACAATCCCCGCCGCAAGATGATGCTTAACACCCTGCTGACGAAGCTGTTCCTGAAGCTGTAAAATCTCTTCGTTGACCAGGTTGAGCAGCTCGGTATAGCGCGGCTCAATTACCTCTGCCAACGTCTGGCGCTGCAGGCTACGCGGCGGACGACCGCCCACGCTCGGCACTTCAACGCTCTCATCTTTACCAACGATAGACCCCAGCGCACAGCCGTGGCGTACTTTAATCGCTTCTGCATCGCTCGGTGGCGTACCAAAAGCGTAAGCAATATCGCTGGTCACAACGTTCCCTGCGTACGGGATCACTTTGGTGTGGCGCAGCGCACCGCCGGTATACACGGCCATGTCCATTGTACCACCACCGATATCGACCACACAGACACCCAGTTCACGTTCGTCTTCGGTCAGCACGGAATAACTTGCCGCCAGACCGGCGAAAATAAGTTGGTCAACTTTCAGGCCACAACGTTCAACGGCTTTTACAATGTTCTTCGCCATATCGTTGTGACATGTGATCAGGTGCACTTTTGCCTGCATACGCACGCCAGACAGACCAACCGGGTTCTTGATCCCTTCCTGGTAGTCAATCGCATATTCCTGCGGGATCACGTGCAGCACGCGATGCTCATCGCGAACGCGCACGGACTTAGCCGTATGCACAACGTTTTCAACGTCTTCCTGCGTCACTTCTTCTTCAGAAATCGGCACCATACCGATTTCGTTCTGGCAGCTGATGTGCTTACCAGAAAGGGCCAGATAGACAGAAGAGATCTGGCAATCCGCCATTAATTCAGCCTGATCGATGGCGCGCTGTACGCATTTCACCACCGACTCAAGGTCGTTTACCCCACCTTTATCCATACCACGGGACGGGCAACTGCCCACGCCAATGATATTGACCATACCGTCGGGCAGAACTTCCCCTACTAAAGCGGCAACCTTCGCGGTGCCAATCTCCAGTCCAACTACCAGTTTTCTGTCCGTCGCCTTGATCATTGTTGTTCTGCCTGTACCTGTGCCTGATTCTGTTGCTGATTAGGTTCCTCGACCGGAGCCGGCTCCCAACCGACTGCTGCGCCTGAGTCATAGCGCAAATCAACGTAGCTTATCCGTTTGCCGTCCGCCTGCGCCTGCTGCTGTAAAACCGGGTAAAGTTCTACAAAACGCGCAAGACGTTTCATTGTGTCGCCGCGTCCCAGGTTGAGCTTAATGCCGTTCGTCAACGTCAGCTGCCAGGAGCGGCGCGCCGTCATTGCAGCATCTTTTAACGTAAACCTGTCCTTCGCCAGCACCTGCCCCATTTCACGAAAACCCTGCAATACTTCGTTTTCGCTGCCTTCAGGGCCATACAACATCGGTAAATTTTGCTTGTTGACACGATCGCTCGGGACGCTGAAGGAATTTCCGTCTACGTCAACCATGTGCTGATCATTCCAACGCGCAATGGGCACATATTCAACCAGATGAATCTTCAATTCATCAGGCCATTGTTTTCTGACACTCGCCTGTTTTATCCATGGCAGACGTTCAATCTGGCTCTGGATAATATTGACGTCCTGCGTCATAAAGGTGCCGGGCGATCCCAGCGCCAGAATAGACTGGCGAATATCATCGTTACGCGTGTAGTGACGCTCGCCGGTCACCACCAGCTTTGACAGCGGCAACCGCTGTGCATCTTCCATCCAGCCCAGCACCATCCAGCCGCTGATAAACACGGTGCACAGCACCCCGAGCAGGAAAATTATCCCTGCAAGACGCGTTCCATTACTCCGGCGTGAAGAAGTGTATTCTTCTTCGTCATCGCGGTTGCGCGTGTTCAATGCAGCCTGAGACATATCAGCCCGCCTGGTCCAGAATACGTACGACTAACTGCGAGAAGCTCATTCCCGCCTGACGCGCCGCCATCGGCACAAGGCTGTGGCTGGTCATTCCCGGTGAGGTATTGGCTTCCAGCAGATAAAACTGCCCGTCATTGTCCTGCATCACATCAATGCGTCCCCAGCCGCTGCAGCCCAAAACATTCCAGGCTTTAAGCACCAGGGACTGTAATTCGGCTTCACGCTCTGCTTCAAGACCACAAGGGCAGAAATATTGCGTCTCATCAGAGAGATACTTCGCCTCATAATCATAGAAGACTCCGGCGGGTTGGATGCGAATTGACGGTAAAATTTCTTCGCCAAGCATCGCGACGGTAAATTCCGGCCCGCTGAGCCATTTTTCAATCAGAACTTCTTCATCATGTTGAAATGCCAGTGCTAAAGCAGATGTTAAATCTTCAGCTTTATCGACCTTTGACATCCCGACGCTCGACCCTTCCCGGCTCGGCTTTACAATAACCGGTAAGCCCAGTGCCGCAATGCGTGTATTAACGCTGTCCGACAGGCCCAATTCAAATTCGCCGCGCGTCAGCGCCACCCACGGCGCAACGGGTACACCCGCTCCCTGCCAGAGTAACTTACTGCGCAGTTTATCCATAGAGATGGCGGATGCCATCACGCCGCTGCCGGTGTAAGGCAGGCCGATCAGCTCCAGAAGCCCCTGCAGGGTTCCGTCTTCACCGCCACGACCATGTAACGCGATAAAGACTTTATCGAAGCCCATCGCTTTTAATTGCGTCACGTCGACCTCTTTTGGATCGACCAGATGCGCGTTTACGCCGCCTTCCCGCAGGCCCGCCAGCACGGCAGCGCCGGAATTCAGAGAAACCTCGCGTTCAGCGGAAGTGCCGCCAGAGAGGACTGCAATCTTATCAGCCATGATGCTCATCCTCCTGGGTTTGCGGCTTCAGTTTGATTTCAGCTAAGGTACGGGCGATTTTGCCGATATTTCCCGCACCCTGAATCAGGATCAGATCGTTACCGGTCAGGACAGGTGCCAGAATTTCCGCTACCTGTGCCGGGTCTGAAACCAGAATAGGGTCAACTTTACCGCGCCCGCGGATGGTACGACACAGGGAACGGCTGTCTGCGCCCGGAATTGGCGTTTCGCCGGCGGCGTAAACATCCAGCATCAGCAGGGTATCCACCTGTGACAGCACGCTGGCGAAATCGTCATACAGATCGCGGGTACGCGTGAAGCGGTGCGGCTGGAAGATCATCACCAGATTCTTCTCCGGCCAGCCCGCGCGTGCGGCTTTGATGGTCGCGTCCACTTCGGTCGGATGGTGACCGTAGTCGTCCACCAGCATCGCGGTACCTGGCTTACCGTTCACCGCATCCAGCGGGAACTCGCCGAGGAAGTCGAAGCGACGCCCCGTGCCCTGGAAGCTTTCCAGCGCGCGCAGAATAGCCTCATCATCAATGCCTTCTTCCGTCGCAACAGCCACTGCTGCTGCGGCATTGAGCGCGTTATGGCGTCCTGGCGCATTCAGCGTGACGTGTAGCAGCTCTTTGTCCTGACGCGCCAGAGTGAAATGCCCCTGCGCACCAATCTGTTTGTACTCTTCCACACGGACGTCAGCGTCTTCGCTGAAGCCGTAGGTGGTGATTTGACGCCCGACGCGCGGCAGCAGCTCGCGGATCACCGGATCGTCCACGCACATCACCGCGCGTCCGTAGAACGGCAGGTTGTGCAGGAAGTTAATGAAGGTCTGCTTTAAGTTCTCGAAGTCGCCCTGGTAAGTATCCATATGGTCGGCTTCGATGTTGGTGACAATCGCCACCATCGGCTGCAGGTGCAGGAACGACGCGTCGCTCTCATCCGCTTCCGCAATCAGATAACGGCTGTGGCCCAGACGCGCATGCACGCCTGCGGCTTTCACCAGACCGCCGTTAACGAACGTCGGGTCGAGACCCGCTTCCGCATAAATGCTGGAAACCATCGCCGTGGTCGTGGTTTTACCGTGGGTGCCGGCAATCGCGATGCCGTGGCGGAAACGCATCAGTTCCGCCAGCATTTCTGCGCGGCGGATCACCGGAATGCGCGCTTCGTGCGCGGCAACAATTTCCGGATTGTCAGAGGAGATGGCGCTTGAGACCACCACCACGCTCGCATCGCGCACGTTTTCCGGGCGATGGTTGAAATAGATAGTCGCCCCAAGCGACGCCAGCTGCTGCGTGACAGGGTTTGGCGCCAGGTCAGACCCGCTGATCTGATAGCCTTCGTTAGCTAACACTTCGGCAATACCGCCCATGCCAGCACCACCGATGCCAACAAAGTGAATGTGCCGGACGCGACGCATCTCGGGCACGATTGAACGCAGTTTTGCCAGTTGTTGTGTATTCATTCTCTAAACGCCATCGACTACTTAAAATTCGTGCAGCGCAACGCGCGCTGCGAGGGTTAAGCCCGGGTTGCCAGACTCACTTCTTTTGCCACCCGTTCTGTCGCATCCGGGATAGCGGCAGCGCGCGCGCGCTGTGCCATCTCCAGCAGTGCGTCTCTGTTCCAGCCCGCCAGGGTGGTGGCGACCGCATCAGCGGTAAATTGTGGCTGCTCAAAAATTTTCGCCGCGCCGGCTTTCTCAAGCGGCAGCGCATTCCAGTACTGCTGTCGGTCTTTGTGCTGGAACGGCACGAACAGCGCGGGCAAGCCGGCGGCGGCGATTTCGCTCACCGTCAGCGCGCCAGAGCGGCAGACCACGACATCGGCCCAGGCATAGGCTGCGGCCATATCGTCAATAAATTCCGTCACTTTATGCTGCGGCTGGCCTTCATCTGCGTAAGCCTGCTCAACGGTCTGCTGAGCGCCTTTACCGCTTTGGTGCCAGATAGTCACGGCATCACCCAGCTTTGCCGCCACCTGCGGCATTGTCTGGTTCAGGATGCGCGCCCCCTGAGAACCGCCAACGACCAAAACACGAACCGGGCCTTCGCGTCCCGCCAGGCGGGCATCCGGCAGCGGCAGCGCCAGCACGTCGACGCGCACCGGGTTACCCACCACGTCCGCTTTCGGAAACGCGCCGGGAAACGCCTGCATCACTTTGGTGGCGATTTTCGCCAGCCACTTGTTGGTCAGACCGGCAATACCGTTTTGCTCATGCAGCACAACGGGAATGCCTAACGACCACGCGGCCAGCCCGCCGGGACCAGAAACATAGCCGCCCATGCCCAGCACCACATCGGGCTTAAAGCGCTTCATAATGGTGCGCGCCTGACGCCAGGCGTTAAAAATACGCACCGGCGCCAGCAGCATGGCCTTGAGGCCTTTGCCCCGCAGGCCGGAAATACGAATAAAGTCGATCTCAATACCGTGCTTTGGCACCAGGTCGGCTTCCATGCGGTCTGCGGTTCCCAGCCAGCGTACCTGCCAGCCCTGCTCCATTAAATGGTGCGCAACCGCCAGCCCCGGGAACACGTGTCCACCGGTACCGCCTGCCATCACCATTAACCGCTTCGGTTGATTCATCGTGAACCTCGTGTAAACGCCTGGGCTTTCTCCAGACGCGTCTCATAATCTATGCGTAACAAAAACATAATGGCCGTCGACATGATCAACAGGCTCGAACCACCATAGCTGATTAGCGGCAACGTCAGACCTTTGGTCGGCAGCATACCCGCTGCGGCCCCGACGTTAACCAGTGCCTGGAAGCTAAACCAGATACCAATTGAGCAAGCTAAGAAGCCTGAGAAGCGGTGATCGATCTCCAGCGCTTTTCGGCCAATCGACATGGCGCGGAAAGCGACGAAGAATACCATTAATAGCGCCAATACCACACCGATATAACCCAGTTCTTCCCCAATAATGGAGAAGATGAAGTCGGTGTGTGCTTCCGGTAAATACTCCAGTTTCTGTACCGAGTTACCCAGGCCTTGCCCCCAGACTTCACCGCGGCCAAACGCCATCAGCGACTGCGTCAGCTGATAACCGCTGCCGAAAGGATCTTCCCACGGGTTCCAGAACGAGGTCACGCGG
The DNA here is from genome assembly GCF_034107645.1 of Enterobacter sp. 118C5. Lineage (NCBI taxonomy): Bacteria > Pseudomonadati > Pseudomonadota > Gammaproteobacteria > Enterobacterales > Enterobacteriaceae > Enterobacter > Enterobacter sp. 118C5. Next base: position 167,516 of record NZ_JAWNEU010000004.1, on the reverse strand, counting down.
CGGATACGGTAAGGCTCAGCGAGGATCAGCAGCACCACTGCTGATATCCCCATTCCGATAATGGCGATGAACTGCCACAGCTTGGCTCCTGCCAGGAACAGCATCGCCAGCGTCGTGACAAACAGTACGACAACGGTACCGAGGTCAGGCTGCGCCAGCAGCAGGATCGCCAGCACCAGAATCACGCCCATCGGCTTTAAGAAGCCGCGAAGGTTGTTACGCACCTCATCGACTTTTCGCACCAGGTAGTTCGCCAGATAGCAGAACAGTGAAAGCTTGGTAAATTCCGCCGGCTGAATACGCAGCGGGCCGAAGGCGATCCAGCGCGATGCCCCGTTAACGGAGCTCCCGACAACCAGTACAATAAGAAGCATGATAATGGAGGCGATCAGCATCGCGGTACTGTGCCGCTGCCAGAACGCCATCGGCAGACGAAGCGTCACCATTGCCAGGCAAAACGCCAGAATGATGTACAGCCCGTCACGCTTGGCGAAAAGGAAGGGATCGTTAGCCAGACGCTGTCCGACAGGCATGGAGGCCGAGGTCACCATGATAAAGCCGATCGCCGCCAGCCCCAGCGTCAGCCAGAACAGGGTGCGGTCGTACATAATCAGGCTATCGGAATCTTTATCCCGTGAAGCCATCACCCAGCCTTTCAGCGCCGCAAACAGCCACACCAGAATTCCAAATCCTGGCAGGCGCGGCATTTTCAGGCGAGGGAGAGATAAACGCATCAGCCTAACTCCTTCGCAAGGCGGGTAAAGACATCGCCACGCTGTTCGAAATTCTTAAACTGATCGAGGCTGGCGCACGCCGGGGAGAGCAGAACCATGTCGCCAGGCTTCACGCGCGGGGCAATCAGGCGCATCGCCTGTTCCATCGTTTCAGTTTGCTCGGCAATTTCCGGGCGTAGCTCAGCCAGCTCGCTGCCGTCACGACCGAAGCAGTACAGGCGGATGTTATCGCCGGTGAGGTATTGCTTCAGGGAGGAGAAATCAGCGGATTTGCCGTCACCACCCAACAGCAGATGCAGAGTACCGTCAACGTGCAGGCCGTTCAGCGCGGCCTCCGTGCTACCCACGTTGGTCGCTTTGGAGTCATTAATCCAGCGCACGCCGTTATGCTCCAGCGCCAGCTGGAAACGGTGCGCCAGGCCGGAAAACGTGGTCAACGCTTTCAGGCTGGAAGAGCGCGGCAGCCCTACGGCATCTGCCAGGGCCAGCGCCGCCAGGGCGTTGGTGTAGTTGTGCTGGCCGGAAAGCTTCATCTCCTTCACGTTCAGCACTTTTTCACCTTTTACGCGCAGCCAGGTTTCGCCCAGCTGACGGTTCAGATGATAATCACCCATGGTGATACCAAAGCTGATGCAGCGCTCGTCCGCGCCGCGCACCGGCATGGTCAGCGCGTCGTCGGCGTTAACCACGCAGACTTTGGCGTTTTCGTAAACGCGCAGCTTGGCCGCGCGGTACTGCTGCAGACCAAATGGATACCGGTCCATATGATCTTCAGTCACGTTGAGGATCGTTGCCGCCGCCGCATGCAGACTGGAGGTGGTTTCAAGCTGGAAGCTGGAAAGTTCCAGAACGTACAGCTCGCAGCCTTTGTCCAGCAGCATCAGCGCGGGCAGACCGATATTGCCGCCTACCCCTACGTTCATGCCTGCGGCTTTCGCCATTTCACCCACCAGGGTGGTGACGGTACTTTTGCCGTTAGAACCGGTGATCGCGATAACCGGCGCCTGCGCTTCGCGGCAGAACAGCTCGATATCGCCGACAATCTCAACGCCCGCATCCGCAGCGGCGCTCAGTGAAGGGTGCGCCAGCGCCATTCCCGGGCTGGCGACAATCAGATCGGCTGCCAGCAGCCAGTCATCATTCAGACCACCAAGGTGGCGTTCAACCTGTTCCGGCAGCTTGTCCAGACCCGGCGGAGAGACACGCGTATCCATCACGCGCGGCGTCACGCCGCGCGCAAGGAAAAAGTCCACGCAGGAGAGGCCAGTGAGGCCTAACCCGATGATAACGACTTTTTTGCCCTGGTAATCTGCCATGATTAACGTACCTTCAGCGTTGCCAGGCCAATCAGCACCAGCATCAGCGAAATAATCCAGAAGCGCACAATCACGCGCGGCTCCGGCCAGCCTTTCAGTTCATAGTGGTGGTGGATCGGCGCCATACGGAAGATGCGCTGACCGCGCAGTTTGAAGGAGCCGACCTGCAAAATCACCGACAGGGTTTCAACCACAAACACGCCGCCCATGATCACCAGCAGGAACTCCTGACGCAGCAGCACGGCGATAATGCCCAGAGCGCCGCCCAGCGCCAGAGAACCGACGTCGCCCATAAAGACCTGCGCCGGATAGGTATTGAACCACAGGAAGCCCAGCCCCGCGCCGACTATCGCCGTACAGACGATCACCAGCTCACCCGCGTGACGCAGATAAGGGATGTGCAGATAGTTCGCAAAGTTCATGTTTCCGGTCGCCCACGCCACCAGCGCAAAGCCAGCCGCCACGAAGACGGTCGGCATAATCGCCAGACCATCCAGGCCATCGGTCAGGTTAACGGCGTTACCGGTGCCAACAATCACAAAGTAGGCCAGCAGGATGTAGAACAGCCCCAACTGCGGCATCACGTCTTTAAAGAACGGCACCACCAGCTCGGTAGCAGGGGTGTCTTTCCCTGCCAGATACAGCGCAAAGGCCACGCCCAGCGCAATTACTGACATCCAGAAATACTTCCAGCGGGCAATCAGGCCCTTCGTGTCTTTGCGTACGACTTTGCGGTAATCATCCACAAACCCGATAATGCCGTAGCCCACCAGTACGGTCAGCACGCACCAGACGTACGGGTTAGAGGGATAGGCCCACAGCAGCACGGAAACGACGATTGCGGTCAGGATCATGATCCCGCCCATCGTTGGCGTACCGCGCTTGCTGAAGTGCGACTCCGGACCGTCGTTACGTACGACCTGGCCGAAAGAGAGCTTTTGCAGACGGGCAATCATGCGCGGGCCCATCCACAACGAGATGAACAGCGCAGTCAGCAGGCTGACGATGGCGCGAAACGTCAGATAAGAAAAGACGTTAAAGCCTGAATAATATTTGACCAAATGTTCGGCCAGCCAAACTAACATGTCCCGTTCTCCTGTAATGCGTGCACAACCTCTTCCATGGCGGCACTACGTGAACCTTTCACTAACACTGTCACAATTTGTTTTTCTGAAATTAATGCCTTAAGGCGCTCAATCAACGCGGCTTTGTCGGCAAAATGTTCGCCAACGCCGCTGGCACGGCTAATCGCCTGGCTCAGCTTTCCTGCGCTCAGCACGCAGTCCAGCCCCGCGGCTTTCGCCGCTTCACCCACCTGGGTATGGCAGGCTTCGCTTTCATCGCCCAGCTCCGCCATGTCGCCGACCACCATGACGCGGTAGCCCGGCATTTCAGATAGCACCTGCACCGCCGCCGTCATTGAGCCGACGTTCGCGTTGTAGGAGTCATCCAGCAGCAGTTTGTTTTCTGCAAGCGGGATCGGGTACAGGCGTCCCGGCACGGCTTTTAAATTCGCCAGCCCGGTTTTAATCGCCTCATGCGACGCACCTACCGCCGTCGACAAGGCCGCTGCCGCAAGCGCATTGGCGATGTTATGGCGTCCCGGCAGCGGTAACAGCACGTCTACGTCACCCGTTGGGGTAGCGAGCGTGAATTCCGTACCGTGCGACGTCACATGGATATTGGTCGCGGTAAAGTCGCTGTTGGCCGCGTTCGGCGAAAAGCGCCAGGTTTTACGCGAGCCAATGATGCTCTGCCAGTTCAGCCAGTCGTTGTTGTCGGCATTGAGAATGGCAATGCCGTCAGCGGGCAGACCGGTGTAGATTTCGCCTTTCGCTTTCGCCACGCCTTCCAGCGAGCCAAAGCCTTCCAGGTGCGCAGCCGCGAGGTTATTCACCAGCGCCGCTTCCGGGCGAGTCAGGCTCACGGTCCAGGCGATTTCGCCCTGGTGGTTTGCCCCTAACTCGATCACCGCAAATTCATGCTCTTTGGTCAGGCGAAGTAATGTCATCGGCACGCCAATGTCATTATTGAGGTTGCCTGCGGTATAAAGCGTATTACCGCACTGGCTGAGGATGGCCGCCGTCATCTCTTTCACTGACGTTTTGCCCGAAGACCCGGTCAGCGCGACAACGCGAGCAGGCACCTGCTGACGAACCCAGGCGGCCAGTTCACCGAACGCGAGACGCGTATCGTTCACCACAATCTGCGGCAGATCGACATCGATCCTGCGGCTGACCAGCAGCGCGCCAGCGCCGTTTTCTTTGGCCTGTCCGGCAAAATCATGGGCGTCGAAACGCTCGCCTTTCAGCGCCACAAACAGACAGCCTGCGGTCACTTTCCGCGTGTCGGTCGTGACGGCATCAATGGTCAGATCCGGGCCCAGCAGTTCGCCATGGAGGACTGACGCTGCCTGGCTTAAGGTGATGCTAATCATGCGACGACTCCCAGCAGACGCGCTGCCGTTACGCGGTCGGAGTAATCCAGACGACGATTGCCAACAATCTGATAATCTTCATGGCCCTTACCGGCCAGCAGAACCACGTCGTTTTCTTTTGCCTGCATGATGGTGTTCGTCACGGCTTCCGCGCGGCCTTCCACCACGCGGGCGCGACCGGCGTCCAGCATACCCGCCAGAATGTCGTTGATGATGGCGCGCGGCTCTTCAGTACGCGGGTTGTCATCGGTCACAACCGGAATGTCCGCGAACTGCTCCGCAATGGCACCCATCAGTGGACGTTTGCCTTTGTCGCGATCGCCGCCGCAGCCGAAGACGCACCAGAGCTTACCGGTGCAGTGCAGACGTGCCGCTTCCAGCGCTTTTTCCAGCGCATCCGGCGTGTGGGCATAATCGACAACCACGGTCGGTTTGCCCGGCGCGCTAAACACTTCCATACGGCCGCAAACCGGCTGCAGACGCGCTGACGTTTTCAGCAGTTCGTCCATCGGGTACCCCAACGCCAGCAGCGTGGCCAGCGCCAGCAGCAGGTTGCTGACGTTAAACGCCCCCATCAGGCGGCTTTCAATTTCTCCTTCACCCCAGGAAGAGGCAAAGCGGATCGTCGCGCCACTGTCGTGATAGTTAACGTCAACGGCCTTCAGCCAGCGGCCGTGGCAGTTCGGATTGATATGGTCTTCCATCGACACCGCTACCGCGTCTGGCAGCTTCGCAAGCCAGCGGCGGCCCACTTCGTCGTCGGCATTGATGATGGCCTGGCCGTAATGGTGAGTAGAGAACAGCAGCCATTTCGCGGCTTCGTAATGTTCCATATCACCATGATAATCAAGGTGATCGCGGCTCAGGTTGGTGAACACTGAAGCAGCAAACTTCAGGGCCGCGACGCGGTGCTGTACCAGACCGTGCGAAGAAACTTCCATCGCGGCAAAGGTCGCCCCCTGCCCTGCCAGACCGGCAAGCACGTGCTGTACGTCAACCGCCGAGCCGGTGGTGTTTTCCGTCGGGCTCACTTTGCCCAGCAGGCCGTTACCCACGGTACCCATCACCGCGCCGGTTTCACCCAGCAGCTGGGCCCACTGCGCCATCAGCTGCGTGGTGGTGGTTTTTCCGTTCGTGCCCGTCACGCCAACCAGACGCAGCTGGTCGGAAGGTTCGTGATAAAAACGTCCTGCCAGTGCAGAGAGACGCTCATTCAACTGGCTGAGGTAGATAACCGGCACCCCGTGCATTTCACGGATCTCGCCGTCGGTTGCCTCGTCTTTAGCCTCAGCAATAATGGCAGCAACACCTTGCGCAATCGCCTGCGGGATATAACGACGCCCGTCCGCCTGATGACCAACCACCGCCACAAAAAGATCGCCAGAAGCAGCCACGCGGCTGTCCAGTACCATCTCTCGCAGTGCTCGCTCCGGTGCATTTGGCACCCACGGAGCGAGAAGGTCGCGCAAATTACGATCTGCCACCTGTACCCTCGCCTTGATTAATTACAAATTCACTTTTTTCGCCCGTCGCCAGCGCATCCGGTTCAACGTTCATGGTGCGTAACACGCCGCCCATGATGGCCCCGAACACGGGCGCGGAGACGGCGCCGCCGTAGTATTTACCCGCCTGTGGATCGTTAATGACGACCACCAGCGCAAAACGCGGATTGCTTGCAGGCGCAACGCCTGCGGTATAGGCAATGTATTTGTTGATGTAGCGACCGTCTGGCCCCACCTTTTTCGCCGTACCGGTTTTAATGGCGATGCGATAGCCTTTGATGGCCGCCTTCACGCCGCCGCCGCCCGGCAGCGCCACGCTTTCCATCATGTGCACAACGGTACGAACGATGGATTCCGGGAAGATACGCTCGCCCGGAACCGGTGGATCAACTTTGGTGATGGACAGCGGGCGATAGACGCCGTAGCTGCCAATCGTTGCGTAGACTCGCGCTAACTGTAACGGGGTTACCATTAGCCCGTAGCCGAAAGAGAAGGTGGCCCTCTCTATGTCAGACCACCGTTGTTTTTGAGGATATAAGCCACTGCGTTCTCCGACCAACCCCAAATTGGTCGCCTTTCCAAGTCCAAAACGTGAGTAAGTCTCTACTAACGCTGAGGACGGCATCGCTAACGCCAGCTTTGAAACACCGACGTTACTCGACTTCTGTAGCACCCCGGTCAGGGTCAATTCGCTGTAGCGCGCCACGTCTTTAATCTCGTGGCCGTTAATACGGTAAGGGATCGTGTTCAGGACCGTGTTTTCATTGACGATACCGCGCTGAAGCGCCGTCATCACCACCATCGGTTTCACCGTGGAGCCCGGTTCGAACACGTCGGTAATCGCCCGGTTACGCATCGCATCTTTTGCGGTGCCGGTAAAGTTGTTCGGGTTGTAGGACGGACTGTTGGCCATCGCCAGCACTTCGCCAGTGCTAACGTCCACCAGCACGGCGCTGCCGGATTCTGCCTTGTTAAACGCCACGGCGTTGTTCAGCTCGCGGTAGACCAGCGCCTGCAGGCGCTCGTCGATGCTCAGGGCCAGGTTGTGCGCCGCCTGGCTGTCCGTAGAGGAGATATCTTCGATGACGCGCCCGTAGCGGTCTTTACGTACGATACGCTCGCCAGGCTGGCCGGTGAGCCACTTATCGAAGCTTTTTTCAACGCCCTCAATCCCCTGGCTGTCGACGTTGGTGAAACCGATGAGGTGAGCGGTTACTTCGCCGGACGGATAGTAACGACGGGATTCTTCGCGCAGATGAATGCCCGGCAGCTTCAGTTTTCGAATATAGTCCGCCATGTCAGGGTTAACCTGGCGCGCCAGATAGATAAAACGCCCTTTCGGGTTCGCGTTGACGCGGGAGGCAAGCTGATCCAGCGGCATTTTTAGCGCATCTGACAGCGCTTTCCAGCGGTTATCAAGCGTGATGCCACCGGCGTCGTGCAGCTCTTTCGGGTCGGCCCAAATCGCTTTCACCGGCACGCTCACCGCCAGCGGGCGGCCTGAACGGTCGGTTATCATTCCGCGAGAAGTCGATACTTCCTGAACGCGAAGGGAGCGCATGTCTCCCTGGCGTACCAGCATGTCAGGGGCGATGATTTGCAACCACGCCACGCGTCCCAGCAGGAAACCCAGCGCCAGTAAAATGCAGCCGCAAAGCAACGCAAAACGCCAACTGATAAAGTTGGCCTGTTCTTCCTGACGTTTTGGTTTTAGCGTTTTTGCCGCTGCTTTCATGCGTCGCGTTTTCCCTTATTTTTGTACTACGATATTTTCCTGGGAAGGATCAACATGCTGCAGTTGCAGCTTTTCCGTTGCGATCCGTTCAACCCGGCTGTGATCGCCGAGCGCGTTTTCTTCAAGGATCAGATTTCGCCATTCAATATCCAGCGCATCGCGTTCCAGCACCAGCTGCTCGCGTTGCGCAGTCAATAAACGTGTATGGTGAGCTGTGGTCACCACCGTAACTGCCGTAACAATGATGCAAATGAACAGGCAGAGTGGCAGTTTCCCGAACCGCAAAAGATCGTCGCCGATCACGCCAGGCAAGGCATGGCGCTCGTTGCTTCCTAACGATCCCTTAACTTTGCTTAGGGTTTCTGTCACTCTGCCGATCATGCGTTCGTCCTCTCTGCAACTCGCAGCACTGAACTACGGGCGCGTGGATTCTCTGCCACCTCTTCTTCGCCCGGCATCAACTTGCCTAATGCTCGCAACTGACGGCCACCCAGCTTCCTGAGTTGTTCTTCCGTCATCGGCAGCCCCGCTGGTACTTGTGGACCGCGGCTCTGTTCACGCATAAAGCGTTTCACAATGCGGTCTTCCAGCGAATGGAAGCTGATGATGGATAACCGCCCACCCGGGGCCAGCACGTCGAGCGAGCTTTTTAGCGCCAGCTCTATTTCCTCCAGTTCACTGTTTACCCAGATGCGAACCGCCTGGAAGGTACGGGTCGCGGGATGTTTGTGCTTATCCTTCACCGGCGTTGCCGCCGCAATCACTTCGGCCAGCTCTTTGGTGCGGGTCATTGGCTCTACGCGGTTGCGCTCAACGATGGCGCGCGCAATGCGCTTGCCAAAACGTTCTTCGCCGAAGGTTTTGATCACCCAGGCAATATCCGCTTCGTCAGCAGTCTGCAGCCATTCGGCGGCAGACTGGCCGCGCGTCGGGTCCATACGCATGTCCAGCGGACCGTCGCGCATAAAGGAGAAGCCGCGTTCTGCATCATCAAGCTGGGGAGAAGAGACGCCAAGATCGAGAAGAATCCCGTCGATCTTGCCCGTAAGATCGCGCTCGGCAACGTAATCCGCGAGCGCAGAGAAAGGTCCATGCACGATGGAAAAGCGTGGGTCATTGATGGTTTGTGCAACGGCAATCGCCTGCGGATCGCGATCGATTGCCAGCAGACGCCCTTCCTCTCCAAGCTGGGAGAGGATCAAACGCGAGTGACCACCGCGACCAAACGTGCCATCAATGTAGATGCCATCCGGACGAATATTCAGGCCGTTCACGGCCTCGTCCAGTAACACCGTTTTGTGTTTATAATTTTCCATCATATTTATAGAGACAAGTCCTGCAGCCGTTCCGATAAAGTTGCGGAATCAGACTGCTCAGCGTCGATATCTTCCTTGACCTGTTGATACCAGGTCGTTTCGTCCCACAGTTCAAACTTGTTGAACTGCCCGACCAGCATCACTTCTTTGGTCAGACCGGCATGTTGCCGCAGCACGGGCGCGATCAGTAATCGCCCGGCGCTATCCATCTGACACTCACTGGCATGTCCCAATAACAGCCGCTGCACGCGGCGCTCTTGCGGGTTCATGCTCGACAGTCGCGACAGCTTTTGCTCAATAATTTCCCATTCAGGTAAGGGGTAAAGCAGCAGGCAGGGGGAGTTGATGTCAATGGTGCAAACCATTTGACCCGAAGCATTCTCAATCAGCTGGTCGCGGTATCGGGTTGGGACCGATAAACGCCCTTTGCTGTCGAGATTGACTAACGTAGCTCCACGGAACATGCCAGTCTCACCCCTCCTCACCACTTTAACCCACAAATTCCCACCTAAAGGAGTTTACGGAGCGAGGGAAAAGCTTGTCAAGCCAGGACTCTCCCTGTAAGGACCCGAAAGCCCTCTATTTACAGAGATAAACAGTCCTGGTTAATAACTGCACAACTGGCGAGGCAAAATTAACGTTATGAATATTTGTAAGAAAAAAACCGAATATGCACACTAGCGTTAAGGCTCACTCAATATCATCGCAGATAAATATAAAGTGTCAGTTTGCGACGCGGGCAGCATTTTATGACAGATTGTCAGGGGAGAACAGCGCCAGATTCACTCAAATGGTCGGTGGGAGCGGCGGTTGCGTTGCTGGCCGGTCGGGGTTAAGGAAAAACGTCTGAATATTCATCGACCGAAGAGGGTTTGTAACAAAATAATACAAAGAGAGGCTTTTAAAATGGCTTCGTGATTCTTTAAGGTTCATTTAAAACGGCAAAATGAATTAAGAAAAATAGTAGATTACGATCTCTCAAGAATTATCCTAATTTCATTGCGGGAATTAACTCGGCGAATTATTCCAGTAAAAAGGGGCGGTTTTCGCCGCCCCGTCATTTCATTTATGGCGGCTCAAAATTCCGCGATGATAGAGATTACGTTTGATACGCGTCAGACCCGGCTTCGGTTTCCGCGGCTCATCCAGGCTCGCCAGAACAATCTCCAGGATCCGTTCAGCTACATCGCGGTGACGCTGGGCTACCGCCAGCACCGGGCACTGAAGGAAATCGAGAAGCTCGTTATCCCCAAACGTGGCGATCGCCAGGTCGGAGGGAAGCTTGCCTTCACGACGTAAGGTGACATCCATCACCCCCTGCAGAAGAGCAAACGACGTGGTGAACAGCGCCTGGGGCATCGGGTGCGTCTCCAGCCATTTTTCGAACAGCTGCGCAGCGGCTTCGCGTTCGTAGCTGTTGGCATAGAGATAGTGGACTTCACGCGGATCGTCTTTCCAGGCGGTTCTGAACCCTTGCTCACGCAGGAAGCTCACGGAAAGCTCGGGCAGCGCGCCAAGATACAGCACCGTTTCAGCGGGGAAAGTTCTCAGCTCAGCGGCCAGCATTTCCGCGTCATCCTGATCGGCACCCACTACGCTTGTAAAATGCTCACGATCGAGCGCGCGGTCCAGCGCAACAATGGGGAAAGGATCGTTCGCCCAGCGCTGGTAGAACGGATGCTCCGGCGGTAAGGAGGTCGAGACGATGATGGCATCGACCTGACGCTGGAGCAGGTGTTCAATGCAGCGCATCTCGTTATCGGGCTGATCTTCAGAACAGGCAATCAGCAGCTGGTAACCGCGCTGGCGAGCCTGACGTTCAAGATAGTTGGCGATACGGGTATAGCTGGTGTTTTCCAGATCCGGTATCACCAGACCAATAGAGCGGGTGCGCCCGGCACGCAGGCCGGCAGCGACAGCATTCGGATGGTAATTATGCTCACGAACCACCGCCATAACTTTTTCAACGGTCTTATCGCTGACGCGGTACTGCTTTGCTTTGCCGTTAATCACATAGCTGGCCGTTGTTCGTGACACGCCGGCTAGCCGGGCGATTTCATCCAGTTTCACAATTGCCCCTTAAAAAAAGAAAAGAGTCCATGGCCCTGTCAAGGTTATGGTTAAATCTTTTAACATCTAAACGCAGAAAAGCCTTCGCGGCAACCGCTTTTATCTGCGTTGTCGGCTGATTACGCAAAAAAAAGCCCGGCTTTGCTGACCGGGCTGAAAGAGGCGAACCTTTTTAACAACTACCGCATGATTTTCTCGCCGCGTGACAGACCAACGATCCCCGATCTCGCCACCTCAACTATTTTTGCTACATCCCGCACGGACGCCAGAAAAGCGTCCAGCTTGTCACTGGTTCCGACCAGCTGAACCGTATAAAGAGAAGGCGTGACGTCGATGATCTGCCCGCGGAAAATGTCCGCATTGCGTTTGACCTCTTCGCGCCCGTAACCGCTGGCCTGAATTTTTACCAGCATGACCTCACGCTCAACGTAAGCGCCCTGCCCCAGCTCGCTCACGCGCAGCACATCGACCAGCTTATGCAGCTGTTTCTCGATCTGCTCAATTACCTTGGCGTCGCCAACGGTCTGAATCGTCATACGCGACAGCGTCGGATCGTCCGTTGGCGCAACGGTCAGGCTTTCAATGTTATAGCCGCGCTGCGCAAAAAGCCCAATGACGCGCGACAGTGCGCCAGACTCGTTTTCCAGTAATACCGATAATATCCGGCGCATATCAGGTTCTCTCCGTTTTGCTTAACCACATTTCGTCCATACCGCCGCCGCGAATATGCATCGGATAAACGTGCTCGGTTCCATCAACGATGACATCCATAAAGACGAGGCGGTTGTTTTTAACGTGCTCAAGCGCTTCTGCGAGCTTCGTTTCCAGTTCAGCCGGATCGGTCACCCGCATCCCCACATGACCGTAAGCTTCAGCAAGACGAACAAAATCCGGCAGCGATTTCATGTATGACTGAGAGTGGCGGCCCGAGTAGATCATATCCTGCCACTGCTTCACCATACCGAGATAGCCGTTATTAAGGTTGAGCACCAGTACCGGCAGCTCATACTGCAGCGCGGTGGAGAGTTCCTGAATGTTCATCTGAATACTGCCGTCGCCGGTCACGCAGACGACGGTTTCATTTGGCAGCGCCAGCTTCACCCCCAGCGCGGCAGGCAGGCCAAAGCCCATCGTGCCTAATCCCCCCGAGTTGATCCAGTGACGGGGTTTATCAAACGGATAATAGAGGGCGGCAAACATTTGATGCTGGCCCACGTCAGAGGTCACATACGCGTCGCCTTTCGTCAGCCGCCACACCGCTTCGATGACCGCCTGCGGCTTGATGTGCTCGCTTTGGGCGTCATATTTCAGACACTGCCGCGCGCGCCACTGCTCAATTTGCTGCCACCAGTCGCGGATCTCATCCAGCGGCTGCGCTGCGTTCTCCAGGGCCAGCAGATCCAGCATTTGTTCAAGGACCTGACGAGCGTCGCCGACGATAGGTACATCGGCCGACACCGTTTTTGAAATTGAGGTTGGATCAATATCAATGTGCAGCACGGTGGCATTCGGACAGTACTTCGCCAGGTTGTTGGTCGTACGATCGTCAAAACGCACGCCGACGGCAAAGATGACGTCAGAATGATGCATCGTCATGTTGGCTTCATAGGTACCGTGCATACCCAACATGCCGAGCGCCTGACGGTGGGTGGCAGGAAACGCTCCGAGCCCCATCAGGGATGACGCAACAGGAAGATTGAGCTTTTCAACCAGTTCACGAAGCTGTGCCCCACACGCTGAATTGACTGCTCCGCCACCGACATAGACCACCGGCTTTTTAGCAGCCAGCAGCGTCTGCAGCGCGCGTTTGATCTGACCTTTGTGGCCCTGCGTTGTTGGGTTGTAAGAGCGCATGCTCACCGATTCCGGCCAGACATAAGGCAGCTTGTTTGCCGGGTTCAGGATATCTTTCGGGAGATCGACCACCACCGGACCCGGGCGCCCGCTTGCCGCAAGCCAGAACGCCTTCTTCAGCACGCCAGGAATGTCTTCAGTTTGCTTGACCAGGAAGCTGTGCTTCACAACGGGACGCGAAATCCCGACCATGTCGCACTCCTGGAATGCATCATAGCCAATCAGGGATGTCGCGACCTGTCCGGAAAGGATCACGAGCGGAATAGAGTCCATGTACGCGGTCGCAATGCCGGTAATGGCATTTGTCGCACCAGGCCCCGACGTGACCAGTACCACGCCCACTTCACCCGTCGCACGCGCCAGGCCATCAGCCATATGTACCGCCGCCTGCTCATGGCGTACCAGCACATGGTCAATGCCTCCTACCGTATGCAGCGCATCATAAATATCAAGAACCGCACCGCCAGGATAGCCGAACACTTGCTTTACGCCCTGATCGATCAGCGACCGGACGACCATTTCCGCGCCAGACAACATCTCCATGCTTTGCCTCCAGGCATTTTGTTATAGACGGACCGCAGAATTCATTTCCGCACCGTCTTGCGATCGGGATGAACCCGTCTTCTATTTTGCAGAGTGATACTTACCTTAACCGCTCGTTATGAGGCAGGCAATTCGCAAACCAGGAGAGAGAAGAGGCCGTGAAAGCAGAAAAAGCAGGCATTGTCAGAGGATATGGTTAATTCATCTGAAATTAGAGGATGAGATGATAAATCATCGCTGAAAAGCGCGGCGATGTAGAAAATCATCTATTTTTACACGCCTGGCAACCGCCAGACAAAATACGCAACAGAACAAAATATTAATAAAGGAAACAAAACCAGGATAAATCACATGCAAAGATGCAATTTATCCTGATTCGATTATCGACGGCAGATGCTAATAAGTAGCTCTTCCATCCACTGATGTCCTTTATCCCGTCCAGCGGCTTCATGCCAGGAGAGATAACAGGTGCGGCTATTTAGCTTGAGCGGCAGAGGCAAAATTTGCAGATTTAACGCGCCAGAGAACTCTTCTGCCAGCCAGCGTGGTGCAATTGCCACCAGCTGCGTCTGGGAAACGACGTTTAAGACGCTGACCATGGCCATCCCCTGATAAGCCACGCTCGCCTGTTTCTCCGCAGTGTCGTACCAGGGCAGGCTAAAGGAGGCATATCTGTCGAGCGCAACAACGGCATGCTGTTCGCTATAAACGTCATTTTCACGTAACGGCGCATTCAGTCGCGGATGTTTTTTGCTTGCAACCAGCACCATTTCATCTTTAAACAGCGGTACACAGGAAAATTCAGGACGGCGGAATTCTTCATACCCCAGGACGAATTCGGTTTCCTGGTAACGTAACTGGTGTTCGGTGTTTTGATTTAAGGACGATTTAAAGACGAGATTAATATTAGGTGCGATCTCTTCAACTTTATTATAAATAATTGATGTCAGATAATTATCTAATGGACTGCAGACGCAGAGATGGAATACCCGCTCACTGCTTAAGGGTTCAAAGCCTGAGCCCGGGAGCTCATTTTGCACCAGCTGCAGCGCCTGGCGGATGGAGCCGAAAAGCTGGAAAGCCCGCGCTGTGGGCTGGATCCCTCTGCCATAACGAACGAATAACTCATCGTTGAACATCACTTTAAGCCTGGCAACCGCGTTGCTTACCGCGGGTTGTGACATTCCCAACGTTTGTGCCGCCCGGGTGATATTCTGCTCCTGCATGACAGCATCAAACACCGTCAGTAGATTAAGATCCACCGTGCGCAACTGCGGTTTAATCCCATCAGTAACTTGTGGTTGTTTAATATTATTTTCTGGCACTTCTGACTCCACTGTCACGCTACACTCCCTTCGCCAACGCACTGTAATAATTTCGGAAAATATGATTTACCATGCAAATACGACCAGCGAAAGAAAATTGTTTAAAAATCGGAATATATAAAGATCACACAATGATGCTAAAATAAAAAATGGACGCAAAGGATATGTTTAACTTTAGTGATAGAATGAAACCATAAACCAAATCAATATACAACAACCATCCAGTTAAGGATGACTTAAGTATAATTAAACTGTTATCAATTTTGAGCGAAATTAAGTTAATAACCTGTTATCGATGATTGTTTTTGAATAGAGCATAAGACCTCTTCAAAATGATAAACTAATGATATTAAAACAGTTTAAAGGGAAAGAATTCGTGAGGACATAATTGCCTTAAAAATATCCGTTATGTTTATTCGTTTGTGCAAATGATTTTTAAGTCCAAAAATAGACAATTAGTTAAGTCAAAAATCTAAAATCCAGCACAATAAGCTAAACAACACATCCTGTCTGTTACGCCTTCTGGGGCCGTTTTTGCCATCAGGGGTTGACATGAACAGTCGTATCCAGTACCACTAAAAGCATATTGAATTTAACGGAGCACGATTCATGACACGCACCATTCGTTTCACCGGTCTACTACTACTAAACGCATCCACTGTGCGCGGTAGACTGGCGGGCGAAATTCAGCGTTGAATCGTCACCAGTAAGACTAAAAACCCGCGCCACTGCGCGGGTTTTTTTATGCTCGTAGCAAGGCGCCCTAAGACTGACAAGGACCTAACCCATGAGCCAGCAAGTCATTATTTTCGATACTACTTTACGTGACGGTGAACAGGCATTACAGGCAAGCCTGAGTGTAAAAGAGAAACTGCAGATTGCGCTGGCTCTCGAACGTATGGGCGTCGACGTGATGGAGGTCGGTTTCCCGGTCTCCTCTCCGGGTGATTTTGAATCCGTACAGACTATCGCCCGCACCATTAAAAACAGCCGCGTGTGCGGTCTGGCGCGCTGCGTAGAAAAAGACATCGACGTTGCTGCTGAGTCGCTGAAAGTGGCCGAAGCCTTCCGTATTCATACCTTTATTGCAACCTCACCCATGCACATCGCAACCAAGTTGCGCAGCACGCTGGATGAGGTCATTGAACGCGCGGTATACATGGTTAAGCGCGCACGCAATTACACCGATGACGTTGAATTCTCCTGTGAAGATGCGGGCCGTACGCCGATTGAAGACCTGGCGCGCGTAGTAGAAGCCGCCATCAACGCGGGCGCTAAAACCATCAACATCCCTGACACCGTCGGCTACACCATGCCGTTTGAGTTCTCCAACATCATTACCGGCCTGTATGAGCGCGTACCGAACATTGATAAAGCCATCATCTCAGTACATACCCATGATGATTTGGGCCTGGCCGTAGGCAATGCCATCGCCGCGGTGCACGCCGGTGCCCGTCAGGTAGAAGGTGCAATGAACGGTATCGGGGAACGCGCGGGCAACTGTTCCCTGGAAGAAGTGATCATGGCGATCAAGGTGCGCAAAGACATCATGAACGTGCACACCCGCATCAATCACAACGAAATCTGGCGCACCAGCCAGACCGTCAGCCAGATTTGCAACATGCCGATTCCGGCCAACAAGGCGATTGTCGGCACCGGCGCCTTCGCCCACTCCTCCGGCATTCACCAGGACGGCGTGCTGAAAAACCGTGAAAACTACGAAATCATGACTCCGGAATCCATCGGCCTGAACCAGGTGCAGCTGAACCTGACCTCCCGTTCCGGTCGTGCGGCGGTGAAACACCGGATGGAAGAGATGGGCTATCAGGACAGCGATTACAACATGGATCAGCTGTACGACGCGTTCCTGAAGCTGGCCGACAAAAAAGGTCAGGTGTTCGATTACGACCTAGAAGCACTGGCCTTCATCAACAAGCAGCAGGAAGAGCCTGAGCACTTCCGTCTGGATTACTTCAACGTGCAGTCCGGCTCCAGCGACATCGCCACCGCCTCAGTTAAGCTGGCCTGCGGTGAGGAAATTAAAGCGGAAGCGGCAAACGGCAACGGCCCCGTCGACGCTATCTATCAGGCGATCAACCGCGTCACCGAGTACGACGTTGAGCTGGTGAAGTATGACCTGACGGCGAAAGGGCACGGTAAAGACGCGCTGGGTCAGGTGGATATCGTCGTCAACTACAACGGCCGCCGCTTCCACGGCGTGGGCCTGGCGACGGATATTGTCGAATCCTCCGCGAAAGCGATGGTGCATGTCCTGAACAACATCTGGCGCGCCGCTGAAGTCGAAAAAGAGTTGCAACGCAAAGCTCAGAATAAAGAGAACAACAAGGAAACCGTGTAATGTCGAAGAATTACCATATTGCTGTGTTGCCGGGTGACGGTATTGGCCCGGAAGTGATGGCACAGGCGCTGAAAGTACTGGAAGCCGTTCGCTCGCGTTTTGCGATGAAAATTACCACCAGCCACTACGACGTGGGCGGTATTGCGATTGATAACCACGGAACGCCATTGCCGAAAGCCACCGTTGAAGGCTGCGAAAATGCCGATGCCGTGCTGTTTGGCTCCGTCGGTGGCCCGAAATGGGAACATCTGCAGCCGGCAGAGCAGCCGGAGCGCGGCGCGCTCCTGCCGCTGCGTAAACATTTTAAGCTGTTCAGCAACCTGCGTCCGGCGAAGCTGTATCAGGGGCTGGAAGAGTTTTGCCCGCTGCGCGCAGACATCGCGGCTAACGGTTTCGACATTCTCTGCGTGCGCGAGCTGACGGGCGGCATCTATTTTGGTCAGCCAAAGGGTCGCGAAGGCAGCGGTCAGCACGAGAAAGCGTTTGATACCGAGGTGTATCACCGTTTCGAAATTGAACGTATCGCCCATATCGCCTTTGAGTCTGCGCGCAAGCGCCGCCATAAGGTGACCTCTATTGATAAAGCGAACGTGCTGCAGTCGTCCATTTTGTGGCGCGAGATCGTCAGTGAAGTCGCTAAGCAGTACCCGGACGTTGAGCTGTCACACATGTACATCGACAACGCAACGATGCAGCTGATTAAGGATCCGTCCCAGTTTGACGTGCTGCTGTGCTCCAACCTGTTCGGCGATATTTTGTCTGACGAGTGCGCGATGATTACCGGCTCTATGGGCATGCTGCCGTCCGCCAGCCTGAACGAAGAAGGCTTTGGCCTGTACGAGCCGGCGGGCGGCTCCGCGCCGGATATCGCCGGTAAAAACATTGCCAACCCGATTGCGCAGATCCTCTCTCTGGCCCTGCTGCTGCGCTACAGCCTCGATGCAGGCGACGCAGCAACCGCAATTGAAAGCGCCATTAACCGGGCGTTAGAAGAAGGCGTCCGTACCGGTGACTTAGCGCGCGGTACGGCAGCAGTCAGTACTGATGAAATGGGTGACATCATTGCCCGCTATGTCGCTGAAGGGGTGTAATCATGGCCAGGACCTTATATGAAAAGTTATTTGACGCCCACGTTGTCTACGAGGCGCCAAACGAAACCCCGCTGCTGTACATTGACCGCCACCTGGTGCACGAAGTGACCTCTCCGCAGGCCTTCGACGGCCTGCGCGCGCACAAGCGCCCGGTGCGCCAGCCGGGTAAAACCTTCGCGACCATGGATCACAACGTCTCGACCGAAACCAAAGACATCAATGCGTCCGGTGAAATGGCGCGTATCCAGATGCAGGAGCTGATTAAGAACTGCAACGAGTTTGGCGTTGAGCTGTACGACCTGAACCATCCGTATCAGGGCATTGTCCACGTGATGGGGCCTGAGCAGGGTATTACCCTGCCGGGTATGACCATCGTCTGCGGTGACTCCCATACCGCGACCCACGGCGCATTTGGCGCGCTGGCGTTCGGTATCGGCACCTCGGAAGTTGAGCACGTTCTGGCGACGCAGACCCTGAAACAGGGCCGCGCCAAAACCATGAAAATTGAAGTGAAGGGTAAAGCCGCGCCGGGCATTACCGCGAAGGACATCGTTCTCGCCATCATCGGCAAAACCGGCAGCGCAGGCGGTACCGGTCACGTGGTGGAATTCTGCGGTGAAGCCATTCAGGCGCTGAGCATGGAAGGTCGTATGACCCTGTGCAATATGGCTATTGAGATGGGCGCTAAAGCAGGCCTGGTCGCACCGGACGAAACCACCTTCAACTATGTGAAGGGCCGTCTGCACGCGCCGAAAGGTCAGGATTTTGACGACGCGGTCGCGTACTGGAAAACCCTGAAAACTGACGACGGTGCCACCTTCGATACCGTTGTCACGCTGCAGGCGGAAGAGATTGCGCCGCAAGTCACCTGGGGTACCAATCCGGGCCAGGTGATTTCCGTCAACGACAGCATCCCGGACCCGGCGTCCTTCGCCGATCCGGTCGAGCGCGCCAGTGCGGAAAAAGCGCTGGCCTACATGGGGCTGAAGCCAGGCGTACCGTTGACCGACGTCGCCATTGATAAAGTCTTTATCGGTTCCTGCACCAACTCCCGCATCGAAGATTTACGCGCGGCGGCAGAGATTGCGAAAGGCCGCAAAGTGGCGCCGGGCGTACAGGCGCTGGTGGTTCCAGGCTCCGGTCCGGTGAAAGCCCAGGCGGAAGCGGAAGGACTGGATAAGATCTTTATCGAAGCAGGCTTCGAATGGCGTCTGCCGGGCTGCTCAATGTGTCTGGCGATGAACAACGACCGCCTGAATCCGGGCGAGCGCTGCGCCTCCACCAGCAACCGTAACTTTGAAGGCCGTCAGGGCCGGGGTGGACGCACCCACCTGGTCAGCCCGGCAATGGCCGCCGCTGCGGCAGTCACCGGCCATTTCGCCGATATTCGCAGCCTGAAATAAGGAGACAATCATGGCAGATAAATTTACCCAACATACGGGCCGTGTTGTCCCGCTGGACGCCGCTAACGTCGATACGGACGCGATCATTCCTAAGCAGTTTTTGCAGAAAGTGACCCGCACCGGTTTTGGCGCACACCTGTTCAACGACTGGCGTTTTCTGGACGACAAAGGCGAAGTGCCAAACCCGGAGTTCGTCCTGAACTTCCCGGAATACAAAGGTGCATCAATTCTTCTGGCGCGGGAAAACTTCGGCTGTGGCTCCTCGCGTGAGCATGCGCCCTGGGCGCTGACCGACTACGGCTTTAAGGTAGTTATCGCCCCGAGCTTCGCGGATATCTTCTACGGCAACAGCTTCAACAACCAGCTGCTGCCGGTGACGCTGAGCGACGAGCAGGTCGATGAATTGTTCGCGCTGGTGAAGGCGAACCCGGGCATGGCGTTTGAGGTGGATCTGGAAGCAGAAGTGGTGAAAGCCGGGGATAAGACCTACAGCTTCAGCATTGATGCCTTCCGTCGCCACTGCATGCTGAACGGTCTGGACAGCATTGGCCTGACGCTCCAGCACGAGGACGCCATCTCAGCGTACGAGAAAAAACAGCCTGCGTTTATGGGCTAAAGGCAATGGCCCGCAGGGTGCGGGCCATTGATAAGGGTGCGTTGAGGCTCAACCACTCTGGAGAGGCGGGGAAATCTCCCCGCCAATACCGCTAACGTTTTGCTTCGTAAGCCAACACTGCCGCCAGCTCTGTTTTCTCCTGTCTGAAGTGCAATTCACACAGCGAATCACGCACCATCCAGGTGAAGATCAATAGCGTCGTACAGATCAGAAACAAACCTAACAGCAGAGCACGTTTTGGCATTCCAGCCTCCTTATTGCTTTTCGGCAATGAAGAGACTAACCTCGCAATGTGTGTTGTGAAGTTGGTCTCCCCATCATTTTTTTGATGTGGGACTCTCCACTGTTTGCCTCTTGCGAAAGCCTGAGGCAAACAGCCTCAAGCACCCGCCACGCACTCTATGCGCCTTCTCTGCTCCTGTCAGAAAATCGTTTCATTTCGTGAAGCCGCCTTCCAGAATCAAACATCCTTGACCCGGCAGGTCAGCCCAAGCGTCACCACCGAAATCGCAGCAATCATCCAGTAAACCGAGGCATGGCCATAGCTTTGCGCCAGCGCCCCCTGAATCACCCCCGCCAGAATAACGCCCGTCGAAATGCTGTTGGTGAACAGCGTAGTCGCGGAGCCGGCGCGGCCGGGCATGAGATCCTGGAACCAGAGCATGCCGATCCCGGCAACGATGCCAATAAACACGGCATTAAACAGCTGCAGCACCAGCAACGCTTCACGCGAATGGAAAAGGAGCAGCCCCGCGTAGAACAGCACCCCGGCCGCCACGGCAACGATCATCATCCGACGCTTTCCGAAGCGCTTAACGTAATACCCCGCCAGAATCATCGCTGGAATTTCCAGCCCGGCGGCGGTCCCCATTAAGATCCCTGCAAGCTTGTCCGGCAGACCCAGATCGCTGCTGATCCACAGCGGCATATCAATGATGTACATGGTGTTGCAGGTCCACATCAGCGTGGAGGCGATAAACAGCATCCGCACGTTTTTATCCTGCCAGCCGCTCACCTGAGTGATGGGCTTATCCGTCGTCTGCTCAACCCGGGCGACAGACGGCAGCGCAAAGGCTATCAGCGCCAGGCTGATAATAAAAATGCCTGCCGCGATAGAAAACATGACCGTAAAGCCGTAGTTCAGCGCCAGCATGAACGCCAGCGGCGGGCCGATCACCCACGCCAGCGAGAGCTGCGCGCGCATCACCGAGCTGAACATCACCACCTCTCGCGCCGAGCTGTCGGCGTATTCACGGGCGAGCGCGAACAGCTGCGGCATGGCGGTATTAGCAAGAGAGGCCAGCAGCACGCCGCAGGTGATGAGCGTCAGGTAATGACGATTGAAGGCAAAAAGCAGCGCGTTGCCCACGGCCATCGCGCAGCAAAAGAGGATCAGCCTGCGGCGATCGCCCTGGTTGTCCGATCGTTTCGCCAGCCCCAGACTTACGAGGATCCCGGCAATCGCGTTGACGGTATAAAACAGGCCAACCCAAAACGGCTGCGCCCCCACCTCGCGGCTGAGAAACAGGCTCAGCGTCGGCGCCTGCAGGGCCCCCGCCACGCCCATCATAAAGGCCACCAGCATAAAAGCGGCATATACGCCATTCAGGCGGCGCCCCATCGTCATCAACCACAGCATGCGCAAGTCCTTGTGAAAGCGAATCGAAATTGGGTGAAAGAATAAACGAAAAAAGCCAGCAAAAACATTTTGCTGGCGGGTGATAAACACCAATACTCAGTCACACATGATCGAGGCGAGTTAGCGGGAAGAGGTCGGTTTCGTAACGTCCCACTGCATCAGTTCTTCCAATATTTTCAGCCGTTGCTCTGCACACTGGCGGGCCAGCCAGGACGATCCCTTTGTCGCTGAAAAGTACTGCTGATAAAACTGACGTGCGGTAGACCTCTTCATAATTTACCTCCTCACTTCATCGGGAAGAATTATTGGCTTAATATAGGGATTAATAAATTGCTGATTTTTTGTCAGGAGTTCCCCTTTTATGCCATCCGGTCGACTGCAACAACAATTCATCCGCCTGTGGCAGTGCTGCGAGGGTCAATCGCAGGAGACCACGCTTAACGAGCTGGCAGAACTCCTCAACTGCTCTCGCCGCCATATGCGCACGTTACTCAACACCATGCAGCAGCAGGGCTGGCTAAGCTGGGAGGCCGAGGCCGGACGCGGCAAGCGCTCACGCTTGACCTTCCTCTATACCGGTCTGGCGCTACAGCAGCAGCGGGCGGAGGATCTGCTGGAGCAGGACCGCATCGATCAGCTGGTGCAGCTGGTGGGCGACAAGGCCGCCGTGCGCCAGATGCTGGTCTCGCATCTGGGGCGCAGCTTTCGTCAGGGCCGCCACATTCTGCGGGTGCTCTACTATCGGCCGATGAAAAACCTGTTGCCCGGCACGGCATTGCGACGTTCTGAAACCCACATGGCCCGGCAGATATTCAGCGGTCTGACGAAAATAAATGAGGAAAATGGGGAACTGGAAGCGGATATCGCGCACCACTGGCAGCAACTTTCCCCCCTGCACTGGCGTTTCTTTTTACGCCCGGGCATTCACTTCCACCATGGCCGCGAGCTGGAGATGAGTGACGTCATCGCCTCTCTGGAGCGCGCCCGCACGCTTCCGCTCTATTCGCACGTCTCGCAGATCCACTCCCCCACTGCCTGGACGCTGGACATTGAGCTGTCTCAGCCGGACAGATGGCTGCCGTGGCTGCTGGGCTATGTGCCCTCAATGATCCTGCCCGGCGAATGGCGATCGCTGAACAATTTTGCCAGCCTGCCGATTGGCACAGGCCCCTACGCCGTGTCGCGCAATAACAACAATCAGCTCAAGATCCGCGCCTTTGATGACTATTTTGGCTATCGGGCGCTGATCGACGAAGTGAACGTCTGGGTATTGCCAGATCTCAACGAAGAGCTGAGCGCCGGCCTGACGCTGGAGGGGCCCACAACCAGCGAAAAGGCGTTCGAAAGTCGCCTGGAAGAGGGCTGTTACTACCTGCTCTTTGACAGCCGCAGCCACCGCGGATCAAACCACGACGTCCGCAGGTGGATCAGCCATGTTCTGGCCCCGGCTAACCTGATTTATCACGCCGAGGATCAATACCAGACCTGGTGGTTCCCGGCATATGGCCTGCTTCCGCGCTGGCATCATGCTCAGCCGGTGCGCAGTGAAAAACCCGCCGGGCTGGAGACCATTACCCTCAGCTACTATCGCGATCACATTGAGCACCGTTTTATCGCGAAGATCATGAGCAAGCTGCTGGCGGCCGAAGGCGTGACGCTGGCGATACAGGAAATCGATTACGATGAATGGCACCGCGGGGATGTCGTCAGCGATATCTGGCTCAACAGCGCCAACTTCACGCTGCCGCTGGATTTCTCGCTCTTTTCTCACCTGTATGAAGTGCCCCTCATTCAGCACTGTATCAAGCGGGACTGGCAGCAGGACGCCGCGAAGTGGCGGGCAGGCGAAATGGATCTGGCCGCGTGGTGCCAGGAGCTCCTGGCCGGACAGACGATCGTACCGTTGATCCACCACTGGCTGCTGATCCAGGGACAGCGCAGCATGCGCGGCCTGCGGATGAACACCCTGGGCTGGTTTGATTTTAAATCCGCCTGGTTTGCGCCGCCGGAGCCATAACGCTTTCGTAATATTCACCAAATCATTACAATAGCGCCGTTCTCAACGGGGTGCTGCATCACAGATGTGCGCTGAGATAATACCCGTCGAACCTGATCCGGATAACGCCGGCGAAGGGATTTGAGGCTGTCGCTCAAAATCCTTTGCCACTCAACCCTGAGGTGCAAAGTGTTAAAAAACGTTCTTCCCCTGCTGGCGCTGTTTGCGCTGCCTGCTTTCGCGAAACCCGTCCTGACGGTCTACACCTACGACTCCTTCTCCGCCGACTGGGGCCCTGGCCCGGTGGTGAAAAAAGCCTTTGAAGCCGACTGCGACTGCGAGCTGAAGTTCGTGGCGCTGGAAGATGGCGTATCGCTGCTCAACCGTCTGCGCATGGAAGGGAAAAACAGCAAGGCCGACGTGGTGCTTGGGCTGGATAACAACCTGCTGGAAGCCGCGACGCAAACCAAACTGTTTGCCAAAAGCGGCGTGGCGGCAGATGCCGTCAACGTGCCGGGCGGCTGGAAAAATGACACCTTCGTGCCGTTCGACTACGGCTACTTTGCTTTTGTTTACGACAAAAATAAGCTGAAAAACCCGCCGAAAAGCCTGAAAGAGCTGGTGGAAAGCGACCAGAAGTGGCGCGTGATTTACGAAGATCCGCGCACCAGCACGCCGGGCCTGGGCCTGCTGCTGTGGATGAAGAAAGTCTACGGGGATAACGCGCCGGAAGCGTGGCAGAAGCTGGCCGCTAAAACCGTCACCGTCACCAAAGGCTGGAGCGAAGCCTACGGCCTGTTCCTGAAAGGGGAAAGCGACCTGGTGCTGAGCTACACCACGTCTCCGGCCTACCACATTATCGCCGAGAAGAAAGACAACTACGCCGCCGCGAATTTTGCTGAAGGGCACTATCTGCAGGTGGAAGTGGCTGCCCGCACCACCGCCAGCAAACAGCCGGAACTGGCCGAGAAGTTCCTGAAATTTATGGTTTCACCGGCGTTCCAGAACGCCATCCCAGCAGGCAACTGGATGTATCCGGTCACTAACGTTGCGCTACCGGAAGGCTTCGAGCAGTTGACCAAGCCAACAACCTCGCTGGAGTTTACGCCGCAGCAGGTCGCCGCGCAGCGTGCAGCATGGGTAAGTGAATGGCAACGCGCCGTCAGCCGTTAATTCCCGGCTGGTTAATCCCCGGCCTGCTCGGCGCCATGCTGATGGTGGTGGTCAGCCTGGGGGCATTTCTTGCACTGTGGTTTAACGCGCCAGAGAGCGATCTGCTCGCGCTCTGGCACGACAGTTATCTCTGGCACGTTATCCGGTTCTCTTTCTGGCAGGCGTTTCTTTCTGCGCTGCTGTCAGCAATCCCGGCCATTTTTCTCGCGCGGGCGCTATACCGACGGCGCTTTCCCGGCAGGCAGGCTCTGCTTCGCATGTGCGCCATGACGCTGATCCTGCCGGTTCTGGTGGCCGTTTTTGGCATCCTGAGCGTCTACGGTCGTCAGGGCTGGCTGGCCTCGCTCTTCGCATCTTTGGGGCTGGAGTGGACCTTTTCCCCTTATGGGCTGAAGGGCATCCTGCTGGCGCACATTTTCTTCAATATGCCGATGGCGACGCGCCTCTTTTTGCAGGCGCTGGAGAACATCCCCGGCGAGCAGCGCCAGATTGCCGCCCAGCTCGGCATGCGCGGCTGGTCGTTCTTCCGCTTTGTTGAATGGCCGTGGCTGCGACGCCAGATTGCCCCTGTTGCCGCGCTGATTTTTATGCTCTGCTTCGCCAGCTTTGCCACCGTGCTTTCGCTCGGCGGCGGACCGCAGGCAACCACCATTGAGCTGGCGATCTATCAGGCCTTAAGCTACGACTACGATCCGGGACGCGCCGCGCTGCTGGCGATGGTGCAGATGGCGTGCTGTCTGGCGCTGGTGCTGTTGAGCCAGCGTCTGAGCAAAGCCATTCCCGCTGGCAGTAATCAAATCACCGGCTGGCGCGATCCGCAGGACAGCCTGCACAGCCGCATCTCGGATTTTATACTGATCGCGCTGGCGCTGCTGCTACTGCTGCCGCCGCTGATGGCCGTCATCGTTGACGGTTTGAACCTTAATCTTATGTCCGTCCTGCAACAGCCCGTCCTGTGGCAAGCGACATGGACCTCATTGCGCATCGCACTGGCAGCCGGGCTGGTCTGTGTGATTCTGACCATGATGCTGCTCTGGAGCAGCCGCGAGCTCTACGCGCGACATGCCCGTAAAGCCGGACACGCGCTGGAGTTGACGGGCATGCTGATTCTGGCGATGCCGGGCATCGTGCTGGCGACAGGATTTTTTTTGCTGTTCAACAGCACCATCGGCCTGCCGGAAAGCGCCGACGGCATCGTGATTTTCACCAACGCCCTGATGGCCATCCCTTACGCGCTTAAGGTGCTGGAAAACCCGATGCGCGACGTCAATAGCCGCTACAGTTTGCTGTGCCAGTCGCTGGGAATGAAAGGCTGGCAGCGTCTGAAGGTGGTCGAGCTCCGCGCGCTGAAACGCCCGCTCGCCCAGGCGCTGGCCTTTGCCTGCGTACTGTCGATTGGAGATTTTGGCGTGGTAGCCCTTTTTGGCAATGAAGATTTCCGCACGCTGCCGTTCTGGCTTTATCAGCAAATTGGCTCCTACCGCAGCCAGGACGGTGCCGTCACGGCGCTGCTATTGCTGCTACTTTGCTTTGCCTTATTTACCATTATCGAAAAACTCCCGGGGCGCGATGTTAAAACTGACTGATGTAACCTGGCTTTACGAGCACCTGCCAATGCGCTTCACCCTTACCGTTCAGCGGGGCGAGCGGATCGCGGTGCTTGGCCCAAGCGGCGCCGGCAAAAGCACCTTGCTCAATTTAATTGCCGGTTTTTTGCAGCCGGCCAGCGGGTCGATAGCCATCGATAATCGTGATTTCACCCTCGCCCCTCCGGCTAAACGTCCGGTATCGATGCTGTTTCAGGAAAACAATTTGTTTAATCATCTTACGGTATGGCAGAACATCGCGCTGGGGATGGATCCAGGATTAAAGCTCAATGCTGCGCAGCGGCAGAAGCTGGCGGCGATCGCCGAACAAATGGGGCTTTCCGCCTTCATCGACAGACTGCCCGGCGAGCTTTCCGGCGGCCAGCGACAGCGCGTGGCGCTGGCGCGCTGTCTGGTGCGGGAGCAGCCGCTGCTGCTGCTTGATGAACCCTTCTCGGCGCTCGACCCGGCCCTGCGCCAGGAGATGCTCTCGCTGGTTGAGGAGGTTTGCCAGCGCGAGCAGATCGCGATGCTAATGGTGTCGCACAGCATTGAAGATGCCGCACGCATCGCACCGCGATCGGTGGTGATCGCGGAGGGGCGTATTTTGTGGGATGGGGAAACGGAAGAGCTTCTGAGTGGTAAAGCGGGGGCGTCTTCATTGTTAGGCATTCGTGCGGTCTGATGCCCTCTCCCGTGGGAGAGGGAAAAGGCCTTAACGGCTCACCACCTTCAACAGGATCTCACCGTACACCGGCATCAGCGGGTGGCGAATCAGCGCCACCAGCGCCACCACGGCCACACCCAGCGTCAGCGGGGCCAGCCAGAGCAGGCGCGCGCGCGGGAGATAGCGCGTCAGGCGATCGACGCTGGCTTTCGCGCTGCGCCACAGGCGCCAGCAGAGCCAGGCCGCCAGCCACAGCATCACCGCCGTTCCCAGCAGCAGCCACTTAAACTCACCGCTTTGCATGCCGTCAGGGATATCAATGGCCGCACCGGCCAGGATCCCCGGCAGGAAGTAAAACGGCGGCCAGAATACGCAGCCGATAATGTTTGGCACCACGAATTTTGCGACGGGCAGATCCAGCATCCCCGCCACCATCGGCACCAGCGGACGCGTCGGCCCGACAAAGCGGCCTACCAGAATGGTGAACATACTGTGCTGGTGCAGGGCATGTTCGGTTTTATCCAGCAGCGCTTTGTTCTTTTTCATAAACGACCAGCGGTGCAGCGGCTTCTTAAAGCGCCAGCCCAGCCAGAAGGAGATCCAGTCCCCCATCAGGCAACCGATAATCCCGGCCAGCCACGCCTGCCAGAAATTGACCTCGCCGCTGCCGATAAGCGCACCGAGCCCCGCCATCATCACGGTGCCGGGCAGGATCAACCCAACAAGCGCCAGCGATTCCAGAAACGCCACCAGCGCCACGGCGATGAGCGAGTACATAACGGACTGGGTAATAAAGTGTTCCAGCAATGCCTGCATAACTATTCCGGTCAGAAAACGAATCAGCGATTCTGCTTAGCGCCCTGCACTGCGTCAAGGCAACAATTGTCTGAATAGTTTACAGGTTGCTTTCTGCATTCACCTGTATGTTTAGCTTTTTTTACCGATTATTCACATCCCGCGCGGAATTCACTGGGGCTGGCACCGGTGCACTTCTTGAACACGCGAGAGAAATAGAGCTGATCTTCAAAGCCCACGTTGCGTCCGACGGTCGCGATAGGCATCCGGGTGGTGCTGAGCAACAGCTTCGCCTGGCTGATACGCTGATCCTCACGCCAGCTCAGTACGCTGACACCCAGCTGCTGGCGGAACAGATGCGAGAGCCGTGACGGCGACAGGCAGACGTGCTGAGCGACGCTGGCAATATCAAACTGGCTGTCGGCCAGATGGTCGCTAATGTACTGGCAGGCGTCGCGGACGCGGTTGTCCAGCGGCGGGTTAAGGGATTCGTTGATGGCCTCCATGCGGCGAAGCAGCACCTGCTCAAGCAGGTTGATCGCCAGCAGTTCAGCGTAGCGTCCCCCGGCCTGCCCCGCCTCAATAATCTGTGCGAACAGCTCACGAAACTGCGCCAGATGCACTTCATCCGGACGATAAAAACCGGTTTGCGCGAAAATAGCCGGCCACGACAGCCACTCCTGCCAGTAGGCGCGCGGGCGGAAATAGACCCACTGGTGATACCACTCTTTGGCGTCCGGGTGGCGCCCGTAGTGATGGATTTCTCCTGGCGGGAACAGCAGCATATCGCCGGGGCGGCAGATAAACTGCCGATCGCCGTTTTTGATCACCCCTTCCCCGCGCACGGTCAGGTTCAGGATATACCCTTTCATCCCGAGCGGTCGGTCGACGTAAAAATCGAGATATCCCTCAGCCTCGATAGGGGTCAGTCCCGCCACAAGGTGCGCGTTAAACGAGTATCCCGGCAGCAGGGGATCGTTTTGCGGTTCGGCCATAGATTCTGTTCTCCCAAGGGTCCTGAAGGAAACCAATTGTCCATATCACTAAAAGCAGGTTAAAAATGGCCCGCGAAAAGATCCCAAAAGCATCACGCCTCTTTTACGTCCGCCATGTTTCAGCCTTTCCCCCTGATTTCTCCGCCAGTACGGGCAGATAAGCAGTAACAAAAGTGTCTATAAGTGCGGCAGAAATGTCCACATTGAATATTTGCACGGCGTCACACTTTCCGTCGTAACAGCAATTTAGTCCATAAGATTAGCGGATCCTGCCTGACGATTTTCGCCCCCAGTCTCTAATGTTCATCCATACCTGTTTTTTGGATGGAGCAACACCATGGCAATTGCAATTGGCCTCGATTTTGGCAGCGACTCGGTTCGCGCGCTGGCAGTGGACTGTGCGTCCGGCCAGGAGATAGCAACCAGCGTTGAGTGGTACCCGCGCTGGCAAGAGGGGCGCTACTGCGATGCGCCGAACAACCAGTTCCGTCACCACCCGCGCGACTACATCGAGTCGATGGAAGCGGCAATAAAAACCGTACTGGCCGAACTGACGGACGCCCAGCGGGCCGATGTCGTGGGCATTGGCGTCGACAGCACCGGCTCAACGCCTGCCCCCGTGGACGCCGAAGGCCGCGTGCTGGCGCTGCGCCCGGAGTTTGCCGACAACCCGAACGCCATGTTCGTGCTGTGGAAAGACCACACTGCCGTGGAAGAGGCCGAAGCCATTACCCGTTTATGCCACCAGCCGGGCAAAACCGACTACTCGCGCTACATCGGCGGGATTTACTCCAGCGAGTGGTTCTGGGCCAAGATCCTCCACGTCACCCGTGCCGATGCAGCCGTTGCGCAGGCCGCGGCATCCTGGATTGAGCTGTGCGACTGGGTGCCTGCCCTGCTCTCCGGCACTACCCGCCCGCAGGATATCCGCCGCGGCCGCTGCAGCGCCGGGCACAAATCCCTGTGGCATGAAAGCTGGGGCGGCCTGCCTCCGGCTGCGTTCTTCGACGAGCTCGACCCGATCATCAACAAGAACCTGACATACCCGCTGTTTACCGACACCTTCACCGCCGATATTCCGGTCGGCACGCTCTGCGAAGAGTGGGCAAAACGCCTCGGCCTGCCGCAGAACGTGGCTATCTCCGGCGGCGCGTTTGACTGCCATATGGGCGCCGTGGGCGCGGGCGCGCAGCCCAACACGCTGGTCAAAGTTATCGGCACTTCCACCTGCGACATCCTGACGGCGGATAAAGCCAGCGTCGGCGACCGCGCGGTGAAAGGCATCTGCGGCCAGGTTGACGGCAGCGTGGTGCCGGACTTTATCGGCCTTGAAGCCGGCCAGTCCGCGTTTGGCGATATCTACGCCTGGTTTGGCCGCGTGCTGGGCTGGCCGCTGGACCAGCTGGCGGCGGCGCATCCTGAACTGAAAAACCAGATTGCCGACAGCAAAAAGCAGCTTCTGCCGCAGCTCACCGAAGCCTGGGCCAAAAACCCGTCTCTCGATCACCTGCCGGTGGTGCTGGACTGGTTTAACGGTCGCCGCACGCCGTTTGCCAACCAGCGCCTGAAAGGGGTGATTACCGATCTCAACCTGGCAACCGACGCCCCGGCGCTGTTCGGCGGTCTGATTGCCGCCACCGCCTTCGGCGCGCGCGCCATTATGGAGTGCTTCACCGAACAGGGTATCGACGTGAATAACGTGATGGCGCTGGGCGGTATCGCCCGTAAAAACCCGGTGATCATGCAGGCCTGCTGCGACGTGCTGAACCGTCCGCTGCAGATTGTGGCCTCCGATCAGTGCTGCGCGCTGGGCGCGGCGATTTTCGCTGCCGTGGCCGCAGGCGTTCATGCCGATATTCCGACCGCACAGCGGCATATGGCGAGCGCCGTCGAAAACACGCTCCAGCCGCGTGCCCGGCAGGCACAACGCTTTGAACAGCTTTATCAGCGCTACCAGCAATGGGCAAAAAGCGCCGAGCTTCACTATCTCCCTGTCGCCGCCCCGGCCAAAAGCACCGCGGACACTACGGCAACCCTGACCCATTAAGGACACGATGATGACCATTTTTAATAACTATGAAGTGTGGTTTGTGATTGGCAGCCAGCATCTGTACGGACCGGAAGCGCTGCAGCAGGTAACGAAACACGCGGAGCACGTGGTTAACGCGCTGAACGCGGAAGCCAAACTGCCGTGCAGGCTGGTGCTGAAACCGCTGGGCACCACGCCGGACGAAATCACCAATATCTGCCGTGACGCCAACTACGACGATAAATGCGCTGGCCTGGTGGTGTGGCTGCACACCTTCTCACCGGCCAAAATGTGGATCAACGGCCTGTCTATCCTCAACAAACCGCTGCTGCAGTTCCATACCCAGTTCAACGCTTCCCTGCCGTGGGACAGCATCGACATGGACTTCATGAACCTGAACCAGACCGCGCACGGCGGCCGCGAGTTCGGCTTCATCGGCGCGCGCATGCGCCAGCAGCACGCGGTAGTCACCGGCCACTGGCAGGACGGCAAAGCGCAACAGCGCATCGGCTCCTGGATGCGCCAGGCGGTCTCTAAGCAGGACACCCGCCACCTGAAAGTGGTGCGTTTTGGCGACAACATGCGTGAAGTGGCGGTCACCGACGGTGATAAGGTCGCGGCGCAGATCAAGTTCGGCTTCTCCGTGAATACCTGGGCGGTGGGTGACCTGGTGCAGGTGGTAAATGAAGTCAGCGACGGCGACGTGAGCGCGCTGGTGGACGAGTACGAAAGCAGCTACCGCCTGACCCCTGCGGCACAAATCAACGGCGACAAGCGCCAGAACGTGCTGGATGCGGCGCGCATCGAGCTGGGCATGAAGCGCTTCCTGGAACAGGGTGGCTTCCACGCTTTTACTACCACCTTTGAAGACCTCCACGGCCTGAAACAGCTGCCGGGCCTGGCGGTACAACGTCTTATGCAGCAGGGCTACGGCTTTGCGGGCGAAGGCGACTGGAAAACTGCCGCTCTGCTTCGCATCATGAAGGTGATGTCGACCGGTCTGCAGGGCGGCACCTCCTTTATGGAGGACTATACCTACCACTTCGAGAACGGCAACGACCTGGTGCTCGGCTCGCACATGCTGGAAGTGTGCCCTTCGATTGCGGTGGAAGAGAAACCGATCCTTGACGTGCAGTACCTCGGCATCGGCGGCAAAGCGGATCCGGCTCGTCTGATCTTCAACACCCGTACCGGCCCGGCTATCAACGCCAGCCTGATCGATCTCGGCGATCGTTTCCGCCTGCTGGTGAACTGCGTCGATGCGGTTGAAACCCCGCATTCTCTGCCGAAACTGCCGGTCGCCAATGCCCTGTGGAAAGCGCAGCCTGACCTGCCAACCGCGTCAGAGGCGTGGATCCTGGCCGGCGGTGCGCACCATACCGTCTTTAGCCACGCGCTGGACCTTAACGACATGCGTCAGTTCGCCGAGCTGCACGATATCGAACTGACCGTGATTGATAACGACACCCGCCTGCCTGCCTTCAAAGACGCGCTGCGCTGGAACGAAGTTTATTACGGTTCAAAACGCTAAGTATGGAATGCCCGGTGGCGCTGCGCTCGCCGGGCAGGGAGACAACGATGTTAGAAGATCTCAAACGTCAGGTGCTCGAAGCCAACCTGGCGCTGCCGAAACACAACCTGGTGACCCTCACCTGGGGTAACGTGAGCGCCGTTGATCGGGAAAAAGGCGTGTTCGTGATCAAGCCTTCCGGCGTGGATTACACGGTGATGACCGCTGAAGATATGGTAGTGGTCAGCATCGAAACGGGTGAAGTGGTGGAAGGTAACAAAAAGCCCTCCTCCGATACGCCCACCCACCGTCTGCTGTATCAGGCATTCCCGACCATCGGCGGCATTGTGCATACCCATTCTCGCCATGCGACCATCTGGGCGCAGGCGGGCCAGCCTATCCCGGCTACCGGCACCACCCACGCGGATTACTTTTACGGCACCATACCCTGCACGCGCCTGATGACCGATGCGGAGATTGGCGGCGAGTACGAGTGGGAAACGGGTAACGTGATTGTCGAAACCTTCGAAAAACAGGGAATCGACGCGGCGCAAATGCCCGGCGTGCTGGTGCACTCCCACGGCCCGTTTGCCTGGGGTAAAAACGCGGAAGATGCGGTGCATAACGCGATCGTGCTTGAAGAGGTGGCCTATATGGGGATCTTCTGTCGCCAGCTCGCGCCGCAGTTGCCGGATATGCAGCAAACCCTGCTGGATAAACACTACCTGCGCAAGCACGGCGCGAAGGCCTATTACGGACAATAAACTGTATATATCCCCAGCATAAAACATTCAACCAGGCTATAATCAGGCCTGGTTTTATTTTATGGGATAGCGGCGTGGCGCAGGCGCAAGAAGGTTTTTTACTGACCCGACACTGGCGGGATACCCCTCAGGGCACAGAGGTCGCTTTCTGGCTGGCGACGGACAACGGCCCGCTGCACGTTACGCTGCCGCCGCAGGAATCCGTGGCGTTTATCCCTGAAGCACACGTCGAAAAAGTGAAGCAGCTGCTGCGCGACGAAAACGGCTGGCGCATTACCCCGCTTGAACTGAAGGATTTCCATCGCCAGCCGGTTTACGGCCTCTACTGTCGCGCCCATCGCCAGCTGATGCGCTATGAAAAGCTGCTGCGCGAAGCGGGCGTGACGCTCTACGAAGCGGATATCCGGCCGCCGGAACGCTTTCTGATGGAGCGGTTTATAACCGCGCCCGTCTGGGTAGACGGCGCTGAGCAAAACGGCACCCTTATCAACGCTCGCCTGAAGCCGAATCCGCATTATCGACCGCCGCTAAAGTGGGTCTCCCTGGATATCGAAACTACCCGTCACGGGGAACTGTACTGCATCGGTCTTGAAGGCTGCGGGCAGCGGGTTGTCTATATGCTCGGGCCGCCGAACGGCGATGCGTCCGCGCTGGATTTTCAGCTTGAGTACGTCAGCAGCCGCCCGCAGCTGCTGGAGAAGCTTAACCAGTGGTTTGCCGAGCACGACCCGGACGTGCTGATCGGCTGGAACGTGGTGCAGTTTGACCTGCGCGTGCTGCAAAAACACGCCGAGCGCTATCGCATCCCGCTGATGCTCGGGCGCGGAAATACGGAGCTGGAGTGGCGCGAGCACGGCTTTAAGAACGGCGTGTTCTTTGCGCAGGCCAACGGCCGCCTGATTATCGACGGCATCGAGGCGCTGAAATCCGCCTTCTGGAATTTCTCCTCCTTCTCTCTGGAAGCGGTAGCGCAGGAATTGCTCGATGAAGGCAAATCCATCGACAATCCGTGGGACCGCATGGACGAGATTGACCGACGCTTCAACGAAGACAAACCGGCGCTCGCCACCTATAACCTGAAAGACTGCGAGCTGGTGACGCAGATTTTCCACAAAACCGAGATCATGCCGTTCCTGCTGGAGCGCGCGACGGTGAACGGCCTTGCGGTCGACAGGCACGGCGGCTCGGTTGCCGCCTTTAGCCACCTCTATTTTCCGCGGATGCACCGGGCGGGATACGTCGCCCCTAACCTTGGAGACGTGCCGCCGCAGGCCAGCCCCGGCGGCTACGTGATGGATTCACGGCCCGGACTGTATGACTCGGTGCTGGTGCTGGACTACAAAAGCCTGTACCCGTCAATTATCCGCACGTTTCTGATTGATCCGGTGGGGCTTGTAGAGGGGATGGCGCAGCCAGACGATGCGCACAGCACCGAAGGTTATCTCGGGGCCCGCTTCTCGCGGGAAAAACACTGCCTGCCCGAAATTGTGGGAAACATCTGGCACGGCCGCGACGAGGCGAAACGCCACGGCAACAAGCCGCTCTCGCAGGCCCTGAAAATCATCATGAACGCCTTTTACGGCGTGCTGGGGACCAGCGCCTGCCGCTTTTTCGATCCGCGTCTGGCGTCGTCTATCACCATGCGCGGGCACGACATCATGCGTCAGACAAAAGCGCTGATTGAATCCCGGGGCTATGACGTTATCTACGGCGACACGGATTCAACCTTTGTATGGCTTAAAGGCGCACATTCAGAAGACGACGCCTCGCGAATCGGCAAAGAACTGGTGGCCTTCGTAAACGACTGGTGGCAGGAACATTTGCAAAAAGAGCGGTTAACCAGCGCATTAGAACTGGAATTTGAAACCCATTTCACTCGCTTTTTAATGCCCACCATCCGCGGTACGGACCAGGGCAGCAAGAAGCGCTACGCCGGGCTGATTCAGGAGGGTGAAAAGCAGCGAATGGTCTTTAAAGGCCTGGAGACGGTGCGCACCGACTGGACCCCGCTGGCCCAGCACTTCCAGCAAACGCTCTACCTGCGGGTGTTTCGCAACGAGCCGTATCAGGATTACGTGCGCGACACCATTGCCAGCCTGATGGCCGGCGAGCTGGATGACCAGCTGGTGTATCGCAAACGCCTGCGCCGCCCGCTGGCGGAGTACCAGCGTAACGTTCCTCCGCACGTACGCGCCGCGCGTCTGGCGGATGAAGAAAACGTACGCCGCGGACGTGCGCCGCAGTATCAGAACCGGGGAACGATCAAATACGTCTGGACAATTAACGGCCCGGAACCCGTTGATTACCAGCAGTCTCCGCTCGATTACGATTACTATCTTACGCGTCAGCTTCAGCCCGTCGCCGACGGAATTTTGCCCTTCATCGACGACGATTTTGCTACACTAGTGACAGGGCAACTTGGCCTATTTTGACGCGTGACGAAATGGCTGCCATCCAGTACCATAGCGCCCTTTCCATTCCCGGACCCATTTTTCGATGACCGTCTTTTTTGACGGGGGTCGAACTATTGCCTGCAATTAAAGATTAGAGCCGAACAACTATGCCTTTTACACTTGGTCAACGCTGGATCAGCGATACAGAAAGCGAACTTGGATTAGGAACCGTCGTTGCCGTCGATGCGCGCATGGTTACCCTCCTCTTCCCAGCCACCGGTGAAAACCGTCTGTACGCTCGCAATGACTCCCCTGTGACCCGCGTAATGTTCAATCCGGGTGACACCGTGACCAGCCACGACGGCTGGCAGCTCAAGATTGAAGACGTAAAAGAAGAGAATGGACTGCTCGCCTACATCGGGACGCGTCTTGATACCGACGAGACGAACGTCATCCTGCGTGAAGTCCTGCTCGACAGTAAACTGGTGTTCAGCAAGCCGCAGGACCGCCTGTTTGCCGGGCAAATCGACCGTATGGATCGCTTCTCCCTGCGCTACCGCGCGCGTAAGTTCCAGAGCGAGCAGTACCGCATGCCGTGGAGCGGGCTGCGCGGCCAGCGCACCAGCCTGATCCCCCACCAGCTGAATATCGCCCATGACGTGGGCCGTCGCCACGCGCCTCGCGTGCTGCTGGCGGATGAAGTGGGCCTGGGTAAAACCATTGAAGCGGGTATGATCCTGCACCAGCAGCTGCTCTCCGGCGCTGCCGAGCGCGTGCTGATTGTGGTGCCTGAAACCCTGCAGCATCAGTGGCTGGTCGAGATGCTGCGCCGCTTTAACCTGCGCTTCTCCCTGTTCGACGACGAGCGCTATGCCGAAGCCCAGCACGACGCGGACAACCCGTTTGAAACCGAACAGCTGGTGATCTGCTCCCTGGACTTCGTGCGCCGCAGCAAGCAGCGCCTTGAGCACCTGTGTGACGCCGAGTGGGATCTGATGGTGGTCGATGAAGCGCACCATCTGGTCTGGAGCGAAGACGCGCCGAGCCGGGAATATATGGCGATTGAACAGCTTGCCGAGCGCGTGCCCGGCGTCCTGCTGCTGACCGCAACGCCAGAGCAGCTCGGTCTGGAAAGCCACTTCGCCCGTCTTCGCCTGCTCGATCCAAACCGTTTCCACGATTTCGCGCAGTTTGTGGAAGAGCAGAACAACTATCGTCCGGTTGCGGATGCCGTCGCGCTGCTGCTGGCGGGCAAACGTCTCTCAAACGACGAACTCAACACCCTGAGCGATCTGATTGGCGAGCAGGATATCGAACCGCTGCTGCAGGCCGCTAACAGCGAGAGCGAGAATGCGGAATCCGCACGTAAAGAGCTGATCGACATGCTGATGGACCGCCACGGCACCAGCCGCGTGCTGTTCCGTAACACCCGTAACGGCGTGAAAGGGTTCCCGAAACGCGAACTGCACACCATCAAGCTCCCGCTGCCGACGCAGTATCAGACGGCGATTAAAGTCTCCGGCATTATGGGCGCGCGCAAAACTCAGGAAGAGCGCGCGCGTGACATGCTCTACCCGGAACAGATTTATCAGGAATTTGAAGGCGATACCGGTACCTGGTGGAACTTCGACCCGCGCGTGGAGTGGCTGATGGGCTACCTGACCGCGCACCGCTCCCAGAAAGTGCTGGTGATCTGCGCCAAAGCCGCCACCGCGCTGCAGCTGGAGCAGGTTCTGCGCGAGCGCGAAGGCATTCGTGCCGCCGTGTTCCACGAAGGCATGTCCATCGTCGAGCGCGACCGCGCGGCGGCGTGGTTCGGCGAAGAGGACAGCGGCGCGCAGGTGATGCTGTGCTCCGAAATCGGTTCTGAAGGGCGTAACTTCCAGTTCGCCAGCAATCTGGTGATGTTCGATCTGCCGTTCAACCCGGATCTGCTGGAGCAGCGTATCGGCCGTCTGGATCGTATTGGTCAGGCGCATGATATTCAGATCCACGTGCCGTATCTGGAAAAAACCGCCCAGTCGGTACTGGTGCGCTGGTTCCACGAAGGTCTGGATGCGTTTGAGCATACCTGCCCGACGGGCCGCACCATTTATGACCAGGTGCATGGCGATCTGATCGGTTACCTGGCCGCGCCGGAAAATACCGACGGTTTTGACGATCTGATTAAATCCTGCCGCGAGAAACATGAAGCGCTGAAGGCGCAGCTTGAACAGGGTCGCGATCGCCTGCTGGAGATCCACTCCAACGGTGGCGAAAAAGCGCAGGCGCTTGCCGAGAGCATTGAAGAACAAGATGACGATACCAGTCTGATCAGCTTCTCCATGAACCTGTTCGACATTGTCGGGATTAACCAGGACGATCGTGGCGAGAACCTGATCGTATTAACCCCGTCAGACCACATGCTGGTTCCGGATTTCCCGGGCCTGCCGGAAGATGGCTGTACCATCACCTTCGAGCGTGATGTGGCGCTGTCCCGCGAAGATGCTCAGTTCATCACCTGGGAACACCCGCTGATCCGCAACGGGCTGGATCTGATCCTCTCCGGCGATACCGGCAGCAGCACCATCTCCCTGTTGAAAAACAAGGCGCTGCCCGTAGGCACGCTGCTGCTGGAGCTTATCTACGTTGTGGAAGCGCAGGCGCCGAAACAGCTGCAGCTCAACCGCTTCCTGCCGCCAACGCCGGTGCGTTTGCTGCTGGATAAAAACGGCACGAATCTGGCAGGACAGGTTGAGTTCGAAAGCTTCAACCGTCAGCTGAGCGCGGTGAACCGCCATACCGGCAGCAAGCTGGTGAATGCGGTGCAGCAGGACGTGCACGCCATTCTCCAGCAGGGCGAAATCCAGATTGAAAAAGCGGCCCGAGACCTGATTGACGCCGCGCGCAATGAAGCCGACGAGAAACTGTCTGCCGAGCTGTCCCGTCTGGAAGCGTTAAAAGCGGTCAACCCGAACATTCGCGACGACGAACTGGCAGCGATTGAAAGCAACCGTCAGCAGGTGCTGGAAAGCCTGAATCAGGCGGGCTGGCGTCTGGATGCCCTGCGTCTTATCGTTGTGACGCATCAGTAAACGGAGCGCAAAATGGTGATGGAGCCGTATAATCCGCCGCAGGATCCCTGGCTGGTCATTCTGTATCAGGATGAACACATTATGGTGGTCAACAAGCCGAGCGGCCTGTTGTCCGTGCCGGGCCGTCTGGATGAGCACAAGGACAGCGTGATGACGCGCATTCAGCGCGATTATCCGCAGGCCGAATCCGTCCATCGCCTGGACATGGCCACCAGCGGCGTGATTGTGGTGGCGCTGAATAAAGCGGCGGAGCGCGAACTAAAGCGCCAGTTCCGCGAGCGTGAGCCGAAAAAGCAGTATGTGGCCCGCGTCTGGGGCCACCCGGCGCAGGCGGAAGGGCTGGTGGATTTGCCGCTGATCTGCGACTGGCCGAACCGGCCAAAGCAGAAGGTGTGCTATGAAACCGGCAAGGCCGCGCAGACCGAGTATGAAGTGCTGGAGTACGCGCCGGATAACACCGCGCGCGTGCTGCTTAAGCCGATTACCGGGCGCTCTCATCAACTGCGCGTGCATATGCTTGCGCTGGGCCACCCGATTCTGGGCGACCGGTTTTACGCCCCGCCGGAAGCGCTGGCGTTAGCGCCACGCCTGCAGCTCCATGCGCAGACGCTCACCATCACCCATCCGGCCTTCGGTAACGCGATGACGTTTAAAGCCCCGGTGGACTTCTGAAAAAAAGCCCGACATCGTCGGGCTTTTTCTTATTTGAAACCTTTCTTCTCTTTAATGAGCTCGTACGCCTTCTGGATTTCCTGCGCTTTTTGCTTCGCCATCTCCATCATTTCCGGCGGTAAGCCTTTCGCCACCAGTTTGTCAGGATGGTGCTCGCTCATCAGCTTACGGTAGGCACGTTTAATCGTGGTCTGATCGTCCGTGGGCTTCACGCCAAGCACGTTACAGGCATCTTCCAGCGTCGGACCACGCTGCGCCTGCTGCCATGCACCGCCGGAAGACTGCTGGTGATAGCCGCCGCCAAACTGGGCGCCGCCCTGCATCATGCGCAGGAACTGGTCAAACTGCATGCGGGAGATGCCCAGCTCTTCCGCGATAACGTACAGGACATCACGTTCATTCGGGTGAAGCGAGCCGTCGGCAAACGCCGCCTGGATTTGGATTTCCAGAAACATCCGAATTAAATCAAAACGTCCGAAGCAGATGCTGCGGAACTGGCGCATCTTTTCACGCAGCGGATAATTGTCCGATTTACCGATACGAAATGCATTCTGCGCCGCCAGGCGGGACTCACCGTGCAGGTTCATGCGATCCATAAAAACGCTGGCAACCTGAATATCCGCTTCGGTCACGCGGCCTTTGGATTTGGTTAAGTGCCCCATCACCTCAAAGGTGGTGGAGAAAAAGAGCGACTGGCGCTCGCGCTGGTTGGCAAACCAGGCCATTTTGCGGCTGCGTGCCTTATCAAACATATGGCCAATGATAAGCCCAAGCACAATTCCCCAGAACCCGGCACCCATGATGATGGCGAACGCAACGCCGATTATTTTACCCCAATACTGCATATACTCCCCGGATAGTCATATTCCTTGCCGACGCAACGTCATCATCACAGTGTTCAAGCCACGGTCAATTGAAGGACATCGCCTATAATTTGCTTTATCATACTCGTCATTCGATAGCGAGCCTAACACTCTGGCGCGCAAACGGGCAGGATTAACGCTGGTACTGCGCTGATGAGTAAGATAGTCTCTGAGCGTTTGTAAGCCGTAGCCACTGATGACGGAACAATAAAATATAACGTATGAAAAAACGTATCCCCACCCTCCTGGCCACAATGATTGGCTCCGCCCTGTACAGCCAACAGGGGCTGGCGGCCGATCTCGCCTCGCAGTGTATGCTTGGCGTCCCAAGTTATAATCGCCCACTGGTGGAGGGCGATACAAATAGCTTGCCGGTAACCATTACTGCCGATAGCTCCAAAGGTACTTATCCTGACAATGCCACCTTTACGGGCAATGTGGATATTAACCAGGGCAATAGCCGCCTGCAGGCGGATGAAGTGCAGTTGCACCAGAAACAGCCTGAAGGCGCGGCCGAGCCGGTACGAACGGTGGATGCGCTGGGTAATGTGCACTATGACGACAATCAGGTCATCCTGAAAGGTCCGAAAGGCTGGGCAAACCTGAATACCAAAGACACTAACGTCTGGGAAGGCGATTACCAGATGGTAGGTCGCCAGGGACGCGGTAAAGCGGACCTGATGAAACAGCGCGGTGAAAACCGCTATACGATTCTGGAGAATGGCTCCTTTACATCCTGTCTGCCGGGTTCAAATACCTGGAGCGTGGTCGGGAGCGAAGTTATCCATGACCGCGAAGAGCAGGTTGCGGAGATCTGGAACGCCCGCTTTAAGCTGGGTCCGGTGCCGGTATTCTACAGCCCTTATCTTCAGCTTCCCGTGGGTGACAAGCGTCGCTCGGGCTTCCTGATCCCGAATGCCAAATACAGCACCTCGAACTACTTTGAGTTCTACCTGCCGTATTACTGGAACATCGCGCCCAACATGGACGCCACGATCACGCCGCACTATATCCACAAGCGCGGCAATATCATGTGGGAGAATGAGTTCCGCTATCTGACTCAGGCCGGTGCTGGCCTGATGGAGCTGGATTACCTGCCGTCGGATAAGGTCTTCCAGGATGAGCATCCTACAGAAGGCGATAAACACCGCTGGTTATTCTACTGGCAGCATGCCGGGGTGATGGATCAGGTGTGGCGCTTTAATATTGACTACACCAAAGTTAGCGACTCATCTTATTTTAACGACTTCTCGTCTAAATACGGTTCGAGCACGGATGGCTATGCCACGCAGAAGTTCAGCGTAGGCTATGCGGTGCAGAACTTTGATGCAACCGTCTCAACCAAGCAGTTCCAGGTATTCTCTGACCAGTCCACCCCTACCTATGGCGCAGAGCCGCAGCTGGACGTTAACTGGTATCAGAATAACGTAGGTCCATTCGACACCCGGGTTTACGCTCAGGCGGTGCATTTCGTGAACACGGATTCGGACATGCCTGAAGCCACGCGTGTTCATATAGAGCCGACGATCAATCTACCGTGGTCTAACGACTGGGCAAGCCTAAATACCGAAGCCAAGCTGATGGCGACTCACTATCAGCAAAAAAATATTGATAACTACAATGCCACCCGAAATGCTCACCTTGAAGAGTCGGTCAACCGAACGCTCCCGCAGTTCAAAATGGACGGCAAGCTGATCTTCGAGCGTGATATGGGCCTACTGGCGGATGGTTATACCCAGACGCTTGAACCGCGTATGCAGTATTTGTACGTGCCGTATCGCGATCAGAGCAATATTCAAAACTACGACTCTTCTTTACTGCAGTCTGACTACAGCGGCCTGTTCCGTGATCGTACTTACGGCGGTCTGGACCGCATCGCATCCGCTAACCAGTTAACGACCGGCGTCACAACGCGCGTTTATGATGATGCCGCCGTTGAACGTTTTAACGTTTCTGTTGGTCAAATCTACTATTTCACCGAGTCTCGCACCGGCGATGACAACATTAACTGGGAGAAAGACAACAAAACGGGATCGCTGGTTTGGGCGGGTGATACTTACTGGCGCATGACTGACCGCTGGGGTCTGCGTGGCGGTGTGCAGTATGACACTCGCCTCGATAATATCGCCACGAGTAGCGCTGCTATCGAGTACCGCCGCGATGAAGACCGTATGATGCAGTTGACGTATCGTTACGCCAGCCCGGAATATATTCAGGCAACATTGCCTAATTATGCTGGCAATGAACAGTATAAAGACGGCATCTCGCAGGTGGGTGGCGCAGCAAGCTGGCCTATCGCCGACCGCTGGTCAATCGTAGGCGCTTACTACTTTGACACAAACGCGAACAAGCCAGCTGACCAGATGGTGGGTCTGCAATATAACTCCTGCTGTTACGCGCTGCGCGTCGGTTACGAGCGTAAGCTTAACGGCTGGGACAGTGAAAACAATCAGGGCAAATACGATAACGTGATTGGCTTTAATGTCGAACTGCGCGGCCTGAGCTCCAACTACGGCCTTGGCACGCATCAGATGCTGCGTTCGAACATTCTGCCGTACAGTAGTTCTTTGTAATGTGCTTGATTTACAACGTAATCCGCTTTGCGGTTAATTGAAATGGAAAAAGTATGAAGAACTGGAAAACGCTGCTGCTTGGTGTCGCTATGGTTGCGAATACCAGCTTCGCGGCCCCCCAGGTTGTTGATAAGGTCGCCGCTGTCGTTAACAACGGCGTCGTGCTCGAAAGTGACGTTGATGGTCTGATGAAATCCGTGAAGCTCAATTCGGGCGAAGCGGGTCAGCAGCTTCCGGATGACGCCACGCTGCGCCACCAGATCCTGGAGCGTCTGATCATGGATCAGATTATCCTGCAGATGGGTCAGAAAATGGGCGTGAAGGTGACTGACGAGCAGCTCGATCAGGCTATCGCTAACATTGCAAAACAGAACAACATGACGCCGGACCAGATGCGCAGTCGTCTGGCCTATGACGGCATCAGCTACGCTACCTACCGCAACCAGATCCGTAAAGAGATGCTGATTTCGGAAGTGCGTAACAATGAAGTGCGTCGTCGCGTCACGATCCTGCCGCAGGAAGTGGATGCGCTGGCAAAACAGGTGGGCAACCAGAACGATGCGAGCACAGAGCTGAACCTGAGCCACATTCTGATCCCGCTGCCAGAGAACCCAACGTCCGATCAGGCTGCGGAAGCAGAAAGTCAGGCACGTTCAATTGTCGACCAGGCACGTAACGGCGGCGACTTTGGCAAGCTGGCTATCACCTACTCGGCTGACCAACAGGCCCTCAAAGGCGGCCAGATGGGCTGGGGACGTATCCAGGAGCTGCCGTCCATCTTTGCTCAGGCGCTGAGCACGGCGAAGAAAGGCGATATCGTGGGTCCAATCCGTTCAGGCGTGGGCTTCCACATTCTGAAAGTGAACGATCTGCGCGGTCAGAGCCAGAACATCTCCGTGACTGAAGTTCACGCTCGCCATATTCTGCTGAAGCCGTCACCGATCATGACCGACGATCAGGCGCGAGCGAAGCTGGAGCAGATTGCCGCGGACATTAAGAGCGGTAAAACCTCGTTTGCCAATGCAGCGAAAGAGTTCTCTCAGGATCCTGGCTCTGCGAACCAGGGCGGCGATCTGGGCTGGGCGGCTGCGGACATTTACGATCCTGCCTTCCGCGATGCGCTGATGAAGCTGAACAAAGGCCAGATCAGTGCCCCGGTTCACTCTTCATTTGGCTGGCATTTGATTGAGCTGATGGACACCCGCAACGTGGACAAAACGGATGCGGCGCAGAAAGACAGAGCCTATCGTATGCTGTTTAACCGTAAGTTCTCTGAAGAAGCGGCAACCTGGATGCAGGAACAGCGCGCCAGTGCTTACGTGAAAGTCCTGAGCAACTAATGAAACCGCATCGTGTTGTTATCACGCCCGGCGAACCCGCCGGGATTGGGCCTGACCTCGTCGTCCAGCTCGCCCAGCGCAGCTGGCCAGTAGAACTGGTTGTCTGCGCTGATGCAACACTGTTACAGGACCGGGCGAATCTGCTCGGTCTGCCTTTAACGCTCATCCCCTACGT
Source organism: Enterobacter sp. 118C5 (assembly GCF_034107645.1). Taxonomy (NCBI): domain Bacteria; kingdom Pseudomonadati; phylum Pseudomonadota; class Gammaproteobacteria; order Enterobacterales; family Enterobacteriaceae; genus Enterobacter; species Enterobacter sp. 118C5. The sequence goes on along the minus strand of NZ_JAWNEU010000004.1, from coordinate 122,971 downwards.
TGAAGACCAACAGCCCGCACCACAGCAGGCCGGTACGCTCACTCTTCTTTCTGTTCCCCTTCGTACACCCGTTGTTCCTGGCCAGCTCAGCACGGAAAACGGCCACTACGTCGTGGAAACCCTTGCCCGCGCCTGCGACGGTTGTCTGAAGGGCGAATTTGCCGCTCTGATCACCGGCCCCGTGCATAAGGGCGTCATCAACGACGCGGGCATCCCCTTTACCGGGCATACTGAGTTCTTTGAAGAGCGCTCGCATAGCCCGAAAGTGGTGATGATGCTGGCGACAGAAGCGATGCGCGTTGCTCTCGTGACCACCCATCTGCCGATCAAGGCCATTCCTGATGCCATCACCCCGGAACTGCTGCGGGAGATCATCGGGATCCTGCATCACGACCTGCAAACGAAGTTCGGCATCAAGCAGCCGCACGTTCTGGTCTGCGGCCTGAATCCGCACGCGGGTGAAGGCGGTCATATGGGCACCGAGGAGATCGACACCATTATTCCGGTGCTTGAAGAAATGCGCGCCAAAGGGATGAATCTCAGCGGGCCGCTGCCTGCGGACACCCTTTTCCAGCCAAAATACCTGGATAATGCCGACGCCGTCCTCGCGATGTACCACGATCAGGGCCTGCCCGTGCTAAAATACCAGGGCTTTGGCCGCGGGGTGAATATCACCCTCGGTTTACCCTTTATTCGAACGTCCGTTGACCACGGCACTGCGCTGGATCTGGCAGGCCAGGGGAAAGCGGATGTCGGCAGTTTTATTACGGCGCTTAATCTCGCCATCAAAATGATTGTTAATACTCAATGACTAATCGAGTCCATCAGGGCCACTTAGCCCGTAAACGCTTCGGGCAAAACTTTCTCAACGATCAATTCGTGATCGACAGCATCGTGTCTGCTATTAACCCGCAGAAGGGTCAGGCTATGGTCGAAATCGGCCCGGGCCTTGCCGCGCTGACCGAGCCGGTAGGCGAACGCCTCGACGAGCTGACCGTTATCGAACTGGACCGCGATCTGGCCGCACGCCTGCAAACGCACCCGTTCCTCGGGCCAAAGCTGACCATCTATCAGCAGGATGCCATGACCATGAACTTTGGCGAACTGTCGGAAAAAATGGGCCAGCCGCTGCGCGTGTTCGGCAACCTGCCGTATAACATCTCCACGCCGCTAATGTTCCACCTCTTTAGCTATACTGATGCCATTGCCGACATGCACTTCATGTTGCAAAAAGAGGTTGTTAACCGTCTGGTTGCAGGGCCGAACAGTAAAGCGTATGGTCGTTTAAGCGTGATGGCACAATATTACTGCAACGTGATCCCGGTACTCGAAGTACCGCCATCAGCGTTCACGCCGCCACCGAAAGTGGATTCTGCGGTCGTGCGCCTGGTGCCGCACAAAACGAAACCGTATCCGGTTAAAGATCTGCGCGTACTGAGCCGCATCACCACGGAAGCCTTTAACCAGCGCCGTAAAACGATCCGTAACAGCCTGAGCAATTCGTTTACCGTTGAGGTGTTAGCAGAGCTGGGGATCGACCCGGCAATGCGTGCGGAAAACATTTCCGTAGAGCAGTACTGCAAGCTGGCTAATTACATCAGCGAAAATGCGCCGCCGAAGGAGAGTTAAGCCATGATTGATTCGCCCCGCGTATGTGTCCATGTACAAAGCGTCTATGTTGAATCGCAATCCTCACCGGATGAAGAGCGTTTTGTCTTTGCTTACACCGTGACCATTCGCAATCTGGGGCGGATGCCCGTGCAGCTGCGCGGGCGCTACTGGCTTATCACCAACGGCAATGGCCGCGAAATTGAAGTTCAGGGTGAAGGTGTGGTCGGTGAACAGCCCCACATCGCCCCTGGCGAAGAGTATCAGTACACCAGCGGCGCGGTAATTGAAACGCCGCTGGGTACCATGCAAGGCCATTACGAAATGGTCGACGTCGATGGCAACGTGTTCCGCGTTGCTATTCCTGTGTTCCGTCTCGCCGTAACCACACTCATTCATTAATCTAATGTCTACATATCTGATTGGCGACGTTCACGGTTGCTACGATGAACTGATCGCATTGTTAAAACAGGTCGACTTTACGCCAGGACAGGACACGCTCTGGCTGACGGGCGATTTAGTCGCGCGTGGCCCGGGCTCGCTTGAGGTTTTACGTTTCGTCAAATCGCTGGGCGACAGCGTTCGCATGGTGCTGGGCAATCACGATCTTCACCTTCTGGCCGTATTTGCCGGGATCAGCCGCAACAAACCTAAAGATCGCCTCTCTCCCCTGCTGGATGCGCCAGACGCGGACGAACTGATTAACTGGCTGCGCCGTCAGCCTTTACTGCAGGTCGATGAGGAGAAAAAGCTGGTCATGGCCCATGCCGGGATCACCCCGCAATGGGATCTTGAGACGGCAAAAACCTGCGCGCGTGACGTTGAGGCGGTGCTGGCGAGCGACTCCTACCCTTTTTTCCTTGATGCCATGTACGGCGATATGCCGAACCACTGGAGCGAGGATCTCAGCGGTCTGGCCCGCCTGCGCTTTATCACCAACGCTTTCACCCGCATGCGTTTCTGCTTCCCGAACGGGCAGCTGGATATGTATTCCAAAGAGACGCCGGAAAGCGCGCCTGCCCCGCTCAAACCGTGGTTTGCCATTCCTGGACCAGTGACAAGCGAGTACAACGTCGTCTTTGGCCACTGGGCTGCGCTGGAAGGAAAAGGCACGCCGGACGGGATCTACGCTCTGGATACCGGATGCTGCTGGGGCGGAGAGTTAACCTGCTTACGCTGGGAAGATAAAGCTTACTTTGTGCAGCCGTCCAACCGACAGCTGGACTTAGGAGAAAATGAGGCCGTCGCCTCCTGACTATTAAACCGCACCGAACAGTCCCCTCTCCCCTTTGGGGAGAGGGTTAGGAAAATCACTTAACGACGTTCCAGAATTTCGAAGCAGTAGCTGTGTGAGTTCTGCGCATCCGCATCGTGGAATTCACTGAACACGGACTCCCACTCGTCCGGATCGTAATCCGGGAAATGGGTATCCCCTTCCACTTCCGCATCAATGTGGGTCAGATACAGCTTCTGCGCTTTAGGCAGGAACTGTTCATACACGCGGCCGCCGCCGATCACCATGATCTCTTCGGCGTCACCGCAGGCGGCAATCGCTTCATCAACCGACTTAACCCATTCGACGCGATCGTCAGTGCCCGGCTGGCTACTGATAACGATATTCTTACGGCCCGGCAATGGACGACCAATCGACTCCCAGGTCAGGCGGCCCATCACTACCGGCTTGTTTAACGTAGTACGTTTAAACCATGCAAGATCGGCAGGCAGGTTCCACGGCATGGCATTTTCCATACCGATAACGCGGTCTACCGCCAGCGCTGCAATCAGACTGATCATTGAAAATTTCCCGGATGCAAAAAATTGCCGCCACTATACGGAAAGCTTAATCTTTCGTCGACTGGCGGCAGAGTAAAGATACAGAAATTTTTTATTATTGCTGGCAACTCCACTTCACGCGGAAGGTTTACTCTCAGGCTCGTCAGCCGGATCGCCGGTATGCTTGCCCTCTTCCGTGCCCTGCCAGCCATGACGCTGGATCAGCGACAGGTGATTACGGTCCTCATTAATGATTTCTGTAAGCATCGCGCTGGTGCGTTTAAACACCGCCGCACGCTCCGTGGCCGTGCTGCCAGCCATCGCCACCATCTCTTCCACCATCCCGGTGTTAAAGCGGCGGAACAGGTCCGCACGTTCGCGCGCTTCATACGCGCCAAGCCCAAGATTCTCCAGCGCCATGCGGCCAGACTTCAGCGCGCCTTCGAACGTTTCACGCTCCGGTGCCTCTACGCCCGCCTGACGCAGCCGGATGTAATGATCCACATCGCGCGCGCGGGAGATAATGGTCAGCCCCGGGAAATGCTCTTTTACCAGCTCCACCATCTGCATGCTGGTCTCAGGATCGTCAATGGCGTTAATCAACACCTCGGCTTTTGCCGCCCCGGCGGATTCGAGCAGATCGACGCGGGTCGCATCGCCGTAAAACACCTTCATATCAAATTTACGCAGGGTATCGACATGGTCGGGGTCGTGATCGAGGATGACCATTTTCACCCCGCTCGACAGCAGTAAACGCCCCACGATCTGCCCGTAGCGGCCAAACCCGGCGATGATAACGCGCGGCTGCTCCTCGTCGATCTCGTCGGCTTCGCGCTCCTGCTCGCTGCCCGATTTTTCGAGACGCGTCAGCACCACCAGCAGAACAGGCGTTGCCGCCATCGACAGCGCGACCGCCAGCGTCAGCGCTTTCGCCCACTCGGGATCGAGCACGTTTGCCATCTGCGCGGCGCCAAAGACCACGAAGGCAAATTCGCTTCCCTGACCCAGCAGCACGGCAAACCAGCGGCGCTGCTTGTTCGGCACCTTCAATGGGCGCGCAATCAGCCACAGCATCGCCATTTTAATGACCAGGAAACCGACGAGCAGGATGACGATCCGCAGCGGGTGCGTGACCAGCGTGCCGAAGTCGACGGACATCCCCACCCCGATGAAAAACAGCCCCAGCAGTAATCCTTTAAACGGCTCAATATCGCTTTCGAGCGCGTGTCGATATTCAGAGCTCGCCAGCAGAACGCCCGCAAGGAATGCCCCCATCGCCATCGACAGCCCGGCTTCCTCCAGCAACAAACCAAAGCCAAACACCAGGAACAGCGCCACGGCACTGAACACTTCGCGCAGGCCTGAGCGGGCCACAAACCGCAGCAGCGGACGGGTCACGTAGCGGCCAAGCAGGACCACCAGCGCCAGCGCTCCCACGACTTTTAATGCCGACAGCGCAAAAGCACCCAGCGTGGTGGACGAGCCGCTTGCCGCCAGCAGCGGGATCATCGCCACCAGCGGAATAGCAGCGATATCCTGGAACAGCAACACCGAGAACGCGCTGCGCCCCATCTGAGAGACCGTCAGGTTACGCTCGTTCATCGCCTGCATGGCGATGGCCGTTGAGGAGAGCGCCAGCGTCATGCCGATGAGCTCCGCCACTTTCCAGTCCATGCCCAGCAGGATGCAGAACCCACCGAGCAGCAGGCCGCAGGCCACCATCTGCAATGCCCCGCCGCCAAATACCGAGGCGCGAAGCTTCCATAACCTCTGCGGATCCAACTCCAGGCCAATCACAAACAGCATCAGCACAACGCCAATTTCAGCGAAATGGAGGATCGCCTCCGCATCCGTGACCAGTCGAAAGCCCCACGGCCCAATGACGCAGCCCGCAATCAGGTAACCGAGAACAGAGCCCAGCCCCAGACGTACCGCCACTGGCACAATCAGCGCCGCCGCGCCGAGATAAATCAGCGCCTGTATCAGCGTATGGCTATCCATGATGCGTCTCCTGCCACTCAAGCAAGCGTTGTTTATAATGGCGAGCCTGCGCCTGCAGCGTTTCATCGTCGCAAACAAAGGTGCAGTGCATCGCAAAAGGCGGAAGCCAGTTTAGCCCGCAGTAAAGCGCCGTGGCCTGCAGCGGCTGCGCCAGCACGTCAAAACCCGGGAAGGCACCAATATCAAAGTGGCTTTCCCCACCGCCGGTGGTAACCGCCCACATCAGGCTTTTGCCTTTTAGCGCATGGCCGTTGTGGCCATACGCCCAGCCGTGAGAAAAGACCTTATCAATCCACAGTTTTAGGAGCGGAGGCGTGCTGTACCACTGCATAGGATGCTGCCAGATAATCAGATCGGCACGGGTGAGCGCCTCCTGTTCGGCGGCGATATCGAGATTAAAATCGGGATAGAGTTCATAGAGGGAACGTATCTCTACGTTATCAAGCGTCCTTACCTGCTCAAGCATCCGCTTATTCGCATGCGAATGGTGCGGATAGGGATGCGCATAAATTATCAGAATCATGAATATGCCTGTCTTCTTCTTTTCTGTAGCAGTGAGTGTAGACAGTTACCTTCCCGACTGAAAGGGGCAAACTAAGACCCCAAAGTAAAACGCAAGTATTGGCAACCGACGCCGCCTTGCGAGCGTTACTGGCACTAAGATGCCGCTACGACAAATTCACCCAACAAAATAATAATACTTAACCATAGTGGCTACGGATATTTTTAGAGCACCTTAAATTACTATTTAATAAATCAACCTGTACATAACCCATTGAAAAAATAATAATTTTACGCTCTTTTCTGTGAGCTCATTATTTCCAAACCAATATACGTTCTTACATACGTTACCTGATGTTACTTCTCAATCAAATGGATGTGTACATGAGCAACAAATTTTTTAGATTGAACAATACAACCAAAACTCTGGGTAAGCTATTTCCTGCCTTATTAATGTGTACTCCTGTCGTTGCGTTTTCTGCAACGATTGACCAATCAACTTCTGTACCTCAAGATTTTTCAGCCGATTCAGAATATGTGATTAGTAAAGACGTCACAATTTCCTCCGCAGGTAATGAATCGGGCGTGTCAGTGACCGGATTTAATGTCACCACTGTCACAAACAACGGCAATATTTCCGGCACAGGCAATGGTCTGGACATTAATACTGGCGCACAACGCGTCGTTATTAACAATGAGAGTGGCGCAACCATTTCCTCTACCAACGGGAATGCGGTAAACATTCAGTCAATACTCGGTGATTTTAATAATGATGGCGGTATTACCGGCGCGGAAAACGGCATATTTGTCAGCGAGAACTCCTCAGCAGTTAACATAACCAATACCAGCACGGCAACGATCAAAGGTAAAACAGGCCTGACGTCTCAGATTGGCATTGGTATTAATAACAGCGGCACAATAATCGGTACAAGCGGCGATGCTATTACGTTAAGTGATGGCAATACCAAGGTTTTAAACAGCGCTACCGTGAAGGGCTCCCAAAACGGTATTAACGTTAAAGATACTGCAAAAGTAGATATTACGAATAGCGGAACGATCGGCGGTGATACCAACGCAATTACGTTTGCCAGCGATAAAAATAACACGCTGGTTCTCGACACGGGTTCCTCCCTGGAGGGTGACGTTATTTCCACTGGTTCAAAAGGAAATACCCTCACACTGGTCGGCACCGGCACGGAAGACAGCAACTTCGTTGGCCTGAATGAGGGCGACGGCTTTGCCAGCGTTAAAATGGAAGGTGAAAGCTGGACGCTGGCGGGTAACCTCGACATTATCGGCTCTGCCGATTCTCTGCAGGTAGAAACCGGCGCATTAACCCTGTCGGGCGCGGTATCCAATACGGGTAATACCCTTGTTGCAAAAGACGCATCGCTGCAGCTGGGCGATGGTCAAAAAACCGCGACGCTCAGCGGTGGCCTTACTAACAACGGTACCGTCATTTTTAACCAGGGCAGCAATTCAACTTTTTCTACCGGCATGACGGGTAGCGGTAACGTAGAAAAAGTGGATTCAAACACCCTGATGCTGACCGGCCAAAATAGCTATACAGGAAATACGGTTCTGCACAGCGGAACCACGCTGGTCGCTTCCGAAGCCATGCTCGGCGTCAAAGGCAGTAACGCCACCGTCACCGTGGAAAACGGTGCAACCTTTGCCACCGCAGGCGAAGTTAACAACAACGTCGCCGTACTTACCGGCGGTACGCTGGCAGCGTGGAATGCGATTGCGGGTAACTCAACGCTAAGGGATGCCGGAGTTGATACGGTGAACGGCAACGTGACGAACGGCGGCACGCTGCTGCTCAGCGCGGCCGATCGTAGCGTAGGCAATGATTTCACGATTAACGGCGACTACACCGGTTCTGACGGCAGCCAGATTGTGATGAACAGCACTGTGGGTGAAGATGATGCGCCAACCGACCACCTCACCATTACCGGCAGCAGCTTCGGTCAGTCCGAAGTAAGCATTACCAATATTGGTGGTGAAGGCGCGCAAACCGTTAACGGTATGGAAATTGTAAGCGTAGGCGGCAGCTCCGAAGCCCAGCTGACCCTGGCAGCACCGGTTGTTGCCGGCGCTTATGAATACAACCTTTATCAGCACGAAGACGGCAACTGGTACCTGGAATCAAAGGCGACACCTTCTGATGAGCCTTCCGACGGCGGGGACAATACCGATGGCGGTGATAATACCGATGACGGTGGTAACACTGATGGCGGCGGTAATACCGACGGCGGTGGCAATACCGATGGCGGCGGAAATAACGACGGTGGCGGCAATACAGACGGCGGCGATAACAGCGACAAGGGTGACAATACCGACAACGGCGGCAGCAATGCCCCGGAAGTGATGGCGCCTGAAGTAGGGGCTTACTTAGGCAACTACCTCGCCGCACAAAGCATGTTCCTGCATAAGCGCGATGACCGTGACCAAATTACCTTCCGCAATGAAGACGATCTGAACACCTGGATGTACGTAAAAGGTCGTTATCATGAGAACGATGCAGGCGGCGATAAAGTCAGCTACGACACCACCACTACCGTTCTGCAAGTCGGCAGCGATTTCATGAGCAAGCCTCTGGACAACGGTATTCTGCGTGCCGGCGGCATGTTCGGTGCTGGCCAGGCGAAAACCCACCCTGATGCAAAGCACAACGTGCGTGATGCGCAGGGCAAGGTAGATGGTTTCAACGTTGGGATGTACGCCACCTGGCAGGAAGATCAGAAATTACGTCTGGGCAGCTACATTGATACCTGGGCCGCCTATAGCTGGTATAACAACAAAGTGACCAGCAACCGCAACGATGAAGACTACGATAGCGAAGGCTTTGCCGCGTCTGTTGAAGTCGGCCACGCGTGGGTCATCCAGTCTGAAAACGAACGTACCTGGAAGATCGAGCCACAGGCGCAGGTGATCTACAGCTATCTCGATCAGGAAAATCATACCGATCGCGACGGCGTTCGCGTCACCACGCTGGACAATGACAGCCTCTTCGGTCGTCTGGGCGTGAAATCCAGCTACTTCCAGCAGAAAGACGTCACCGCATGGCAGCCGTACGTTGCGGTTAACTGGCTGAAAGGTGCTGGTCAAAACGATCTGGCATTCAACGACGAAACCGTCAGCAACGATACGCCTGAAGATCGCGGTCAGCTAGAGCTGGGCGTCACCGGCAATCTGAACGAAACCACGACGATCTCCCTGCGCGCCAGCGGCGAATGGGGTGAAAACAGCTATGCCGCTTACGGCGGTCATATCCTGCTGAATCACCGCTGGTAATCTTTCAGCACGAAGCAAAAAAGCAGTGGCTGATGCCACTGCTTTTTTTTAATTATCCAGTTCGCCCATCGATTTAACCTGGTCACGGTTAATCTGTTCAGTTTGACCGGTTTCGGCGTTTTTGTACGACACCAGACCGGTATCGTCATCCACCTGCGGCTTCCCGTCAGTCACGATGGTTTTGCCATCGGTAGTTTTTACGGCCTGATTGGACGAACAGCCCGCGACGGTGAACATTGTAGTGGCAGCCAGAACGGAAGCGATCAGTAATTTATTTTGCATGGTGTTTTCCCCTGCTCTCAGATGAATTTAGTTATCGACCTAACCATTTTAGGCTAACTGACTGAAAGCGGATGAAAAACCAGAAGGTTCTGAAGATGGGGAAAATGCCCGGCAACCGAACGGCACCGGGCAATTTGTCTTACTTGCTAATCTGCGCGTGCATTTCCTGCACTGAAATCACCTTCTCGGTGGCGTCCGCGTTCAGCGCCATGGCCGTCGCGAAACCGCCGTTCAGGGTGGTATCGTAGTGCACTTTGTACTGCAGCGCGCTGCGGCGAATCAGCTTGGAATCTTCAATCGCCTGGCGGCCTGCGGTGGTGTTGATGATGTAGGTGTACTCGCCATTCTTGATACGATCCTGAATGTGCGGACGGCCTTCATGCACCTTGTTCACCAGGCGCGGGTTGATACCGGCTTCACCCAGCACAATCGCCGTACCGTGGGTTGCGTCCAGCTCGAAGCCCTGTTTCAGCAGCTTGGCGGCGAGGTCAACCACGCGCTCTTTGTCGCCTTCGCGAACGGAGAGCAGCGCACGGCCCGATTTTCTCATGGTAGAGCTGCTGCCCAACTGCGCCTTCGCAAACGCTTCGGCGAAGGTGCGGCCTACGCCCATCACTTCCCCGGTAGAGCGCATTTCTGGCCCTAACAGCGGGTCAACGCCCGGGAATTTGTTGAACGGCAGCACCACTTCTTTCACCGAGTAGTACGGCGGGATGATCTCTTTGGTCACGCCCTGCTGCGCCAGCGTCTGGCCCGCCATCACGCGCGCCGCCACTTTCGCCAGCGGAATACCGGTCGCTTTGGAGACGAACGGTACGGTACGCGCCGCACGCGGGTTCACCTCAATCAGGTAGACTTCGTTGTCTTTCACCGCGAACTGGACGTTCATCAGGCCGCGAACCTGCAGCTCGAAGGCCAGCTTCTGCACCTGCTGGCGCATCACGTCCTGGATTTCCTGGCTCAGGGTGTACGCCGGCAGAGAACACGCGGAGTCACCGGAGTGAACGCCCGCCTGCTCGATGTGCTCCATGATGCCGCCAATCAGCACCATTTCGCCGTCGCAGATGGCGTCTACGTCCACTTCTACCGCGTCATCGAGGAAGCGGTCGAGCAGCACTGGCGCATCGTTGGAGACGCTCACCGCCGTCTGGAAGTAGCGACGCAGGTCGGCTTCGTCATAGACGATTTCCATCGCGCGGCCGCCCAGCACGTAGGATGGACGCACCACCAGCGGATAGCCAATCTCTTTCGCCTTCTCGACAGCCTGTTCGATGGCGGTCACGGTGGCGTTCGCGGGCTGCTTCAGCTTCAGACGGTCAACCGCCTGCTGGAAACGCTCGCGGTCTTCCGCACGGTCAATCGCATCCGGGCTGGTGCCGATAACCGGCACGCCTGCCGCTTCCAGCGCGCGCGCCAGCTTCAGCGGGGTCTGGCCGCCGTACTGCACGATAACGCCTTTTGGCTTCTCGATGCGCACGATTTCCAGCACGTCTTCCAGGGTAACCGGCTCGAAGTAGAGGCGGTCAGAGGTGTCGTAGTCGGTAGAAACGGTTTCCGGGTTACAGTTGACCATGATGGTCTCGTACCCGTCTTCGCGCAGCGCCAGCGAGGCGTGCACGCAGCAATAGTCGAACTCGATACCCTGGCCGATACGGTTTGGACCGCCGCCCAGCACCATAATCTTGTCGCGGTCGACGGACGGGTTCGCTTCACACTCGTCTTCATAGGTGGAGTACATGTACGCGGTGTCGGTTGAGAACTCTGCCGCACAGGTGTCCACGCGCTTGTAAACCGGGTGCAGGTCATACTGGTCGCGCAGCTTGCGGATTTCCGCTTCGCGCACGCCCGCCAGCTTAGCCAGACGCGCATCGGCAAAGCCTTTGCGCTTCAGCATGCGCAGGAAGTCTGCGTCCAGGCCGTTGATGCCCAGCTCTGCCACTTTCTCTTCCAGACGCACCAGCTCTTCAATCTGCACCAGGAACCAGCGGTCGATGTTGGTCAGGTTGAACACGCCGTCGACGGACAGGCCAGCACGGAAGGCATCGGCGATGTACCAGATGCGCTCTGCGCCCGCGTCTTTCAGCTCGCGGCGGATTTTGGTCAGCGCTTCCGGGTCGTCCAGGCTCACTTTCGGGTCAAAGCCGGTCGCGCCCACTTCGAGGCCGCGCAGCGCTTTCTGCAGGGATTCCTGCTGCGTGCGGCCAATCGCCATCACTTCCCCGACGGATTTCATCTGGGTGGTCAGACGGTCGTTCGCGCCGGCGAATTTCTCGAAGTTAAAGCGAGGAATTTTGGTCACAACGTAGTCGATGGACGGCTCGAAGGACGCAGGGGTGCGCCCGCCGGTGATGTCGTTCATCAGCTCGTCGAGGGTATAACCCACCGCCAGCTTCGCCGCCACTTTCGCAATCGGGAAGCCGGTCGCTTTAGAGGCCAGCGCGGAGGAACGGGACACGCGCGGGTTCATTTCGATAACAATCAGACGGCCGGTTTTCGGGTTCACGGAGAACTGCACGTTAGAACCGCCGGTTTCCACGCCGATTTCACGCAGTACCGCCATCGAGGCGTTACGCATGATTTGATACTCTTTGTCGGTCAGCGTCTGGGCTGGCGCAACGGTGATGGAGTCGCCGGTGTGGATACCCATCGCATCGAAGTTTTCGATGGAGCAGACGATGATGCAGTTGTCGTTTTTATCACGCACCACTTCCATCTCGTACTCTTTCCAGCCAATCAGCGATTCATCAATCAGCAGCTCTTTGGTTGGGGAGAGATCCAGACCGCGCTCGCAAATTTCTTCGAACTCTTCGCGGTTGTAGGCGATACCGCCACCGGTGCCGCCCATGGTGAACGATGGACGGATGATGCACGGATAACCCACTTCAGCCGCAACGGCCAGCGCCTCTTCCATGTTGTGCGCGATACCGGAACGCGCGGTGTCGAGGCCGATTTTCTTCATCGCCACGTCAAAGCGGCGACGGTCTTCTGCTTTATCAATCGCGTCGGCGGTCGCACCAATCATGGTCACGCCGAACTCGGCCAGCACGCCCTGACGCTCCAGTTCCAGCGCACAGTTCAGCGCCGTCTGGCCGCCCATGGTCGGCAGTACCGCATCCGGGCGCTCTTTCTCGATGATTTTACGCACCACTTCCCAGTGAATCGGCTCGATGTAGGTCGCATCGGCCATTTCCGGGTCGGTCATGATGGTTGCCGGATTAGAGTTTACCAGGATAACGCGGTAACCCTCTTCGCGCAGGGCTTTACACGCCTGCGCGCCGGAGTAGTCGAATTCGCAGGCCTGGCCGATGACGATCGGGCCAGCGCCAAGGATCAGGATGCTTTTTATGTCTGTACGTTTTGGCATTGTCTTCTCGGCTCCTGATTATTTAGCGGTCTTACGGTATTGCTCGATAAGTTCGATAAAGTGATCGAACAGCGGCGCGGCGTCGTGCGGGCCCGGGCTGGCTTCCGGGTGACCCTGGAAGCTGAACGCTGGCTTATCGGTACGGTGGATACCCTGCAGGGTGCCATCGAACAGTGATTTGTGCGTCACGCGCAGGTTAGCCGGCATAGAGGCTTCATCGACGGCAAAGCCGTGGTTCTGCGCGGTAATCATCACCGTGTTGTTATCGATGTCTTTCACCGGGTGGTTCCCACCGTGGTGGCCGAACTTCATCTTGACGGTGTTCGCACCGCTCGCCAGCGCCAGCAGCTGATGGCCGAGGCAGATGCCGAATACCGGGATGTCGGTTTCCAGGAAGGACTTGATGGCGGCGATGGCGTAATCGCACGGTGCCGGGTCGCCCGGGCCGTTAGAGAGGAAGATGCCATCCGGGTTCATCTTCAGCACCTCTTCGGCGGAGGTTTTCGCCGGTACCACCGTCAGGCGGCAGCCGCGATCAACCAGCATGCGCAGAATGTTGCGCTTGGCGCCGAAATCGTAGGCCACCACGTGAAAAGGCAGCTCGCTCTCTTTTTTCGCTTCCGGCAGGTCGCCTTCCAGCGTCCAGCTCCCCTGCGTCCAGCTGTAGGCTTCCGCGGTAGTCACTTCTTTCGCCAGGTCCATGCCGTTCAGGCCCGGGAAGGCTTTCGCTTTTTCCAGCGCCAGCGTCGCATCGAGGTTATCACCTGCGATAATGCAGCCGTTCTGTGCACCCTTCTCGCGCAGCAGACGCGTCAGCTTACGGGTATCGATATCGGCAATCGCCACGATGTTATGGCGCTTCAGGTAAGAAGAGAGGTCTTCAGTATTGCGGAAGTTGCTGGCAATCAGCGGCAGGTCGCGAATGACCAGGCCTTGCGCATGTACCTGAGAGGATTCTTCGTCAGCCGCGTTGGTGCCGACATTGCCGATATGAGGATAAGTAAGAGTAACGATTTGGCGAGAATAGGAAGGATCAGTGAGGATTTCTTGATAACCGGTCATTGAAGTATTGAAAACGACTTCCCCAACCGCCGAACCCGTTGCCCCTATGGCCCGACCGATAAACTGGGTTCCGTCTTCCAGAACCAATAGCGCTGACTTAATCAAAACACCCTCCAGAGAATATTCACTCACTTTATTTGCATATTAATTCATGACTATGTCATAGATCAATGCAAATGTGTTGCCAGCGGATTTTTGGCAAACGGCGGCATTCTGGAGATTTGGTGGGTAAAAGTCAACTTAAAACGGATATTTTGTTTAGTCTTTTGCAAGTCTGGCGAGAAGAATGAAGCTTAACCGACAAAAAGATCAGGTAAATCACTGCAGAAATCGCTTGCGCGCCTGGTTTAATGGTAAATACGGCGCAGGAGCTTTAAAAAGTGGACCGTATGGTCAAAATTTACATTTCAGCAACGGATAATCGTGATAAGAGTGAAGTTTTAATCTTTTTTAAACTAAAAACGCAATAAAGAGGCTAAAATAAAAGGGCAATAAAATATTGCCCTATGCAATCAAACAATTACGACTGCAATAACCACATCACGATGGGTAATAATGCTTACAAATCGTTGAGATTCAGCACATCTCGCATATCAAAAAGACCGTTTTCCTTGTTTTTTAACCACAAAGCGGAGCGTACGGCGCCGTTGGCGAACGTCATTCGGCTTGAGGCTTTATGTGTAATCTCAACGCGTTCGCCAATATCGGCGAACATCGCCGTATGTTCGCCGACGATGTCACCCGCACGCACCGTTGCGAAACCAATGGTGCCCGGTACGCGTTCGCCGGTGTGACCTTCGCGGGCATAGACCGCGCAGTCTTTTAAATCTTTATCGAGTGCATGAGCAATCGCTTCGCCCATTGCCAGCGCCGTGCCTGATGGCGCATCAACCTTAAAGCGGTGGTGGGCCTCGACAATTTCAATGTCGGTATAGTCGCCCATCACCTTCGCTGCTTTCTCCAGCAGCTTGAGCATGACGTTAACGCCCACGCTAAAGTTCGCCGCGAAGACAATCGCGATCTCTTTTGATGCATCCTGGATGGCCTGCTTACCCGCGTCGTCAAAACCGGTGGTGCCGATGACCATTCCCTTGCCGTGCTGGCGGCAAAATGCCAGATGCGTCAGCGTCCCTTCCGGGCGGGTAAAGTCGATAAACACATCGAAGTCATCTTTAACCGCGTCAAGGCTGCTCTGAACGGTAACGCCCGTCTTTCCCGCGCCCGCCAGCTCACCTGCGTCGGCACCCAAAAGCGATGAGCCTTCACGCTCCAGCGCCGCGCCCAGCCCCACGCCATCCATCTGAAGTGCCGCCTGAATCAGCTGGCGGCCCATACGTCCACCCGCGCCCGCAATGGCGACACGGATCTGTGCATCATGCATAGTTATTCTCTTACGTTAAAATGATGTAAACCGTTTTCAGATTAACCAGCCTTTGCAAAGGCTGCCACAGAAAACGCCAATAATTAGAATTTAATGATAAACAGGGAGAGATATCAGTTAAAGACATGATCGTCAGCGAAAACCGCATGATTCCCGCACCACCAGCGCAGGCGGCAGTATGATCCGTTTGGCGGGCTCGTCATTGCCCTGTATGCGGCTGTACAGTAACTCCCCCGCTTTACGGCCAATCTCTTTAGCCGCCACCGATACGGTGGTCAGCGCCGGCTGCACCAGAGCCGCTTCGGTAATATCATCGAAGCCGACCAGCGCGAAATCATGCCCCGGTTCGCGCCCCATCTTGCGTAAACTCTGCATCACCCCAAGTGCCACAATATCCTGATAGCAAATCGCAGCGCTGATGTTTGGATGCTCAAGCAGTAACGTCTCCGCAACGCGAGCGCCGTCGCTTTGGCTGGCCTGCGAAGTCCTGATCCAGGCAGGATTCGGCGTCACGCCGTATTCCAGCAGCTTGCTGGTAAAGCCACCGATACGCTGCGCCCGCGAACCCGAATTCTGGCTACCTCCGATAAACGCAATATTCCGATGCCCCATTCTGAGCAGGTGCTCTGTCGCCATCTGCGTACCTAAAAAGTTGTCCGTGCCGACAAAATCAAAATCCGCATCGTCCAGCGGGCGCACAACCATGATCGCCGGAATATTGCGCCGCTTAAGCCCATCAAAAAAAGCCTGTGGCGTTTCACGAGCCGCACAAAGCACCATGCCGCCAACGTTATTGCGCATCAGCGAATCGACAAATTTTTGCTGTCGCTCTGCGGACTCCTCACTGTTCGCCAGAAAAAGCATCAGCTCGTGGCGCTCCATTTCATGACTGAGCCCTGCCGTCATCTCCCCGTAAAAAGGGTTGGTGATATCGTGCAATAGCAGTCCGACCTGATTGCTTCTGCGGTTACGTAAATTGGCTGCCGTCTGGTTATAGACATAGCCCGTTTCATCCAGCGCCTTGAGCACGCGCGCACGCGTATTTTGCGAAATGCGGCCTTTATTACACAGCACCATTGAGACCGTTGCCGTTGACACGCCAGCGCGTTTCGCGACGTCTGCGAGTGTAATTCCCGTCATGCTGTCTCCTTCCATTTCATTACAGATTAATCGAATAACCTGTTTTTTGCATTTTTCCCTGTGAGTCTCTTCACATTACCGCTACCGATCGGGATTGCATTGCTATTTATGGCGGGTTAATCGCGTTAACCACACTTCTCAAACACGGTTAATCGAATAACCTTAAATAACGATTCTGGAGGATGAAATGACAACTTACGACAAATTCCCCACGGTGACGATAGAGGGTTATGACGACAGCGCCTGGCAAGGTTGGGAGGATATTACCCGCGTTCTTGCCGCCAAAACTCAGCAGCGAAGCCGCACTGTCCTGGTGATTGACTGCTATCCGGGCGTGCGCCTGAACGAGCTTGAAGAGAATGTGCTGCCGCGGTTACGCCCGGCGCTAACGGTCAATGCCGGGCAGGCGCGACAGGATGAGCCCGCCATCCATGAAATGCTGGCGCGCAACCTCACCGACGATCGCGTTTTTGGCGTACTCTCCTGCCACCAGCTCGCTGAATTTTTTGACCCCGCGCGTCTGGAGGCACAGCAAACTCAGGTAAGCCAGTGTGCCGAGGGGCTGATTGTGATTTACGGCCCCGGCGCTGCGCTTATTCACCCTGGTGATGTGCTGGTATACGCCGATCTTCCGCGCTGGGAGATCCAACAGCGTATGCGCAGCGGTGAGATGGGGAACTGGGGGGCAGAGAATCAGCATGAGGATATGCTTCGTCGCTACAAGCGGGCTTTTTTTGTTGAATGGCGCGTCTTCGACCGTCACAAAACACCGCTGCTCAGGCGCACCGACTTTTTACTGGATACGACACAGGCAAACCAGCCCGCGATGGTCAGCGGCGAGGCCCTTCGTGCCGGGCTTAAGCAGACCACCACTCAGCCTTTTCGCGTAGCGCCATTTTTCGATCCCGGCGTCTGGGGCGGCCAGTGGATGAAACAGCAATTCGATCTCGATCCCTCTGCACCCAATTACGCATGGTGTTTTGACTGCGTGCCCGAGGAGAACAGCCTGTTATTGCGTTTTGGCGCAGTGCGGATCGAGATCCCCTCTCAGGATCTGGTCTTGCTTGAGCCTCGCGCTCTGCTGGGCGAGAAGGTTCACGCGCGTTTCGGCGCGGAGTTCCCGATCCGTTTTGATTTCCTCGATACCATTGGCGGCCAGAACCTGAGTTTCCAGGTCCATCCGGTTACGGAATACATCCAGCAGCAGTTCGGGATGCACTACACCCAGGATGAGAGCTATTACATTCTGGAAGCCGAGCCGGGCGCCGTGGTCTATCTGGGCACCAAAACCGGCACCGAACCGGAGGCCATGATGGACGATCTCAGGCGCGCGGGCCGTGGTGAAAAAAACTTTGATGACGCCCGCTTCGTTAATCAGATCCCGGCGAAAAAACACGACCACTTCCTGATCCCCGCCGGTACGGTGCACTGTTCTGGCGCGGGCACCATGGTGCTGGAGATCAGCGCCACGCCGTATATCTTCACCTTCAAGCTTTGGGACTGGGGCCGTCTGGGGCTGGATGGCCTGCCGCGTCCGGTCCATCTGAACCATGGCGAGAAGGTGATCGACTGGCAACGAGACACGCAGTGGGTCCATCAACATCTGGTGAATCAGTTCGAACCTATCGCGGAAGGAAACGGCTGGCGTGAAGAACGCACCGGCCTGCACGAGCGTGAATTTATCGAAACCCGCCGCCACTGGTTTAGCGAGCCCGTTGTGCATCACACCAATGGCGGCGTGAACGTGCTGAATCTGGTAGAGGGCGACGAAGCAATCGTCGACAGCCCTACCGGCGCTTTCGAACCATTTGTCGTCCATTACGCCGAAACCTTCATCATTCCGGCAAACGTGGGGGAATACCGTATTTCCCCCTCAACCAATGTTTCCGGGCAGGCGCTGGCGACCATCAAAGCCTGGGTAAGGAGCTAACGATGATTCATTTTATTGTCGCGACCCACGGCCCGCTTGCCGCCGCGCTGCTGGAAAGCGGCCGGATGGTGTACGGCGACCTTCCCGGCGTACAGGCCGTGTGTCTGACCGAGCAGGCGGGGATTGAGGGCTTCCGGCGCGACTTCAGCGCCGCGCTGGAAGCCGCAAGCGTGGATGCCGACGGCGTGCTGGTGCTGTGCGATATGCAAAGCGGCACGCCGTGGAACGTGGCCTGCGAGTCTGCATTTAATCCACTCACGCAGCCGCCGGTCGCCGCGGTGGCGGGCGTCAATTTCCCGATGCTGCTGCAAACCGACGAGGTAATGACGGCATGCGACGTTCATCATGCTGCCGCAAAGCTTATCAATCTCACCCTGCCGACGCTGGTACAGGCGAAACCGGTAGATACCGCACAGACAGACGATTTTTAAGGAGCCGCATATGAGTATTTCTTTTGTACGCATTGACGACCGCGTGATCCACGGGCAGCTCATCACGCGCTGGGCCAGGGAGTTGCCCTGTGACGGTATCGTTGCCATTGACGATGCCGTCGCGGCCGATCCGCTGCTGTCGTCGGTCATGAAAGGCGCTGTTTCTGACACCAGAGTGTGGCTGTTCGATACGCTAACGGCCATTGAAAAACTGCCAAAAGTGATTGCCAGCGAAAAGCGCTATTTTGTGATTGGCAAATCGCCCGTCGCGCTGCAGCGCATAGAGCAGGCAGGAATTAGCCTGAAAAACAGCAACGGGAAAATAAACGTAGGGCCGATGAGCGCCCGGGGGAACACGGTCACCATAGGCCCGAATCAGTCAGTAACGGCCGAGGAAGCCTCGGCCTTCGAGTGGCTAACCGGGCAGGGGCACGCGATTGAATTTCGCCTGGTTCCCGATGCCAGTTTTTATAGCTGGCAGGACGTCAGACAGAAGCTGAAATAAGGAGCAGATCATGATTATCGAAGCGGCTTTAATTGGCCTGCTCTGCTATCTGGGCGCCCTCAGCAGCCCGTGGCTCTTAGGGCTGACTGGCGGATGGTATCTTATTTCCCGCCCGCTCATCTCAGGAATGCTGGTTGGCCTGATACTGGGCGATATCAAAACCGGGATTATGATCGGCGTAGCGGTGCAGGCGGTGTATATCGCGATGGTGACCCCCGGCGGCTCGATGCCGGCAGATTTAAACTTTGTGGCGTATCCGGCCATTGCGCTCGGGATACTTTCCGGTAAAGGACCTGAAGTCGCCGTCGCGCTGGCAGCAACCATCGGTATTGCCGGAACCATTCTCTTTAATGCGATGATGGTGCTGAACTCGTTCTGGAACCATCGTGCGGATGTGGCGCTGGAAAAAGGCGACGAGCGCGGGATCTACCTCAACAGCGCCATCTGGCCGCAGGCGATGAACTTTGTTCTGCGCTTTGTGCCTACCTTCATCGCCGTCTTTTTCGGCGCGCAGTACATCAGCGGCTTTATGGACAGCCTGCCGCGTATCGTGCTCTCCACCATGAACGTGCTGGGCGGCATCCTGCCCGCCGTCGGTATTGCCATCCTGCTTAAGCAGATCATTAAAAGCTACACCATGCTCATCTACTTCCTGGTGGGCTTCGTCTGCATCGTGTTCCTGAAGCTCAATATGGTTGCGCTGGTGATCGTGGGTGCCCTGCTGGCGCTGATTCATTACAACTATAAACCCGAAGCACCGCAGGCCGCGACTTCAGCCCCAGTACCCGACGACGAGGATGAATTCTGATGGAAGAACGTAAACTTACCCGCAAGGATCTGCGCCGCTGCTGGCGGGCGTGGATGATGCACAACCTCTCCTCAATGAGCTTTGAGCGTCTGGAATCCTTCGGCTTTTGCCTGAGCATGCTGCCGGTGGCGAAAAAGCTCTACCCCGACGCGGTTCAGCGCACCGAGATGCTGCGCCGTCACGCGTCGTTCTACAATACTGAGCCACAGATTGGCGCGATCGTTAACGGCATGGCGCTGGGCCTGGAGGAGAAGAAAGCCAACGGCGAGCCGATCGATGGTGAAACCATAAACACCCTGAAGGTGGGCCTGATGGGTCCGATCGCCGGGATCGGGGATTCGATGATCCCCGGCATGCTGATCCCGATCCTCCTCAGTATCGGGATGGCGCTGGCGGCAGGCGGGAATATCCTGGGCCCGCTGTTTTACACCGTCGCCTGGCTGGCCATTATTATTCCGGGCTCCTGGTTCCTGTTTCTTAAAGGCTACCAGATGGGTTCAGGCTCCGTTGAGATGCTGGTCAGCAGCAAGTCCACCCGACTGCGGGAAGCGCTTTCGCTGCTGGGCGTTTTCGTCATGGGGGGCGTGGCGGCCAGCTACGTGAAGCTGGGGACCGGGCTGGAGTTCATCACCCGGGATGGGGTTAACATCCACGTGCAGCAGATGCTGGACGGTATTTTCCCGCAGCTGCTTCCTCTGGCCGTGGTGCTGGGGACATGGTATCTGATGGCGAAGCGCGGCGTGTCGCCGGTAAAAGCCATGATATTGCTGCTGATCCTCGCCGCGCTTGGCGTGGCGTCTGGATTGTTTGCAGGATAAGAAAGCCGGGGCATTGCCCCGGTTTCTCTACGGATGGAAGTTATCCCACAGTTCCGCCGCTTTATCCGGACGTGAAATAAACTGGAACCGCGCCGGATCGTCGATAAACTGCTGATAAACAGGCGCATCGGTAATGCCGAACTCCGGATAATTACGCGGCGTAATTATCTGCAATCGCCCCGGTCTGTAGTGACCGTTGTGCTGCCAGATAATATGATCGCCCTGAACTAACGGGTACCAGGCCAACCCTTTTCGCGCGCGAACGGCGTCATACTCAAAGCCGTATTCTCGATCGCACCATGCCCCAAACGTCAGCGGCTCGCTGGGCGAGGCGGAAATCGTCGCGTGTCCCCATCCCGGAGGGACCAGTACCTTTTCACCCGGCCCCGCGAGCACCGCAAAACAGCGGCCCGGATCGTCGTCAACATACTCCTGCATGTAGATAATCGCTTTACCCTGCCAGATTTCATACAGCTCGGGCGGCGACCATCCGCTGTGCTGGCTGATGCGGTGGATATGACCCTGGCTACGGACCGGCTCATCGCCGAGCGTACCGGCGGCGTAGGTCACCACGCCAAAAAGCAGCATCCGCTTTTCAAGCTCTTGCCTGTCCGACAGGCGCGCCACGTCCATCGCGATGGCGTACACCTGCTCTGGCCCTTCGCAATCCGGGTTGCGCAGCGACGGGCGGATCTGATCGAGGGTCCTGATCTCCGGCATCGGTCCAGTCACGTCATCTCCGTAGCTGAAACCGAGCGGCTGATGGGTAATGGTCATATCAAGCCCATAGTTAGCCATGGCGCACCTCGAAGCCCTGCCCCGAGGTAAAGACCCGCAGGGCAAAACCTTCTGCCAGCGCCGCATAGTCGTGTCCCGCGATGACTGGCCAGACGGCAAACGAAGATAGCGTCTCCTTGCCCGTGTTAATCAAGCGATGCGCCGTAAAAGGCGGAATAATATGCACGGAGCCTGCCGTCACCTCCTCCAGCCGCGCGTCCCCCGCCTCTGTTTGCAGCAGCAGCAACCCAACGCCGCGCAGACCAAAATAGACTTCCCCCTGTTCACGGCGCGCGTGAAAATGGCCGCGCGTCATAAAGAACTCATCGCCCACGTTCCCCGTATACAGGTGAGTCACACCGACGCAAAGCGCCCCCTCGCCCGCGGGGGAACCCAGGACATCCACGTCATACACGCTTTGTTGAGGATTACCACGCCTCCACGCCTCACCGTCCGCGAAGATGCCGGGGAGATCGGTAAGGCGGGTCGTTTTACGGATAAGAGGCCCACCGGCTAGCGCGCCGGTAGCCCATGCCACCTGAGGTGGCAGAAAGATATCTGAGTTCATTTTCAGTCTCCGGCCCGAGGAGAACAGCCACTTCATTCTGGCAGATTAAACGATTAACCTCCCGATAAAGGCATTAATGCTGATGGTTAATCACAGTTAACCAGAAACAAAAATGCCGGAAGCTTTCGCCACCGGCATTTTTCAAATCAGAGAGGAGATTATTCCACTTCGCGGGCGTCGATGCGCAGCTCTTTCGGCACTTCGAAGACGATGTTCTCTTCGCGTCCTTCCAGCGGAACCGCTTCGCCACCGCCCAGCTCCTGCAGGCGCGCAATCACGTTCTGTACCAGGATATCCGGCGCGGAAGCGCCTGCGGTAACGCCTACGCAGGCCGCATTTTTAACCCACGCTTCCTGGATGTCCGTCGCGTCGTCGATCAGGAACGCCGCTTTCCCCATGCGCTGCGCCAGTTCGGCCAGACGGTTGGAGTTAGAGGAGTTTTTAGAGCCGACCACCAGCACCACGTCCGCCTGTTCAGCCAGCGCGCGCACCGCTTCCTGACGGTTGGTGGTTGCATAGCAGATGTCATCCTTACGCGGCCCGACGATTTTCGGGAAGCGCTGGCGCAGGGCGTCAATCACGTCTGACGTATCGTCCACGGAGAGCGTGGTCTGGGTCATAAACGACAGACGCGCTTCGTTTTTCACGTTCAGCGTAAAGACATCATCCGGCGATTCAACCAGATACATCCCCCCTTCCGGGTTGCTGTACTGGCCCATGGTGCCTTCGACTTCCGGATGACCGGCGTGGCCAATCAGAATCGACTCTTCACCGCGACGGCTTGCGCGCGCCACTTCCATATGCACTTTCGTCACTAATGGGCAGGTTGCGTCGAAAACGGTTAAATCGCGGCTTTTCGCTTCGTTACGGACCGCCTGAGAGACGCCGTGCGCGGAGAAGATCAGGATCGCACCGTCCGGCACTTCGCTGATCTGCTCGATGAAAATAGCGCCGCGCTCGCGCAGGCTGTCCACCACGTAGCGGTTATGCACCACTTCGTGACGCACGTAAATCGGCGCGCCGTAAATCTCCAGCGCGTTTTCAACAATGCTGATAGCGCGGTCTACACCGGCGCAGAAGCCGCGCGGGTTAGCCAACAGGATCTGCATTTCAGGCCTCCAGTGCCGGATCGATCTCCAGCACTTCAACATCAAAATGAACGGTACGCCCGGCAAGCGGATGGTTGAAGTCAACGGTGATAGAGTCGCCGTTAATCTCGCGGATCACGCCAGGCATTTCGCTGCCGTCCATAGCGGTAAAGAGCATAATCGCCCCGATTTCCGGTTCGCCCGCGTCCATAAACTCGCGGCGCGAGAAATACTGAATCAGGTCTGGGCTTGGCACGCCAAACGCGGCATCCGGCTCCAGCGAAAACGCTTTTTTCTCGCCCTCTTTCAGGCCCAGAAGCTGCTGCTCAAGACCTTCAGACAGGGAGGTATCGCCGAGACGAAACAGGGCAGGTTTGCCGTTATTGCGGGTGGATTCAGCCGTGGAGCCGTCATCCAGCTTCAGCGTGAAGTGAACGAGAACCGCGCTGTTGCTCTGTACGGATTTAGACATACACATTGCTCTTTAATGTTGTGCCGGGTGGCGCAGCGCGTCACCCGGCATTGACAATTACGCCTGCTCTTTCGCCGCCGGTTTAGGCAAGAAGCCTTCCAGCACGATTAACGCCGCACCGATGCAAATTGCGGTGTCGGCCAGGTTAAAGGTCGCGAAGTGCCAGTCGCCAACGTAGAAGTCGATCATATCGACCACAAAGCCGTGCCACAGGCGGTCAAACAGGTTGCCCAGCGCGCCGCCAATGATCAGCGCGTAGGCGATGTTATTCAGCTTTTGCGTGGCCTTCGAGCGGTACATCAGCACGGCCAGCACCACGCAGATACCAAGAGCGATACCCGCAAAGAACCAGCGCTGCCAGCCACCGCTGTCGGCAAGGAAGCTAAACGCCGCGCCGTAGTTGCGCGCATAGTGCAGGTTAAGCGACGGGAACAGCGGAACCGTCTCCCCCAGAGCGAAATTCTGGAGGATCAGGAACTTACTGCCCAGATCGATAATCAGCACCACCACAACCAGCCACAGCCAGCGCAGTCCTGTTGAACAGAGAGTTTTACTCATCAGGCAAACTTACGTTTTTCGCCGTCACCGGCGACGTTGCTTACACAGCGTCCGCAGATGTCTGCGTGTTCCGCCACCTGGCCGATATCGGTCGTGTAATGCCAGCAGCGCGGGCATTTCTCACCTTCGGCTTTGCTCAGCGCGATTTTCAGGCCTTTGAGCAACTCGCTCTGCTGAGCGTCAGCAGAAGCCTCGGCATAATCCGCAACTTTTGCACCGGAGGTCAACAGGACAAATCGCAATTCATCGCCCAGCGCGGTCAGCTTCGCCGCCAGCTCAGGTTCGGCGTACAGGGTTACTGCCGCTTCCAGAGAGCCGCCAACTTTCTTGTCAGCACGCGCCTGCTCAATCACCTTGTTCACTTCGCCACGCACTTTCAGCAGCTCGTCCCAGAAGGCGTCGTTCATTGCTTCGGTGCTGGAGAGATCGAACAGACCTTCATACCACTCGCCGGTGAAGACGTACTTCTCACGGTCGCCCGGCAGATAGCCCCAGATTTCATCTGCGGTGAAGGACATGATCGGCGCCATCCAGCGCACCAGCGCTTCTGCGATGTGGAACAGCGCGGACTGGCAGCTACGGCGCGCCACGCTGTCCGCCTTCGCGGTGTACTGGCGATCTTTGATGATATCGAGGTAGAACGAGCCCATCTCGATGGAGCAGAAGCGCATCAGGCGCTGCACCACTTCGTGGAAGTCGTAGGACTCATACGCCTTAACGATGTCTTCCTGCGCCGCTTTCGCGCAGCCTACCGCCCAGCGGTCCAGCACGACCATCTCTTCCGGTTTCACCATGTCTTTCACTGGATCAAAACCGTTCAGGTTCGCCAGCAGGAAGCGCGCGGTGTTACGGATACGACGATAGCTGTCGGCAGCACGCTTCAGGATCTCGTCAGACACCGCCATTTCGCCGGTGTAGTCGGTAGAGGCCACCCACAGACGCAGGATGTCCGCGCCCAGCTTGTTCATCACGTCCTGCGGAGAAACGGTGTTACCGATGGATTTGGACATCTTACGGCCCTGACCATCCACGGTGAAGCCGTGGGTCAGTACCTGACGGTAAGGTGCTTTGCCCTTCATCGCGGTGGAGATCATCAGGGATGACATGAACCAGCCGCGGTGTTGGTCGGAACCTTCCAGATACATGTCGGCAGCGTGACCGGCAAACTCAGGGCGCACGTCAACCACGGAGGCGTGAGTAGACCCGGAGTCGAACCACACGTCCAGGGTGTCCGGCACTTTCTCGTAGCTGTCCGCGTCCGCGCCCAGGATGTCGCGAGCGTCGAGATCCCACCACGCCTGAATGCCGTCAACTTCGACGCGCTTCGCCACTTCTTCCATCAGTTCCAGGGTGTTCGGATGCAGTTCCTGCGTCTCTTTATGCACGAACAGAGACATAGGCACGCCCCAGGTACGCTGACGGGAGATACACCAGTCAGGACGGTTAGCCACCATGGATTCGATACGCGCCTGGCCCCAGTCAGGGATCCACTGCACGCCTTTGATCTCTTTCAGAGACTGCTCGCGCAGGCCTTTCTGATCCATGCTGACGAACCACTGCGGGGTCGCACGGAAGATGATCGGCGTCTTGTGGCGCCAGCAGCATGGATAGCTGTGCTGCATTTTCTCAACGTGCAGCAGCGCGCCGCTGGTGCGCAGCATGTCAACGATGATGTCGTTGGCTTTAAAGACGTTGATACCGTCCAGCGCCGGGTAAGTGCCAGGCAGGTAAGAACCGTCCGGGCCAACCGGGTTGGCGATTTCCAGACCGTATTTCAGGCTGATGTTGTAGTCGTCAGGACCGTGGCCACCGGCGGTATGTACCGCACCAGTACCCGCGTCCAGCGTCACGTGGTCGCCCAGGATCGCCGGAACGTCGAAGTCCAGGAACGGGTGTTTGAAGCGCATCAGCTCCAGCGCGTCGCCTTTTACGGTGCCCAGCACGGTGTAGTCGGTGATATTCGCGCGTTTCAGCACGCTTTCAACCAGATCTTTCGCCAGGATAACCGCGCGGCCATCAATCTGCACCAGCGCGTATTCGAACTCGCCGGAGAGAGAGATTGCGCGGTTGGCTGGCAGCGTCCACGGGGTAGTGGTCCAGATCACCAGAGAGATCGGGCCGCTAACGCCAGGCAGACCGAATTTGCCTTTGATGGCATCCTGATCGACCGCTTCGAAGGCCACGTCGATAGAAGGTGACGTTTTGTCGTAATATTCCACTTCCGCTTCAGCCAGCGCAGAACGGCAGTCCACGCACCAGTGCACCGGCTTCGCGCCTTTGTGCAGGTGACCGTTACCGATGATTTTGCCCAGCGCACGGATGATGTTGGCTTCGGTTTTGAAGTCCATGGTCAGGTACGGGTGCGACCAGTCGCCCAGCACGCCCAGACGGATAAAGTCAGCGCGCTGGCCTTCAACCTGGGTGGCTGCGTATTCGCGGCACTTCGCGCGGAACTCTGCAGCGGTGAACTTCTCGCCTGGCTTACCAAACTCTTGCTCCACTTTCAGCTCGATCGGCAGACCGTGGCAGTCCCAGCCCGGAACGTAAGGCGAGTCAAATCCCGCGAGTCCTTTGGACTTCACGATAATGTCTTTCAGAATCTTGTTTACAGAGTGACCAATATGAATGCTGCCATTCGCATATGGAGGGCCATCATGCAGAATGAAGGTTTTTTTGCCTTTTTTGGCTGCACGAATGATGCCGTACAGGTCATCATCGGTCCAACGCGCCAGCATTCCCGGTTCACGCTTGGCGAGATCGCCGCGCATCGGGAACCCTGTTTCCGGCAAATTCAGGGTTGATTTATAGTCACTCATCAGATTCTCGGTTCCGTATTTATCACGTAGGCAGTTAAGCCGGTTCTAAAGCCCAAAAAACTCGCGGGCCGTTAATTCATCTCGCGCGATTTGCGCCTTAAGTTCATCCAGCGAAGCAAATCGCTGCTCGTTGCGTATTTTTTTACGCAGTATTACATCTATATGGCGACCATAAAGGTCCATTACAACGTCCAGCAGGTGCACTTCTAGCTGTTGACGCACACCGGCAACGGTAGGACGCGTGCCAATGTTGGCAACGCCGTAAAACGGCCGATCGCCCAGTCCTGCCACTTCCACCGCATAGACCCCTTTAACCGGGGAAACCTGACGACGCAGCGGTATATTCGCCGTCGGGAAACCAATCGTGCGGCCCAGCGCATCGCCGTGGACCACGCGGCCAGAGATAGTGAACGGATGCCCCAGCAAATTTTCTGCCGTGTCCAGTTCATCATTAGCCAGCGCCTGACGCACCGCCGTACTGCTGACGCGCACGCCGCCTTCACAGAAGGTCATCGCGCTGGTGACGTCAAAACCGTACTCCAGACCAGCCTTCTGTAATAGCAAGAAATCGCCCTGACGACCAGCGCCAAAGCGGAAATCATCCCCCACGGCGAGAAACTGAACGCCAAGACGCTTGACCAGCAGGTCGCTGACGAAATTTTGTGCTGTCAGTGCGGCAAAGCGGCGATCGAAACGCACGCACAATACGTAGTCCACGCCGGACTCTGCCAGGTAGCGCAACTTTTCGCGCAGGCGAGTAAGGCGAGCGGGAGATTTATCGCCCGCGAACAACTCCAGCGGCTGTGGCTCGAAAATCATTACCACAACGGGCAGGCCTCGGGCCTCCCCTTCTTTACGCAATCCCTGCAACAGCGCCTGATGACCACGATGCACGCCGTCGAAATTACCAATAGTCAGCACGCACCCGTGTGGCGCTCTGCTGAGATTATGTATGCCGCGTATCAGCTTCATGTCTGGCTCAAAACAGTGAAAATCGCCAAAGTATACCTTGTACAGCGGTTAAGGTTAACCGGCGATTGTTCGCGCAAAACAGAAAGCCGTAATGATTTCATCAGGCTGACCTTTCACAGCGAAAAAATCTGCCCGTGAACTGCGATTTTTACGCCGAAAGGCTGTATTCACGAAAGACAAGCTGGTAGAATCCTGCGCCATCACTACGTAACGTAGCGTCGCTAACTAACGGCGCTTATTTGCACAAATCCATTGACAAAAGAAGGCAAAGAGGGCATATTCCTCGGCCTTTGAATTGTCCACATAGAACATATTTGGGAGTTGGACTTGGCTAATATCAAATCAGCTAAGAAACGTGCCGTTCAGTCTGAAAAGGCTCGTAAGCACAACGCAAGCCGTCGCTCTATGATGCGTACTTTCATCAAGAAAGTATACGCAGCAATCGAAGCTGGCGACAAAGCTGCAGCGCAGAACGCATTTAACGAAATGCAACCAATCGTGGATCGTCAGGCTGCTAAAGGTCTGATCCACAAAAACAAAGCAGCGCGTCATAAAGCAAACCTGACCGCGCAGATCAACAAACTGGCTTAATCGCCATCTGTTGTTGCTTGTTTAAAGAACCCGCTTAACGCGGGTTTTTTTATGTCTTCAGAATGCCGGTGGCGTAAACAGCGCCGAGTAGTCACGGTTGCAGATTCGCTGCACCGCCGGGTGCTGAATCATCCTTTCGGCGAATATGGCGTGGTACTCCTCCATCACGTTATCTACCCTGCCAATCTCCGTAATCTTATCGTCTGAATAGAGATCGTGCGCGTAGAGCGTTGGCGCCACGAAGATCGCATTATGCGCTTCGCCAAAGGCTTTCATCAGCGCCGCATCGTCGAACTCGCCGAGGATCTCCACGTTCAGCCCCTGTGAGTTAAACCAGTTCAGAAGCTTGCGTCCGAGCATGGAACGCCTTCCCGGCACCAGCAGGCGACGCTCTTCCAGACAGGCCGGGAAAGGTTTCTCCGGCGGCGGATTGATGCACCAGAAGCTGACGCCACATTCGCCAATCTTCACCGAGAACAGTCCCTCCTGCTGCGTGGAGTCGATGGGGCAATCCGAGATAATCATGTCCAGCTTGTGCTGGCTCAGCTGCTCCAGCAGCATCTCGTGGGTGGATTCAAAGCAGCGCAGATGGATTTGTTCATCCTCTACCACGGCGGCATCCAGCACGCCGCTCACCAGCCGTTTGGACAGCGCATCCGCCACCCCCACGTCAAAGAGCAGGTTCGACTCTTTGCGGTAGTTGACGATATCCAGCATCTCCTGGCTCAGGGTGAACATTTTATCCGCATAGCGGAAAACCAGTTCGCCCAGCTCGCTCGGCTCAATCCCACGGCCTTTGCGCTTGAAAAGCTTCCCCTGCAGCCGTTCTTCCAGGGCCTTAATTTGCCCGGTGATGGTCTGCGGCGTCAGGTAAAGCGCCTCTGCCGCCCCCACGACCGAGCCCTGTTTGTAAACGTGCCAGAAGTAGTAAAGATGGTTGTAATTTAAATGAGGCATCGCGTCTTCGCTCCCTGAGTGTGTATCGGGAGAAGAGTGACCTTCTCCCGGTTTTCCGTTATGCCTGGACGGCCTGTCCGGACAACTTCACCTTCAACAAGGTATACCCAATCACTGCGGCCAGTAATGACCCGATGAGAATGCCGAGCTTCGCCCAGACGATGAGCTCCGGCGCGTTTGCACCAAACGCCAGCGTCGAGATAAAGATCGACATGGTAAATCCAATACCGCACAGTATGCCGACGGCCATAATCTGACCAAAGGTTGTGCCGTTCGGCAACGACGCCAGCTTCATCTTCAGCGCCAGCCAGCAGAAGAGGCTGATCCCCAGCGGCTTACCGATAAACAGCCCGGCAATAATGCCCAGCGGCAGAACAGACGTCAGCCCGTCCAGCGTAACGCCCTGCAGGGAAACGCCCGCATTGGCAAACGCAAACAGCGGCAGGATCATAAAGGCGACCCACGGATGCAGCACGTGTTCCAGCTGTTTAGCGGGTGACTTACCGTCCTGCGGCTTAAGCGGCACGAAGAAGCCGACAATTACCCCGGCCAGCGTGGCGTGCACGCCGGATTTCAGCACCGCCGTCCACAGCACCATCCCCACCAGGATATAAATGCCGATGCGACGGACGTTGAAGATGTTCAGCAGCGCCAGCACCGCAATCGCCCCGGCGGCTACGCTCAGGGAGAGGATCGACAGGTCGCTGGTGTAGAACAGCGCGATAATCACGATGGCGCCCAGGTCATCGATAATCGCCAGCGCCATCAGGAAGATTTTCAGCGCAACCGGCACGCGGCTGCCGAGCAGGGCTAAGACACCGAGCGCAAAGGCGATATCCGTTGCGGCCGGGATCGCCCAGCCGTCACGCGCGACAGGATCCTGCCAGGTAAATGCGAGGAAGAGCAGCGCCGGAACGACCATCCCGCCAATGGCAGCGATCACCGGAAACGCCGCGCGCTGACGGCTGGCAAGCGAACCGAGCACCAGTTCCCGCTTGACCTCAAGCCCCACCAGCAGGAAGAACACCGCCATCAGCGCATCGTTGATCCACAGCAGCATGTTCTTGTTGATTTCCAGAGCCCCGACCTTCAGCTCGACGGGCGTTTCCAGAAATGCGTGATAGAGATCGCGCGTCATGCCCAGGTTAGCCAGCGCCATCGCGGCCGCAGCGGCAATAATCAGGATCACACCACCGGACGCCTCACTGCTAAAGAAACGGTGTAGTAATTTCATTTATGTTCTCTCTTTTACAACCATACCTCGATAAAACCATAATACCAAGCCAAATAGCTCGGCAAAAACAGATTAATATTGAGTATAGACTCAGTTTTACCGATCTATAACCGCAAATAAAAAAGCCCGGAATCACTTCCGGGCTTTTTGAAGATAGGTACCTGCTAACGAATTAGCGGGTCAAATCATCGAAGAATTTTTTGACGCCATCAAAGAAGCTTTTGGAGCGCGGGCTGTTTTTCTCACCCGTTGGGCCGCCAAAGCTCTCCTGAAGCTCTTTCAACAGCTGTTTCTGCTTGTCGTTCAGGCCAACCGGCGTTTCCACGACGACGCGGCACAGCAGGTCGCCCTGCGCACCACCGCGAACGGATTTCACGCCTTTGCCGCGCATGCGGAACAGCTTGCCGGTCTGGGTTTCGCCAGGAATTTTCAGATTGACGCGACCGTCCAGCGTCGGCACTTCGATTTCACCGCCAAGAGCCGCCATCGCGAAGTTGATCGGCACTTCACAGTACAGGTTATTGCCTTCACGCTCGAAGATGGCGTGCTGCTTCACCTGAACCTGAACGTACAGATCGCCTGCCGGCGCGCCGTGCTCGCCTGCTTCGCCCTCACCCGCCAGACGGATGCGGTCGCCCGTATCAACGCCAGCCGGGATCTTAACGGACAGGGTCTTGGTTTTCTCAACGCGACCGTGGCCGTGACACTTGGTGCACGGATCTTTAATCAGCGTTCCGCGACCGTGACAGTGCGGACAGGCCTGCTGTACCGCGAAGAAGCCCTGGCGCATCTGTACCTGGCCGGAGCCGTGACAGGTTGGACAGGTCTGTGGCTGGGTACCCGCCTTCGCGCCGCTGCCGTGGCAAACGTCACACTCTTCCAGCGTCGGGATACGGATCTCTTTGGTGACGCCACGAACGGCCTCTTCAAGAGTGAGATCCATGTTGTAGCGCAGGTCTGCGCCGCGCGCCGCGCGCTGACGACCACGACCGCCGCCGAAGATATCGCCGAACACATCGCCAAAGATGTCGCTGAAATCCGCACCGCCGCCAAAGCCGCCGCCACCGAATCCACCGCCGCCCATGCCGCCCTGTTCAAAGGCTGCGTGGCCGTACTGGTCATAGGCCGCACGTTTTTGTGAATCGGTCAGGACTTCGTAGGCTTCTTTGATCTCTTTAAATTTTGCTTCAGCCTCTTTGTCACCCTGGTTACGGTCCGGGTGGAATTTCATGGCCAGGCGCTTATACGCCTTTTTGATTTCACGCTCTTCCGCAGTTTTCGGAACGCCTAAAATCTCGTAATAGTCTTGCTTTGCCATTGGTTTTTTTAAGCCCCTTAACATGCGAGCACGGGCGTGGAGAGTTCTCCTACGCCCGTGCCGATTAATTA
The DNA here is from genome assembly GCF_034107645.1 of Enterobacter sp. 118C5. Classification (NCBI taxonomy): domain Bacteria; kingdom Pseudomonadati; phylum Pseudomonadota; class Gammaproteobacteria; order Enterobacterales; family Enterobacteriaceae; genus Enterobacter; species Enterobacter sp. 118C5. The sequence goes on along the minus strand of NZ_JAWNEU010000004.1, from coordinate 90,648 downwards.
CCCTGCATCAGGGCGATTATTTTTTGTCTTTAACTTCTTCGAACTCAGCGTCGACAACGTCGTCGTCTTTCGCGTTGTTCGCAGAAGCGTCAGCGCCTGCCTGCTGCTGTGCGTGCTGCTGCTGAGCGATTTCCATCAGCTTCTGGGAAGCCTGTGCCAGCTCCTGCATCTTCGCTTCGATATCCGCTTTGTCTTCGCCTTTCAGAGACGTTTCCAGCGCGGTCAGTGCAGCTTCGATAGCAGTTTTGTCTTCCGCTGGCAGTTTATCGCCTGCTTCTTCAACCTGCTTACGGGTGCTGTGCAGCAGATGGTCACCCTGGTTACGGGTCTGAACCAGCTCTTCGAACTTACGGTCGGATTCCGCGTTAGCTTCGGCATCGCGAACCATTTTTTCGATTTCCGCTTCGTTCAGGCCAGAAGATGCCTTGATGGTGATCTTCTGCTCTTTACCGCTGTTTTTATCTTTCGCAGACACGTGCAGGATACCGTCAGCATCGATGTCGAAGGTGACTTCGATCTGCGGCATGCCGCGCGGTGCCGGGTTGATGCCGTCCAGGTTAAACTGACCCAGAGACTTGTTATCAGACGCACGCTTACGCTCACCCTGCAGCACATGGATGGTTACCGCAGACTGGTTGTCTTCAGCGGTAGAGAACACCTGGCTGTGCTTGGTTGGGATGGTGGTGTTTTTGTTGATGAGCGCAGTCATCACACCGCCCATGGTTTCGATACCCAGAGACAGCGGGGTAACGTCCAGCAGCAGTACGTCTTTCACTTCACCGGTCAGAACGCCGCCCTGAACCGCCGCACCGATTGCCACAGCTTCGTCCGGGTTCACGTCTTTACGTGGCTCTTTACCAAAGAATTCAGCCACTTTCTTCTGAACCATTGGCATACGAGTCTGACCACCTACCAGGATAACGTCCTGAATGTCAGATACGGACAGGCCAGCATCCTGAAGTGCAACCTTCAGCGGCTCGATAGAACGGTTCACCAGGTCTTCTACCAGGCTTTCCAGTTTCGCACGGGTCACTTTGATGTTCATGTGTTTAGGACCGGTCGCGTCTGCGGTGATGTACGGCAGGTTCACGTCGGTCTGCTGAGCGGAAGACAGTTCGATCTTCGCTTTCTCAGCGGCTTCTTTCAGGCGCTGCATCGCCAGCGGGTCGTTACGCAGGTCAATGCCCTGATCTTTCTTGAACTCGTCAACGAGGTAGTTGATCAGACGGGTATCGAAGTCTTCACCACCCAGGTGGGTATCACCGTTGGTTGCCAGAACTTCGAAGGTTTTTTCGCCGTCAACTTCGTCGATTTCGATAATAGAGATATCGAAGGTACCACCACCCAGGTCGTAAACCGCGATAGTACGGTTGCCAACTTCTTTATCCAGACCGTAAGCCAGTGCAGCAGCGGTTGGTTCGTTGATGATACGTTTTACTTCCAGACCTGCGATACGGCCAGCATCTTTGGTTGCCTGACGCTGAGCATCGTTGAAGTAGGCAGGAACGGTAATAACAGCTTCAGTTACCGGCTCACCCAGGTAATCTTCAGCGGTTTTCTTCATTTTTTTCAGCACTTCAGCAGAGATCTGCGGTGGTGCCGTTTTGGTGCCTTTCACATCAAGCCACGCATCGCCGTTATCTGCCGCGATGATTTTGTAAGGCATGATAGAAACGTCACGCTGAACTTCTTCGTCCTGGAAGCGGCGGCCAATCAGGCGTTTGATCGCAAACAGGGTGTTTTGCGGGTTTGTCACTGCCTGACGTTTAGCCGGCTGACCAACCAGAGTTTCACCATCCTGGGTATAAGCAATGATAGAAGGCGTGGTGCGATCGCCCTCGGCGTTCTCCAGCACGCGTGCAGTAGTGCCGTCCATAATCGCTACACAAGAGTTGGTAGTACCCAGGTCGATACCAATAATTTTACCCATCTAAACGTCTCCACTAAAAATTCAGTCAACATGTGGTTGTGTACCTGTAATAAGGGCAGAACGTGCTTTTTCAACTGCCCAGATTTGATTTTTTTCAGGTCCACACACTGCGGTTGACTACAAGATGGGGTCGCGACGGCATCCATCAAGGGGCAAGCATAAAAAAAATTTTAATTTCACCCTGATGAGATCATAGACGGCGTCGATGCCGCCCATTATGATGCCGCGCCCCGTCAGGGAGAATTGACGCGGGTTTAACCATTTCACCATATTAATGATGATTTTTTTGAGGACTTATGGGCAACACTAAGTTGGCTAATCCGGCTCCGCTGGGCCTGATGGGTTTTGGCATGACCACCATTCTGCTGAACCTGCACAACATCGGGATGTTCCCGATGGACGGCATCATCCTGGCGATGGGCATTTTTTACGGCGGTATCGCGCAAATCTTCGCGGGCCTGCTGGAATATAAGAAAGGCAACACCTTCGGCTTAACCGCCCTCACCTCTTACGGCTCGTTCTGGCTGACCCTGGTCGCCATCCTGCTGATGCCGAAAATGGGCCTGGCAGACGCGGCAAACGCCCACTTCCTGGGCGTCTACCTGGGCCTGTGGGGCGTCTTCACCCTGTTCATGTTCTTCGGCACCCTGAAAGGCAACCGCGCGCTGCAGTTCGTCTTCCTGAGCCTGACCGTGCTGTTCGCCCTGCTGGCGATTGGCCACCTGGCGGATAACGAAGGCATCGTTCACGTAGCAGGCTGGATTGGCCTGGTGTGCGGCGCAAGCGCTATCTACCTGGCAATGGGTGAAGTGCTGAACGAACAGTTTGACCGCACCATTTTACCTATTGGTGAAAAACACTGATCCCTCTGTCGTGCCCGCCTCGCGGGCACGATATTCCCCCGCCTGACGAAGCCAAACGCCTAATCCCAGCCCCATCAGCGAGAGCGCGAGTACATACCAGGCAGGCGCCATCGGCGACACTCCCATCATCACCGTGACCACAATCGGCGTCAGCCCGCCGAAAATGGCATACGCGACGTTATAAGAGAACGAGATCCCGGTGAAGCGAACCTCCGGCGGGAAGGCGCGCACCATGACGTAAGGCACAGCACCCACTACGCCCACGCACAGCCCCACGATGCCGTACAGCAGGAATAGCTGTTCAGGATGCGTGCCCGCCAGATGGTAGAACGCCCAGCTCGACGCGGCCAGCAGCAGGCTGCCGACGATGAAGGTCAGGCTGGCACCGAAACGATCCGCCGCCAGCCCGGCGGCCAGACAGCCAAAGCAGAGCATGATTGTCGCGATACTGTTTGCCTGTAAGGTTACGGCAGGGGCGAAACCGTACTGCTTCTGCAGCCACACCGGCGACATCAAAATCACCACCACGATGCCCGCCGACAGCAGCCAGGTGAGCAGCATCGACACCACCACCGCTTTTTTATGACGCACCACGACGGCTTTGACCGGCAGCTCCTGCGCCAGCGCCTTGCGCTGCTGCATTTCGAGGAAAATCGGCGTCTCCTGCAGCCAGCGGCGAAGGTACATTGCCACCAGACCAAACGCCCCGCCCAGCAGGAACGGAATACGCCAGCCCCAGTCATGCACGGCCTGCTGCGTCATGCTGGTGTTGACTATCGTCGCCACCACCGACCCCAGCAGGATCCCGACGGTCAGCCCCGCCGTTAACGTTCCGCAGGCGATACCGATGCGGCGGGCAGGAACGTGCTCCGCCACAAACACCCAGGCCCCCGGCACTTCCCCGCCGATGGCCGCGCCCTGAAGAATGCGCATCAGCAGCAGCAATAGCGGGGCGAGAATGCCCATCGAGGCATAGGTTGGCAGCAGGCCGATGGCCAGCGTCGGCACCGCCATCAGCAGGATGCTCAGGGTAAACATCTTCTTACGCCCGACAAGATCGCCAAAGTGGGCCATGATGATGCCGCCCAGCGGACGCGCCAGATACCCGGCAGCAAAAATGCCGAAGGTTTGCACCTGACGCAGCCATTCAGGAATATCCGCCGGGAAGAAGAGCGCCCCCACCACGGCGGCGAAGAAGACAAAGATGATGAAGTCATAAAACTCCAGCGCGCCGCCTAAGGCGGCGAGCGTAAGGGTTTTGTAGTCCTGTCGATTCAGAGGTCGGGTGTTATGTGACATAGCGAACCATTGTGCATGTGTTGTGGATTATTTTTTACAGCAATCGTAAATAAAAAATTACTATATCGTAAATCCATTTACACGCTATTGCGGCTGGCGCTAATGTCACATTTTAGTTAATTTCAGGAGATTGTCTCGCGGCGTGCGCTTTTAGGACGAAATGCTGCTACCACTTTGTCGTCAGTTTCCACGTAGGGCCCGTCAAGCAACTGTATACAATACGGTACACTTGCAAATATGCCGTGCACGATGACCCTACCGTCCTCGGCTTTTAATCCTTCCAGCGTCTCTTTGATCGACTTTGGCTGCCCCGGCAGGTTCAGTATCAGCGCCTGTTTGCGGATCACACCCACCTGGCGGGAAAGGATTGCCGTCGGGACAAAGTGTAGACTGATCTGGCGCATCTGTTCGCCGAAGCCCGGCATTTCACGATCGGCAATAGCCAGCGTCGCGTCCGGCGTCACGTCGCGGCGCGCGGGGCCGGTTCCGCCCGTGGTCAGCACAAGGTGACAGCTCATCTCATCCACCAGCTCACACAGGGTCTGCTCGATGATCGGCTGTTCGTCGGGGATAAGGCGAGTCTGGATCTCAAACGGGGTGGTCAGCGCGCTTGCCAGCCACGCTTCCAGAGCGGGGATGCCTTTATCCTGGTAAACGCCGCTGGAGGCGCGGTCAGAAATCGACACTAAGCCGATGCGTAAGGTATTCATATCCATTCCATTCAAAAAGTACTGATTAAAGGGAATGATACACGCAGAGGGAAAATTCAGACAGAGATCAGAAGAAGACGCGTGACCGGGAGCCCGGTCACGCAGAATGATTACAGCAGGTCGCCGATCATTTTTTCCAGTTTTTCCTGGTCGATAGCAAACTTACGGATACCGTCCGCCAGTTTGTCTACAGCCATTGGATCCTGGTTGTGCTGCCACAGGAACTCGGATTCGGTGATGCGCTCCGGGCGCGCCTTCACTTCACCGGTGTAAGACAGCTTACGCTCGATAGCACCTTCGCTTTCTGCCAGCTCTTTCAGCAGCGCAGGGGCGATGGTCAGACGGTCACAGCCGGCCAGCTCGATGATTTCACCCACGTTACGGAAGCTTGCGCCCATAACCACGGTCTCATAGCCGTGCTGTTTGTAGTATTCGTAGATTTCAGTCACGGAAATCACGCCTGGATCTTCAGACGCCGCGTACTCTTTCTTGTCGGTGTTGGCTTTGTACCAGTCCAGAATACGGCCCACGAACGGAGAAATCAGGTACACGCCTGCTTCCGCACACGCACGCGCCTGCGCGAAGGAGAACAGCAGGGTCAGGTTACAGTTGATGCCTTCTTTTTCCAGCTGCTCTGCAGCGCGAATGCCCTGCCAGGTCGACGCCAGTTTGATCAGGATACGGTCGTTGCTGATGCCCGCATCGTTGTACAGTTTGATCAGGCGTTTTGCTTTCGCGATTGACGCTTCGGTGTCGTAGGAGAGACGTGCATCCACTTCGGTAGAGATGCGGCCCGGAACCAGTTTCAGAATTTCCAGACCGATGTTCACTGCCAGTTTATCAGTAGCATCCACAACCTGCTGCGCGCGGTCATTGCTCTGCGCTTTCGCCCAGGTCACAGCCTCGTCAATCAGTTTGCGATACTCAGGGATCTGTGCGGCGTTAAGGATCAGAGAAGGGTTAGTTGTGGCATCCTGCGGCTGGTACAGCTTCATTGCCGCGATATCTCCGGTGTCAGCTACGACAGTGGTGAACTGACGAAGGGAGGTCAATTTATCCGTCATGATAGTGTTTCTCTTTTAACGTGCCCTGGATAATTCACGCTACCGACAGCATGCCTGCAGCGGAAAAATGACAGGTTTACTTGTTAGGGGGATGTAACCGGTCTGCCCTGATGATAACACGACGGAGGGGTAGCGCAACCGCAGACAGTGCGCTTAGGCAGAGTATGATAAACTCAGAATATTAACAGGCTGCTAAGCAACAGCATGCCCAATCAGTGGTAGCGCTTACATATTCACGTTGGCATCAACAAGAGGGACGTTAATGCCTGATTTCTTTTTCTTTATAAACGAAGTCCTCTGGGGTTCGATTATGATCTACCTGCTTCTGGGAGCAGGTATCTGGTTTACGCTACGCAGTGGGTTTATCCAGTTTCGCTATATTCGCAAATTTGGCAGAAGTCTGAAAAACAGCGTCACGCCCCAGCCGGGCGGATTAACGTCGTTTCAGGCGCTGTGTACCAGCCTGGCTGCCCGCCTCGGTAGCGGAAACCTGGCGGGCGTTGCGCTGGCCATCAGCGCCGGTGGGCCAGGCGCGGTGTTCTGGATGTGGGTCACGGCGCTTCTCGGAATGGCGACCTCTTTTGCCGAAAGTTCGCTGGCACAGCTCTATAAAGAGAAAGACAGAAACGGGCAGTTCCGCGGCGGTCCGGCCTGGTATATGGCGCGTGGCTTAGGAATGCGCTGGATGGGCGTTCTCTTCTCGCTTTTTTTACTGCTCGCGTACGGTCTTATCTTTAATACCGTGCAGTCAAACTCCGTCGCCCACGCCCTGCGCTATACCTTCTCCTGCCCGGAGTGGATCACCGGCATCGTTTTAGCCCTCTTTGTTTTGTTCACCATTTCTGCCGGCCTGAAAGGCGTTGCCCGCCTGATGCAGTGGCTGGTTCCCATCATGGCGCTGCTCTGGGTTGCCGCGAGCCTGGTCGTCGCTGCGCTGCATGTCGACCAGGTTCCGGGCGTGATTGCGACCATCTTTAAAAGCGCCTTTGGCTGGCGTGAGGTAGCGTCAGGCGCGCTGGGCTACACCCTGAGCCAGGCGCTGATGGCAGGTTTTCAGCGAGGCATGTTCTCCAATGAAGCCGGGATGGGCTCCACTCCCAACGCCGCCGCGGCCGCCTCCTCCTGGCCACCGCACCCCGCAGCGCAGGGTATCGTGCAGATGATAGGCGTTTTTATGGACACCGTTATTATCTGTTCCGCCAGCGCCATGATCCTTCTGCTGGCCGGCCCGGTGCCTCATGCCTCGGACGCCGTCGGGATCCAATTTCTCCAGCAGGCGCTGGTGAACCTTACCGGCGGCTGGGGGGCGGGGTTTGTCTCGCTCATTCTGATGCTGTTCGCCTTCAGTTCGATTGTGGTGAATTACCTGTACGCCGAAAACAACCTCATCTTCCTGAAATTCGACTCTCGTCCGGCCATCCTTTTGCTTCGCCTGGGCGTGATACTGATGGTGATCGCGGGCTCCCTTCTGAATATGCCGCTGGTCTGGCAGCTGGCGGATGTCATTATGGCGCTAATGGCAATCACTAACCTGACGGCGATCCTGCTGCTCTCGCCCGTTGTGAACCTGATTGCCAGGGATTATCTTCGCCAGCGCAAGCTGGGCGTTCCCCCGGTTTTTGATGCCGCACGCTATCCCGAAATTCAGTCCCAGCTTGCCCCCGGCACCTGGGATGATTTGCCCCGGCGATAACAGCTATCGATCAATTCAGGGCGATTTTTTGTTAAAGTCGCTCTAAATTTCCTGCAAGGACTGGATATGCTGATTCTGATTTCACCTGCAAAGACGCTCGACTACCAGAGCCCGCTCGCCACCGAGCGTTATACCCAGCCAGAACTGCTGGACTATTCGCAACAACTGATCCGCGAAGCGCGCAAGCTCTCTGCGCCGCAAATCGCCTCGCTGATGAGCATCAGCGACAAGCTGGCGGACCTGAACGCGACCCGATTCCACGAGTGGCACCCGGATTTCACCCCCGCCAACGCGCGCCAGGCGATCCTGGCGTTTAAGGGCGACGTCTACACCGGCCTGCAGGCGGAAGATTTTAGTGAAGCCGACTTTGATTTTGCCCAGCAGCACCTGCGCATGCTGTCGGGTCTGTATGGCGTGTTGCGCCCGCTGGATCTGATGCAGCCATATCGTCTGGAGATGGGGATTCGCCTGGAAAACGCCAAAGGCAAGGACCTGTACCATTTCTGGGGCGATATCATTACCGACAAGCTGAACGCGGCGCTGCACGCTCAGGGCGATAACGTGGTGGTTAACCTGGCATCCGATGAGTACTACAAGTCGGTGAAGCCGAAAAAGCTGAACGCGGAGATCGTTAAGCCGGTCTTCCTTGATGAGAAGAACGGCAAGTTCAAGGTCATCAGCTTCTACGCTAAAAAAGCGCGTGGCCTGATGAGCCGCTACATCATACAGAACCGCCTGACGAAGCCGGAGCAGCTGACCGGGTTTAACAGTGAAGGGTATTTCTTTGACGAAGAGGCGTCGGGGAAAGGCGAGCTGGTGTTTAAGCGCCACGAGCAGTAAAACACAACCCCGCCTGCTGGCGGGGTTTTGCGTTAATGGTGCTTCCAGTCCGGTCCCGGACGGTGGTCGTCGTGATGATGGTCGTGTCGGTCATCACGATCGCGACGTTCATCGTGCGGGCGCCAGTGGTTATCGCGCCAGTCATAATGTGCCTTCCACCAGTCGTGGTCGCGCCAGCGGCCGCCGTCCCAGTAATGCCCATTATTATCCCGATCGCCAATCTGCAGCTTGACCGCAGGTACGAGAGTAATTTCAGATGCCTGTACCGCCATGGGAGCGACCAGCATCAGTGAAAGCGCAATCAGCGCAGGTTTCAGTTTAGACATCGGTGACTCCTTATGATTCTTGCCCAACGTGGGCCGATGTAAGGAGATTACGCGAGGGGAACCGTGGATGTTATTCTCTGCAATCCTAAACGCTAAGTGACCGCATTTATTGGGAATTTCTGCTTTTTCCCTGCTCTATTTCTCCTTAATTTCTTCACAAAAAAGCCGGGTAGCGCTGCGCTTACCCGGCTTACGATGAGTTCGTCGTTGTAGGCCCGGTAAGGCGAAGCCGCCACCGGGCAACACAATCACGCGCGGGTCATCATCAGCTTACGCAGCGCGGCAAAATCCGCCGGCAGCTCATGAGACAGCAGCGGCAGGTCGGCGCGCTCGGCCAGCTCTTTTGGCAGCGGCAGCGTTTCGCCCAGAATCTCTTCCACGCTCTCTTTGAACTTCGCCGGATGCGCGGTGCCCAGGAACAGGCCATATTCACCCGGGTTAAGCTGGTCGCGCAGCGCGCGGTACGCAATTGCCGCGTGCGGCTCAGAGGTGTAGCCCACCGCTTTCAGCTCGCGCATGGTGGCTTTGGTGGTTTCGTCCGTCACCGCAGCGTAGCCCAGGTCACCCAGACGCCACACCTTGCGGCGGAACAGCTCTTCCACGCGCGGCCAGTTGTTCGGCTGTGACACGTCCATGGCATTGGAGAGCGTCGCCTGCGTGGCGTTAGGTGCCCATTTGCCGTCTTTCAGGAAGCGCGGCACGGTGTCGTTGGCGTTAGTGGCGGCGATAAAGCGTTTTACCGGGAGACCGAGAGATTTCGCCAGCAGGCCCGCCGTCAGGTCGCCAAAGTTACCGCTTGGTACGGAAACCACCAGCTGATTGCGTGCTTCCTGCGGCAGCTGAGCCACCGCTTCGAAGTAGTAGCAGATCTGCGCCAGCAGGCGGCTGATGTTGATGGAGTTCGCCGAGTTCAGCCCCAGCGCAGCCTTCAGCTCTTCATCATCGAACGCCTGCTTGACCAGCGCCTGGCAGGCATCGAAATCGCCGTCGATCGCCACGGTTTCAATGTTGCCGCCGAGGGTGCAGAACAGTTTTTCCTGCAGCGGACTGATCTTGCCTTTCGGATAGAGGATCACCACGCGGACGTTTTTCAGGCCGTAGAACGCATGGGCCACCGCCGCGCCGGTATCGCCGGAGGTGGCGGTCAGGATGGTTACCGGCTTGTCGCCGCTGATGTGGGTCAGCATCTGCGCCATAAAGCGGCCGCCGAAATCTTTGAACGCCAGGGTCGGGCCGTGGAACAGCTCCAGACAGCCGACGTCAGGCTCCACCTGCTTAACCGGAGCCGGGAAAGCAAACGCCGCGCGCACGCGCTCTTCCAGCAGCTCCTGCGGGATTTCGTCGCCGATAAATGCAGAAAGAATTTTGGTGCTGCGGGTGACAAAATCCTGCTTCAGCAGTTCATCAATTTCGGTCAGCTGAAATTCCGGCAGGTCGTGCGGGAAAAACAGCCCCTGATTTTTGCCCAGCCCCTGAGTCACCGCCTGCGCGAAGCTGACCTGCTCGTTATGATCTTTAAGGTTGTAGAGTTTCATTAATTATCCCAGTACTCGTGCGCCAGCCGTGTCCAGACGGCAAATATGAACAAAGCCTTCCTGATTTTGCAGGTAGTGTTTAGAGAGCCAGTCCGCCACGCGCTGCGCGGTGTCTGGCTTATCGCACAGGGCGAACAGCGTCGGGCCGGAGCCGGAGATGCCGCACGCCTGCGCGCCGATATCCATTGAAGCCTGTCGCGCCTCGTTGAAGCCGGGCAGCAGTTTCGTGCGGTACGGCTCGGCAATGACGTCTTTCATCAGCTTCGCCGCCAGCTGCGGCTGACGGGTGTAGCAGGCGTGGATAAAGCCCGCCAGATGACGCCCGTGGGCGATACAGTCCTGGCGACGATACTGCGCAGGCAGGATCGCACGCGCTTCCGCGGTAGAAACCTTGATGCCCGGATACGCCAGCACCCACAGCCACTCATCAAACCCTGGCACCTGCTGGCTGATGATGCCATTTTCTTCGATCATCAGCTGCATACCGCCAAGGAAGCACGGCGCCACGTTATCGTAATGAATACTGCCGGAGATGCGCCCTTCCAGCTCGCCCATCAGCCCCAGCAGGCGGCTGTTGTTCAGCGGCTTGCCGCAGTGTTCGTTCATCGCCACCAGCGCGGCGACCACCGAGCAGGCGCTGGAGCCCAGGCCCGAGCCAATCGGCATACTTTTTTCCAGCGTCATGGAAACCGGCACCTTTTTGCCGATCTCCTGACAGAAGCGTTCCCAGCACTGATAGACGATGTTCTCGCGCGGGTCGGACGGCAGCTTGCTGGCGAAACGACCCACGTTATTCAGGCTGAAGCTCTCTGCCGCTTCCACCGTGACCGTATCGCCCAATAGTGAACCGTCCACCGGCGTCACCGCCGCACCCAGCACGTCAAATCCGACGCTCATATTGGCGCTGGAAGCCGGGGCATAAACTTTGACCATGTTAAACTCCTAACTTCCATGACAGGGTACGCAGCAGATCGGCAAACACGCCCGCCGCCGTAACATCGTTCCCTGCGCCATAGCCGCGAAGCACCAGCGGCAATGGCTGATAATAGTGGCTGTAAAACGCGAGGGCGTTTTCGCCGTTTTTGACTTTGTACAGCGGGTCGTTGCCATCGACTTCGGCAATCTTCACCCGGCACACGCCATCTTCTTCAATGTTGCCAACATAGCGCAATACCTTACCTTCATCACGGGCTTTCGCTACGCGTGCGGCAAAGGCATCGTCAAGCTGGGGCAAATTCGCCATAAAGGTGCTGACATCGCCGCTGCTGTCAAACTCGGCTGGCAGCACGGGTTCAATCACGATGTCGGAAAGCTCCAGCTCGCGCCCCGTCTCACGCACCAGGATCAGCAGCTTACGCGCCACGTCCATACCGGAGAGATCGTCGCGCGGGTCCGGCTCGGTGTAGCCCAGCTCGCGCGCGGCGCGGGTGGCTTCCGAGAGGCTCATGCCCTCATCCAGCTTGCCAAAGATAAACGACAGGGAGCCGGAGAGAATGCCGGAGAAACGCTGCAGTTCGTCACCCGCGTTCAGCAGGTTTTGCAGGTTTTCGATAACCGGCAGGCCGGCGCCGACGTTAGTATCGTACAGGAACTTGCGGCGCGACTTGCTCGCCGCCAGGCGCAGCTGGTGATAGTAGTCCATCGACGAGGTATTGGCCTTTTTGTTCGGCGTCACCACGTGGAAGCCTTCGCGCAGGAAATCGGCGTACTGGTCGGCCACCACCTGGTTCGAGGTACAGTCGACGATCACCGGGTTAAGCAGGTGATACTCTTTCACCAGACGGATCAGGCGCCCCAGGTTGAACGGCTCTTTCGCCTCTTCCAGCTCCGCCTGCCAGTTCTCCAGGTTAAGGCCGTGAACGTTGGTCAGCAGCGCTCTGGAGTTGGCAATCCCGCAGACGCGCAGGTCGATATGCTTTTTCTTAAGCCACTCCTGCTGGCGCTTCACCTGCTCCAGCAATGCGCCACCGACGCCGCCTACGCCAATCAGGAACAGCTCGATGACCTGATCGGTGTTGAACAGCATCTGGTGAACCACGCGCACGCCGGTAGTGGCGTCATCGTTGTCCACCACCACGGAGATTGAACGCTCGGACGAGCCCTGGGCAATCGCCACGATATTGATATTGGCCCGCGCCAGCGCGGCAAAGAATTTGGCGGAGATACCGCGCAGGGTGCGCATACCGTCGCCGACCACGGAGATCACGGCCAGGCGCTCCTGAATGGAGAGCGGCTCCAGCAGTTCCTCTTTCAACTCCAGATAGAACTCTTCTTCCAGCGCGCGGCGGGCGCGCAGGCAGTCGACCTGCGGCACGCAGAAGCTGATGCTGTACTCGGAAGAGGACTGGGTGATCAGCACCACCGAGATACCGTTGCGTGACATGGCCGCAAAAACGCGCGCCGCCATGCCGACCATCCCCTTCATCCCCGGACCGGAGACGCTGAACATCGCCATATTGTTCAGGTTGGAAATGCCTTTTACCGGCAGGCCATCTTCATCAGAGCTGGCGCCAATCAGCGTGCCCGGCGCCTGCGGGTTACCGGTGTTTTTAATCAGGCAAGGGATCTGGAACTGGGCAATTGGGGAGATGGTACGAGGGTGAAGCACTTTGGCGCCGAAGTAGGAAAGCTCCATCGCCTCCTGATACGACATCGACTTCAGCAGCCTGGCGTCCGGCACCTGACGCGGGTCACAGGTATAGACGCCGTCGACGTCAGTCCAGATCTCACAACAGTCCGCGCGTAAACAGGCGGCCAGCACGGCGGCAGAGTAGTCGGAGCCGTTACGGCCCAGCACCACCAGTTCACCCTTCTCATTTCCGGCGGTAAAGCCCGCCATCAGGATCATATGGTCAGAGGGGATTTTGCTCGCGGCAATACGGCGGGTTGATTCGGCAATATCAACGGTAGATTCGAGGTAGTGGCCCACCGCCAGCAGTTTCTCAACCGGGTTGATAACGGTCACGCTATGCCCGCGCGCTTCCAGCACGCCCGCCATGATGGCGATGGAGAGTTTTTCGCCCCGGCAGATCAGCGCCGCGTTGACGCTGTCCGGGCACTGGCCCAGCAGGCTGATGCCGTGCAGCACATGTTTAATTTGAGCAAATTCCTGCTCAACGAAGGACTTCAGCTGCGCGAGCGGGAAACCAGGCAGCGCCTCTGCCAGCCCCTGCAGCAGCTCGGCGAAGATACGCTCGGCATCGCTGATGTTCGGGAGTGCATCCTGGCCACCGATGGTCTTTTCAATCATCGCCACCAGATGGTTTGTAATTTTTGCCGGGGCAGAGAGCACGGTCGCAACCTGCCCCTGCCTGGCGTTGCTCTCCAGGATATCGGCAACACGCAGAAAACGTTCTGCATTTGCCACTGATGTACCGCCGAACTTCAACACTCGCATGGTTCTACCTCGTTTCCTTTAGCCGAAAAAAAAGCCCGCACTGTTCAGGTGCGGGCTTTTTTCTGTTTTTCCTGTACGCGTCAGCCCGCATCGTTACCTGTGGTAATGATGATGGTTGTGGTAATGGTGGTGATGCTGATGCGTTTCATGGATGTTGTGTACTCTGTCATTATTATCTGTCTGTGCTGTATTCTTTTAGGGTTAAAGGATCGGGCACCTTAAGTCAATGAATTTTTAATTTGATCACAATTCCGCGGACGTTCACGTCACGCTGCGTGTCGTTTTATTTTCATCCGAATCCCCCAGCTGCCCCCCCCACGACAGGCCATTTCGCCATAGTAAAAACTTATGGCAGCATTTTATTCGGCCAATTTTTTTTCAATATCGTGCAGCAAACGGTGCAACATGGCGGTGTCCCGCTGCTCAAGACGTCCAAGGCGCTGCTGAAGCCAGTCGGCCATTTTTTGATCGTCCGCAACGCCAAGGCTCGATAACAGACTCTCCACGCGAGCACGAAGCGCGGCCAGCTGATTTTCATTGGCGGCTTCAGCCTGGGGTTGGGGGATTTGCATTAGGGAAGCTAATTGATAGCAATAGACCATGACCGCCTGGCCTAAATTCAGGGAAGGATAATCGGCTACCATCGGCGCCCCGGTAAGTACGTCCGCCAGCTCAAGCTCTTCGTTGGTGAGCCCGGAATCTTCGCGACCAAATACCAGCGCGGCTTTCTCCAGCCACTGGCTTTTCTCTTCCAGCATGGGCACCAGTTCAGCAGGCGTGGCGTAGTAGTGGAACTTCGCCCGGCTGCGTGCTGTGGTGGCAACGGTAAATGAAATGTCGTGCAGCGCGTCGGCAAGCGTAGCGTAAGTCGTTATATTATCGAGAATATCCCCCGAACCGTGCGCCACCCAGCGGGCGGCAGGCTCCAGGTGCGCAGTGCTGTCCACAATACGTAAATCGGTAAAACCCATGGTCTTCATGGCACGCGCCGCAGCGCCTATATTTTCGGCTCTGGCTGGGGCGACCAGTACAATCGACAGATGCATTTATGCTCTCTTTTTAATCAGTTAGCGGGTAAAAATGTGATGCACTTCAACATATTACGCGGCACGAATTTACAAATTTGCAACACAAATCACCGAAATAGCGTTTCATAACAAATTAAAGACGCTAAACTATTTTGTGTCTGAACAATCAGTTAGAATGTTAACAGAAGCCTATTATCCCTATGTTTTATAATGATAATGGCAACATGAATACCCTATTCTGATTGGATTCGCTTCGTTTATAAATCAATCTCCGCAACTAGTTGGTTTATTGAAAAATTGTGACAAAGGCTAGCATTCGGCTACGATGATTTCATCAAACTGTTAACGTGCTACAATTGAACTTGATATATGTCAACGAAGCGTAGTTTTATTGGGTGTCTGGTGTCACTTAGCCTGTTATGTTGCTGTTAAAATGGTTAGGATGACAGCCGTTTTTGACACTGTCGGGTCCAAAGGGAAAGTACCCAAGACCAAGCTAATGATGTTGTTGACGTTGATGGAAAGTGCATCAAGAACGCAATTACGTACTTTAGTCACGTTAAGCCGATCATGTTAATTTGCGACATGTATCAGGCAGGTCAGGGACTTTTGTACTTCCTGTTTCGATTTAGTTGGCAATTTAGGTAGCAAACATGCAGACCCCGCACATTCTTATCGTTGAAGACGAGTTGGTAACACGCAACACGTTAAAGAGCATTTTCGAAGCAGAAGGCTACGATGTCTTTGAAGCGACCGATGGCGCAGAGATGCATCAGATCCTTTCTGAAAATGATATCAACCTGGTGATCATGGATATCAACCTGCCGGGCAAAAACGGTCTTCTGCTGGCGCGCGAACTGCGTGAACAGGCGAACGTCGCGTTAATGTTCCTGACGGGTCGTGATAACGAAGTTGATAAAATTCTTGGTCTGGAAATCGGTGCGGATGACTACATCACCAAACCGTTTAACCCTCGCGAGTTAACCATTCGTGCACGCAACCTGCTGTCCCGCACAATGAACCTGGGCACGGTCAGCGAAGAGCGTCGTAGCGTCGACAGCTACAAATTCAACGGCTGGGAACTTGATATCAATAGCCGTTCGCTGATTAGCCCGAACGGTGAGCAGTATAAACTGCCGCGCAGTGAATTCCGCGCGATGCTGCACTTCTGCGAAAACCCGGGCAAAATTCAGTCCCGTGCAGAGCTGCTGAAGAAAATGACCGGCCGTGAGCTGAAGCCTCATGACCGTACCGTAGACGTGACCATCCGTCGCATTCGTAAGCATTTCGAATCGACGCCTGATACGCCGGAAATCATCGCCACCATCCACGGCGAAGGGTACCGTTTCTGCGGTGACCTGCAGGAGTAATCCCGCAGTTAACGCATGAAAAAACGGCGCATTTGCGCCGTTTTTTTTTTATTAATGCCACGGCATAATCGGCACCGCGCTGATCGCGTTTTTCGGCGACCCTTCCACCACTTTGTCGGAATACGCCAGGTAGGCCAGGGTGTTGCGTTTGGCATCATAGAAACGCACCACCTGTAGCTTTTTAAACACCAGCGAGGTCCGTTTCTGGAATACCACGTCGCCCTGCGCTTTGCCGTTTTTGATTTTATCGCTCAGCTCAACCGGCCCCACCTGCTGACAGGAGATTGCCGCATCGGAAGTGTCTTCCGCCAGCCCCAGGCCGCCTTTAATACCGCCCGTCTTCGCGCGGCTGACGTAGCAGGTGACGTTTTTCACGTCCGGGTCGTCAAACGCCTCCACCACGATTTTGTGGTCCGGACCGAACATTTTGAACACGGTATCGACAGAACCAATCTGTTCCGCCTGCGCCGCACGTCCCGCTACCAGCAACAGGGCAGTAAGAAGCAAAGTCTTGTATTTCATATTGTTACCATTCTTTAAAATTGCACTGAGCAATTATTCAACACGTTAGTCAAAAATGTAGCAAGATCACAGGATTAGAATATATTCACCCAAAACGAGGGAGAAAAGGCATTAATGCGCAAAAAAAACACTGAATGCTAAAACATCAAAAAATGCTATTATCCGCTAACCTGTTATCAGGCACCTGCTGTTTTAAGGATGAGGATAGTATATGGATCAGGCTGGAATTATTCGCGACCTGCTCACCTGGCTGGAAGGTCATCTCGACCAGCCTTTGTCACTGGATAATGTGGCGGCTAAAGCGGGCTATTCCAAGTGGCATCTGCAAAGGATGTTCAAGGATGTCACCGGTCATGCTATCGGGGCCTATATTCGCGCACGTCGTTTATCAAAATCTGCGGTGGCATTGCGCCTGACCGCGCGGCCAATTCTGGATATTGCCCTGCAGTACCGTTTTGATTCGCAGCAGACCTTCACCCGCGCCTTTAAAAAACAGTTCTCGTTGACGCCAGCGCTCTATCGCCGCTCGCCTGACTGGAGCTCGTTTGGTATGCGTCCGCCGCTGCGTCTGGGCGAGTTCGCGATGCCGAAATACGAAATGGTCACTCTGCCAGAAACCCATCTGATCGGTACAACCCAGAGCTACTCCTGCTCTCTGGAGCAGATTTCTGAGTTCCGTCATCAGATGCGCGTCCAGTTCTGGCGCGATTTCCTGAGCCATGCGCCGGCCATCCCGCCGATCCTGTATGGCCTCAACGAAACGCATCCAAGCCAGGAAAAAGACGACGAGCAGGAGGTGTTTTACACCACCGCCCTCACTCCAGACATGGCCAACGGCTACATTCAGGGCTCTAAATCTGTCGTACTGGAAGGCGGCGAGTATGTGATGTTCTCATACGAAGGTTTAGGAACGGGCGTCCAGGAGTTTATCCTGACCGTTTACGGGACCTGCATGCCAATGCTGAATCTGAATCGCCGTAAAGGTCAGGATATCGAGCGCTACTATCCGGCGCAGGACGCCAAACCGGAAGAAGGCCCAATCAATCTGCGTATGGAATTCTTGATTCCGATCCGTCGCTAACGCTGCAGTTCATCAAGCGCAGGGGCATCGAGATGCGAAATGTCCCCTGCCATCTCCACGACCCAACCCGACGCCAGCCATGCGCTTTCCTGGTAATCAATCCGGGAAATGGAGCAGTTGCGCAGGCGCAACCGACGCTCGGCGTAAGCCGGTAACCCCAGAATGGTGCTCACCAGGCAGCCCAGGGCGATACCGTGACTCACCAGCAGCGGACGGCTGCCTGCCGGAAGCTTGAGGCATTCCGCCAGTGCGGCATGCATACGCACGCTCAGCTCCTGCATGGATTCCCCTTCAGGGATACGGCCATCTTCGGTACCGTTCACCAGCGTGCGGCGCCAGCCCTCTTCCGTTTCCGTTAGCGTGTCAATATGGCGCTTTTCCAGCACGCCCATATCCAGCTCGCGCAGGCGCGGCTCAAGCATCACGTCGCAGCCGCAGGCGTCTGCGATGATGCGTGCCGTCTGCTGTGTGCGACCTAAATCGCTGGTGATAACGTGGGTAATGCCCAGCGTTCTGGCACGCTCTGCCACCTGCCACGCTTGCTGCACACCCTTCTCGGTGAGAGGACTGTCTGACTGGCCTTGAATACGTCGCTCGGCGTTCCACTGCGTTTCACCGTGGCGAACAAGGTATACCTGTAACATGCTTTTTTTCCGTTATACTGCGATGAGTTTTTTTGAATCGAGCTTAATTATGCACCATGTTGTCTCTGCTACCACCAATCCTGCCAAAATTCAGGCAATTCTAAAGGCTTTTGAAGAGATTTTCGGCGAAGGATCCTGCCATATTGAGGCCATCGGCGTCGAGAGTGGCGTTCCTGAACAGCCGTTTGGCAGCGAGGAAACGCGCGCTGGCGCACGAAATCGCGTGGCAAATGCCAAAGCCGCGGCCCCGAAGGCTGACTTCTGGGTCGCCATTGAAGCAGGTATCGACGAAGGCGCAACCTTTAGCTGGGTGGTGATTGAAAGCCGCGAGCAGCGCGGCGAAGCGCGCTCAGCCACCCTGCCGCTGCCGGAGATCATTCTGGAAAAAGTCCGCGCAGGTGAAGCGCTCGGGCCGGTGATGTCACAGTACACCGGCATTGATGAGATTGGGCGTAAAGAAGGGGCGATTGGCGTCTTTACGGCGGGTAAGCTCACGCGTTCAGGAGTTTACCATCAGGCGGTGATCCTGGCGCTGAGCCCGTTTCATAACGCGATTTATCGTTGATCGCCCAATAAGACTGACTCGAGCCACTGTCGCAGCTCAACCGGCGCAGACTTCAGGCTGTTCGATCCGCGGGTGATCGTCGCGATGCCCGCGCCCAGCTCGTTTTTCAGCTCACGCTGGCTCATCTCACCGCGCAAAAGCTCTTCAATAATCCGCACGCGCGTGCCCAGCGCCTCACGCTCGTCCGGCGTAAGCATTAGCTGCATGAGGGGCAGGTGCAAATCCTGCTCGTAAGACTGGCGAAGCAGCTCCACAAAACGAAGCCACTCCTGGTGACGCTGTTCGGCCATTGCCGAGGAATACGGGGAATGCTGGGTCATGTTATGCTGCCTCTTGTACTCATTAGCGAGTACAGCATAACACAACCCATGCCGATCAGTAACGTCTCTGCCACTCGGCATCGCTCATCAGGGTATCTTTCTGCCCCATGAAGTAGCGATAGTAGGCGTCATAGGCCAGCACGTTCTTCACGTAGCCGCGCGTTTCCGAGAACGGAATGCTCTCGACGAACGCCACCGCGTCAATGCGTCCGGCGCTGTTGCCAAGCCAGGTGCGCACGCGGCCCGGACCGGCGTTATACGCCGCTGACGCGAAGATGCGGTTATTGCCGAACTGCTGATAGACGTACTGCAAATAGCTGGTGCCGATGTTGATGTTGGTATCCGGATCCAACAGCTGTGACGGGCTGCTGTACCCAGGGATGTTAAACATCTTCACCGTGTGCGTAGCCGTGCCCGGCATAATCTGCATCAGACCGCTGGCCCCCACCGGGGAACGAACTTTCGGGTTCCAGGCGCTCTCCTGACGAGCAATCGCCATGGCGTAGCTTTGCGGGATATCTTTGCCGCTGGTGTAGCGGTCAAACAGATCTTTATACGCCAGCGGGAAACGCTCTTCGAGATGGTCCCACAGCTTCCCTGAAATCGTCGCCTGCACGCTCAGATCCCACCAGCGATTATCAAACGCATAGCGGGCAAGCTGCGCTTTTTCATCCGTGGTGCGGCTGGTCACCAGGTTGGCCCACTCGCTGCGCGCGGTGTTATCCATGTTCCAGTACATCAGCTCGCGAACGCGCGCCATCTCTGGCCCCTGCGTCAGCGCCGGGTTCGCATTAGCGGGCGCTTTGTCGATCTTAAGCGTGTACTCCTCGCCCAGCCGTTGCGCCGCCGCCATCGGGTAGAACCCACGCTGCTGCATCAGCGAGTGAAGAATATCTTTGGCTTCATCTTCACGACCGCGCTCCAGCAGCAGATCCGCCTGCCAGTAGCGCCATTCGTCTTTCTCTTTGGCATCCATCGGCAAACGCGCGAGCCAGGTGTTGAGGCCACGGCGGTCGCCGGTGCCCAGCGCCATGCGCACGCGGCGTTCCACCAGCGACGTGGAGTTAGAGCGCATAATGGCATCGTCTCGCCAGCGGGCCTGTTCGTCGGTCACGTCCGTGCCCATCAGTCGCCACGCCACGATGTCGCGCAGCTCCTGGGTTTGATCTTCATTCAGCTGCTGCGCCTGCACCAGCTGCGGGATCATCAGCCGCGCGTTTTCGACATCGTCACGCGCCACGCTGGCAAAAGCCACCGCCGCCATCTGGCGGGTAAAATCGGTCGAGCCCGTGCTGCGGGCAAAGGTCAGGACGCTGTTCGGATCGTTTGCCAGCGCGATAACCGCCGAGGAGATCGTCTGGTAATCGGACGGCATCTGCCCTGCCAGCGCGGTCACCAGACGCGTGTTGCCGGCTTTCATTGCCAGGCGGATGCGCTCAAGGTAGGCCAGCGGATCCTGCTTGCCGGAAGCGCGCCATGCGCCGAACAGGGAATCACAGGCGTTCGGCTGGCTTTTGCCGGTCAGCCACAGATCTTTCGCTCCGGCCCAGGCCTCTTCCTGCTGTCCGGTCGCCCATTTCGCATAGTAGTAATTACACTGCGCTTCGGTGGTATTCGGCTTGTCGGGGCTAAACGCCAGCAGACCGCGCCAGTCTTCACGCCGCGCCAGCTCATTCACAAAACGAGACTGGAGATTTCGGGCAGGCGGCAGGGTCGGGTTCGCCTGAATGAAATTATTCACGGTGACGGTCGGCTGGTTCATCAGATCGTCGGTAATCTGGCGATACTCCAGGTACGGATACAGCGGATAATCCTTCAGCGTCGGCATCAGCGCCTGGACGGTATCCATCTGCTTGTTGTCCCACGCCTGTTTAATCTGGGCGTAGCGGTTACGTTGTTCATCCAGTGAATCGGCATGCACCGCCTGGCTTACCGCCATTACGCATATGCTGGCAGCCAGCAGACGCCAGACCACCCGTTTGGCTTTTTCCACAAGCTCTTCCTCATTGTTTTTTCGTCAATTGCAGCGTCTTGCCACGTCAAAGTCACAACAACTTATGCTAACCAGGCATCCTGCAACGCGCCACGTCATGGACACTTTTTTACCTTTCTTGCGCGTTTTAACACTCCCGATGTTCCTGGCTGGGATTAGGGCGTGAAAAAGGCTACACTTCGAGGCTGAAATTCCTTCTCATTACGATAAAAGAGGCGAAGTCCACGTGGCTCAATTCGTTTATACCATGCATCGTGTCGGCAAAGTTGTCCCGCCGAAACGTCATATTCTTAAAAATATCTCGCTGAGCTTCTTCCCGGGCGCAAAAATCGGTGTCCTGGGTCTCAACGGTGCCGGTAAGTCCACCCTGCTGCGCATCATGGCCGGCATCGATACAGACATCGAAGGTGAAGCCCGTCCGCAGCCAGGCATCAAGATCGGCTACCTGCCGCAGGAACCTCAGCTGAACCCGGAACACACCGTGCGTGAATCCGTTGAAGAAGCGGTGTCCGAAGTGGTTAACGCGCTGAAAGGTCTGGATGAAGTGTATGCCAAATACGCCGAGCCGGATGCGGACTTCGACAAACTGGCCGCTCAGCAGGGCAAATATGAAGAGATTATCCAGGCGCACGACGGTCACAACCTGAACGTGCAGCTGGAGCGCGCGGCTGATGCCCTGCGTCTGCCGGACTGGGATGCGAAAATCGCGAATCTCTCCGGTGGTGAGCGCCGCCGCGTGGCGCTGTGCCGCCTGCTGCTGGAAAAGCCAGACATGCTGCTGCTCGACGAACCTACCAACCACCTGGATGCGGAATCCGTGGCTTGGTTGGAGCGCTTCCTGCACGACTTCGAAGGCACCGTGGTGGCAATTACCCACGACCGTTACTTCCTCGACAACGTCGCAGGCTGGATCCTGGAGCTGGACCGCGGTGAAGGTATTCCGTGGGAAGGTAACTACTCTTCCTGGCTGGAGCAGAAAGATCAGCGTCTGGCGCAGGAAGCTTCTCAGGAAGCGGCCCGCCGTAAGTCTATCGAGAAAGAGCTGGAGTGGGTGCGTCAAGGCGCGAAAGGCCGTCAGTCCAAGGGCAAAGCCCGTCTGGCACGCTTTGAAGAGCTGAACAACACCGAATACCAGAAACGTAACGAAACCAACGAACTGTTTATTCCACCTGGAGCACGTCTGGGGGATAAAGTGGTTGAAGTCAGCAACCTGCGTAAGTCCTACGGCGACCGTGTGCTGATCGACGACCTGAGCTTCTCCGTACCGAAAGGCGCTATCGTCGGCATCATCGGTCCGAACGGCGCGGGTAAATCCACCCTGTTCCGCATGATGTCCGGTCAGGAACAGCCTGACAGCGGCTCTATCACCCTGGGTGAGACCGTGAAGCTGGCGTCCGTTGACCAGTTCCGTGACGCGATGGACAACAGCAAAACCGTGTGGGAAGAAGTCTCCGGCGGTCTGGATATCATGCGTATCGGCAACACCGAGATGCCAAGCCGCGCCTACGTTGGCCGCTTTAACTTCAAGGGCACCGACCAGGGCAAACGCGTGGGCGAGCTGTCCGGCGGTGAGCGCGGTCGTCTGCACCTGGCGAAGCTGCTGCAGGTGGGCGGTAACGTTCTGCTGCTCGATGAACCAACCAACGACCTGGACATCGAAACCCTGCGCGCGCTGGAAAACGCCCTGCTGGAGTTCCCGGGCTGCGCGATGGTTATCTCGCACGACCGCTGGTTCCTGGACCGTATCGCGACCCACATCCTGGACTACCAGGACGAAGGTAAAGTGGAGTTCTTCGAAGGTAACTTCACCGAATACGAAGAGTACAAAAAACGCACGCTGGGCGCAGACGCGCTGGAGCCGAAGCGTATTAAGTACAAGCGTATTGCGAAATAAAAGCAAAACGGCAATCTCGGTTGCCGTTTTTTATGTTTGTCCCCTCTCCCCTGGGAGAGGGCCAGGGTGAGGGCATCAGGCCGCACATAATCACCCTCCCACGTAATACCGCTTCACCTCATCAAACTGCATCGCAAAGTCGATATAGCTCATTAGCGCAGGCGAATTCAGCTTCCGGCTCGGATAGGCCAGCCAGAGATCGTTACCTTCAACGCTCCACTCCGGCAGCACCTGAACCAGCGCGCCCTTTTCAACCTTATCTTCCAGCAGGAAGGCGGGTAACAGCGTGATCCCCGCCCCGGCAATCGCGCATTCGCGGGCGTACACCAGGTTATCGGTTAAATGAGCGTTATCCGGCAGGTAGCGGTAATCCTCACCCTCGCTTCGCAGCAGCCACTCCGACCACGCCCGGTGCGTAATGCAGCGGTGCTCCACCAGCTGACGGGGATGGATTAACGGCTCCCGACGCGCCAGATAGTCCGGCGAGGCCAGCATATAGCGCGGGCAGTGTCCGATCATTCTGCCAATCAGAGAGGAGTCCTGCGGCTTGCCGGTGCGCAGCGCCACGTCAAAACCGGACTCGACCAGATCCACCACGTCGTCAGAGATCGACACGTCCAGCGAAACGTCTGGATAACGAAGCTGGAACTCGGCGTTCATATGCGCCAGCAGCGTCGCCCCAATGCCCGCCGGACAGGTGATCCGCAGACGCCCGCTCGGGTTTTCGCGCAGCCGCTGAATGGCATACTCTGCACGCTCGCTGGCCGCCAGCATCTCGCGACAGTGCACCAGATAGTGCTCGCCCGCAAACGTGAGGCTGATCCTGCGCGTGGTGCGGTTTAGCAGGCGGATCCCCACCTGCTGCTCCAGCTGGCTGATCCGCTGGCTAACGCTGGATTTCGGCAGTTCGGCCTTCTGCGCCGCCGCGGTAAAGCTGCCCATCTCCGCCACCAGCGCGAACAGCGCCATATCCTGCAGCTGTTTAAACATGATTGTTCACCCTGTACGAACGCTGAGTTCATGATTGTCCATCTTATCATGCAGCTGGCCACTTTATAGACTAGCCTCAACAAAACGTATTCCAATGAGGAGCACACCATGTCAGTGAAAGCCGTTGCCGTTAACCCAGAAAATCCGTCCAGCTTCATTGAAATCACCCCGCCGATGCCGACTCCTGGTGAACACGATCTGCTGGTAGAGGTGAAAGCCGTATCTATTAACCCGGTTGATACCAAAGTGCATGCAGGCATCGCCAAAAATGGGCTGAACGAGCCGCGAATTCTGGGGTGGGATGCCAGCGGGGTCGTCAAAGCCGTGGGGGCTGGCGTGACCGGCTTCAAGCCGGGTGATGAGGTATGGTACGCGGGCGATATCACCCGCCCGGGCAGCAATACCACGCATCAGTTAATCGATGCGCGCATTGTCGGGCACAAGCCTGCCAGCCTCGGCTGGGCGGCTGCCGCTGCACTGCCCTTAACCGCGCTCACCGCGTGGGAAGGCCTGTTTGAACGGCTGAACATTCAGGATGCCGACGCGGACAAAACGCTGCTGATCATCGGCGGCGCGGGCGGCGTGGGATCGCTGGCGATCCCCTTTGCGAAGCACAACAGCAAGGTGAAGATTATCGCAACCGCTTCACGAGAAGATTCCGCCCGGTGGTGCCGCGATCGCGGTGCTGACGTAGTGGTCAACTACCGCGATCTAAAAGGCGAGATGGCGAAGCAGGGGCTCACCTTTGTGGATTACATTTTCATCCTCAACGACACCGACGGGCACTGGGATGCGGTCAGCGAACTGATTGCGCCGCAGGGGCATATCTGTTCCATCGTTGAGAACGCCCATCCGCTGAACCAGGACAAGCTGAAATCGAAATCTGCCGCCCTGCACTGGGAATTTATGTACACCCGCAGCATGTACAAGACTGACGATATGGCGCGTCAGGGTGAGATTTTAAATGAGGTGGCGAAGCTGGTGGAAAATGGCGTGGTGGAAAGCTCGCTCAGCGAAACGCTGCACGGGCTGAGCGTGGAAAGCATTACCGAAGCGCACCGCAAGGTGCTGGAAGGGCATATGCGGGGGAAAGTGGTGGTTGAGTTTTGAGTGGTTTGTTCCCCCTCACCCTAACCCTCTCCCCATAGGGGAGAGGGAACGATTACCCCCTCGCCCCTTTGGGGAGAGGGCCGGGGTGAGGGGGGAATTCTTAACCCTGCTCCCCCATCATCTCCTTCACCAGCTCGACGCAGCGCAGGAAGCGGGTGTCGTAATCCGACTCTTCCACATGCACAAACTCAACGTTGTTCTCATTGAGCATCTCCACCAGCATGGTCTGGAACTCTCTCCTGTCCACGGAGCTGCCGAGGCTGCGCATGCCGTCCGCTACCCATGGCGTGTTGTTTTCCAGCAGGATCACCAGGTCAAAGCGGTATTCGTCAATCAGCGCCTGCACGAAAGGGTGCTCGCGCCCCTCGTACTTTTTACAGAACGCCTGCGTAGTGACGAAATCGGTATCGATAAACGCCACTTTGTTGGCGTATTTCACCGCAAAATCAATGTACTGGGCGTGTCCGAGGGCAATTTTATCGTAGTCAGAATACTGCAACGCCATCTCGTCGCCGCCGAGGTGGGAGAAGACGTAATCGCGTCCATACTCCCACGCGCTGGTGGTGTTGAAGATGTTCGCCAGCTTGTTGACCAGCGTTGATTTACCGCTCGACTCGCCGCCCAGAATAGCCACCGTGCGCACGAAGAACGGCTTCACTTCGGTCGGGATGTAATCCCAGTAGCGGAACGGGTTCTCGCGGATCTGCGCCCCGCTGATGTTCATGAAGGTGCGTTTCGGATCGATCAGCACCGTCTCGATGCCCAGATGCTCGCGGAACTGCGGCGCGTCGGACTCTTCAGAGGTGTAGATCCAGTTAGGGGTAATGCCCTTCTCTTCCATAAACGCTTTGATGCCGTTGCTCCACACGTCCCAGCCGTGCGGGTACGGCTCCATCCCCTCTTCGTTAAAGGCATGAATGCGAATGTTTTTCTGGTACTTAAAGGTCTGCAGCAGCCAGCGCAGGCGGTCCGGCACGGTGGGCTGCTGCGACATGGCGCTGTCTTCAAACAGCTGGCGATCGCGGGTTTCGTCGTAACCCATGATGATGTGCAGTTCGTCCACCTGGCTACAGGCGCGCTGGATGAGATAGATATGCCCGGTATGCAGCGGGTAAAACTTGCCGAACACCACGCCGATGTTCTTTTGCATACGCGGGAATTCGAGCCCCAGAAAACGGTGCAGCGCTTCGAGCTTCTGCGCGCTGGGGCTTTTGATTTTGGCGTTCAGCAGTTGGCTCAGGTAGCCTTTGGTCATGCCGCTGGCGTCAGCCACCTGCTGCAGCGTGCAGCCCTTCTGACGAATGGCGGTTTTGATGTAGTCAAATGATGACATAAATTACGGTGCCTCCTGCAAAATCGAATACGTAATTATAAGTCGTCAAAGACATTTAACGCATCTGCGAGTTTCTTAACGCCAAAGACCTGCATCCCTTCAGGGATTTTTTTCGGCACGTTAGCTGCCGGAACGATAGCCCGGCGGAAGCCGTGTTTTGCCGCCTCGGAGATACGTTCCTGCCCGCTCGGCACCGGACGGATTTCCCCGGCCAGCCCCACTTCACCAAACACCACCAGATCCTGCGGCAGCGGCCTGTCGCGCAGGCTGGAGACCATCGCCAGCAGCAGCGCCAGGTCTGCGCTGGTCTCAGTGACTTTCACCCCGCCAACCACGTTGACGAACACATCCTGATCCGCCATCTGCAGGCCGCCGTGACGGTGCAGCACCGCCAGCAGGATCGCCAGTCGGTTCTGCTCCAGACCGACCGCCACGCGCCGCGGGTTGCCCATCATCGAGTGATCCACCAGCGCCTGAATTTCGACGAGCAGCGGACGCGTCCCTTCCCACAGCACCATTACCGAACTGCCGGAGGTGATCTCATCGCCGCGGCTCAGGAAGATGGCCGACGGGTTGCTGACCTCGCGCAGCCCCTGCTCGGTCATGGCAAACACGCCCAGTTCGTTCACCGCGCCAAAGCGGTTTTTATGGCTGCGCAGGGTGCGAAAGCGGGAATCCGCGTCGCCGTCGAGCATCACGGAGCAGTCGATACAGTGTTCGAGCACCTTCGGCCCCGCCAGCGAGCCGTCTTTGGTCACGTGGCCGACCATCACAATCGCCACGCCGCGCGTTTTGGCAAAGCGCGTCAGGTAAGCGGCGGTTTCACGCACCTGCGCCACGCTGCCCGGCGAGGACTGAATGTCCGCCATGTGCATCACCTGGATGGAGTCGATCACCATCAGCTTCGGCTGCTCTTCTTCGGCGATCATGCAGATCTGCTCGATGCTGGTTTCCGACAGCATGTTCAGGTTGCCCGTCGGCAGGCCCAGACGGTGCGCGCGCATCGCTACCTGCTGGAGTGACTCTTCCCCCGTGACGTAGAGGGTTTTCATCTGCTCGGCGAGCTTGCAAAGCGTTTGCAGCAGCAGGGTCGATTTCCCCGCGCCCGGGTTACCGCCGATCAGGATCGCGCTGCCCGGCACCACGCCGCCGCCGAGCACGCGGTCAAACTCTTTGAAGCCGGTGGAAAAGCGCGGCAGCGCTTCCAGGCTGATATCAGAAAGTTTTTGGACCTTCGACACGCCTGCATTGCCCGCATAGCCGCTCAGGCGCTCATTGCGGGCCACGCTCGGCGAAGCCGCCACACCACGCACTTCGGTGATGGTGTTCCAGGCATGACAGGCGCTGCATTGCCCCTGCCAGCGCGGATAATCCGCACCACATTCATTACAGACAAATGCGCGTTTTGGAGCTTTCGCCACGGTTTACCTCGTTATTTCTGATTAAGGCTGCCGGAGAGAATGCAGAACACCCCCATCAGGTCAGCGTGACGGATAGTGACTTCCGTCTTTTCATTCACTTTTGGTTTGGCATGGTAGGCAATGCCAAGGCCAGCAACTTTGATCATCGGCAGATCGTTTGCGCCATCGCCAATGCCGACGGTCTGTTCGACAGGAATGTCATATTTCTCCGCCAGGCGCGTCAGGGTGTTGGCTTTGTACTGGGCATCCACGATATCGCCGATGACCTGGCCGGTCAGCTTGCCGTCCATGATTTCCAGCTCGTTAGCGACCACGGTGGTCAGATGCAGTTTCTCGCGCAGATAATCCGCGAAGAAAGTGAAGCCGCCGGAGGCGATTGCCACTTTCCAGCCGAGGGACTGGAGCTTCAGCACCAGCTGCGTCAGCCCCGGCATCAGCGGCAGCACGTCGCGCACCTGGCGCAGGATGTTGGCATCAGCCCCTTTCAGGGTCGCCACGCGCTGGCGCAGGCTGGCGGTGAAGTCCAGCTCGCCGCGCATCGCGCGCTCGGTGACTTCCGCCACCAGCTCGCCGCTGCCTGCCAGTTTAGCAATCTCGTCAATACATTCGATCTGGATAGCGGTGGAGTCCATGTCCATCACCAGCAGACCCGGCGTTTTCAGGTGCGGAATTTTGCCGAGAGGCGCAACGTCCAGCCCGGCGTCATGCGCCAGACGCGTTGCGCGCTGCGTCAGGGAACCCGCCAGGCGGATGACCTGGTAATCTTCCACGCACCAGGCCGCGACGATGACCATCGCCGCCCCCAGCCGCGCTTGATACTGGGTCAGGCGTTGCTTATCCAGGCCGCGTCCGTACAGCAGCCAGCCGCTACGGCCAGCGTGGTAATCCAGAGGCATCACCTCATCGCCACTTAACGAGAGCGGCAATCCTGGCCATAAAGAGACATCCGTTGGCAGGTCACACCAGGTAATGTTCGGCATTAAAGCTCCTGTAAATTCGTTCGCGCCGGAAGGTTCCAGAGGGAAAATAACGCATGAGGCTACCCTGTAACCATCACTTCTGGCAACATTAAGCCCTAAATTTTCAGCAGGTGGAATATGGCTCGCGCAAAACTGAAATTCCGGCTTCATCGCGCCGTGATTGTCCTTTCCTGTCTCGCACTGTTAGTGGCGTTGATGCAGGGGGCATCGTGGTTTAGTCAGAACCATCAGCGGCAGCGCAACCCGCAGTTTGAAGAACTGGCCCGCACGCTGGCGCGTCAGGTGACGCTTAACGTTGCGCCCCTGATGCGCACCGAGACGCCGGACGATAAGCGGATAGGCCAGGTCTTACGTCAGCTCACGGAAAACAGCCGCATTCTGGATGCGGGCGTGTACGATGAAAAAGGTGACCTGATTGCCCGCGCCGGTGAGCACGTCGACGTGCGCGACAGGCTGGCGCTGGACGGCAAAAAAGCCGGAGGCTACTTCAACCAGCAGATCGTCGAACCTGTTCAGGGCAAAAACGGCCCGCTGGGCTATCTGCGCCTGACGCTGGATACTCACACCCTGCCGACCGAAGCCAAGCAGGTGGATAACACCACCAATATTCTGCGCCTGATGCTGTTGCTCTCGCTGG
The DNA here is from genome assembly GCF_034107645.1 of Enterobacter sp. 118C5. Classification (NCBI taxonomy): domain Bacteria; kingdom Pseudomonadati; phylum Pseudomonadota; class Gammaproteobacteria; order Enterobacterales; family Enterobacteriaceae; genus Enterobacter; species Enterobacter sp. 118C5. The sequence continues at coordinate 61,103 of NZ_JAWNEU010000004.1, read as the reverse complement.
CGATTGGCGTCGTGCTGGCGCGCACGTTGCTGCAGGGCAAGCGCACCCGCTGGCAGCAGTCGCCGTTCCTGCTGACCGCCAGCAGGTCGGTTCCCGAAGACGAAGAGAGCGAGAAGAAGGAATAGTGATAAAGTAGGCGAACGATTCGGAAAAGGAACTCTGCCATGACGACGTTACGCCTGCTTATCTCTGACTCCTACGATCCCTGGTTTAATCTCGCGGTGGAAGAGTGCATCTTCCGCCAGATGCCCGCCACCCAGCGCGTGCTGTTTCTCTGGCGCAACGCCGATACGGTGGTCATTGGCCGCGCGCAAAACCCGTGGAAAGAGTGCAATACGCGGCGTATGGAAGAGGACAACGTCCGTCTGGCGCGCCGCAGCAGCGGCGGCGGCGCGGTGTTTCACGATCTGGGCAATACCTGCTTTACCTTTATGGCGGGCAAACCTGAATACGACAAAACCATCTCCACCTCGATTGTGCTCAACGCGCTGAATTCGCTCGGCGTAACGGCGGAGGCGTCCGGACGGAACGATCTGGTGGTGAAAACCCCCGAGGGCGACCGAAAGGTCTCCGGCTCCGCCTACCGCGAAACCATGGATCGCGGGTTCCACCACGGCACCCTGCTGCTGAACGCCGATCTCAGCCGTCTTGCTAACTACCTGAACCCGGACAAGAAAAAGCTGCAGGCCAAAGGGATCACCTCCGTGCGTGGACGCGTGGCGAATCTGGTGGAGCTGCTGCCGGGGATTACGCACGAGCAGATTTGCGAGGCGATCCGTGAAGCGTTCTTTGAACATTACGGCGAGCGCGTGGATGCGGAAGTGATTTCGCCGGATAAAACCCCGGACCTGCCCAACTTCGCCGAAACCTTTGCCCGCCAGAGCAGCTGGGAGTGGAACTTCGGCCAGGCACCGGCGTTTTCTCACCTGCTGGACGAACGTTTTACCTGGGGCGGCGTGGAGCTGCATTTTGACGTCGAGAAAGGCCATATCACCCGTACGCAGGTGTTTACGGACAGCCTCAACCCGGCACCGCTGGAAGCGCTGGCGGCCAGGTTGCAGGGCTGTTTGTATCGGGCGGATATGCTGCAGCAGGAGTGCGACGCGTTAATTGGCGATTTCCCCGGGCAGGAAAAAGAATTACGGGAATTATCGGCGTGGATTGCGCAGGCAGTGAAGTAATTATATTTGCAGGCGGTAATAGTCTACCGCCTTTTTCATTTCGCCGCTCAAAATGTAAATACATTCATAAATGTATTTACAGTCTTTAATAAAACTCAAAACAAAGATTAGAAATTCTCATTGCGGAAATAACAACAACCCTTAATAGAATTCGAGCACTTGCAGACCCGCAAGTTAATGACTTCTCGATAATTTATACAATTTATCTATTATTGGTTAAGGAATAACAATGAAAAAAATTCTTCTCGCAACGCTAATTGCCATGGCCTCGTCGGCAGCCCTGGCAGACTCCAGCGTGGTAATGAAAGTTCAGGGCAAGATGAACAACCCTTCATGTACGCCGCAGTTAAGCAACGGCGGATCAATTGATTTCGGAACGATTGCTCTCGACCAACTGTCTCCTACCCAGACCAACCAGATGGGCCACAAAGACATGTCTCTGACCATTAACTGCCCGTCAGCGACAAAAGTAGCGTGGAGTATTGCGGATAATAAAGAAGACTCTAATGCGGCTAACGACCTGAGCTCTAGCGAGTTTTACATTCGCGATGCCAAAGACAACGGCGGTGATGTGTTTGGTGCAGGGACAACGTACGGCGTGGGCACCACGGCGGCAGGCGATAAAATCGGAGCATATGCCATCAGCACCCGCATCAACGACATCACCGCCAACGGTATGCCGGTTCAGGCTATTTATGCACCGGCCTACACCAACAGCAACGGCGAATATATGTGGCGTAACCTGAGTTCAGGCGTGATTGCTAACGGTAACGCCGAAATTCAGACCGTCACCAAACCGGGTTATAACTCCCCGCTGGCCATCACAAACGTGGTCTTCCCATTCAAAGTTTCGCTGGCAATTGTCAATACCGACCGTCTGACCACTACCGACGAAGCACAGCTGAGCGGTGAAACAACTATCACCCTGGTTTATCTCTAAGAGTAACCAGCATTGTATTTAACGGCGGATCTTTCCGCCGTTTCTTTATTATTACATGTAGCCAGAAGCGTTAATACAAACATGAATTAATCTCAAAAGCGGTGTAAGAAAAACTAATTATTTAATTACATCAATCATTACTAGAATCGGCAGCGCTTGTAAATCTGATACTTATCAATTAGCAAGCTGTAATTAGATTAAAAAAATCTCCGTTTTTCGTTCTTTATATGGTTAAGGAAAAACAATGAAAAAGCTTCTTCTTGCTACCGTTTTATCCATAGCGGCGACCGCCGTCTATGCTGAACCAACCGCGATGCTGAAAGTTCAGGGTACGCTGACCAGTGCTGGCTGCGTGCCGGAAATCACCAATGGCGGTCTGGTCGATTTCGGTGAAATCGGTCTGGATTCACTCTCTTCAAGCGTTGCCTACCAGGCGGGTCATAAAGACGTTACGCTGACCATCAAATGCCAGTCCGCTACCCGTGTAGGCTGGTCCATCAAAGATGACCGCGCGGATTCAAACGCGGGCGCGAATAAATCTGCCAGCGAATTCCATATCGAAAACGGTACCGCAAGCGGCTCACAGGCATATGGTTCATATCAGCTTAACGGTGTAGGTAAAACCAGCGCGGGTGAAAATATCGGTGCTTATGCGGTTTCTACCTATTCAACTGCTGTTACCGCAGACGGCGTAACGGCCCAGCCTATTGCCGCCACTATGTACACCGGCGGTACCATTAGCAGCAGAAGCTGGATCAACCTGTGGACCAGCGGAATCATTATGAACGACGGTACGGATGTGATGACCGTTTCCAAAACCGGTGAACGCGCTCCACTGGCCTTCACCACTGCGGCATTCCCGCTGAAAATCGCGCTGGCGATTGCGCCAAGCCAAAACCTGACGCTGACTGACAAGACCGACCTCGACGGTCAGTCCACCATTACGCTGGTGTATCTGTAATTCAGACGCCCCATCCAAAACTCTCCATGGAAATGGAGAGTTTTAATTCATTTTCATAACGCATATAAAATCATGACCAGAATAATGAAAAACCCCTTTCTGTTTTCCATTCTTGCGCTCGCCGTCCCGACCACACTGTTCGCTGCTGGCATGGTGCCTGAAACCACCCTGCTGATGATTGATGAAGCAAACCACGGCGGCGTAATGAGCGTGAAAAATACCGACGCCACTCCGGCGCTGCTCTACACCTCCATCAATGATATTGAAGGAGACAACGGGGTGAAGCTCAACGTGACGCAGCCTGTTGTACGACTTGAACCGGGTCAGGAACAGCAGGTTCGTTTTATTCTTGAAACCACAGAACCCCTTACCGTTGAGCACTATAAGCGCGTGGTATTTGAGGGTATTCCTCCCAGGAGCAAAGATAAAAACGTCAAAGTTGGTATTAACCTCCGTCAGGATCTGCCGGTATTGATCCATCCGAAAAACCTGCCGGTTGTTACAGATGCCTGGAAACTGCTGACCTGGACAGTAGAGGGAAAAGAGGTGCAGGTGCGTAATACTTCGGCCTACGTGGTGCGCTTCTCTACCGCCATTACGCTGCTGCCGTCGCAAACCGCGGGGCTGGTCAACAAGACCTTTATCCTGCCGGGTGAAACGATGAAAGTGCAGACGGACAAGCCGATTGCATGTACCGATAACGCCGTGAAGTTCAGCCCTGCAAGCCGCTATGGGATTGAGGTGGACGACTACACCGCCCCTCTCAACCGCTGATACGTCAGGGATGCAGCAGTGATGGAGCACTCTTTGCGCAACAGGATGCGCCAAACGGTAGTCGTAGCGGCATTACTGCCGTCTTCGGCGCTCTATGCGTCCGATTTAGATTTCAATACCGATATTCTGGCGACGCGCGGTATCAGTACCAACCTCGCCCACTATTTTTCTGAGGCTCAGCGCTATCTGCCGGGAAAACATGCCGTGCGGGTCAGCATCAACGGTATTGAAAAAGGCAGTCTGGCCGTTCGGATTGGCGACGAGGGGCAGCTTTGCGTAGATAATGATTTCACCAGCGCAGCGGGTCTTTTACCGTTGAACGTCAGCGAAAAAGAAAAGTGCCACGATCTGCGTACGGACTACCCCACCGCCACGGTCACCTTATTACCAAATACCGAGTCGCTGGAAATTTTTGTCCCGGCGGAGGCGATGGATACCGGATTCTATGCCGCCAAATACTACGCCCACGGCGGTACCGCGGGCTTAATTAACTACAGCGTTTTCAGCAACTACAACGAATACGGTAGCGGCGCAAACAGTACCTTTTCACAGGGAAATATTGGCGCCGGCATCAACCTTGCGAACTGGACGCTGCGCAGCAATTACATCCTCACGGATGATAACGGCACCCGCACCGCCGAGAATCTCTATACCTACGCAGAGCACGTTTTTGAAGAGCGGAAGATGCGCGTTCAGGTAGGGCAAATTAACGCCAGTTCAGCACTCTTTAGCGGCGCACAAATCACCGGGGCGCAGCTTATGCCGGAGACGAGCCTTCAACCTAATTTTCAGGTGACTCAGGTTTCGGGCATTGCCCGTACGCATCAGGCCCGCGTTGAGGTGCGCCAGTCGGGCCAGGTGATCTACTCGTCGCTGGTCAACGCGGGGCCGTTTACCCTCTCGGACGTGCCCATTGTGCGCGGTAACGTTGACCTGAACGTCAGCGTCGTTGAAACCGATGGGACGACAACGCAATTTACCGTGCCCTCCTCCTCGCTTAACGTCACCGGCAGCAACCGCGCCGAGGGGTTAAGCCTGTCCTTTGGGCAGGTTCGCGACAGCGGTGATGAAAATAGCTCGCCGTGGGTGTTCAATATTTCCGACGGGACGAGCGTAACCTCCTATCTGACGGCGCTGGCCGCAGGCGTTTTGGCTGAAAAGTATCAGGCGACAGGTGCGAAGCTTGACTGGACGGTAAACGAAAACTGGCTTATTTCGCCAAGCGTATTGCTGAGCCAGTCCCAATTCTACGACCCGCAAAAGGGCAGTAAGGTTGAGCTCAGCAGCAACCTTCTCCTCCCCGCACAGCTTACGCTGGGGCTGAGTGCATCCCAGTTCAACGGCGGCTTTCGCGAGCTTACTGAAGCCATGGATGAAGAGGTGCAAAGCTATGAGAATTCCTGGAACGCGAGCCTGAGCTGGAATAACGAGTACATCGGTTCTTTATCGTTGCAGTACAGCGCGAATTCGGGTGACGAAAGCAGCAGCGACACCCGTTATCTGATGGCCTCGTGGAGTAAGAGCCTGGGGCGAAGCTCACTGTCCGTAAACTGGCAGCACGCCATGAACAGCAGCGATGCTGAGAACAACGCCGGCAATAATGACGATCTCTTTTATGTCAGCCTGATCGTCCCGCTGGGTGAAGATCGCGTCAGCACGTATATGCGCAGGCAGGGCGAAAAACAGAACTATGGCGTTCAGGACAGCGGCGCCATCGGCTCGAACTTCAATTACAACATCTCTGCCGATCGCGATAACGACGATAAGAGCAACGCCTTCAACGGCAACATCAGCACCAACCTGCACTACACCCAGCTTGGCCTATCTGCCGGGCTCAGCGACGGGAATCAGCATAACTACAGCGCCTCCCTGAGCGGCGGTATTGCGCTACATCGTCATGGCGTCACCTTTGCGCCCTATCCGATCAAAGAGACCTTCGGCATTGCGCGTTTGAGCGAGCCGGAAAGCGGGATTGAGATCGCCACGCCAGACGGCACCGTCTGGACCGACTACTGGGGGCAGGCGGTGGTCCCCGGCCTGCGGGAGTGGCAAAAATCGCAGATCGTTATCAACGCCAGCTCGCTGCCGCAGGGCATGGATTTATCCAACGGCATTCAGACCGTTTCCGCGGCGTATGGCTCCTTCGCGCAGGTTGATTTCCAGGTGCTGAACACCCGTCGCGTCATGCTGCAGGTTAAACGTCCCGGCGGGAGCTGGCTCGAAAGAGGGCTGAGTATCGTGGATAAGGAGAGCAATTATATTGTCAGCGTAATGGATAACGGCAGCGTATTTATTCCCGATGCGTCAGAGACGCCCGCACTCTATGTCGTGGACGACAATATGACCCGAATCTGCCAAATCAGCTATTCACTGAATGAAGAGAAAGACAAAGACGCCTATTACGAAAAAGCAGAAGGAACGTGCCAGTGAAAATAATCAACGTGATGCTCTGCGGTCTGGCATTACTCTTTTCCTCCGGAGCATTGAGCGAGGAATGCCAGATTGCCCTCTCCCAGCCTACGGTCTCGTTTGGGCGGTTTAAGCAGGATGATATTGCCGCCTCGCGAAAAAACTGGAACCGCATGCCCGCCAGGGAGGTCATGGTGAACGTGTTTTGCCCACGGCCCCGCGTGATGGCGCTTTTCATGCAGTCGACGTCAGGGCTCCACGGCGGCGTTCTGTTTGGTGATGAGGGCCGGCTGGCGCTTGTGGCGGACAAAATGACGGTTGATGGTCAGCGCTACGATGTTGTGAAAACCACTGACCGGGTGGGATTCACCTCAACGGATAGCCCCAAAGAAAAGGTCTTTTTGAAAAGCAACGAAGGCCTGGTTGCCCGGCAGAATGCCGCACCGGTGCGCGGCAAGCAGATGAGCGTGACGATAAAAATTACCCCTGTCCTTAATGATACTTTGCTGCGCCGGGTCTCCGATAATACGGAGCTGGAGAGCATCCTTTCATGGGAATTATTAACGGCAGACTAAAAGAATTCATTGCTGGATTAATTATCCAGATGAATAGAAAGAAAAAATAACCATTAAAACGCGTGGTTCCGTCCATGCAGTTTAATATTCATTTTATCTATGTTAAGGATTAACCATGAAAAAAAATCTCCTGGTCGCCGCACTGGCGCTGGCCATGACCTGCGCTCACGCGGGGGATACGGCGGTGCTGAAGGTGAAAGCCTCGCTGACCAGCAACTCCTGCACCCCAGAACTCAGCAACGATGGGACGATTGATTTTGGCACCGTGCAGGTTGGCGATCTCTCTCAGACTCAGACAACGCAGCTGGGTGAAAAGGGGCTGACGTTGACCATCACCTGCCCAACGCCAACGAAAGTGGGCTGGAGCATTGCGGATAACCGCACTGACTCTAACGCCAGCACGGGCAGCAGCTCAAATCTGAAGGTGATGAACGCCACGTCGAACGGCGGCGAACTGCGGGGCAGCATGGCTACCTTTGGCCTCGGTAAAACCCATGATGGCAAAAACATCGGTGCCTATTCCATTTACACCAGCACGGGAGAGGTAACGGCCAACGGGTCCGCGGTTGAGCCCATTCGTACCGCGGTGACCGCAGGCGTGGGAATGAGTCGCTGGCAGAAAGCCAATGGTGGCACCATCGCGAATAAAAACCTGGGCCTGATGAGCGTAGCGTCCACGGGCAAAACGGAGCCAATGGCGGTGACCAGCGTCTCTTTCCCGCTGAACGTCTCGCTGGCGGTTGAAAACCTGAAGAACCTGTCACTGACGGAAGATACCGAGTTTGATGGTCAGGCGACCATTAGCGTGGTGTATCTGTAAGGGAAGAAATGCCGGGCTGCGAACTCAGCCCGGCAGACAACATTACTCTTTATCGCCCAGCAGAACGGATTCCAGCGCGATTTTGATCATGTCGTTGAAGGTGGTCTGACGCTCGGCAGCGGTGGTCTGCTCGTGGGTACGGATGTGGTCAGAAACGGTGCAGATGGTCAGCGCTTTCGCACCAAACTCAGCCGCGACGCCGTAGATACCCGCCGCTTCCATTTCCACGCCCAGAATGCCGTATTTTTCCATCACGTCGAACATCTCACCGCCGTCCGGTGCATAGAACAGATCGGCAGAGAAGATGTTACCCACGCGCGCTTCAACGCCCAGCGCTTTTGCCGCGTCAACCGCGTCACGCACCATGCCGAAGTCAGCAATCGCCGCGAAGTCGTGGTCTTTGAAACGCATACGGTTAACTTTGGAATCGGTGCAGGCACCCATGCCGATAACGATATCGCGCAGCTTAACGTCCATACGCACCGCGCCGCATGAGCCCACGCGGATGATTTTCTTCACGCCGAAGTCAGTGATCAGCTCTTTGGTGTAGATGGAGCAGGATGGGATACCCATGCCGTGGCCCATGACGGAGATTTTGCGGCCTTTATAGGTACCGGTGAAGCCCAGCATGCCGCGAACGTTGTTCACTTCACGCACGTCTTCGAGGAAGGTTTCTGCAATGTGCTTCGCGCGCAGCGGGTCGCCCGGCATCAATACGACGTCAGCGAAATCACCCATTTCTGCGTTAATGTGAGGAGTTGCCATCTTCAGTTCCTTTTAAATTGTTTATTCTTTTCACCCTCTCCCTGTGGGAGAGGGCCGGGGTGAGGGCATCAGACCGCACCCGTGTTTCTCGTGGGAGAGGGTTGGGGTGAGGGCATCAGGCCGCACCCAATCCGTTTAGAACATGGCCTTGCCATATTCCATGTCAGACGTGCCAAAGTATTTCGCAATGGTCTGGCCGATGTCCGCGAAGGTTTCACGGTGTCCCAGCGAGCCCGGCTTCACTTTCGGGCCGTACACCAGCACCGGAATGTGCTCACGGGTGTGGTCGGTACCGGTCCAGGTTGGGTCACAGCCGTGGTCAGCGGTCAGGATCAGAATGTCATCTTCACCCACCAGCTCCATCAGCTCGGGCAGACGGCGGTCGAACAGCTCCAGACCGGCCGCGTAACCCGCAACGTCGCGACGGTGGCCCCAGGAGGAGTCGAAGTCCACGAAGTTGGTGAAGACGATGGTCTTGTCGCCCGCTTCTTTCATCTCTTTGATGGTGGCATCGAACAGCGCATCCAGACCGGTGGCTTTCACTTTTTTAGTGATGCCGCAGTTGGCGTAGATATCCGCGATTTTGCCCACGGACACCACGTGGCCGCCCTTCTCGTCGACCAGCTTCTGCAGCACGGTTGGCGCCGGTGGCTCAACGGCCAGGTCGTGACGGTTACCGGTACGCTGGAAGTTACCCGCTTTGTCGCCGATAAACGGACGCGCGATCACGCGGCCAATGTTGTAGCCGCCTTCGGTCAGCTCTTCACGGGCGATTTCGCACAGCTCGTAGAGTTTATCCAGACCAAACGTCTCTTCGTGGCACGCAATCTGGAACACGGAGTCAGCGGAGGTGTAGAAAATCGGCTTGCCGGTTTTCATGTGCTCTTCGCCGAGCTGATCCAGAATCACGGTACCGGAAGAGTGGCAGTTACCGAGGTAGCCCGGCAGGTTAGCACGCTTCACCAGCTTATCCAGCAACTCCTGCGGGAAGCTGTTCTCGTGATCGGAGAAGTAACCCCAGTCGAACAGCACCGGCACGCCGGCAATTTCCCAGTGGCCAGACGGCGTATCTTTACCGGAAGAGAGTTCGTGCGCCCAGGCATAGGCGCCCACCACTTCCGCGTTGCCGTCCATACCGGCTGCGATTTTACCGGTAGAACCTTCATGCGCTTTCACCAGACCGAGGCGGGTCAGGTTTGGCAGAGTCAGAGGGCCTTTACGACCGTTGTCCGCTTCGCCTTTGGCACAGGCTTCCGCGATGTGACCCATGGTATCGGAACCCACGTCACCAAAACGTTCTGCATCTTCGGTTGCGCCGATGCCGAATGAGTCCAGCACCATAATAAATGCACGTTTCATAATTGTTCTCCGTACTTAGTGCTTCATAAAAATGCGATCTGATCAGTATACCGCTATTCGGTGATACGGCGATAGACCGTTGGAGTCCTTTCCGGCGCTTTATCATCAAGCGTAATGGCTGCTTTCACCGCTTTCGCCGCGTCCTGCCAGCTGGCTTCATCTTTGGCGTGGATCACCGCCAGCGGACGTTGGCCGTCCACGCTGTCGCCCAGACGGGCCATATCGGTAAAGCCGACGCTGTAATCAATAGTGTCCGATGCCTGACGACGACCGCCGCCCATAGACACGACCGCCATGCCGAGCGCGCGGGTGTCCATGGCGGAGACAAAGCCTTCGCTATCCGCATAGACCGCTTTGCTGAGCATCGCGGTTGGCAGGTACTTCGCGTAATTTTCGACGAAATCGGTCGGGCCTTTCTGCGCCGCAACCATGCGGCCGAAGATCTCCGCCGCTTTGCCGTTGTCCAGCACCGCCTGCAGCTTCGCGCGGGCTTCCGCATCGTCTTTGGCCAGCTTGCCGGAGATGAGCATCTCAACGCACAGCGCCATGGTGACGTCGAACAGACGCGGATTGCGGTATTCGCCCGTGAGGAACTGAACGGCTTCGCGGACTTCGACCGCGTTACCGGCGCTGGAGGCCAGCACCTGGTTCATGTCGGTCAGCAGCGCGGTGGTGCGCACGCCCGCGCCGTTGGAGACGCCAACGATCGCTTCGGCAAGCTGAGCAGAGAGTTCATAGGTCGGCATAAACGCGCCGCTGCCTACCTTCACATCCATCACCAGCGCGTCCAGCCCTTCTGCCAGCTTTTTAGCGAGGATCGAGGCGGTGATCAGTGGGATAGAATCGACAGTTGCGGTGATATCGCGCGTCGCGTAAAAACGCTTGTCTGCCGGCGCAAGAGAGCTGGTCTGGCCGATAATCGCCACGCCAACGTCTTTAATAATGTCGCGGAAGCGGTTGTCATCCGGGAAGATATCGAAGCCCGGAATGGCTTCCAGTTTGTCGAGCGTACCGCCGGTGTGGCCCAGGCCGCGCCCGGAGATCATTGGGATGTAACCGCCGCAGGCTGCCACCATTGGGCCAAGCATCAGGGAGGTCACGTCGCCCACGCCGCCGGTGGAGTGTTTGTCCACGATCGGGCCGTTGAGGTTAAGGCTTTTCCAGTCCAGAACGGTTCCTGAATCTCGCATCGCCATGGTCAGCGACACGCGCTCGGGCATCGACATATCGTGGAAGAAAATGGTCATCGCCAGAGCCGCAATCTGCCCTTCAGAGATGGTGTTATCACGAATGCCGTTGATAAAGAAGCGAATTTCTTCGTCGCTTAATGCATGACCATCACGTTTTTTACGAATAATTTCTTGTGCGAGAAACACGGTAACCTCCATGCGGAATCGGGGGAGTTGTGGCGGGTGGCGCTACGCTTACCCGCCCTGCGATCCTATAGGCCGGATAAGCGAAGCGTCATCCGGCGTTGTCTGGCAATCAGTAGCTGCTTGCGCTCTTACCGTCGCCGTGACCCAGCGCCTTCAGCAGGCTTGCCAGCAGGCTGGACGCACCGAAGCGGTAGTGGCGGGAGTCCGCCCACTCTGCGCCAAACAGCTCGTCGGCAATCGCCAGGAACTGCTGCGCGTCTTCTGCGGTACGCACGCCGCCCGCAGGCTTGAAGCCAACGGTTTTGGACACGCCCATATCGCGGATGACTTCCATCATGATGCGCGCGCTTTCCGGGGTAGCATTGACCGGCACTTTACCAGTAGAGGTTTTGATGAAATCCGCACCGGCTTTGATGGAGATTTCAGACGCCTTACGAATCAGCGCCTCTTCTTTCAGCTCGCCGGTTTCGATGATCACTTTAAGCCAAACGTTTGCCGCCGCACACGCGTCTTTACAGGCTTTCACCAGGTCAAAACCGACCTGCTCGTTGCCGGCGATCAGCGCGCGGTAAGGGAACACCACGTCAACTTCGTCTGCACCGTAGGCAATGGCCGCGCGGGTTTCAGCCAGCGCGATCTCGATATCGTCGTTGCCGTGCGGGAAGTTAGTGACGGTTGCAATGCGCACGTCCGGGGTGCCCTGCTCTTTCAGCGTTTTGCGGGCAATTGGGATAAAGCGCGGGTAGATGCAGACAGCGGCGGTGTTGCCCACTGGCGTTTTCGCCTGATGGCACAGGGCGATGACTTTTTCATTGGTGTCGTCATCGTTCAGGGTGGTCAGGTCCATCAGCTTCAACGCGCGCAGGCTGCTTGCAGTTAAATCGGTCATAACATTCTCCAACGGCAGTGCCGTATAAATTTTACCTTGCGGGTCTGTGAGTATTCTAACATTCACCCGCATCCACACTTCGACATTCATCACAGTTAATGAAAGCTGCGTACAAATTTGCATTACTGTAATGAGATCTTATTCAAACTTTAGCGTGCAAATTGCTGGCTAAAGCAGCGATACCCCTAGTTGGATCAAAAGCGCCGGCAGGCTGGCTTTCTACAATTCGTTCATCATCCGCAGAACATTCAAGGAAGTGAACATGCCCGACGCCCTGCAACAACGTTGCCAGCACATTGTGACAAGCCCGGTGTTAACCCCGGAGCAAAAACGTCATTTTCTGGCGCTGGAGGCGGAAAACAATCTGCCCTATCCCGCTCTGCCAGAGGCGGCACGCGCCGCGCTGGACGAGGGGTTTATCTGCGACATGTTCGAAGGCCATGCGCCCTACAAACCGCGCTACGTGCTGCCGGATTATGAAAAATTCCTGGCTAACGGTTCGGAATGGCTGGAGCTGGAAGGCGCGAAAGATCTTGATGACGCCCTCTCGCTGTTAACCATTCTCTACCACCATGTTCCTTCAGTGACATCAATGCCGGTGTATCTCGGCCAGCTCGACGCGATTCTGAACCCGTATGTTAGAATTCTAACACAAGAAGAAATCGATAGCCGAATAAAACGTTTCTGGCGCTATCTCGACAGAACGCTGCCCGATGCGTTTATGCACGCCAACATCGGGCCCGCCGACGGCCCTGTCACCCGTGCCATTCTGCGTGCAGATACCGAACTGAAGCAGGTTGCGCCCAATCTGACCTTTATCTACGATCCTGAGATCACCCCGGACGATCTGCTGCTTGAGGTGGCAAAAAATATTTGTGAATGCAGCAAGCCGCATATTTCAAACGGTCCGGTGAATGATAAAATTTTCACAAAAGGCCGTTTTGGGGTGGTGAGCTGTTACAACTCTCTGCCGCTGGCGGGCGGTGGCAGCACCCTGGTGCGCCTTAACCTCAAGGCAATCGCCGAACACAGCACATCCGTTGACGACTTCTTCACCCGCACGCTACCGCACTACTGCCAGCAGCAAATCGCCATCATCGATGCTCGCTGCGAGTTCCTGTATGAGCAATCCGGCTTCTTTGAGAATAGCTTTCTGGTGAAAGAGGGGCTGATTGATGCCGATCGGTTTGCGCCGATGTTTGGCATGTACGGTCTTGCCGAAGCGGTGAACCTGCTGTGCGAGAAAGCAGGCATGGCGGGGCGTTACGGTAAAGACGAGCAGGCCAACGCGCTGGGCTATCGCATCAGCGAACAGCTTGCGGCGTTTGTTGAAAATACGCCGGTGAAGCACGGCTGGAAACATCGCGCGATGCTGCACGCCCAGTCAGGCATCAGCTCCGATTCGGGCACAACGCCGGGCGCTCGCCTGCCCTACGGCGACGAGCCGGATCCTATCAGTCATCTGCTGGCCGTAGCGCCGCACCATAAACACTATCACTCCGGGATCAGCGATATTTTAACGCTGGATGAGACGGTAAAACGCAATCCGCAGGCGGTGGTTCAGCTTTGCCTGGGCGCGTTCAGGGCCGGTATGCGTGAGTTCACCGCAAATGTGGCCGGTAACGATCTGGTGCGCGTGACCGGCTATATGGTTCGCTTGTCGGATCTGGAGAAATACCGGGAAGCGGGTTCGAGAACTAACACCACGTGGCTGGGGGAAGAGGCCGCGCGCAATACCCGTATTCTGGAACGTCAGCCGCGCGTGATAAGCCATGAACAGCAGATGCGCTTTAGTTAGTCAGGTCATCCCCTTCTCCTGCGTGGACGGGCCGGGCAGCCGCCTGGCGCTGTTCCTTCAGGGCTGCAACCTGCGCTGCAAAACCTGCCACAACCCGTGGACCATCGGGCGCTGCAACGACTGCGGGGACTGCGTCCCCCGCTGCCCGCACGACGCGCTGACCATTCAGGCCGGGCGCGTCTGGTGGCAGGAAAGTCACTGCCAGCAGTGCGACACCTGCCTGCGCCTGTGCCAGCAGCAGGCCACGCCCATGGCGCACCGCCTGAGCGTGGAGGAGATCCTCACGCAGATCCGAAAAGCCGCCCCCTTTATTGAGGGCATTACCGTCAGCGGGGGCGAGGCCACCACGCAGCTGCCGTTTTTGATCGCCCTGTTCACCGCGATCAAAGCCGATCCCGCCTTGCATCACCTCACCTGCCTGGTAGACAGCAACGGTCTGCTAAGCGCAACCGGCTGGCAAAAACTGCTGCCGGTGCTGGATGGCGCAATGCTGGATCTCAAAGCGTGGGGGAATGAACATCACCGCTTTCTGACCGGACGCGATAACCCGCAGATTAAGGAGAGCATTCGCTGGCTGGCAGACCGTCACCGTTTGACGGAGCTCCGCCTGCTGGTCATCCCGGAACAGTGTGATTATCTGGAACATATCAAACCGTTGATCGCGTTCATCCACGGGCTGGGGAATGTTCCGGTGCGTATTAACGCGTTTCATGCGCACGGGGTTTACGGCGAGGCGGCGTCATGGCGCAGCGCCACGCCGGAGGATATTGAGCCGCTGGCGCGAGCGCTGGAAAAACAGAAGATAACGGTGATTCGTCCGGCGCTTTATCTATAGCGTGATGCCAAAAACCGAACGGGTATTTTCGAGCAGCGCGCCGGCAATGGCCTCTTCAGGTTCCTGACGCAGTTCGCACAGCACGTCAAACACCCGTGCCGCCTGTTCCGGGCGATTCGGCTGCCCCTGAAAACCATTCAGCGGCATATCCGGCGCGTCGGTTTCCAGCAGGAGCGCCGACAGCGGCAGCTGCGCCATCACGTCACGGGTTTTACTGGCGCGTGGATAGGTGATGGTGCCACCGACGCCAATTTTATAGCCCAGCTCAATAAAACGCTGCGCCTGCTGCAGGCTGCCGGAAAAACCGTGCACTACGCCTCTTCGCGGCAGGTCGATGCGCTTCAGGTGCATCGCCAGTTTGTCGTGGGTGCGTCGGGAGTGGAGGATCACCGGCAGATCGTGGCGCTTTGCCAGCCGAAGCTGCGCGTCGAGGATCGTCTGCTGGCGTTCAAACTGCGGATCTTCGCGATAGAGATCGAGGCCGATCTCGCCGATGGCGACAAGTTTCTCTCCCGCACTTTGCAGCACCCGATCCAGCTCTACAAGATGCTCATCACGATGGCGCTCAATGACAATCGGATGCAGGCCGAGCGCGGCATAAAGCGCGGGGTATCGCGTGGAAAGATCCAGCACGCGGGAAAAATAGGCAGCCTCAACCGACGGCACAATGATGGCCTGCACGCCGGCGTCGGCAGCTTTCGCAATGCTTTGCGCTTCATCCCCGGTAAACGGCGGAAAATCAAAGTGGCAATGGGTATCAACAAAGCGGTGCGTCACGCCAGATCCTCGTTATCCAGTAAAGCGTCATTCGCCTGTGGGATATCCACCAGCGGCATGGTCAGGGCGTCGTTGGCGACAATTGCAGGTGGCGTAATAATGCGTTTATGCCGATACAGAGGCGGTTGCTCCGCCAGCATTTTGCCGACCGTCGCCAGGAAGTAACGCCCGCACAGCCGCCCCGTTTTGTAATCCATGCGCAGCGCAGGGACGCGGCTGCCCAGCGCCATGCTGACCAGCGGCTTAGGCGGGTAGATCTCGAAAATACGCAGCTTACCCGGCGGTTTCTCAATGAAACGCTGCATCGCGCCGTAGGTGGTTTCATGCTGCTTCGCGATGTTCACCAGCGGCTGCAGGCTGCTGTCGCCCAGCCAGCGCTCCATCCGCTTAAACCACTGGGGGGTGTAATACATTTGCGACGGAACGGTACGGATCACCACAATGGTTTTCGCCCCGCGCCGCGCGGCTTCCTGCACCGGCACCGCGTCGCTGATGCCGCCGTCCAGATAGCTGATGCCATCCAGCAGCGCGCCGGTACGATAAAAACCGGGAATGGCGCTGGAGGCGCGGATGATGTCCAGCCAGTTCTCCTTCTGCGGTGAGAAATAGCCCGGCGAGTAGTCATCGCCCCGGCTGGCGCACATCCAGAATTCTTTGCCGCTATCAAACAGGCGGGCGGCAGTATCCATGGCCAGCGGCATCTGGCTGGAGGTCGACTCCAGCAGCCAGTCGAGATCGATCAGGTTGCCGCCGCGCACGAAGCGCACCGGGTTAAAAAATTCTTTCGCCGTGGTGTAGCGCATGATCACTTTTCGCGCGTAGCCGGGCTGGTTACAGACGTAGGCAGAGAGATTCTGCGCCCCGGCGGACGTGCCGAAGTAGAGGTCAAACGGGTTGAACTGCGCGCGCATAAATTCATCCAGCACGCCGGCGGTGAAAATGCCGCGCTGCCCTCCCCCCTCGCAGACCAGTGCGAGTTGACCCGCGCGAAACGGTTTTAACGTCAGCGGCGCAATATTGCCGAGCGTAACGGGAATTCGTTGCCCCACCTCTGCTTTCCTGTTTTGATTATTTTATCACTCCACAGTAACGCACCCGACCTGTAACGCAAATAAGAAAAAGCCAGTCGCAGTGACTGGCTTTATTTTGTTGAAGGAATATTGCGTTTGCTATGGACGTCGACGCCCCGTAAACAGGCTGACCAGGAACAGAATAATACCGACGACGAAGACAATTTTAGCTGCCCATGCCGCTGTACCTGCCAGTCCACCAAAGCCCAATGCGGCGGCAATTAACGCGATAACCAGAAATATAATGCCCCAACGAAACATAAGCTTCTCCTTTACCATAGTTAATGTCGGCCGCTAAACGTGAGCGCTCAGGTCACTCACCGGCGTTTTTCCAGAGTCGTTCTTATTTCGCCCGCAGGATTTAGCCTGTCGGGCGAATGGTCCAGAATTACTTCGTTTTCAGATCGTTTTTAACGCTTTTCACACCATCAATGGCTTTCGCAATTGACTCGGCACGTTCACTTTGCGCCTGTGAATCAACCGTACCGGAAAGCTGAACCACGCCATCGGTGGTTTCCACTTTCACCTTACGAGACGGCACGATGTCATCTGCTAAAAGTTTAGCTTTGATTTCGCTGGTAGTAGCGGCATCACCGGCATAACCTTTCACCGACGCGTTTTTACCGTCGCGAACGTGGAGTTTATCGCTCACGGATGCGACACCCTCGACACCCTTCGCCACCTTCACGGCCTGTTCGGCCTGGGCCTGGCTTTCAACGAAGCCACTCAGGGTAACGACCTTTTTGTCGGTCTTAACGGAAATATCGGTGCTCTTGATGGCTTCATCATCCACCAGTGCGGCTTTCACTTTTGCTGTGATAGAGCTGTCGTCCATGAAATTACCGACTTTATTCATAGAGCTATCGATTTTTTGCCCTGCGGTATCGGCCGTGGACTGTGCTTTATCCATGGTGCTGCTTTCCGCCAGGGCGGAACCGCTAACCAGAACGCTACCCAGTGTTACAGCCAGCAGAGTTTTAGAAATCTTCAGTCTTGTCATATTCATCGATGTATTCCTGTGTTTTACCCGTTATTCGGGCTAAATACTTCCTTAGTAGTTTTATATATCGCGAATAAACACACGGGTGAAATGGAGAACCAATCGACATGCATTGAACAGTTAATTCATCCACGCCCGGTGCTAAACACTGAGTTAAATATAGATCACTCTCACAATGCCGCTTTCAGAATTGAGTAAAAAACGCGCGAATAGCGTGAATTTGCGGTGAATTAAGAACATTCCGCAAGGGACTAATAAGACAGGAATAAAAGAAGAGCACGGCGATTGCCGTGCTCTGAGAGGGGATTAGTGTTCGCGCGTTTTGCGAAACTGAACGTCTGGATAACGTTCCTGCGTCAGGTTCAGGTTGACCATCGTTGGCGCGATATAGGTCAGGTTGTCGCCGCCATCCAGCGCCAGCTGAATTTCGTTCTTACGCTTAAATTCTTCGAATTTCTTCACGTCTGAACACTCAACCCAGCGCGCGGTCGCCACGTTGACCGATTCGTAAATCGCTTCCACGTTGTACTCGCTCTTCAGGCGCGCAACTACCACGTCGAACTGCAGCACGCCCACCGCGCCGACGATCAGATCGTTGTTGGCGATTGGACGGAACACCTGCACGGCGCCCTCTTCGGAGAGCTGAACCAGGCCTTTCAGCAGCTGTTTCTGCTTAAGCGGATCGCGCAGGCGAATGCGACGGAACAGCTCCGGTGCGAAGTTCGGAATACCCGTGAACTTCATCATCTCGCCCTGGGTGAAGGTATCGCCGATCTGGATCGTACCGTGGTTGTGCAGGCCGATGATGTCGCCCGGATACGCTTCCTCAACGTGCGAGCGATCGCCCGCCATAAAGGTCAGCGCGTCGGAGATCACCACGTCTTTGCCGATACGCACCTGGCGCAGCTTCATGCCCTTCTCATACTTACCGGACACCACGCGCATGAAGGCCACGCGGTCGCGGTGTTTCGGGTCCATGTTGGCCTGAATTTTAAAGACGAAGCCGGTGAACTTCTCTTCTTTTGCTTCCACTTCGCGGGTGTCGGTTTTGCGCGGCATCGGCTGCGGAGCCCACTCCACCAGACCGTCCAGCATGTGGTCTACGCCGAAGTTACCCAGCGCGGTACCGAAGAAGACCGGAGTAATTTCGCCGCTCAGGAACAGCTCTTTGTCGAACTCGTGAGACGCCCCCTTCACCAGCTCCAGCTCGTCGCGCAGCTGCACGGCCAGCTCTTCGCCAACTGCGGCGTCCAGATCCGGGTTGTCCAGACCTTTGACAATGCGCACTTCCTGAATGGTGTGGCCTTTACCGGTCTGGTACAGGTAGGTTTCGTCTTTATAGAGGTGGTAAACGCCTTTAAACAGCTTACCGCAGCCAATTGGCCAGGTGATTGGCGCACAGGCGATCTTCAGCTCGTTTTCCACTTCATCCATCAGCTCCATCGGGTCACGGATGTCACGGTCGAGTTTGTTCATAAAGGTGAGGATCGGCGTATCGCGCAGGCGGGTAACTTCCATCAGCTTGCGGGTACGATCTTCTACACCTTTCGCGGCGTCGATCACCATCAGACAGCAGTCCACCGCCGTCAGGGTACGGTAGGTATCTTCGGAGAAGTCTTCGTGGCCCGGGGTGTCCAGCAGGTTCACCAGGCAGTCGTGATACGGGAACTGCATCACGGAGGTGGTAATCGAAATACCACGCTGCTTTTCCATCTCCATCCAGTCAGATTTTGCATGCTGGCTGGAGCCACGGCCTTTAACGGTACCCGCAGTCTGGATCGCCTGTCCGAACAGCAACACCTTCTCGGTGATGGTCGTTTTACCGGCATCCGGGTGCGAGATAATGGCAAAAGTACGGCGCTTGGCCACCTCTTGCAGATAAGGAGACAACGTCATAATTAAATCTTCTTTTATAAGCGCGGCAGCACGCCACGCATCATGGAATACAAAATTGCGGCTATTTTACCCATCAACGGGGGGCAGGCAATCATTGTTTACACAGGAGTTGCTCCAGTTCGGTCAATGACGTGACGGTCCAGGTTGGCTCAATGCCTTCAGGCTTCACGCGGCCATGCGCATTCAGCCAGACGGTGGACAAACCTGACTTCATACCGCCAAGAATATCAGACTCTGCGGTATCACCCACCATCAGCACGCGATCGCGGTCGGGATTACCGGCCTGCGCCAGCGCATAATCGAAGATTCGCGGATCTGGTTTTGGCACCCCAACCTCTTCGGAGATCACCAGCGCGTCGAAATGATCGCGCAGGCCGGTGCGCTCCAGGCGAATTTGCTGCAGCGCGGTGAAGCCGTTAGTGATGATTCCCAGTTTCACTTTCCCTTTCAACGCATTCAACAGAGAAACCGCACCCGGCAGCGGCGCGCAAATATCCGCCATCGCATTGAGAAACGCCTCGTTCAGCAAGCCTGGACTGACGTTTAAGCGCTCCGCCCAAACGTCAAATCGCTGGTGCTGAAGCTGTAACGCAGTGATGGCACCGTTCTGGTAATCCACCCACAGCGGCTTATTCACCGCCTGATAGTCCTGAAAATCTTCAGCGGTGAAGGTCACGCTATAGTCGAGAAACATCCGCTGTAGGCCGCCGAACGAGTCAAACGTAAACAGCGTTTCGTCGGCATCAAAGAAAATCCAGTCCCATTTCATCGTTACAACCTTATATTCGTTATCCAATCGGCAGAGCCATGATAATGGCGTCTTCACGTCCCTCTGCGGTGGGGTAGTAGTTACGGCGAACTGTCGCCTCGTTAAAGCCTAAGCTTTCATAGAGCGCGATGGCGGCGATATTCGACGCGCGCACCTCCAGCCACAGGGTGAAAACGTCACGGGTTTCGAGCTCACGAATGAGATGCTCAAGCAGTTCTCTGCCCAGCCCACGGCGCTGAAACGCCGGGTCGACGGCGATGTTAAACAGCGTCGCCTCGTCAAGAACCACCTGCGTGATGGCAAACGCGGCCATGGTGCCGTCAACGTCCAGACGGTAGTTCAGATAGCGCTCGCCCTGATTGCTGGCAAACGTTTTTTCGCTCCACGGAAAGGCGTGGGCGCGTGTTTCAATCGCGAACGCTGCGGTCAGGTCAGGCGTCGTGAGGGAAGAAATCGTGTTCATATTCGCAGATTTGTTGCCATAGCGCGCTGCGCGCCTTCGGATTGGCTTTCAGCTCGTCCAGCGCTGGCGAGCTGATTTGACTCCCCTGAAGAGAGATGTCGTTTGTCTCTCCGATGCGCCAGCTGTTACAGCGGCTATCAGGAGGAAGCATCGCGACACGCTCTGGCGTCAGCTGTAAGACCTGGTCGGGCGTCAGCTTCAGGCTGCGAAGGACATCACCGATCAGGGGCTCATTCAGGGCAGGCAGTTCTTCCGCCACCATCACCAGCCGAACGTGGGCAGGGATGGAGATGGCGATTTCGCCCTGCAACGCCGTCGGGCGACGCAAAGCCCACTGGGTAATGCCCAGCTGCTGCAACTGCCAGTCTCGTCGGGATGTCATAGGGATAACTCCTGTCTCTCAGGCGCGCAAATATAGCAAATGTGTCGAAACTGCGCCATCTACCTACTATAATCCCCGCCTGAGTTTATTGAGGAACAATTCATGTCTGCATTTACCCCGGCAAGTGAAGTCTTGCTGCGTCACAGTGATGATTTCGAAGAAAGCCGTATTCTGTTTGCCGGAGATATGCAGGATGACCTGCCCGCGCGTTTCGACTGTGCTGAAAGCCGTGCCCACACCCAATACTACCACCACTGGCAGGTGCTAAGCCGCCAGATGGGCGAGCGCGCGCGCTTCAGCCTGGTGGCGGAGCAGAGCGATATTGCCGACTGCGATACCCTGATCTACTACTGGCCGAAGAACAAGCCGGAAGCCCAGTTCCAGCTGATGAACCTGCTCTCCCTGCTGCCGGTTGGCTGCGATATTTTCGTGGTCGGTGAAAACCGCAGCGGTGTCCGTAGCGCCGAACAGATGCTGGAAGCCTACGCGCCGCTGACCAAAGTCGACAGCGCGCGTCGCTGCGGCCTGTATCATGGCCGTCTGGAAAAGCAGACAACCTTTGATGCTCAGGCTTATTGGGACGAATACCAGCTTGACGGCCTGACCATCAAAACCCTGCCGGGCGTCTTCAGCCGTGACGCGCTGGATACTGGCAGCAAGCTGCTGCTCTCCACCCTGACGCCGCACACCAAAGGCAAAGTGCTGGACGTGGGCTGCGGCGCGGGCGTGCTTTCAACGGTGCTTGCCAGCCATTCACCAAAAGTGCGTTTAACCCTGTGCGACGTGAGCGCCCCGGCGGTAGAAGCCAGCCGCGCAACGCTTGCGGCCAACGGCATTGAAGGCGAGGTGATTGCCAGCAACGTCTTCTCTGACGTCACCGGCCGCTTTGACATGATCATCTCCAACCCGCCGTTCCACGACGGGATGGAAACCAGCCTCGAAGCTGCGCAAACTCTGATCCGTGGCGCGACTCGCCACCTCAACAGCGGCGGCGAGCTGCGCATCGTCGCGAACGCCTTCCTGGCGTACCCGAAAGTGCTGGACGAAACCTTCGGCTTCCACGAGGTGATCGCCCAGACGGGACGCTTTAAGGTCTACCGCACCGTGATGACGCGTCAGGCAAAGAAATAATTCGCCATACAATCCAGGCCGGATAAGCGCCAGCGCCATCCGGCAAGCAGGCGTCTCAATTCCGTCCATTTTTGCAGCAATCAATAAAAGGCGCGCACTTTTCTGTTGACGTAAAGCTGAAAACATCTAGAATGCGCCTCCGTGGTTACGATACTTTTACAGTATCGATGGTATGCGAAGGTGGCGGAATTGGTAGACGCGCTAGCTTCAGGTGTTAGTGTCCTTACGGATGTGGGGGTTCGAGTCCCCCCCCTCGCACCATAAATCACGTTGATATTGCTCGCACTGGGCGAAGGTGGCGGAATTGGTAGACGCGCTAGCTTCAGGTGTTAGTGTCCTTACGGATGTGGGGGTTCGAGTCCCCCCCCTCGCACCAACGAGGCGATATCAAAAATAGTAAGATGACTGTGCGAAGGTGGCGGAATTGGTAGACGCGCTAGCTTCAGGTGTTAGTGTCCTTACGGATGTGGGGGTTCGAGTCCCCCCCCTCGCACCAATTATCTTGCTTCCCTTCTGTAATGCCTCTTATTTTCCCTGTTATTTCAAACTCATCATTATCACCAGAATTGCGCTGACTAATGCGACGCATGATGGCAGTAAAACATAGTGGCGCAGGTGCTTATGCCAGATCATGCCTGACGTCATCAGCAGCCCTGACACAATGATGGCCTTCCAGCTTTCGATGGAGAGATCGGCAAACATCAAACCGCCCAGGATTATGCCCGGCAGCAATACTCCCCATGCACTTCCCAGCGCCCTGTTCAACATACATCGCCCTTTCATAACGATAATGATAAACAATATCATATGATAGAAATTATCATTTGTCAGCGCAGTGAAGTAAAAAAGATCGCCCTTTACCCTTATGTAGAATGACAGAAATTTCCTAAGGTGATAAATTGCTCACCTGTTAACTCCACATAAAGTTTTTCTTATAATTACGCTTTGAGTTTTTTGCATATTTTAGTGCGAAACCACACCTATTCATCTGTTTTAATTAAATTTTAATAAAAACGCACGACTATGACATCACAATCCTGGCGGTCTTTGGTTCAAAGAAAATATCAATTATCGTTACGTTTATTTTTATTTCTGAACGCAACGTCAGCCGTGTTCTCGGTAACCAACCCGCTCTATTCTGTACGCGTGTTTTCTGCCCCTCTGATTGCTATTTTCGCGATCAGTACTGGCCTGTTCGTCTGGCACTGGAAAAAGCGCGCGCGGAAGATAAATATTCCTGCCGTTTCAGCAATCTTCGGTATTTTGTGGGCCTGGCAAATTGATTCGAAATTTTCGCTAATTACCCATGACCAGGCGATGTATTTGATAATAGCTTTACTCACGGTGCTTTTTATCGGAACGCTGGCCTTCGCCAGTAATATCAAAGCATTTACGCTGCACTCGCTCCCCGCCTTTATTGTCTGCCTGTGGTTAAGCGACCAGGATATATGGCTAAGAATGTCCTATTCTTTCGCACTTCCTGTGGTGGCTATTGCTATCCATAACATTTTGCAACGGCGCAACGATCGCTTCGCCCAGGAGCTGCTCTCTCGCCTGCTTGAAGAACGGGAAACGCTGACCGATCTCAGCATGATGGACCCGCTAACGGGGCTCTATAATCGTCGCGGCCTGCAAAGCCGTCTGGAGAACCTGCCGGCGGTAGAAAACGGCGAACACTTTGTCCTTTTGATGGATATCGACCACTTCAAAGCCTATAACGACCATTACGGCCATATGATGGGTGACCAGGCTCTGAAACGCGTCTCTGCGGCAATTCGTGATGCCGTCCGTTCGCGCGATATTGTGGCGCGTTTCGGTGGGGAAGAGTTCATGGTGCTGCTGACGAATATTTCACTTGAACACGCCCGCCATACGGCAGAGCGGATCCGTCAGAAAGTCTATGATTTGAAAATCCCCCATCTGTTCAACGAAAGCGTCGCCACCAACGTCACCATCAGTATCGGTATTGCCATTTTCGAAAATGAGGACGTGGAAGGCGCGCTGGAGAGAGCGGACAGAGCCCTCTATGAAGCAAAGCATTTAGGTCGCAATAACATTCTGCTGAGTGAAGAGCTACAAACCGCTTAAGCGCGTCGTCGGTTAATCAGGACAAAAGTCTTGCCATTGGTATGAGCAATAGTTAGGATTGGCAATCATTATCATTTAGATTTCTATCTCAACTATGGCTACGCATACCGCACACATCGTTGAACCACTCCTCTGGCGAGCGCCGCTCACCAGCGGGAATGCGTCGCTTGCGGATGCCATACGGGATAAGATTGCTCAGACGCGCGCCCACCTGCTGGACTTTATCAGGCTTGATGAAGCGCCCCCGCACCACGCCATGACGCTCGCTGAGTGGCAGCAGCCCTCTACGCTGCAGTCGCTGCTTGCAACCTATTCCGACCATATCTATCGCAATCAGCCGACCCTAACGCGGGAAAATAAACCTCTGCTTTCCCTGTGGGCACAGTGGTATATCGGGCTGATGGTTCCCCCGCTCATGCTGGCGGTGTTAACCCAAAAGAGCATGCTGGCGCTCTCCCCGGATCATTTTCACGTCGAGTTCCACGAAACCGGCCGAGCAGCCTGTTTCTGGATCGATCTGCACGAAGATCGCGGCGCAGAGCAGTTCTTTGCTCAGGAACGTCTGGAACAGCTTGTCATCCAGGCCCTGATCCCAGTGGTAGAGGCACTTGAAGCAACGGGAGAGATCAACGGGAAGCTTATCTGGAGTAATACCGGGTATTTAATTCACTGGTATTTAACGGAAATGAAGCCGCTGCTCGGCGATGAGAAAGTGGAGGCCCTGCGCCAGTCCTGCTTCTTTGCTAAACAGCTTTCCGATGGCCGCGATAACCCGTTATTCCGTACCGTTGTGCTCCGTGACGGGCTTCTGGTGCGTCGCACCTGCTGTCAGCGCTATCGCTTGCCGGACGTTAAGCAGTGCGGGGATTGCACGCTGAAGTAGTAGGGTGCGGCCCGATGCCCTCACCCTGCCCCTCTCCCACGGGGAGAGGGAACAAACACCAAAAACGGCAACCTGAAAGTTGCCGTTTTGCTTTTACCTAGGCCACCTGCTGATTGTCCTCTTCCGCGTTACGCTGCGCTTCTTCCGCTTCCTGCTCCAGCAGCTGTTTCTCGTACACTTTAAAGAACGGGAAGTAGATGATTGCCGATACGCAGGCCAGAACGACCACCAGAATAGCGGCGCGGAAATCCCAGCCCAGGGCCCATGCTGCGCCTATTGGCGCCGGTGCCGTCCAGGGTACGACGGAAATAACACGGCCAATCAGATCAAACGTCATCGCCGCCCAGGCCAGCACGGCGTTAACCATCGGGGCCAGCAGGAACGGAATAAAGAACACCGGGTTCATCACAATCGGCGTACCGAAGATAACGGGTTCGTTGATGTTGAAGAAGCTGGGCACCACGCTCAACCGGCCGATAGAGCGTAAATGCGCTGAGCGACTGCGCAGATAGCAAATTACCAGCCCCATCGTCGCACCCGACCCGCCAATCACGATGAAGAACGTCCAGAAGGCTTCCATAAAAATATGTGGCAGAGGCTGACCGGCGGCCAGCGCGGTCTGGTTAGCACCAAGGTTAGTTAACCAGAACATCTGCAGCATGCCGGAGACAATGGCCGCCCCGTGGATCCCGGCGAACCACAGCAGATGCCCAATCAACACCGCCAGCAGGATCGCGGGCAGTGAATCCGCCGCGGAAACCAGGGGCTTGAAGATGGACATAATTGCCTGTGGGATCAGCATGTCAAACTGAGACTGAATCAACAGGCTCAGCGGATAAAGCGTTAATACCACCACCAGCACAGGGATCAGCAGGTCAAAGGAGTTTTTGATCATCGGCGGCACCTGGTCCGGCAGGCGAATACCGATGTTGTGCGCTTTCAGGAAACGCATCATCTCAACGCAGTAAATCGCCACCAGAATGGCGGTAAAAATACCCGTTCCACCCAGGCTGTCGACGGGAAGCGTGCCTTTAGTTTTAGGGGCCGCAACCAGCAGAAACGCCATCAGCGACAGCATGGCGCACATGAACGGATCCAGCTGGTGCGTTTTGACATAATGTTTGCCGAGGTTGTAGGCGATGGCCGCGCAGATATAAATGGACATAATGCCCATGGTCATATCAAACGGCGTCAGGATCTGGCCTTCAAACTGCTTTGCCATATCCAGCCAGGCGCGCGCAAAACCCCAGGTGGTATCAGGCGAAAACGGTGGGTAAGCAAACACTAATAAAAATGAACCCACAATCATGAACGGCATCGCGGAGATAAACCCATCACGGATAGCCATGACATGACGCTGGGACGAGATCCGCCCGGCAATCGGGCTCACGTAATTTTCAACGAAACGGAATATCAGATTAAACGCAGCATGGTTGGCAGACATGGTTGATCTCCTGTCAGACGTTTATTACGGGCGCACTCGCGCCGCACGTTGTTCCATAAATCAGCTTCACAACCTTGCTGGCTTGCGTACCAGCGGTACTGCTCAGACGAAATGGTTTCATAATTGGCTCTTATTATTGGATACAGGGGACGTTACATACTCAGTATTAATCTACGCATCACGCTCTGCAACCGGTTACTGTAACCGGTTTCCGTGATTGTGAAGAGGATCCAGAAATCAGCCATCCTGGATATTTGTTACTTAAGAGATATTTACAGAGCATAAATTCTTATGACAGATTACGCAGGATATTTGTCAGGAGGAAACAATGAGTTTGCAGTCCGTACAGCAGTTTTTTGCCGACAACGCGCCGGAGATAGAGGTAATTGAGCTTAGCCAGAGTACGGCTACCGTTGCGCTGGCTGCTGCCGCCCACCGCGTAGAGCCGGGACAAATCGCCAAAACCCTATCGTTGAAGGTTAAAAATGAGGTGATTCTGGTCGTGGCGAAGGGTGATGCACGCCTGGATAACAAAAAACTGAAAGACACGTTTGGCGCGAAAGCACGCATGCTCAGCAGTGATGAAGTGGTTACCGTTACTGGTCATCCCGTTGGTGGCGTCTGCCCGTTTGGGCTTGAAAACCCACTTGCGGTTTACTGCGATATCTCGTTAAAACAATACGCTGAAGTGCTCCCCGCCGCTGGCGCAATCCACAGTGCCGTACGTATTTCTCCAGACAGAATGGCAGAGCTGACATCCGCAAAGTGGGTTGATGTGTGCATCTGAATGATGCGCCAGAGCGTATCTGGCGCGCAAAAGGCGGGTTACAAAAATGTCGGTTTGCTTAGCCCGGCAGTTCGCGGTTCTCTAACCGGGAGATGCGTAAGAATATCCGCTGCATCAAGCAACCCTACGTCAGAATTCACCCCCAGCTTCACCATCGCATTAAACTTATGCGCGCGAATAGTCTTGATATTGCGTTCAAGCTGCGCCGCGATTTCAGGGATGGAATATCCGCATGACATATAACGTAAAATTGCTCTTTCCGTTGGGCTCAACATTCGGTTCTGACTGCAGTACCAGTGGTTAAGCATATTGTCATTAATGCGCAGCGTTTCGCTCAACAATACCACTAGCTCCTTCAGCAGGTGTTCAAGGGTCACGGATTTACTGACCACACCGTGAAGACGTGAAGGCGAAAGATGGCTAATCAACCGCGCCTCCATCTCATCCGAGACCAGGATAATGCGCTGAATATGGCTATGCGTAAACGCGAGATCCCGCAGATGCGCCAGGCAGTTACGTCGTTCTTCTCGCGCGTCGGAAAGCGAATAGATCAGCGAGAAAAAATTCACGTGATGCAGTGCTTTCTTAAAGCCATCAAAATCATTAAACAGGTGCAGTTGATATTGGCTGAGTTCAGACTGCGTAAAAAGATGCTGCAGCCCGACCGCACTCATCGAGCAATTTTCGATGATGGCGATATGTCTTGTTGAATCGGTTTTTTCCATTCCTCAAACTCTCCATAGGCTGACATTAAACTCAGCTCTCTCATTCCCTGTGTACTGTTGATCCAGGCGTACATGTCGGCATTACTCCGCAATGACAGCCTTCGCATCGCACTGTTTTTCTGCGCACTGATCGTTTTATTGCTCTTTTTAAGCAACGTAGCGATTTGGTTAATCCCCCACCCTTTGCCTAACAGGCGAAGCACCTTACGTTCTGAGTGCGTGAGCGCAATAAAGTGTTCGTCGTCATCCTCACTTTCCTCGGGTTCTGGGGTTAATAACGTCTGGCTTATCCGCTCTGCGCGTTCACTCCCTGCCCGGATAGCGTTAACGACACCTTCGATAGGTTCCATATCAGAAAGCAGCGTGCTTTCCGGCCGCATAAGCAGCTCAACGGCAATAGGGTAAAACGGCCGGGAAACCAAAAAGATCCAGTGGATATCCCGGTATTGGTTCAGTAAGCGGTAATACTCTTCGAGCGTACCCCGTGGGTTTCTGTATTCGCCTGAAACATCAGCGATAATCACGTCTGCGCGGCGCAGCTGAAGCAGGGTTAATTCCTGCAGTGAGCGGCAGTAGGTCAATTCAAAATCGGGGAAATGACGTGCCATTACGTCCCCTAGCCCATTTTGCATTACGGGTATCCGGCTAATGACAACGCCATGCTTACCAGGCAGTGATAACATAGACCCTCCGTGTCCATTTTTCATTTGATGAGTAACCTTAAAACGCATCAATGTAGAAGTATTTTCGTCCCTGAGTGTAAAACGGATTAATACAAGCAGAAGATGAGATATTTTCTTAGTTTAAGAAACGCCTAAAACAGCGCTAATATCTCACAAAGCGCAAATAAATTTAATTCCGCAGCCATTAAAATAACGACAATATAAAGTTAGAATAACTTAATATAAATATTTTATATTTCTAGATTAATAATTCACGGAATTAATAAATTAAACCAAAAGTCTTTCGTGACGGGGTTTACCACTGTTTGCACAAACCTTGATCTGGTCCACAGCAAAGGTCACCGCACTTTGTGCTAAAAGTAGGCATTACGGGCCAACCGGCAACCATCCACCTTATCTTCGGGACAATACATGCAGTCAGATCGGTCAACGCAGCGTGCTATCACGCGGCTCTGTATTCAGTGCGGTCTTTTCCTGCTCCAGCACGGCGCGGAAAGCGCGCTGGTCGAGGAGCTTTCAACCCGGCTGGGGCTGGCGCTGGGGATGGACAGCGTTGAGAGCGCTATCTCATCCAACGCCATTGTGCTGACCACCATTAAAGACGGGCAGTGTCTGACGTCCACCCGTAAAAACCACGACCGAGGCATTAACATGCACGTTGTAACCGAGGTCCAGCACATCGTCATCCTGGCTGAGCATAAACTTCTCGATCTCAAGGAGATTGAAAAACGTTTTAATCAAATCAAGCCATTACGTTACCCACGCTGGCTGGTCGTCCTCATGGTGGGGCTATCGTGCGCCTGTTTTTGTAAGCTCAACAAAGGCGGCTGGGACGGCGCGATCGTCACCTTTTTCGCCAGCAGCATCGCCATGTACGTGCGCCAGCTGCTGACGCACCGGCAGCTGCACCCGCAAATTAACTTCTGCATCACCGCGTTTGTTGCCACCACGGTGTCCGGCCTGCTGCTGCGCCTGCCGCAGTTTGCCGCGACCCCGACGATTGCGATGGCCGCCAGCGTGCTTCTGCTGGTGCCGGGCTTCCCGCTGATTAACGCCGTCGCCGACATGTTTAAAGGGCACATCAATACCGGGCTGGCACGCTGGGCTATCGCCAGCCTGCTGACGCTGGCGACCTGCATCGGCGTGGTGATGGCGATGACGCTGTGGGGGCTACGCGGATGGGCGTGATAGATTTTCTGCTGGCGCTGGCACAGGACATGCTCCTGGCCGCCATTCCTGCCGTCGGCTTTGCGATGGTATTTAACGTTCCGCAACGCGCTCTGCCGTGGTGTGCGCTGCTGGGCGCAATTGGCCACGGCTCGCGAATGGTGATGATGACGGCGGGCTTTAACATCGAATGGTCGACGTTTATGGCCTCTATGCTGGTCGGCAGCATCGGTATTCAGTGGTCGCGCTGGTATCTGGCGCATCCGAAAGTGTTCACCGTCGCCGCCGTTATCCCGATGTTCCCCGGCATATCTGCCTATACGGCAATGATTTCCGCGGTGAAAATCAGCCATTTTGGCTACACCGAGCCGCAGATGATTCTTCTCCTGAGCAACTTTCTTAAGGCGTCCTCCATCGTCGGCGCGCTCTCTATCGGGCTGTCGATACCCGGGCTATGGCTCTACCGCAAACGCCCGCGCGTTTGATATTTGTGTTATTTCGCTGCCGTGGAGATAATCTTTCTGGTCCGTTTGGTAAAAATAAGGAAAGGTTGTGGCTAATCCTGGCAGCGAAAACCCAGAACACAGTGAAGAATCGAGCCTGAAGGAGAAGATTTTTCAGAGCGCTATCGCGCTGTTTGCCGAATTTGGACTGAACGGCGCCCGCATGGAGCAGATCGCGGAGAAAGCGGGTACCACCAAACGCATGGTGGTTTACCATTTTAAAAACAAAGAAAACCTCTACCTTCTCGTCCTGGAATACGTTTACACCCAAATTCGCGCCAGTGAAAAGGCGCTTAGCCTGGCGGATATGCCTCCCGTCGAAGCGCTGGTCCATCTGGTTGAAGCCACCTTTGACTATCACGCCGACCACCCGGATTACATCCGCATTATCTGCATGGAAAACATGCAGCGCGGCCGTTTTATGCAGCAGTCAAACTATCTGCGTCAGGTCAACCGCAGCGCGCTCGACCTGCTGGAAGGGATCCTGCGCCGGGGCAAAGAAAAACAGCTATTCAGCCAGACGGTTGACGCCCGCGACCTTCACCGTCTGATCAGCAGCTTTAGCTTTCACTACGTTGCCAACAGCTACACCTTCACCCTGCTGTTTGAAGAGGGTGCAGACGAGCAGGCCCAGCGCCAGCACTACCGTAAAATGGCCGTTCAGGTGGCGCTGCGTTATACCTGCCCATAAAATTGCTTGCAATTAAATTGCACACAATCTATATTCATATCATGAACGCAAAAACGAACGACACGACCGCTGCGCTCCTGCTGGATAACCAGCTCTGTTTTGCCCTCTATTCGGCAAATCTGGCGCTTAATAAGCTATACCGGCAACTGCTGGCGCCGCTGAACCTGACTTACCCGCAATATCTGGTGATGCTGGTGCTGTGGGAGCAGGATGACGTGACGGTGTCGGACATCGGTGAACGGCTTTTCCTTGACTCCGCAACGCTGACGCCGCTGCTGAAGCGTCTGGAAAGCGCCGGGCTAATCAACCGCCACCGCTCGCGTAAAGATGAACGTCAGGTCGCCGTCACGCTGACTGAAGCCGGACGTGAACTTCAGCAGCAGGCATTGGGTATCCCACATGCGGTGGGGTGCGCCGCACAGTGTGACACCGACACCATGCTAGCGCTCAAGCAGCAGCTGGAACTTTTGCGGCAACAGATTCAACGCGCGTAAGGCTATACTTTACGCGTCTTTATTTAGCCACATATATCGCACGCTATTTAATAGCACATACAAAAGTAAGATGAGGAACCTGCCATGTCTTTAGAAAAAGTTGTTTATACCGCCAAAGCAAAAGCCACCGGGGGCCGTGACGGCCGCGCGACCTCTTCCGATGGTGTTCTGGACGTTAAACTGGGCGTGCCGAAAGAGATGGGCGGCATGGGTGGAGAAGTCACGAATCCTGAGCAGCTGTTTGCCGCGGGTTACTCTGCCTGCTTCCTGGGCGCGATGAAGTTTGTGGCGGCGCGCGACAAATTTACCCTGCCAAAAGAGGCGTTTATTGAAGGCGAAGTGGGTATCGGCCCGCTGCCAACCGGTTTTGGTATCGAAGCAAAACTGAATATCCACGTTGAAGGTATGGATCCTGCGGAAGCCAAAAAGCTGGTCGACGCGGCGCATATCGTTTGCCCTTACTCTAACGCGACCCGCGGCAACATCGACGTGACCCTGAATATCATCGCATGATAACTGCCTGATGGCGCTGCGCTTTTCAGGTCTACGACTCTAGTCCCGGTAAGCGCAGCGCCACCGGGGAAATCCCCTCCATCCCCTCCCCCTCTCTGTGCTACCATAAGCCCATATCACGCCCGTAGTAATCAGTTGAGTAAGCGTTATGTCCTCCAGAATTCTGACCACCAGCATTGCTGGCATTGATGCCTTTATGCGCGACCCACGCGGTGTGTTGACCCACGCCGAAGGCGGCACGGTTGCGGTTTTTGCCGACAACGCGCCGGCGTTTTACGCAATCACGCCGGAACGTCTGGCGCAGCTTCTGGAGATCGAAGCGCAGTTGTCACGCCCGGCGAGCGACGTCACGCTGGATAACCAGTTCTTTGAAGAACCGGTTAATACCCCACTGACCGTTCCGATGGGCAAATTTGCCCTTTACGCGGGCTGGCAGCCTGATGTGGATTTCCAGCGGCAGGCTGCATTGTGGGGCATTGCGTTAACCCAGCCAGCCACCGCGGAAGAGCTCGCCGCGTTTATCGCCTGGTGGCAGGCGGAAGGCAAAGTGTTCACCCACGTTCAGTGGCAGCAAAAGCTCGCGCGTCATCTTCAAATTACCCGCGCCAGCAACAATGGGCAGCCAAAGCGCGACATCAACGCGTTTTCAGAACCGGATAAACAGATCCCCAGCGGATTCCGAGGTGCGAAATGAAGAACGTCGGCGACCTGATGAAACGTCTGCAAAAAATGATGCCAGCCAACGTGAAGCCCGCTTTCACTACGGGTGAAGAGCTGCTGGCGTGGCAAAAGGAGCAAGGTGAAATTCGTGCCGCCGCGCTCGCCCGCGAAAACCGGGCGATGAAAATGCAGCGCACCTTTAACCGCTCCGGTATTCGTCCCCTGCACCAGAACTGCTCGTTTGATAACTATAAAATTGAGACCAGCGGGCAGATGAACGCGCTTGCCGCCGCGCGTCAGTACGTGGATGAATTTGACGGCAATATCGCGAGCTTCATTTTTAGCGGCAAGCCCGGCACCGGAAAAAACCACCTCGCAGCCGCCATCTGCAACGAGCTGCTTCTGCGCGGTAAATCAGTTCTCATCATCACCGTGGCCGACATCATGTCCGCCATGAAAGACACCTTCAGCAACCGTGAAACCAGCGAAGAGCAGCTGCTTAACGATCTGAGCAATGTGGATCTCCTGGTCATCGACGAGATTGGCGTTCAGACGGAATCCCGTTATGAAAAGGTCATCATTAACCAGATTGTCGATCGCCGCTCTTCGTCCAAACGTCCCACCGGCATGCTGACGAACCACAACATTGACGAGATGACCCGCCTACTGGGCGAACGCGTCATGGACCGCATGAAGCTGGGCAACAGTCTGTACGTCATCTTCGACTGGGACAGTTACCGCAGCCGCGTTACCGGCAAAGAGTATTAAGACAGTTCCAGGAATCGCCAGCAGGGCGCAGGTATATACTGGAACCCCTTCCGGCCCAAAACGGACCTTTTTGAGAAAGCCATTATGAAAAAACAGATTCTTATCAGCACCTTTTTAGGCGCGCTGCTGGTTACCGGCGCAGCGCAAGCGGCTTCGTGGCAGGAGTCCCTGTCAAGCGCAGCAAATGAGCTGACCAAAGAGAGCGGCAGCGCCCAGGGCGGGCTCTCGGCCTCTTCTCTCACCAGCCTGCTTAGCAACAGCTCCCAGAGCCTGAGCGCGGGCACGATGAACAACGCGGCGGGGATTCTGGAATATTGCGCGAAGCAAAAGCTGGCCTCGGTGACCGATGCGCAAAACGTGAAAAACCAGGTGCTGGGTAAACTGGGCCTCGACACGCAGGAGCAAAAAGCGGATACCAGCTATATGGACGGCATTCAGGGCCTGCTTAACGCGCAAAACGGCCAACAGCTTAACCTGAGCACCCTCGGCAACTCCTCTCTGGCAAAACAGGTGAAAACCAAAGCCTGCGATCTGGTGCTGAAACAAGGCGTTAATTTCATCTCCTGATCCGCCCCATTTTCTGCCACAACACGCCGCGTTTAATGCGATAGGCTTGCATCGCGGCGTTAAACGAGCGTTTTTCCTACCTGCCACCGTCTCAGCGTCCGTTTGTCAGGATGCGACCACCCTCATAAAAACGATTTTATAAACCAAATCCTAACAACAGCACACTTTCGTGACACTAAAATTGCAGCTAAACGACATCGCCATTACATTGTCTTACCAAAAATAAACGGTTAGCCAGCGAAGCACCTGGCGTCATGAGGATATGCTGTTGTCAGAATTCATCTCTCTTATCCTTTTTCTGGCCTCCATCGGCGTTTATGCCTGGAAAGCCGGCCGCAACACCTGGTGGTTTATCGCCACGCTGGTGGTACTCGGCATTTTTATCATTTTAAACATTACCTTATACGCCAGCGATTACTTCACCGGCGACGGCATTAACGATGCTGTGCTCTACACCCTGACGAACAGCCTGACGGGCGCGGGGGTGGGTAAATACATCCTGCCGGGGCTGGGACTGATCGTGGCGCTGGTGACGATTTTCGGCGCGCTCGCCTGGGTGCTGCGCCGCCGCCGACATCTTCCTCACCATCATGGCTACAGCCTGCTGGCGCTTTTCCTGGCGCTGGCCTCCGTCGACGCCAGCCCCGCGTTTCATCAGATCACCGAGCTTGTAAAATCCCAGTCGCGCGACGGCGATCCGGACTTCGTGGCCTACTACAAAGAGCCGTCGAAAACGATCGCCAACCCGAAGCTCAATCTTGTCTACATTTACGGTGAAAGCCTGGAGCGCACCTACTTTGATAACGAGGCGTTTCCGAACCTCACGCCGGAACTGGGCGCGCTGAAAAACGAAGGTCTCGATTTCAGCCACACCATGCAGCTGCCCGGCACGGATTACACTATCGCCGGAATGGTGGCTTCCCAGTGCGGTATCCCGCTGTTCGCGCCTTTTGAAGGCAACGCCTCCGCCTCGATGTCGACGTTCTTCCCGCAGAATATTTGCCTGGGCGATATCCTGAAAAACTCCGGCTATGAAAACTACTTTATGCAGGGAGCAAACCTGCGCTTTGCCGGAAAAGACGTGTTCCTGAAATCCCACGGTTTCGACCACCTGTACGGCTCAGAAGAGTTAAAAACCACGGTTGCCGATCCGACCTACCGCAACGACTGGGGCTTCTATGACGATACGGTGCTGGACGAAACCTGGAAGAAATTCGAGGAACTTTCCCGCGCCGGGAAGCGTTTTTCTCTCTTTGCGCTGACGGTAGATACGCACCATCCGGACGGGTTCGTCTCGCGCACCTGTAAGCGTAAAAGCTATGACGTGGACGGCAAAAACAACAAGTCTTTCAGCGCCGTGACCTGTAGCCAGGAGCATATCGCCGCGCTGGTCGAAAAAATCAAAGCCTCGCCCTGGTTTAAAAACACCGTCATCGTGGTCTCGTCCGATCACCTGGCGATGAAAAACAGCGCGTGGGATCGGCTCAACAAGCAGGACCGCAGCAATCTGTTCTTCGTTCTGCGCGGAGACCAGCCGCAGCAGGAGTTAATCGCCACCAAACGCAACTCCATGGATAACGGCGCGACGGTGCTGGATATTCTGGGCGGCGACAACTTTATTGGCCTTGGGCGCAGCACCCTGTCCGGGCAATCCCTGTCGGAAGTGTTCCTCAACATGAAGGAGAAAATCCTCGCCTGGAAGCCCGACATCATCCGCCTGTGGAACTTCCCGAAAGAGATGAAAGACTTCACCGTCGATCGGGATAAAAACACCGTTGCCTTCTCCGGCAGCAACTTCCGCCTGCCGCTGCTGGTGCGGGTGTCGGATAGCCGCGTCGAACCGCTGCCGGAGAGCGAATATTCCGCGCCGCTGCGCTTCCAGCTGGCCGATTTCGCCCCTCGCGATAACTTCGTCTGGATTGACCAGTGTTACAAAATGGGTCAGCTCTGGTCGCAGCCGCTGGCGCTCTCTACAGACTGGTGCGTCTCTCAGGGCCAGCTTGGCGGGGAGCAAACCGTGCAGCATGTCGACAAAGCCCAGTGGCAAGGCAAAACCGCCTTTAAAGATACGGTGATTGATACGGCGCGCTATCAGCACAACATCGACATGCTGAAAATCGTCGACAACGACATTCGCTATAAAGCGGACAGCTTCATCTTTAACGTGGCCGGCGCGCCTGAAGAAGTGAAGCAGTTTAGCGGCATCTCCCGTCCGGAGTCCTGGGGACGCTGGTCAAACGCGCAGCTGGGCAACGAGGTGAAAATTGAGTACACCCATCCGCTGCCAGAGCAATTCGATCTGGTGATCACAGCAAGAGCGTACGGACCCAACGCGAATAAGCCCGTGCCGGTGCGCGTGGGCGATGAGGAGCAGACGCTGACGCTTGGAAATGACGTAAGCACTCACACGCTGCATTTCACCAATCCATCGCGCAGCAATACCCTGGTGATTGTGCCGCCTGACCCGCAGTCCACCAATGAAGGGAATATTCTCGGCCATTCACCGCGCCAGCTCGGGATAGGTATGGTTGAAATTAAAATCGTCGGCAAACAAGGCTAACGCATTTCCCGCCCGGCGTTCTGCCGGGCGGTTATGAAAATAAAAAATTCTATATAAAGATTATAAATTAGATAAAAACGCTTTATATAATGCATTTTTATTTATAAATATCCCGCCAAAAGCCCACTCTATAAAATTCACAGCTCCTGAAATCACCACGGAGCGTTACACACTTTTATCATGCTAACCGGCTATAAGTTCGAGTCCATCCGGGCATTGCGCAGTGAAAATGTGATTGCCTGGGAGGTATTGTCCACGGCAAAGCCCCACGTCAATCTTGAAGACTACTTTAGCTCAATGCCCTCTACGCAGCGTAAAGAACACTTCTTTGCGCAGCTTCGCCATACCCTGTCTTGCGAAGAAGGCGACAAGTTTTACCTCAACGCGACATCGGATTTACTGCTGGAACCGGACTTCCTCGACAGGCTGAAAGAAGAAACCTCCTGCCCGGAGAGGCTGGCTATCGAAGTTACCGACCTCCATACGATGGTACAACTCGACGAAATGCAAAGCCGATCTCTGCGAACAAGCATCGCGATGCTCCATCAGTGGGGCATAGAAGTGTGGGCCGACGACGTCTGCGAAGACATTCTCCCCGAGCTGCTTGCCAGCCAGATCCGCTTCTGCGGCGTCAAGATAGACAAACATACCTTCTGGAGCGGACGTACCGAGCAGGCGAAGTTCCTGCATCTCACCCGTCAGTACAAGCGTGTCGCCAGTAAGGTACTCATAGAGGGCATCGAAACCGCGGGCGATTTCGCGCTGGCCCGCGCCAGCGTGGCCGACTACGGCCAGGGTTATCTGTGGGGTATGAAATGACGCCTTTCATCCGGAATGCGGGCTATCAGGTCATCGTTCTGAGCAGCAACGCGTTTTTTTGGCTCGGCCTCCATTCGATAATAGCGACGGCCGTGTCCCCTCGTCCTGAAGCGTACTGGATCAACAACGTCACGCCAGAAGGGCTGCTGCGCCTGCAGGAGCTGCTCAACGCGCACGTCGGGCAGAGCTGGCTGTTATTTACGGACACGGCCTGGGTCAACGACATTAACGCCTTGCCGAGCAGTGAGCGGGTCAGAGTGGTCCCGGGCAATGTTTCCCTTGCCCAGCTGAGCCACTGCTTTAGCGACATGACCTTCTCTTTCGACAATACCGCCACGCTCACGTACCAGGAAATGCGGGTTTGCATGCTGTTTCACAAAGGTTTCAGCCAGGTGCGTATCGCACAAATCCTCAATAAGTCACCGAAAACGATCTACACCCACAAGCGTAACGCGATGAACAAATTTTGCTGCCATAGCCTTGCGGAATTCCATCGAAAACTCTGCCTGCTGGACGCTCTGGCCACTTCTTTGTAATTGCACTGTTATTCACGTCAGGAAATAAGCTTATGAAAATTATCTCAACTATCGTATGTTGCTCCGCTCTCCTGCTTCCTGCCGCTGCGATCGCCGCAGACAGCACCGCAAGCGCGACGATGCACGTTTCACTTGAGGTGGTAAAATCCTGCACCCTCAAAGCCAACGACCTTAATTTCTCACGCCACGGCTCGGATGAATCAAGCGAAATTCAGGCCAAAACGCAGGTCGATATTGTCTGTACCAACGGTACGCCGTTCACCCTCTCCGCCACCAGCAACGATAACAGCGAAAACGGCACCTTCTGGCTGAAGCCTGAAAACGGTGAAACGGGCGCACAGAAGATTGCATGGAAACTTTTTGCCGATGAGGGCAAACAGACGCAGATCACCAGCACCGATGGGCTGACCGATACCGGCAACGGTATGGAGCAGGAAGAGACGCTGTATGGCGTGATTGACGCAGGGGCGCTGACGACCGCGCAGGCGGGCGCCTACAGCGATGATGTCACCTTAAATCTGGTGTATTGATCATGCGACGCTGTCTTCCCTGCTTCATTCTGTGGCTAGTGATGCTGACGCTGCTGTCGCGCTACGCGCTGGCCGCCACGCTTCAGGTGGCCCCCGTGACGCTCGATCTCCAGAGCGGCCAAAGAGCATCCGCGGTCTACCTCACTAACAGCGGTAAAGCGGCCATCCATGCCCAGATTCGGGTTTACGAATGGACCCAGCAAAACGGCAAAGATGTGTTAACGACCACCGACGAGGTGGTCAGCAGCCCGGCGATGACCTCCCTGGCGCCGGGCCAGCAGCAGCTGGTGCGAATCATCGTTATGGAGCCCGGCATCCGTGAACAGGAGCAAAGTTACCGGCTGGTCATTGATGAGCTGCCGGATGCACCGGCCCGTGCGGCCAATCCCAACGGGGTGCACTTTCTGCTGCGCTACTCGATTCCCGTCTTTATTGCCGGAAACCAGAATACGCCCGTCAGCCGCGATGCCCTGAGCTGCGAACAGGCGGAGACCCCGGGAACGATCCGCTGCTTTAACGCCGGAAACAGCCATATTCGCCTGAGCCACCTGCAGGCCCTGACGGCCAGCGGGCAGGTTGTGGGATCGGTGAAAGGGCTGGCGGGCTACGTGCTGCCGGGACAGACCGCGCTTGTGACACTTAAGCAGGCCTCACACCACACGCTCAGCGCGCTGCGCGCCTTTCTCAATGATGACCACCATGCCAGCCAGATCCCCCTGCGCCCGCTCGCTACTCGCGCTCCTGCTTTGGCTACCGCTCATGCTGTCAGCCCGGGCTGAACCCGCCGCAGACACCGTACAATGGCTGGCCATCACGGTGAATCACGCTCCCCGAGGAGAGCTGTGGGCCTGCCGGGTAGTGGATGAGGCGCTGTGGATTGACCGGGACGATCTCAAAAAGCTGGGGCTTCACGCCCCGGATGACCACAGCGAGTGGGTTGAACTGACGTCCCTGCCGGGCCTGAAGGTTAGTCTTAATTTACATGCCCAGCAGGTCTCCCTGACCGCCGACGCAAAGGCGCTCGACGGCCAGCAGCACCTGACTACTGAGAGGCCGACCGCGCAGTACCGCTATCCCGAGGCGCAGCCCATCAGCGCGTTTACGCTCGGGTATGCCCTCTATGCCAGCAATTCCCAAGGAAACCGCCAGCTTAACGCCCAGACCTCGCTGACCGCATCCGGGGCGCTTCCCGGCACCTTCAGCAGCAGCTTTTCAAGCCATGTCGGAGAGGAAAACAGCGCGGGTCGCCCCAGCCACACGCGTCTTGAAACCCGCTGGCAGTGGGACAACACCGACTCGCTGACCAGCCTGGCGCTGGGCGACAGCATCACTACGGGCACCCGCTGGAGCCGGCAGGTACGTTTTGGCGGCCTGCACTGGGCGCGGAATTTTGAGCTCAATCCGCAGCTCAACACCGAACCGCGCAGCCGCTACAGCGACACTGCCGTCCTGCCTTCAACGGTCGATCTTTACATCGACGGGCTGAAGCAGAGCAGCCAGCGCGTGACGCCAGGGGATTTTCTGCTGGATACCTTGCCCTCCTTCACCGGAAGCGGACAGGCGCAGGTGGTCATTACCGACATCAACGGTCAGCGTCGTACCGTACAGCTCGATCTCTACGGCGCGCCGGGGATGCTGGCGGAAGGGCTTAGCAGCGGCTCGCTGGATATCGGCTGGATGCGGCAAAACTACGCCCTGCGCTCCAATGACTATGCCCCCTCGCCCGTGCTCGACGCGGGCTGGCGCTATGGGGTGAATAACCGGCTGACGCTGACGCTGCATACGGAACAGCAGAGCAAACTGCACAATGTCGGGACAGGCGTCGACTGGCTGATCTCGCCCGACATAGGGATTGTTAGCCAGCATGTTGCTTTCAGCGACAGCCCCTACGGTCTGGGAAAACAGTGGGGCCTTGGCTGGCAATGGAACGGCGGCGGAACGGGCATCTCTGCCAGCACCGTCCGTACCGATGCCGACTTTGCCGATAACGCCCGCACGATCGGTGCCCTGCCGGTCAGACGCAGCGATAGCGTCTGGCTAAGCCGCTCCGTTCCCCATTTCGGTACCGTAGGCGCAGGCTGGGTGCAGCAAAACATTCAGGGCAGCAGGCAGCGCTACCTCAACGCCTCCTGGTCCGTCTCGCTGCCGGCCCACCTCTCCACCACGCTGAGCTATACCCGTTCGTTTACGGATTCGTCGAGTAACGTTCAGCTTATGCTATCGGTACCGTTAGGTCGTGCGGATACCCTCTCCGTTCAGACCAGCCGCGAGACGTCGCGCATGGATTATCGCCACCAGCCGGACGATCGGCTCGGCGGCTGGTCATGGCAGCTGGGGCAAAGCGTTGGTGGGCGCCGGGACACCTATGCGGACGTGGGCTATCTGGGCCATGCAGGCGAGTGGCACGTCGGGCTGGAGCAAGGCGCTAAGCTTGGCAACCAGTACGCCTCCGCCGAAGGCAGCCTGACTCTGCTGGACGGCAGCCTTCACGCCCTCCGCTATAGCCAGCAGGGGCTGGCGCTGGTCTCCACTCACGGCATTGGACACGTGCCGGTGATGCTGGAAAACCGCCCGGCAGGCGAAACCGATGAAAACGGTTATCTGCTGCTGACCGACCTGCCGCAATACCACAGCAGCAAAGTCAGCATCAATCCGCTGGCTCTTCCGGCCGACGTGATGGCCCCCGTCACCGACATGAATGCCATACCGGGCAACGGCAGCGCGGTAAAGGTCGATTTTAACGTCCATCACGCCGTGACGGTTCAGGCCCGGCTGGTTGACAGCCGCCACAAGCCGCTCCCGCTGGGCAGCATCGTTTCAACGCCACGCGGCGCGACCATCGTCGGACGCGACGGTTTTATCTGGCTTGAAGATCCGCCCCTGCCGGGTGAGCTGGTGGTAAAAACCGGCGAGGGGGAGTGCCGGGTCACGCTTCCGGCCCCGCGCACCGCGTCATCAATTCAGAATATCGGAGAACAACTGTGTCATTAAGAGCACCGTTATTGCTGCTGCTCGTGCTGTCCATGAAGGCGATGGCGGCAGCATGCTGGATAACCTCACCCGCCGTTATCAACTTTGGCAGCGTCATAGCGGGCAATGCCGCCTCGACCAACACCGAGGTAAAATTTAGCTGTCAGGCCGACAATAACGGCACGATGGAATATATCAACGTCTGCCTGAGCAGCATTGATACGCCGCCCTTTCAGATGCTCTCGAACGGGGACCAGGAGGGGAAACAGTACATTCTGCTCTTTCGCCTGCTTAACGGCGTCGCGCGTTCTCAGGAGCTGGGCCCCGCC
This sequence comes from Enterobacter sp. 118C5, assembly GCF_034107645.1. NCBI lineage: Bacteria > Pseudomonadati > Pseudomonadota > Gammaproteobacteria > Enterobacterales > Enterobacteriaceae > Enterobacter > Enterobacter sp. 118C5. The sequence goes on along the minus strand of NZ_JAWNEU010000004.1, from coordinate 19,216 downwards.
AGCAGAGGGGACCTCATTCAGCAGACCCTGACTGCGGAAAGCAATGCCAGCGTCAGCGGTAGCTTTCCGCTTATCGCCATCCTCCCGGCCGGGCAAAACCAGCTGCCGGCGTACCACTATTACAACTACAACATGAATCTGCGCATTGCCTGGCACAGCGCCACCCGTCAGGAGGCGCTGCAAAACTGCTCGGACGGATCCGCGGAGGGAGAGCAGGTGCAGGGTGGCACCAACGCGCAGGCCGAGATCGGCCAGGGTTGCTTCATAGAACGCGTCACGCCGCTTAACTTTGGCACGCTGAACAGCACCGCCACGCTGCGCCCGACGCGTTCCACGGCAACGCTCACCACGCGCTGTCCGGCCGGCACGGCGTTTACCCTTGCCATGGGCAACGGCAACCATGCCAGCGGCACTCAGCGGCAGCTTTGCAACGATGAAGGCCAGTGCCTGCGCTACGGGCTCTGGCAGGATGCCGCTGCCACGCAACGCTGGGGCGACTGGCGCAGCGGCGATGCGCTGCACGTCACCAACCCTACAGGCGGCACTCAGAGCTTCACCGTTTACGGAGAAGTCCCGGCGCAGCCGCTGAGTGGTACCGGGGAATTTATTGACGACGTGATAATTACGCTGACTTATTAAACCACTCAAAATCCCGTCTGGATCAATGTTATCGGTAACAATGGCGTTAAAATAGCCAGCAGGCTCTGCTTAGAAGATGTAAACACCTTCTCTTTTTTCATTATCTCTGTCTGTTTTACAACAACTTATGAAATACCTGCTTGCTGACGCCATCGTCTACAACGACGAGGACGGTTCTGTTTCTCTTATCAATGCGCCGGATGAGGATGCGCAGATCCTCACCTGTACGGCCAATACCCTCTTAAAGCTGCTGGTCCAGCATCATGGGAACGTGGTTGAACGGGACACCTTTCTCCATGAGGTCTGGGATCGGCGTGGGCTCCAGGGTTCGAACAATTCGTTAAACCAGTACATCAGTATTTTGCGCAAAATGCTGGCAAGCCTGCTTCCCGACGCGCTGTTTATCGTCACCGTCCCTAAGACGGGCTTTATGCTCAGCGCCGACGTCACGGTAACTTCTCTGGAGGAATCGCCCCCGGCCGCCAAAACGGCGAAACCGGCATGGCGCGTTCGACCGGAACTGCTGTTCTGCGGCGCGCTTACCCTGGCGATAGTGACGCTATGCCTCTGGATAACGGCGATCAAGCCGGAAAACCCGCAGCGGGAAATCCATCTGCTGACCCATATCGGCACCTGTCCGGTCTACACCTTTACGCCGCTGGCGGATGTGTTTCATGAAAAGGCGATTACCCTGGCGCAAACCCTTCAGCAGGACGGTCATCTCCCGTGTCTGAAAAATTCCATTTTCTATATGCACATCCAGAGAACACTTTTCTACGGCCACGAAGGGCGGCTGGTGCTTTCCCAGTGTTCCCTCACGCAGGGCAAAGCGAGCGCCTGTCGTACGCTTTACTATTATGAGTGGTGATATGCGACAGATAAAAATTTGGCTCATTCTGATCTTTAACCTGATGCTGGCCGGCGCCGCGCTGGCGTGGTACTTCTACACGCCGCCGCTGTCGGTGGCGTGCGACGGTAACCTTACCTTCTCCGACAGGCGCGACAATCACGATTTCACCTTTGATGGGGAGATCATCATGCGGTTTCACCCCGACAAAACCGGTTACATCACGCTGAACGGCAACGTCGAGAACGCCCCGCAAAAATGGGAAGTGTCCCGGCAGGAGATGTTTAAATGGCGGCACGTGGAGGGGGAACTGTATGAGATCGTCATTCAAAAAGTGGAGCGTTTTAGCCACGACGCGATGCCGCCCGGCGTATTTGAAAAATACGTGGCCGGCCTGACGCTGGGGAAAAAAAGGCTCCTGACGATAGAGCGCACGCCGCAGGATGCGCTGGTGATTAGCAACTTTTACTCGCCGGTGCTGGTCTGTTCGGAATAATGCCGGGAGGTCAGGCTATACTTCCCGCCATGAACATTTACATCCGCCCTACCACCAGCGACGACGTTGCCGCTCTGCCCGCCATAGAACGCGCGGCGGGTGAGCGTTTTCGTGACGACCCGGATCTCGCCTGGCTTGCCGATGGCGAGGTCATTTCCGCTGAACAGCACCTCGACTATGCCGAACGGGGGCTAAGCTGGCTGGCGCTGGCGAACGACCGTCCGGTGGGGTTTATCCTCACTGAAGCGCACCCTTCGTCGCTGTTTATTGTGGAGCTCTCGGTCGATCTGGCCTGGCAGGGAAAAGGGATTGGTCGGCAGCTCATCGCCCGTGCGGCTGACCATGCCCGTAAATTGGGGCTGACATCGCTGACGCTGACGACGTTCCGCAACGTGCCGTGGAATGCGCCCTTCTATGCGCGGATGGGGTTTGAAATAATGACGACGCTGACGCCTGAATTGCGTGAAAAACGCGAAGAAGAGACGGCGCACGGTTTAGCGTATGAATCGCGCTGTGCCATGCGCCTGCCTCTTAACCGTAGGCCGGGTAAGGCGTAGCCGCCACCCGGCACAACGCGCTGGATCAGAACGTTTCCCAGTTATCGCCCGCGTCCGCCGTCGCGACTTTACGCGACATCGCCGGCGCGGCAACGCTTTTCGCGGCAGCGAACTCGCGCGCCTTCATCTGCTCCTGCTGAATGCGGAACACCGCCACGGCCTGCGTCAGGCGGCTCGCCTGCTCTTCCAGCGCCGCCGCCGCCGCGGCTGACTCTTCCACCAGCGAGGCGTTCTGCTGGGTCACGCGGTCCATCTCTGCCACCGCCAGACCCACCTGGTCAATACCGCGGCTCTGCTCGTCGGACGCAGACGCAATCTCGCCCATGATATCGGTCACGCGGGTCACCGCATTCACGATCTCGCCCATGGTTTCACCGGCGCTTTCCACCAGCGTAGAGCCCACTTCCACGCGTCCCACGGAGTCTTCAATCAGGCTCTTGATCTCACGTGCTGCCTGGGCGCTGCGCTGGGCCAGGTTACGCACTTCCCCTGCTACCACCGCAAAACCGCGGCCCTGCTCGCCCGCACGCGCCGCTTCTACCGCCGCGTTCAGCGCCAGGATGTTGGTCTGGAAGGCAATGCCGTCGATCACGCTGATAATATCGGCAATTTTCTGCGAACTGCCCGCGATGTCACGCATGGTCTGCACCACGTTGTCCACCACCTTGCCGCCCTTCTGCGCGGTTTCAGACGCGCTCAGCGCCAGGTGGCTCGCCTGACGGGCGTTTTCGGCGTTCTGCTTAACGGTTGCCGTCAGCTGCTCCATGCTGGCAGCGGTCTCTTCCAGGGAAGCGGCCTGCTGTTCAGTACGGGAAGAGAGGTCGTTATTGCCCATCGCGATTTCGCTCGCGCCGCTGTAGATAGCGTTCGCGCCGTTACGCACGTCGCCCACGGTACGCACCAGCTCGCCCTGCATATGACGCAGCGAGTCGGCCAGTTCGCCCATCTCGTTAGAACCTTCCACGTCAATGCGCTTCACCAGGTCGCCGCTGGCGATGTGACGAATATTGTCGATGAGGCGCGTCAGCGGAGAGATCAGCGCCTGCTTGATACCCAGCCAGACGGCCACGATCACCACCAGCACGGCAACCAGCACGCTGATCAGCACCCAGATCGCCTGGCTGAAGGAGCTGTTGCTGTCTTCAACCGCCATCTGGTACAGCCTGTCGTTCTGCTGCAGGTAGCTCACGTACTGCTTCTCGAATCCATCCTGGTAACTCTGGGTCGGCTGGTCGAAGAAGGCGTTGATTTTGCCCGCCCCCAGCAGCTGAATCAGCTCAGCCAGCGCACCGTGGTAGATATCGTAGTTACGTTTGATTTCCAGCGCAGCGGCGTCGCTCTGACGCGGATCGCGCGGCAGGGCTTCATAGTCAGCCCAGTTTTTTTCCGCCTGTTTCAGCGAGGCAGACGCAATCTGCATCAGATCGTTAACGGTCGCGCCGCTGCCGATGTTGTTCTGATCCATCATGTAGCGGATGCCCGCGCGGTTCAGGGTATTACGGGTTTGCAGCAGCGCAACCCAGCTCCCGTTAAGGGTGGATTGTTGCTGACGAATGGTTTGCAGAACGGTGAAATTCTCTTTGTCATTCTTCAGAGCATTAAAGAAAAGACCACCGGATGTGAGTTGTAAAAGGCCAAATATAGCTAAAACCAGCATTAAGCTGGTGACAATCTTGATACGGTTTAACATGTTTTCTCTTTCCTCAGACAGATACAGAATTTTCGGCCTGGCAAGGGAAAACTTTACGAAAATCATCCTGGAATTTGTGGTTTTTACTCTTCTTCCCGCGCTGCGTTATGCCGGTTTCCGAGTTCAATAAACTCTTCCAGCAGCGCCGTCAGCTGCTTCATCTTCTCCGGCGTGTATTCCGCCTCAATCTGCTGATACGCCTCTTCCACCTGCGCCTGGGCGTGCTCGTACAGCGCATTCCCCTCTTTGGTCAGCGACACGTACAGCTTGCGCTGGTCGTTCACCGGCTTTAAGCGCAGCACCAGGCCGTCGCGCTCCATGCGCGTCAGAATGCCGGTCAGGCTCGGGCGCAAAATGCAGGTGCGAAACGCCAGATCGTGAAAATCCATCGACGGATGTTCAGCCAGCACGCGCACGATGCGCCACTGCTGCTCGGTGAGGTTATGCCGTTTCACAATCGGACGGAAGTAGGACATCGCCGCTTCCCGCGCCTGCAATAGCGCGATGGTTAATGAATCATGCATAGCCTCTCCCCTTAACATCATTAACAAGTAAACAATTCATAAAAGATGTTTTTATAAACAACATGTTTTCTGCCAGAAAGTCTAACAGAAACCCATCAATTTTATTAACCATCTGATTTACATAGTAATAAAAAACAATATGTAAATTTATTGTTATTCATATCACAAATTCTTCACTTCTGATTGCGAAATAAACAGCAAAAGCATAAAAACAGATCATTAACATATTAATGAAATCATAACCCGGACCGTCGGGGTGAGGAGTAGGTGAATGAAAGGTACCGTTTTTGCCGTCGCGCTGAACCACCAAAGCCAGCGAGAAGCCTGGGCTGAGGCGTTTAAAAAAGCCCCTTACAACACGCCGCCAAAAACGCCGGTGTGGTTTATCAAACCGCACAACACGGCGATCCGCGCGGGCGAACCGATTCCCTTCCCTCAAGGGGAAACGGTGTTAAGCGGCGCGACGTTGGCGCTGGTCGTGGGGAAAACCGCCAGCAGGGTGCGCGTGGAGGAGGCAGCGGAATACATCGCGGGATATGCGCTGGCCAACGAAGTGAGCCTGCCGGAAGAGAGCTTCTACCGCCCGGCCATCAAGGCCAAATGCCGGGACGGCTTTTGCCCGCTTGGCGAACTCGCCGCCGTTGATAACGTCGACAACCTGACCATCATCACCGAGATCAACGGCCGCGAAGCGGACCACTGGAACACCGCCGACCTGCAGCGCAGCGCCGCCGAACTGCTGAGCGCCCTGAGCGAATTCGCCACCCTCAATCCCGGCGATGCGATCCTGCTCGGCACCCCGCAAAGCCGGGTTGAGATCCGCCCGGGCGATAGCGTGCGGATCCTGGCGGAAGGTTTCCCGCCGCTGGAAAACCCGGTGGTGAACGAGCACGACGTAGCCCTTGCCCACCGCACGCCTGCGCACGCCACGCTGTTCGCCCTCGGCCTGAACTATGCGGACCACGCCAGCGAGCTGGACTTCAAGCCGCCCACCGAGCCGCTGGTGTTTATCAAAGCGCCGAACACCTTCAACGGTGACAGCCAGACCTCGGTGCGCCCGAACAATATCGAATACATGCACTACGAGGCGGAGCTGGTAGTGGTCATCGGTAAAACCGCGCATAAGGTGAGCGAAGCCGAGGCGATGGAGTATGTGGCGGGCTACACGGTCTGCAATGACTACGCCATCCGCGACTATCTCGAAAACTACTATCGCCCGAACCTGCGGGTAAAAAGCCGCGACGGGCTAACGCCCATCAGCCCGAACATCGTGCCAAAAGAAGCCATCCCCGACCCGCACAACCTTCGTCTTCGCACCTTCGTCAACGGCGAGCTGCGCCAGGAAGGGACCACGGCGGATCTGATCTTCAGCATTCCGTACCTGATTGCGTACCTGAGCGATTTTATGACCCTGCAGCCGGGCGACATGATCGCCACCGGCACGCCGAAGGGGCTGTCTGACGTGGTGCCGGGGGACGAAGTGGTGGTGGAAGTGGAGGGCGTGGGCCGCCTGGTGAACCGGATTGTCAGCGAGGAGACTGCAAAATGAAAAAGATTAACCACTGGATCAACGGTAAAAACGTCGCCGGAAGCGAGTACTTCCACACCACTAACCCGGCCTCCGGCGAGGTATTAGCGGAAGTCGCCTCCGGCGGTGAAGCCGAGGTTCATCAGGCCGTTGCCGCCGCTAAAGAAGCGTTCCCGAAATGGGCCAACCTGCCGATGAAGAAGCGCGCGCGCCTGATGCGTCGCCTGGGGGATCTGATCGACCAGAACGTGCCCGAGATCGCCGCCATGGAGACCGCCGACACCGGCCTGCCAATCCACCAGACCAAAAACGTGCTCATCCCGCGCGCCTCGCACAACTTCGAGTTCTTCGCCGAGGTGTGCCAGCAGATGAACGGCAAAACCTACCCGGTCGACGACAAGATGCTCAACTACACGCTGGTGCAGCCGGTGGGCGTCTGCGCGCTGGTCTCGCCGTGGAACGTGCCGTTTATGACCGCTACCTGGAAGGTCGCGCCCTGCCTGGCGCTGGGCAACACCGCGGTGCTGAAGATGTCTGAACTCTCCCCGCTGACCGCCGACCGTCTGGGCGAGCTGGCGCTGGAGGCGGGCATTCCGGCGGGCGTGCTCAACGTGGTGCAGGGCTACGGGGCGACGGCAGGCGACGCGCTGGTGCGCCACCACGACGTGCGCGCCGTCTCCTTCACCGGCGGCACCGCCACCGGGCGCAACATCATGAAAAACGCCGGGCTGAAGAAATACTCCATGGAGCTGGGCGGCAAATCCCCGGTGCTGATTTTTGAAGATGCCGACATCGAGCGCGCGCTGGACGCCGCCCTGTTCACCATCTTCTCCATCAACGGCGAGCGCTGCACCGCGGGCTCGCGCATCTTCATCCAGCAGAGCATCTACCCGGAATTCGTCAAGCGCTTCGCCGAGCGCGCCAACCGCCTGCGCGTGGGCGATCCGACCGATCCGAACACCCAGATTGGCGCGCTCATCAGCAAGCAGCACTGGGAGAAAGTCTCCGGCTATATCCGCCTCGGCATTGAGGAAGGCGCAACCCTGCTGGCGGGCGGGCCGGACAAACCGACCGATCTGCCTGCACACCTGAAGGGCGGCAACTTCCTGCGCCCGACCGTACTGGCGGACGTCGACAACCGCATGCGCGTCGCGCAGGAGGAAATCTTCGGGCCGGTGGCCTGCCTGCTGCCGTTTAAGGACGAGGCGGAAGGCCTGCGCCTGGCGAACGATGTGGAGTACGGCCTGGCGTCGTACATCTGGACCCAGGACGTCAGCAAGGTGCTGCGCCTGGCGCACAGCATCGAAGCGGGCATGGTGTTCGTCAACACCCAGAACGTGCGCGACCTGCGCCAGCCGTTTGGCGGCGTGAAGGCCTCCGGCACCGGGCGCGAGGGCGGCGAGTACAGCTTTGAGGTGTTCGCGGAGATGAAGAACGTCTGCATCTCCATGGGCGACCATCCGATTCCAAAATGGGGGATCTGATCATGGGAAAATTAGCGTTAGCGGCAAAAATCACCCACGTCCCGTCGATGTACCTCTCCGAGCTGCCGGGCAAAAACCACGGCTGTCGGCAGTCGGCCATCGACGGGCATAAAGAAATCAGCAAGCGCTGCCGGGAGCTGGGCGTGGACACCATTATCGTGTTCGACACCCACTGGCTGGTGAACAGCGCGTACCACATTAACTGTGCGGACCATTTTTCAGGCGTCTACACCAGCAACGAGCTGCCGCACTTTATCCGCGACATGACCTACGACTACGACGGCAACCCCGAACTCGGCCAGCTGATCGCCGACGAGGCGGTGAAGCTCGGCGTGCGCGCCAAAGCGCACAACATCCCGAGCCTCAAGCTGGAGTACGGCACGCTGGTACCGATGCGCTACATGAACGCGGATAAACACTTCAAAGTGGTCTCCATCTCGGCGTTCTGCACGGTTCACGACTTCGCCGACAGCCGCAGGCTGGGCGAGGCCATCGTCAGCGCTATCGAAAAATACGACGGCACCGTGGCGGTACTCGCCAGCGGCTCGCTGTCGCACCGCTTCATCGACGACCAGCGCGCGGAAGAGGGGATGAACAGCTACACCCGCGAGTTCGACCGCCAGATGGACGAACGGGTGGTGAAGCTGTGGCGCGAGGGCCAGTTCAAAGAGTTTTGCAGCATGCTGCCAGAGTACGCCGACTACTGCTATGGCGAGGGAAACATGCACGACACGGTGATGCTGCTGGGGATGCTCGGCTGGGACAAATACGACGGCAAGGTGGAGTTTCTCACCGATCTGTTCGCCAGCTCCGGCACCGGCCAGGTTAACGCCGTTTTCCCGCTGCCCGCATAAGGAGCCACCATGCCGCACTTTATAGCTGAATGCACCGACAACATCCGCGAGCAGGCCGACCTGCCGGGGCTGTTCGCCAAAGTTAACGACGCGCTGGCCGCCACGGGCATCTTCCCGCTCGGCGGCATCCGCAGCCGCGCCCACTGGCTGGATACCTGGCAGATGGCCGACGGCAGGCACGATTACGCCTTTGTGCACATGACGCTGAAGATCGGCGCCGGGCGCAGCCTGGAGAGCCGGGAAGCCGTGGGTGAGATGCTGTTTGCGCTGATCAAAGCGCATTTTGCAGAGCTGATGGCGAGCCGCTATCTGGCGCTGTCTTTCGAGCTCGACGAGCTGCACCCGACGCTCAACTACAAACAAAACAACGTGCACGCGTTGTTTAAGTAACGCGCACGGTCTGTCCCCTCTCCCTTTGGGAGAGGGTTAGGGTGAGGGGAAATCTCTGCGGCCTGATGCCCTCACCCCGACCCTCTCCCACAGGGAGAGGGAGAAAACAAACGTACAACAGGATATCGCCATGCTCGATAAACACACCCATACCCTGATCGCCCATCGCCTGCATCAGGCCGAACAATCCCGGGAGCAGATCCGCGCGATCTCCCTTGAGTACCCGGAGATCACCATTGAAGACGCCTACGCCGTCCAGCGCGAATGGGTGAGTCTGAAGATTGCCGAAGGCCGCGTGCTGAAAGGCCACAAGATTGGCCTCACCTCGAAGGCGATGCAGGCCAGCTCGCAGATCAGCGAGCCGGACTACGGCGCGCTGCTGGACGACATGTTCTTCCACGACGGCAGCGACATCCCCGTCGATCGCTTTATCGTTCCGCGTATCGAAGTGGAGCTGGCCTTCGTGCTGGCAAAACCGCTGCGCGGCCCGAACTGCACGATCTTCGACGTTTACAACGCCACGGACTACGTCATCCCCGCGCTGGAGCTAATCGACGCCCGCTGCCACAACGTCGACCCGGAGACCCAGCGCCCGCGCAAGGTGTTCGACACCATCTCCGATAACGCCGCCAACGCCGGAGTGATCCTCGGCGGCCGTCCGATTAAGCCCGACGAGCTGGATCTGCGCTGGATCTCCGCCCTGCTCTACCGCAACGGCGTGATTGAAGAGACCGGCGTTGCGGCAGGCGTGCTTAACCACCCGGCGAACGGCGTAGCGTGGCTGGCGAACAAGCTGGCCCCGTACGACGTGCAGCTTGAGCCCGGCCAAATCATCCTCGGCGGCTCCTTTACCCGCCCGGTGCCCGCCAGCAGAGGCGACACCTTCCACGTCGACTACGGCAGTATGGGCTCCATCAGCTGCCGCTTTGTGTAAGGAGACAACCATGCAAAACGCATTCAAAGCGGCGCTGAAGGCGGGCCGTCCGCAAATCGGGCTATGGCTGGGGCTGACCAGCAGCTACAGCGCCGAACTGCTGGCCGGAGCAGGCTTCGACTGGCTGCTGATCGACGGCGAGCATGCGCCGAACAGCGTGCAGACCGTGTTAACTCAATTACAGGCCATCGCCCCCTATCCCAGCCAGCCGGTGGTGCGCCCGTCGTGGAACGATCCGGTGCAGATCAAACAGCTGCTGGACGTGGGCGCGCAAACCCTGCTGGTGCCGATGGTGCAAAACGCCGACGAAGCGCGGCTGGCGGTGAGCGCCACGCGCTATCCGCCTGCGGGCATTCGCGGCGTCGGCAGCGCCCTGGCAAGAGCGTCGCGCTGGAACCGCATTCCGGACTACCTGCATCAGGCTAACGACGCCATGTGCGTGCTGGTGCAAATCGAAACCCGCGAGGCATTGAAAAACCTGCCGCAGATCCTGGACGTGGAGGGCGTCGACGGCGTGTTTATCGGCCCGGCGGATCTGAGCGCCGACATGGGTTTTGCGGGCAACCCGCAGCACCCGGAGGTGCAGGCCGCCATTGAGCAGGCGATCGCGCAGATCCGTGCGGCGGGCAAAGCCCCCGGCATCCTGATGGCGAACGAGCAGATGGCAAAACGCTATCTTGAGCTCGGCGCGCTGTTTGTCGCCGTCGGCGTCGACACTACCCTGCTCGCCCGCGGCGCCGAAGCGCTGGCGGCGCGCTTTATCGAACAACCGGTTACGTCAGTGAATAACAATAAATCCGTCTACTAAACGTAAGATCTGGAGCGCAGCATGACGACCTCTACCCTGCAAGATAAGAAAGCTATAGAACATCGCGCGATCAACAAGCTGTTCCGTCGTTTGATCGTATTCCTCTTTATCCTGTTTGTTTTCTCGTTTCTCGATCGCATCAATATCGGCTTTGCCGGGCTGACGATGGGCAAAGATCTGGGCCTCACGTCGACCATGTTTGGCCTGGCCGCGACGCTGTTTTACGTCACCTACGTGCTGTGCGGGATCCCGAGCAACATCATGCTGGCGAAGATCGGCGCACGGCGCTGGATCGCCGGGATCATGGTGGTGTGGGGCATCGCCTCCACCTGCACCATGTTCGCCACCAGTCCGGAAACGCTTTACGTGCTGCGTATGCTGGTGGGCATCGCCGAAGCTGGCTTTCTGCCTGGGATCCTGGTCTACCTCACCTGGTGGTTCCCCGCCTATCACCGCGCCCGCGCCAACGCGCTGTTTATGATCGCCATGCCGGTAACCATGATGCTCGGCTCGATCCTCTCCGGGTATATTCTGGCGATGGACGGCCTGTGGAACCTGAAGGGCTGGCAGTGGCTGTTCCTGCTGGAAGGGCTGCCGTCGGTAGTGCTCGGCGTGGTGACCTGGTTCTACCTCAACGACACGCCGGATCAGGCCACCTGGCTGGACGACGATGAAAAGCAGGCGCTGAAAACGATGATCGCCCGCGAGCAGGAGATCGCCATTGCCCAGCCCGTCACGCCGCGGTCGACGCTGCGCGAGGTGCTGACCCCTGCGGTGCTGCTCTACACGCTGGCCTACTTCTGCCTGACCAACACGCTGAGCGCCATCAACATCTGGACGCCGCAGATCCTGCAAAGCTTCAACACGGGAAGCAGCAATATCGTCATCGGCCTGCTGGCGGCGATCCCGCAGTTTTGCACCATCCTCGGGATGATCTGGTGGAGCCGACGCTCCGACAGGCTGAAAGAGCGAAAAAAGCACACCATCCTGCCGTACCTGTTCGCGGCGGCGGGATGGATGCTGGCCTCCGCGACGGATCACAGCCTGATCCAGCTGCTTGGCATCATCATGGCCTCAACCGGATCGTTTACCGCCATGGCGATATTCTGGACCACGCCGGACCAGGTTATTAGCCTCCAGTCCCGCGCGGTGGCGCTGGCGGTGATCAACGCCATCGGTAACGTCGGATCCGCCGTCAGCCCGCTGCTTATTGGGATCCTGCGCGACGCGACCGGCAGCTTCAGCTCCGGGCTGTGGTTTGTGGCCGGGCTATTGGTGGTCGGCGCGCTGGTGCTGACGCGCATTCCGATGACGCAGCGGGATCGGCAGAGGAGCGGCCATGTGCCAGAGCCCCATCGCCAACATTGATATCAGCAAGGAGTACGACGAAAGTCTGGGCACCGACGACGTGCACTACCAGTCGTTCGCGCGCATGGCGGCCTTTTTTGGCCGCGACATGCAGGCGCATCGTCACGACCAGTATTTTCAGATGCACTTTCTCGACACCGGGCAGATTGAGCTCCAGCTCGACGACCACCGCTATTCGGTGCAGGCGCCGCTGTTTGTGCTGACGCCGCCGTCGGTGCCGCACGCCTTTATCACCGAATCCGACAGCGACGGCCACGTGCTGACGGTGCGCGAGGATCTGATCTGGCCGCTGCTTGAGGTGCTCTACCCCGGCACGCGGGAAGCGTTTGGCCTGCCGGGGATCTGTCTGTCGCTTGCCGACAAGCCGGACGAGCTGGCGGCGCTGAAGCACTACTGGCAGCTGATCGCCCGGGAATCCACGGAGCAGCTGCCGGGGCGCGAGCACACGCTGGTTCTGCTGGCGCAGGCGGTGTTTACCCTGCTGCTGCGCAACGCGAAGCTCGACGACCACGCTGCCAGCGGTATGCGCGGCGAGCTGAAGCTGTTCCAGCGGTTTACCCAGCTGATTGACGAGCATTACCACCAGCACTGGACGGTGCCGGAATACGCCAGCGAGCTGCACCTGACCGAATCCCGCTTGACCGATATCTGCCGCCGCTTCGCCAACCGCCCGCCGAAGCGGATTATCTTCGACCGCCAGCTGCGGGAAGCCAGACGGCTGCTGCTCTTCTCCGACAGTACGGTCAGCGAGATCGCGTGGCAGCTGGGGTTTAAGGATCCGGCCTACTTTGCCCGCTTTTTCAATCGCCTGACGGGCTGCTCGCCCAGCGCGTATCGGGCGCAGAAAGTACCGGTGTCGCCTGTTCCCCTCACCCCTGCCCTCTCCCAAAGGGAGAGGGAGTAACCGTCCCCTCTCCCTTTGGGAGAGGGTTAGGGTGAGGGAAATCACACTCTGCGATCTCTCGCGAAAAGTACCCGCCGTTGTCCTAATCGTCCCTTCACGTTACGCCCCTCTCAGGCTTCAATTAAACAACAAAAACAAAACATAAATTTAACAAACCATTTTCCGATACGAGGTCCCTATGAAGCCTGAAGAGTTCCGCGCTGATGCCAAACGTCCGTTAACCGGTGAAGAGTATTTAAAAAGCCTGCAGGACGGTCGTGAGATTTATATCTACGGCGAGCGCGTTAAAGACGTCACCACCCATCCGGCGTTTCGCAACGCGGCGGCCTCCATCGCGCAGATGTACGACGCCCTGCACAAGCCGGACATGCAGGACACGCTGTGCTGGGGCACCGACACCGGCAGCGGCGGCTACACCCATAAGTTCTTCCGCGTGGCGAAAAGCGCCGACGATCTGCGCCAGCAGCGCGACGCCATCGCCGAGTGGTCGCGCCTGAGCTACGGCTGGATGGGCCGCACGCCGGACTACAAGGCCGCGTTCGGCTGCGCGCTCGGCGCTAACCCGGCCTTCTACGGCCAGTTCGAGCAGAACGCCCGTAACTGGTACACCCGCATCCAGGAAACCGGCCTGTACTTCAACCACGCCATCGTGAACCCGCCGATCGACCGCCACAAGCCAGCGGACGAGGTGAAGGACGTCTATATCAAGCTGGAGAAAGAGACCGACGCCGGGATTATCGTCAGCGGTGCGAAAGTCGTCGCAACCAACTCGGCGCTGACCCACTACAACATGATCGGCTTCGGCTCCGCGCAGGTGATGGGCGAAAACCCGGACTTCGCGCTGATGTTCGTCGCGCCGATGGATGCCGAAGGCGTGAAGCTCATCTCCCGCGCCTCTTATGAGATGGTGGCAGGCGCCACCGGCTCCCCGTACGACTACCCGCTCTCCAGCCGCTTCGACGAGAACGACGCGATCCTGGTGATGGATAACGTGCTGATCCCGTGGGAAAACGTGCTGATATACCGCGATTTCGACCGCTGCCGTCGCTGGACGATGGAGGGCGGCTTCGCCCGCATGTACCCGCTGCAGGCCTGCGTGCGTCTGGCGGTGAAGCTCGACTTCATCACCGCCCTGCTGAAAAAGTCCCTTGAATGCACCGGCACCCTGGAGTTCCGCGGCGTGCAGGCGGATCTCGGCGAAGTGGTGGCCTGGCGCAACATGTTCTGGGCGCTGAGCGACTCCATGTGCTCCGAAGCCACCCCGTGGGTCAACGGCGCGTACCTGCCGGACCACGCGGCGCTGCAGACCTACCGCGTGATGGCCCCGATGGCCTACGCGAAGATCAAGAACATCATCGAGCGTAACGTGACGTCCGGGCTGATCTACCTCCCGTCCAGCGCGCGGGATCTGAACAACCCGCAGATCGACCAGTATCTGGCGAAATACGTGCGCGGCTCCAACGGCATGGATCACGTCGAACGCATCAAGATCTTAAAACTGATGTGGGACGCCATCGGCAGCGAGTTTGGCGGCCGCCACGAGCTGTACGAAATCAACTACTCCGGCAGCCAGGACGAGATCCGCCTGCAGTGTCTGCGTCAGGCACAAAGCTCCGGCAACATGGACAAGATGATGGCAATGGTCGACCGCTGCATGTCCGAGTACGACCAGCACGGCTGGACGGTGCCGCACCTGCACAACAACAGCGATATCAACATGCTCGACAAGCTGCTGAAATAGCGCAGCGGGAGGTTGCAATGCATTCAGATGAACAACGCCTGCGTTTTCGCGACGCAATGAGCAGCCTGTCGGCGGCGGTCAATGTGGTCACCACCGAGGGCGACGCCGGACGCTGCGGCATTACCGCCACCGCCGTCTGCTCGGTGACGGATACCCCGCCGTCGGTAATGGTCTGCATCAACGCCAACAGCGCCATGAACCCGGTCTTTCAGGGCAACGGCAGGCTGTGCGTCAACGTGCTGAACCACGAGCAGGAGATCATGGCCCGCCACTTCGCCGGGATGACGGGGATGGCAATGGAGGAGCGCTTTGCCCTCTCCTGCTGGCAGAAAGGCCCGCTGGGGCAGCCGGTGCTGAAAGGCGCGCTGGCGAGCCTGGAAGGCGAGATTAGCCAGGTGCAAACCATCGGCACCCATCTGGTTTATCTTGTCGAAGTGAAAAACATCATCCTGAGTGACGCGGGACACGGCCTGATCTACTTTAAGCGCCGTTTCCACCCGGTCATGATGGAGGTGGAAGCCGTCGAGTGATCCCCCTCGCGCTGGCCTTTTTTCGGGCCAGCGCCGCTTTCTACAAAAATTCCTAAGGTTTCCGCTAAATCACGCCGTTATACATCCATAAGAGAAATTTTCTGTGCCTGAATACTGACATCTCCGGTCAGCGCTTTTTGCATTGTTCAGCGCATACCCAATATACAGGAAGACCTTATGGCTAAAACGACGCGGAGCCGCTCGGCTGAACGTCTGGTCGATATTCTCCTTGAGCTACATTTACACGGCGTGGTAAACCGCAGTGCGCTAATGGAGAAATTTAAAATTACCGAGCGTACCGTCTACCGGGATTTAAATGCGCTCTCGCCCATTGTTGAACATACCGGTAACGGGCTATATCGACTGATCCACTCCGCCCAATCTCCCGGCGGGCAGGGATTACATCACGCTCTGGCTAACTTCCTGAATGCCGATAATTTTTTCCCTGAGAGAAATACGGACTTCTGGCAAAAGCTGGAGGCGCGCGTCGACGAAAACCATATTCTTATCCTTAGTAATGACGCAGAGCACACGGTGCAGCGTGATATCCGCCGCCATTTAGCGAAAATCGAGAAATCGATTAAGAACCAAAATGTCTGTCAGATCGTTTATAAGGGTAAAACCCGTCTGATTAATCCCTATAAACTCATTAACAAAAAAAATATATGGTATTTACAAGCTACCGAAAATAGCCGGTTGAAATCCTTTTCATTAAGCCAGATTAGCTGGTTTGATATTCAAAAAACCTTTTTCACCCCTGATGAAAATGTTCGGGAACTGCTGGAAAAAAGCCTCGACCCGTGGGTGTCAGAAAATACTTTCACCGTGAAAATATTCATTAAGGATAATATTTCACATTACTTCCTGCGCCGCGATCTTCTGCCGGAACAGGAGCTGCTGGAGGAACAACGCGGCGGCGTCACGCTGCGCTGCCAGGCGGCACACGAAAACCAGATCCTGCCGCTGCTGTTCTACTGGCTGCCGAACATTCAGATCCTGGAGCCGAGCTGGCTGAAGGAGAAGCTCATCAAGACGCTGGAAAGCTACCTGTCGATGGAGCGCAGCCCGGAAAATCACGTGATCTCAATCACATAATTGCCCCCGCCAGCGGCGAGCCTGAACCACTCGCCGCGTTCTTTGACCGCTCACCCGTCACTTTCAACCACTCACGCATTTACCGTCCTTTACGCGCGCGCGGATCTGGCACGATCGCTCCAGCATTAATCAATACCTCCTCACAACGAACCCTGACCCTTTTTTCTTTACATAAAAAACCAGGTCTTACTATGGATACTAAAAAACTACTTAAGCACGTGCCCTGGGCCTTACTCGGGATCCTCGGTGCTTTCTGTCTGGCGGTTGTCGCATTGCGCCGGGGCGAACACGTAAGCGCCCTGTGGATCGTGGTCGCGTCGGTCTCCGTCTATCTTGTGGCTTATCGCTACTACAGCTTGTACATCGCGCAAAAGGTCATGAAGCTCGACCCGACGCGCGCCACCCCGGCGGTCATTAACAACGACGGCCTGAACTACGTGCCAACCAACCGCTACGTGCTGTTTGGTCACCACTTTGCCGCCATTGCAGGCGCGGGCCCGCTGGTCGGCCCGGTGCTGGCCGCGCAGATGGGCTACCTGCCGGGTACGCTCTGGCTGCTGGCGGGCGTGGTGCTGGCGGGTGCGGTGCAGGACTTTATGGTGCTGTTTATCTCCTCGCGCCGTAACGGCTCGTCGCTGGGCGAGATGATCAAAGAAGAGATGGGCCGCGTGCCGGGCACTATCGCCCTGTTTGGCTGCTTCCTGATTATGATCATCATCCTGGCGGTGCTGGCGCTGATCGTGGTGAAAGCGCTGGCCGAAAGTCCGTGGGGCGTCTTTACCGTCTGCTCCACCGTACCGATTGCGCTGTTCATGGGCATCTACATGCGCTTCCTGCGCCCTGGCCGCGTGGGTGAAGTGTCGGTTATTGGTATCGTGCTGCTGGTCGCCTCCATCTACTTCGGCGGCGTGATTGCGCACGACCCGTACTGGGGCCCGGCGCTGACCTTTAAAGACACCACCATCACCTTCGCGCTGATCGGTTACGCGTTCGTTTCCGCCCTGCTGCCGGTGTGGCTGATTCTGGCTCCGCGCGACTACCTGGCGACCTTCCTGAAAATCGGCGTCATCGTCGGGCTGGCGATCGGGATTGTGATCATCAACCCTGAGCTGAAAATGCCGGCGGTGACTCAGTACATTGACGGCACCGGTCCGCTGTGGAAAGGCGCCCTGTTCCCGTTCCTGTTTATCACCATCGCCTGCGGTGCCGTGTCCGGCTTCCACGCCCTGATCTCCTCCGGCACCACGCCGAAGCTGATGGCTAACGAAACCGACGCGCGCTTTATCGGTTACGGCGCAATGCTGATGGAGTCCTTCGTGGCGATCATGGCGCTGGTTGCGGCCTCAATTATCGAGCCAGGCCTCTACTTCGCGATGAACACGCCGCCGGCGGGTCTGGGCATCACCATGCCAAACCTGCATGAGATGGGCGGGGAAAATACCGCGCTGATCATGGCGCAGCTGAAAGAGGCCAGCGCACACGCGGCGGCGACCGTTAGCTCCTGGGGCTTCGTGATCTCGCCTGAGCAGATCATGCAGACCGCGAAAGACATTGGCGAACCGTCCGTGCTGAACCGCGCAGGTGGCGCACCGACGCTGGCCGTGGGTATTGCACACGTGTTCCACAAAGTGCTGCCGTGGGCGGACATGGGCTTCTGGTACCACTTCGGTATTCTGTTTGAAGCGCTGTTCATCCTCACCGCGCTGGATGCCGGTACCCGTGCGGGCCGCTTCATGCTGCAGGATCTGCTGGGCAACTTCGTGCCGTTCCTGAAGAAAACCGACTCTCTGGTAGCGGGCGTTCTGGGTACTGCCGGCTGCGTAGGCCTGTGGGGCTACCTGCTGTATCAGGGCGTTGTCGACCCGCTCGGCGGCGTGAAGAGCCTGTGGCCGCTGTTCGGTATCTCTAACCAGATGCTGGCAGCCGTCGCCCTGGTGCTGGGCACCGTCGTCCTCGTGAAGATGAAACGCACCAAATACATCTGGGTGACCGTGGTGCCTGCACTGTGGCTGCTGCTCTGCACCACCTGGGCGCTGGGCCTGAAGCTGTTCAGCACCAACCCGCAGCTGGAAGGCTTCTTCTTCATGGCTAACCAGTACAAAGAGAAGATTGCCGCAGGCGGCGCGGACCTCACCGCGCAGCAGATTGCCAACATGAACCATATCGTGGTGAACAACTACACCAACGCGGGTCTGAGCATTCTGTTCCTGGTGGTGGTGTACAGCATTATTTTCTACGGCATCAAAACCTGGATGAAAGTGCGCAACACCGAAGGCCGTACGGATAAAGAAACCCCGTACGTGCCGGTACCGGAAGGCGGCGTGAAGACCTCTTCACACCATTAATCCCCCCCCCTCACCCTATCCCTCTCCCCTTTGGGGAGAGGGCAGGGGTGAGGGGCTTTTCCTGTCTGGAACCCTCAATGTTTGGTAACTTAGGCGAAGCGAAAAAATACCTCGGTCAGGCGGCGAAAATGCTGATTGGCATTCCGGACTATGACAACTACGTTGAGCATATGAAGACCAACCATCCGGATAAGCCGTACATGACCTACACCGAATTCTTCCGCGAGCGGCAGGAAGCGCGCTACGGCGGAAGTGGAGAAGGCGGCGTCCGCTGCTGCTAAAGGAGAGACCATGACCCCGATTGCCGTTACCCTGCTGACCGGTTTCCTCGGCGCCGGTAAGACCACCCTGCTGCGCCACATCCTGAATGAACAGCACGGCTTCAAAATCGCCGTCATCGAAAACGAATTTGGCGAAGTCTCCGTTGACGATCAATTAATCGGCGACCGCGCCACGCAGATCAAAACCCTGACCAACGGCTG
>NZ_JAWNEU010000003.1:0-456114 GCF_034107645.1 Enterobacter sp. 118C5 | reverse complement strand
AAGATAGGTCAATAATGGAGGAGCCACTTAATAGCGCAAAACCCAGTAATAAACTTAAGATAAAAGATATTATTTTAATAACCATTGCAGCATCCTCCGTTGATACTTACTTATCGGCTACAGGTACCACCAAAGTTACCTCCTGAACAATTACTGGAACCAGCTTTGTTTCCACCTCCGTTACCATTTCCACCACCGGAGAGACACTGGCCAACAACTGCTCCACCAATAGTTCCTCTGGCCATTCCAACAAGACCACCTTTGATTGCACCACCTACCATCCCACTAAAGACAGCATCACCACATTTAGCTGTGCTTGGGTCACTATAAATATGTGTCGGTGCATTCCGTCCCAGAGTGTTACGTGCTCCAGTTTGAGATTGTTTGTTGTAGTTGTGTTCATGGTCGCCAGAGTTTCCACCACCGCTGACCAGTTCTATTTCACTTAAAGATAATTCTCTGATATTTGGCATAAAAATCCCTCTTTTACATTTTAACATAAAATGCTATTTCACTATCACACGACAGAAATGTATGGATAAAGTGAATTTATGTAAATAAATGTAAATGAAGCTAATCTACTCCCCGTTGATTAATATACCCCGATGTTAGTAATGTCTTCATAAGCCACATGAGGACATCCCCAAGAAGAAGCGTTTTTCCGACGCCACTTTCTACACCTGGCGCAAGAAGTTTGGTGGCATGGAATTTCCTGAGTTGAAGCGGCTCAAATCTCTTGAAGAGGAGAACGCCCGCCTCAAGAAGCTACTTGCCGAAGCCATGCTGGATAAGGAGGCACTTCAGGTGGCTCTGGGGCGAAAGTACTGACGACAGGCCAGAAACGGGAAGCCGTTGAGTTTATGTGTGATGCGACCGGTCTGTCGCAACGTCGTGCCTGCAGGCTTACAGGTTTGTCCCTTTCGACCTGCCACTATGAGGCTCAGCGTTCGGCAGTTGTTGCGCCGGGAGGGCCTTCACGTCAATCACAAGCGGGTTTACCGTATTTACCACCTTAATGGACTGAGCGTAAAACGCAGAGGACGCCGTAAAGGGCTGGCAACCGAACGGTTTCCGGTTCTGCGCCCGGATGCGCCGAACCGGACATGGTCGATGGATTTCGTTATGGACGCACTGGCCAACGGTCGGAGGATCAATTGCCTGACCTGTGTGGATGATTTCACGAAGGAGTGTCTGACGATCACCGCTGCTTTCGGTATTTCAGGCGTTCAGGTCACGCGTATTCTGGACAGCAGGCGCTGTTTAGGGGCTATCCGGCGACAATAAGAACCGATCAGGCCCGGAAAATTGTATCGCGACTTATCCGATCTAAACTTTCGACTGTAAGCCATGAATCGTTAGCGACCTCCCCCTCTTTAACTGCCTCGATAAATGCGCCTAAACTGCCCTTTTCAAGATGCTTAGATTTAAACGCAGACAATCCAGCATCGATGATTTCAACAAGCTTTAAACCGTTTTCATGTGCTACCCTACGCGCCGTTTCCAACTGTCGTTGCAATGATAAACCTTTTGCATGTTTATCACTTGACCAACGTATATAACTGTACAGTTTGCGTTTTTCCATGGGAGTACCTAATGAACACATCAGAAGAAAGCCAAAAAAAAGATTTTACAAGGTTTCCCCATTTAGTGTTATCCAAAGGGCGCGAGAAATCATTACTGCGCCGTCATCCCTGGGTCTTTTCCGGCGCGGTTGCCCGTATGGAAGGCAAAGCCAGCCTCGGTGAAACCATTGATATTGTTGACCACCAGGGGAAATGGTTAGCGCGAGGCGCCTACTCGCCAGCGTCCCAGATCCGCGCGCGCGTCTGGACCTTTGATAAAGATGAAACCATCGACATCGACTTCTTCGTCCGCCGCCTGCAGCAGGCGCAGCAGTGGCGCGAATGGCTGGCAAAGCGCGACGGGCTGGACAGCTACCGCCTGATTGCCGGTGAATCCGACGGCCTGCCGGGCGTCACCATTGACCGCTTCGGTAATTTTCTGGTGCTGCAGCTTCTGAGCGCAGGGGCGGAGTATCAGCGTGCCGCGCTGATTAGCGCGCTGCAAACCCTGTTCCCGGAATGCGCTATTTACGATCGCAGCGACGTGGCGGTGCGCAAAAAAGAGGGCATGGAGCTGACCCTGGGTCCGGTTACCGGCGAGCTGCCGCCTGCCCTTCTGCCGATTGAAGAGCACGGCATGAAGCTGCTGGTGGATATTCAGAGCGGCCATAAAACGGGTTATTACCTTGACCAGCGCGACAGCCGTCTGGCGACCCGCCAGTACGTTGCCGACAAACGCGTCCTGAACTGTTTCTCCTATACCGGCGGCTTCGCCGTTTCGGCACTGATGGGCGGCTGTGCTCAGGTGGTGAGCGTGGATACCTCACAGGAAGCACTGGACGTGGCAAAACAGAACGTCGAGCTAAACAAGCTGGATTTGAGCAAAGCGGAGTTTGTACGCGATGACGTCTTCAAGCTGCTGCGTAAATATCGCGATGGGGGCGAGAAGTTCGACGTCATCGTGATGGATCCGCCAAAGTTTGTGGAGAACAAAAGTCAGCTGATGGGCGCCTGCCGTGGGTATAAGGATATCAACATGCTGGCCATCCAGCTGCTGAACCCGGGCGGAGTGCTGCTCACTTTCTCCTGCTCCGGGCTGATGACCACCGATTTATTCCAAAAAATCATCGCCGATGCCGCAATAGATGCCGGGCGTGATGTACAATTTATAGAGCAGTTCCGTCAGGCAGCCGATCACCCCGTGATTGCTACCTACCCGGAAGGACTGTATCTGAAAGGGTTTGCCTGTCGCGTCATGTAACTTGAAAAGAGAAATATTGCCCACACTTAATGTGTAAGTAGTGTTTCCCGGGAGGTGACTATGATTGCCAGCAAATTCGGTATCGGCCAGCAGGTCCGCCACACTTTGCTAGGGTATTTGGGTGTGGTCGTGGATATCGACCCGGAGTATTCCCTTGATGAACCGTCAGCGGACGAGCTGGCGGTGAACGCAGAGCTTCGCGCTGCGCCCTGGTATCATGTGGTGATGGAAGGTGACGACGGACAACCCGTTCATACCTATCTTGCCGAAGCGCAGCTGAGTAGCGAGCTGCAGGAAGAGCATCCGGAACAACCCACGATGGATGAACTTGCTCAGACTATCCGCAAACAGTTACAGGCTCCGCGCCTGCGGAACTAAGCGTGTAAAAAAAGCCCGATGACGGGCTTTTTTTTATTACTTCGCCAGACCCAGCCGGGGAATATCGATCGCAGGACAGCGATCCATGACCACCTTCAATCCCGCATCCCGCGCCAGCACGGCGGCCTGCTCGTTAATCACGCCCAGCTGCATCCACAGCGTTTTCGCCCCTACGGCAATCGCGTCCTGCGCCACGCCCCATGCAGCCTCGGAATTACGGAAGACATCCACCATATCAATTTTTTCCGGCACCTCTGCGAGCGTGGCATAACCCTGCTGACCCAGCAGCGTTTTTCCCGCCACTTTTGGCGACACCGGGATGACGTGATAGCCCTGATCGAGAAGGTATTTCATCACCCGATAGCTAGGACGATCGGGTTTATCGCTCGCGCCCACCAGCGCAATGGTACGCGTGGATGTCAGAATCTCGGCAATATCGTTCTCTTTCATGGTTTTTCTCCTGGCTTTTTTAAAAGTGTACGCCAAAGCGCACATCTCAACCATCCATCCCATACAGATGTATGAGGGCAAAACGGCAAAATATGTCTATATGTTAGTAAACGTGATTACCGAAAGATTTAGATACATTAATGCGGCGAAAATATGTCTGACGGGAGCCTTCTATGAAAACCGGTATTGCCACTGCTCTGATTGCGTTAGTGATGCCGGTTTGCGTTTTTGCCACCACGCTTCGGCTCTCTGGCGACATTGATCTTCTGGTTTTGGACGGGAAAAAAGTTTCAAGCTCGTTATTGCGCGGGGCTGACAGCATTGAGTTAGATAACGGGCCGCATCAGCTGGTGTTCCGGGTCGAAAAATCAATCGGCCTGTCTAACCATGAGCAGCGGATGTACATCTCTCCGCCGCTGATTGTCAGCTTTAATACCCGGCAAGTCAGTCAGGTGAACATTACCCTGCCTCGCCTTGAAACGGAGAAGGAGGCTGCGGCCTTTGACGCCGAGCCGCGCGTTGAGCTGCTGGACGGGAACGCGATGCCGATCCCGGTGAAGCTGGATATTCTGGCGTTGACCAGCACCCCGAAAAGCCTGGACTACGAGGCCGCGACGCAGGTCTATAACAAAGCCGGAAAACGCGCCTCCCTTCCGCAGTTTGCCACCATGATGGCGGACGACAGTACGCTGCTATCCGGCGTCTCGGAACTGGACGTCATTCCGCCGCAGTCCCAGAGCCTGACGGAACAGCGCCTTAAATTCTGGTTCCAGCAGGCCGATCCCGACACGCGGGCCCGGTTTTTACAGTGGGCAAAGCAACAACCTTCATCATAAGCCACATTTTTTACGCCTTTCTCTTGCAGCGTCAGACGGTTCCCGTCATCGTGTAGTCAGTTAACCTGATGGATATGATTATGGAACTGACAACACGCACGCTGCCCGAACGCAAACACATTGCGCTGGTGGCGCACGATCACTGTAAACAAATGCTGCTTAACTGGGTTCGCCGCCATCAGCCGCTGCTGGAAAAGCACGCCCTGTCGGCGACCGGCACCACCGGTAACCTGATCCAGCGCGAAACGGGTCTGGAGGTGAATGCGATGCTGAGCGGCCCGATGGGCGGGGATCAGCAGGTCGGAGCGCAGATTTCCGAAGGGAAAATTGATGTGTTGATTTTCTTCTGGGATCCGCTGAATGCGGTTCCGCACGATCCGGATGTCAAAGCGCTGCTGCGTCTGGCAACGGTGTGGAATATTCCGGTGGCGACGAACCTGTCGACGGCGGATTTCATCATTGAATCCCCGCAGTTTAACTCGCCGGTTGAGATCCTTATTCCGGACTATCAGCGCTATCTTTCCAAGAGACTGAAGTAGCTTTTTTGCCGGGTGGCGGCTACGCCTTACCCGGCCTGGAAATCTTGCCTGACGCTGTTATGGCTTTCTCGCCACCGGCACGTCAATACTCTTCAAAATATCGACAAACACGGATGGCTCCTCTTTGTTGAACAGCAGCCACACGCGGTGCCGCGCGCGGGTGATGGCCACGTACAGCAAACGCCGTTCTTCGGCATCCGGGAAGTCTTCCGGCACCGGCAGCAGGGCCTCTTCCATGACCGACTCGCGGGCCGGGGCCGGAAAACCGTCGCTGCCCTCTTTCAGCCCCACCACAATCACATAATCGGCCTGCTGCCCTTTGCTGGCGTGAATGGTCATAAATTCGAGCTGCAGTTTCGGCCAGCGGGTAGCGGCTTTTTCCAGCGCAGCAGGCTTAAGATGATGATAACGCGCCAGCACCAGGATACGCTCATCGGGCTTCGCGTAGCCGCTGAGCTTGTCCAGCAGCGGCTCCAGCTGGTCATCCGCCAGCAGGGTGACCGCTTTTTTATCCCCTGCCCGCAGGCTGTTTAGCGGCTTGGCCAGCTGATGCGGGTTCTGCTGGATAAAGCGGTTGGCGATTTCACCAATCCGTGAATTGAAGCGGTATGTCGTGTCCAGATCGCTGCGGTCGCCTTCGCCAAAATAGTTATGGAAGGCGGTCGTCAGCGAGAGCTGCGCCCCGCTGAAGCGGTAGATGGCCTGCCAGTCGTCCCCCACCGCAAACAGCGAGGTATGTTTGTTCTGCGCCCGCAGCGCCGAGAGCAGTGCCGCACGCTGGGGAGAGATGTCCTGGAACTCATCCACCAGAATATGCTTCCACGGGCTGACAAAGCGCCCCTTCTCCAGAATGACGATTGCCTGATGGATAAGACCCGAGAAATCAACGGCATTTTCCTCTTTCAGCGCGATTTTCCAGGCTTTCAAGAGCGGAGCCATCAGCTTGACCCGTTTTGAAAACAGATCGCGGATCGCCTCCGGCGCGCTTTCAATCATCTCTGCCTGCGAGCCGCCGTGCATCCGCATCAGGCTGACCCAGCGGTCAAGACGCGAGCCGAGCCGACGCGCCAGTTTTTCATCCTGCCAGAAGCTGCCCTCCGGCACCTCCCAGGCGAGTTCCTCCTCCAGCCACTGGCGCCACCCTTTCGCCTGCGCCTTTTTCTCACTGCACTGCTGGCGCCAGGTTTTAATAAACAGCGCCTGCCGCGCCTGCGCGTCGTTTTCCAGCTTACTGATGGCAGGTACTTTTTTACTGCCCTGCTGAATGATATGCAGCGCGAGGGCATGGAAGGTTCTGGCGGTGATGTCCCGGGTGTGCAGGCGTTCCTGAATGCGTTCGTCCATCTCCTGCGCCGCCTTACGGCCAAAGGCCAGAAGCAGGATCTGATCGGCAACGGCCTCCCCGGTCGTGAGAAGCCAGCCCGCACGCGCCACCAGCACCGACGTTTTACCGCTTCCGGCCCCCGCAAGCACCAGCAGCGACTGCTCGCCGTTGACCACCGCGCGCGCCTGCGCAGGGTTGAGCGGTGAAGTTTCCACCGTACTGAAAAAGTCGGCGTATTGGGTGAGCATGGCGTCCGTCCAGGCCTGGTTATGCGCCAGCCGGCTTTTATCCATATCGTTCAGCCAGGCCTGACACTGACGCCAGGCGTCGCGACAATTGTCGAACTCATCAAGACGCGTTACGGAGAGCGGCAGCGCCGAGAGTGCCTGCCTGATCTTTTGCTGCAGCCCGGCGGTCTGCTGGCGAGTCAGCCACGTTTGTTGCGCGTTGCTTTGCGCAATATCGTCCAGCACCTGCTGCAGCACCTGAGCGGCAATCACGCTCATGTCATGGCTCCACTGCTGCCAGAGCGCGTTCAGGTGATGATGGAAACGCTGGGTTTCCGCCCACTCGGTGCCGTGAAGGCGCACGACTTTGTCGTCAGGCAGAACGAACTCCAGCTCGCCCCACACCAGCCCGCGCTTGCAGTGAATAGCCAGAAGCTGATTAAACGGAATAAGGTATTCGTGGCGTTCTCCGGAGACTTTCACCCCGGCGTTGAGCAGAACAACTCTGTCATAGGGGTGTTGCGCCAGGCGTTTGCCTAATGAAGTTGCTTTCAGTTCCATGTCCCGCCAAATCCACGAAGAGATAATTTACCTGACAGTTTAACTGCCAGTTTTAAGGTGCTCCAGCCTAAAAAAACGTTACAATCATTGGGCGTTAATTTTATCGAAAGGAAGTGAGGGTTTATGCGTACCGTTCTGAATGTGTTGAATTTTGTGCTGGGCGGTTTTGCCACCACCCTTTCCTGGCTTTTTGCCACGCTGGTGAGCATCGTCCTGATTTTCACGCTTCCCCTGACCCGCTCCTGCTGGGAAATCACGAAACTGTCGTTCATCCCCTACGGTAACGAAGCTATCCACGTTAACGAGCTGAACCCGGAGAGCAAAAGCGCCCTGATGAATACGGGGGGTACTTTGCTGAACATTCTGTGGCTGATTTTCTTCGGCTGGTGGCTGTGCATCATGCATATTTTTGCCGGTATTGCGCAGTGCATCTCAATAATTGGTATTCCGGTCGGGCTCGCGAACTTTAAGATCGCCGCCATCGCCCTTTGGCCCGTCGGGCGCAGGGTGGTTCCGGTCGAGGTAGCCCAGGCGGCGCGTGAAGCGAACGCACGTCGTCGTTTTCAGTAAAAAGGACTGGCCGCGTTTATGCTAAGCCCACTGCTTCGCCGTTATACCTGGAACAGCGCCTGGCTCTACAACGTCAGGATTTTTATCGCTCTTTGCGGCACGGCTGCCCTGCCGTGGTGGCTGAATGATGTCAAGCTCACCATCCCGCTCACGCTGGGGGTGGTGGCCGGGGCGCTTGCGGATCTGGACGATCGCCTGGCCGGGCGTTTGCGGAACCTGGTCATTACGCTGGTCTGTTTCTTTATCGCCTCCGCGTCCGTTGAGTTACTTTTCCCCTGGCCGTGGCTGTTTGCCCTGGGCCTGACGCTCTCCACCAGCGGGTTTATTTTGCTGGGCGGTCTGGGGCAGCGCTACGCCACTATCGCCTTCGGTGCCTTGCTGATCGCCATCTATACCATGCTGGGCGTTTCCCTGTACGACCAGTGGTACCAGCAGCCTGTGCTGCTGCTGTTGGGCGCCATCTGGTATAACCTGCTGACGTTAACCGGTCATCTGATCTTCCCGGTTCGCCCTTTGCAGGATAACCTTGCCCGCAGCTATGAGCAGCTAGCCCACTATCTGGAACTGAAGTCCCGGCTGTTCGACCCGGATATCGAAGAAGAAAGCCAGGCGCCGCTTTACGATCTGGCGCTGGCAAACGGCCAGCTGGTCGCCACCCTAAACCAGACGAAAGCCTCGCTGCTTACCCGACTGCGCGGGGATCGCGGCCAGCGAGGAACGCGCAGAACCTTACACTACTATTTTGCCGCTCAGGACATTCATGAACGCGCCAGCTCCTCGCACGTTCAGTATGCCGCCCTGCGCGAGAAGTTCCGCTACAGCGACGTCATGTTCCGCTTCCAGCGCCTGCTTTCCATGCAGTCTCAGGCATGCCAGCAGCTCGCGCGCTCCATTCTTCTGCGCACGCCCTATCAGCACGACTCCCGCTTCGAACGCGTGTTTAGCCATCTTGATGCGGCACTCGACCGCGTGCAGGCCAGCGGAACGTCACCGGAACAGATCAAAGCGCTGGGTTTTCTGCTCAACAACCTGCGGGCGATTGATGCTCAGCTGGCGACGATTGAGTCCGAGCAGGCGATGGCGCTGCCGGGCAGCGAGATGGATAACCAGCTTGCAGATGACAGCGTGCACAGCGTGAGCGATATGTGGCTACGTCTGAGCCGCAACTTCACGCCGGAGTCGGCGCTGTTTCGCCACGCGGTGCGAATGTCCCTGGTCTTATGCGTGGGGTATGCTTTTATCCAGATAACCGGTTTGCACCACGGCTACTGGATCCTGCTGACCAGCCTGTTTGTCTGTCAGCCGAACTATAACGCCACCCGACACCGCCTGGCGCTGCGTATTATCGGCACGCTGGTGGGCGTCGCGATCGGCCTTCCGGTACTCTATTTCGTGCCGTCCATTGAAGGACAGCTGATCCTGATCGTGATTACCGGCGTGTTGTTCTTCGCGTTTCGCAACGTGCAGTACGCCCATGCCACCATGTTCATCACGCTGCTGGTTCTGCTCTGCTTTAACCTGCTGGGTGAAGGGTTCGAGGTCGCCCTGCCCCGCGTGCTCGATACCCTGATTGGCTGCGCTATCGCCTGGGCCGCCGTCAGCTTTATCTGGCCGGACTGGCGTTTCCGTAATCTACCGCGCGTGTTGGACAGGGCCATGAACGCCAACTGCCGATACCTGGATGCCATCCTTGAGCAGTATCATCAGGGCCGCGATAACCGACTGGCTTACCGGATAGCGCGCCGCGATGCGCACAACAGCGATGCGGAACTGGCCTCGGTAGTCTCTAATATGTCAACGGAGCCTCGCGCCACGGCCGAGATTCGTGAGACGGCTTTCCGGCTGCTCTGCCTGAACCATACCTTCACCAGCTACATTTCCACGCTGGGCGCCCACCGTGAAAAACTCACCAACCCGGGCATCCTCAACCTGCTGGATGACGCGGTCTGTTATGTCGATGATGCTTTGCATCACCGGCCAGCCGATGAACCGCGCGTGAGGCAGGCGCTGGATGAACTGACCCAACGTATTGCGCATCTTGAGCCCGGAAACGACAGCAAAGCGCCTCTGGTGCTTCAGCAGATTGGCCTGCTCATCGCCCTGCTGCCAGAAATTTGCCGTCTGCAACAGCAAATCGCTACCTGGAGGAGTGATTCTCCTGTGGCTCAGGCAGCGCATTAAACCACTCCGTCAACTCCCGGCGAATGCCGGCCGGGAGTGCCGCCTCATGCAGCCCCTCGATCGCCCCTTCCAGCGCGAAGAGCACTTTAATACTCAGCGCTTTATTTTTTGCCCGCATCTTCAGCCAGCACTCCCTGGCGCCAAGCGCCCGCAGCGTTTCTTCGTTGGTTATGCCCGCTTCAAAGAGCAGTACTTCCAGCTGAAAGGTCAGGTTTGGCAGGTCCTTAAGTCGATTGCGCTGATGGCGCTGGTAACGCTCTTTTCTTGCCGCATTGAGTGCGAAAGAGGAGAGCTGAAGCAGACGCTCCCTGTCCTGCCACAGCCCGTCATCCACCCGGTAATAGTTGAGAAGCACCGGCCGGCCCCGCTTCATCAGGGTCAAAAAAGAAGCGGCATTTTTCACACAGTATTTTGCGCTTTCTTCACAGGCGCGGAGATAGAGCTCACCGTCTGACACCATGGCAAAAACCGCATCATCCACCGCCAGGGTATAGCCGCCGAACAGCGCGCGATGATGAATTTCACCCAGCGGTGAGAGGTATTCCTGGGATTTATAAATCCGTTCATAAGATATCTTTTTCATGATATTTCCCTTCAAAATCATAAAGTAACAACGAAATTTCTTACTAGCGGATCCGTTAGCAGGAAAATAGGCAACTTAGCGTCGTTGAGCAAGATGATTTTTCGAAGGGCATCAACATTGAATGAATTTTGCGAGTCGCTTTCCGAAAATGAGGTTGATCTTTATGCACACAGGGGTTACTGTATATCCATACAGTAACTACAGGGCTGGAATGAATATGTACACTTCAGGCTATGCAAATCGCTCAACTTCTCTCTCCTCTACCGCGGGCACTGTCGCGCAGAACACCGTTGGGGGTGCTTCGACGGGGCTTATTAGTGAAGTGGTTTACCGTGAAGACCAGCCTCTGTTGACCCAACTCCTGCTGCTTCCGTTATTACAGCAGCTTGGTCAGCAATCGCGCTGGCAGCTCTGGCTGACGCCACAGCAGAAACTGAGCCGTCAATGGGTGCAGTCCGCAGGCCTGCCCCTGGCAAAGGTGATGCAGATCAACCAGCTTTCTCCCTGCGATACCGTCGAGTCGATGATTCGCGCGTTACGTACCGGAAATTACAGCGTGGTGATCGGGTGGTTACCGGAAGAATTGACGGAAGAGGAACATTTTCGTCTGACCGAAGCGGCTGAAGAAGGGAATGCGATCGGGTTTATCATGCGCCCGGTTCGTCCAGATTCTTATCGCAGAGGACAACTTTCTGGGCTAAAAATTCACTCAAATTTGTATCATTGAGTGAAATTAAGATTTTTCCTGGAATTTTTTTTGACCGCAAGATGCGGTTTTAGTTCCCGGCCTCAAAATTGCGGCAAGGCTTGTCTGGTGCGGTTCTCCTTAATTTTATTGCACAAAATTCGTTCTAAAAATGTTAAATAATAGGTATACGGAACTTTTTTTTTCATATGCCTGACAGACTTCACACTTGTAAGTTTTCAGCTACGTTGTAGACTTTACATCGCCAGGGGTGCTCGGCCTAAGCCGAAGATATCGGTAGATTTATATTTGACCACGCCCCCCGGTGAAGGATTTAACCGTGATTCTCTCTTGAGACCTTCATGGCGAATTTTGGATGATAACGAGGCGCAAAAAATGAAAAAGACAGCTATCGCGATTGCAGTGGCACTGGCTGGCTTCGCTACCGTAGCGCAGGCCGCTCCGAAAGATAATACCTGGTATGCAGGTGGTAAACTGGGCTGGTCTCAGTTCCACGACACTGGCTGGTACAACAGCAGCCTGAACAACGATGGCCCTACTCACGAGAGCCAGCTTGGTGCAGGTGCGTTCGGTGGCTATCAGGTTAACCCGTATGTTGGTTTTGAAATGGGTTACGACTGGTTAGGTCGTATGCCATACAAAGGCGACACCATCAATGGCGCTTTCAAAGCTCAGGGCGTTCAGCTGACCGCTAAACTGGGTTACCCAGTAACTGACGATCTGGACGTGTACACCCGTCTGGGCGGCATGGTATGGCGTGCAGACTCCAGCAACAACATCGCTGGCGACGACCATGACACTGGCGTTTCCCCAGTATTCGCTGGTGGCGTTGAGTGGGCTATGACCCGTGACATCGCTACCCGTCTGGAATACCAGTGGGTTAACAACATCGGTGACGGTGCTACCGTTGGCGTTCGTCCAGACAACGGCATGCTGAGCGTAGGTGTTTCCTACCGTTTCGGCCAGCAGGAAGATGCAGCACCAGTTGTTGCTCCAGCGCCGGCTCCAGCTCCAGAAGTACAGACCAAGCACTTCACTCTGAAGTCTGACGTTCTGTTCAACTTCAACAAAGCGACCCTGAAACCAGAAGGTCAGCAGGCACTGGATCAGCTGTACACCCAGCTGAGCAACCTGGATCCTAAAGACGGTTCTGTAGTGGTTCTGGGCTTCACCGACCGCATCGGTTCTGACGCTTACAACCAGAAACTGTCTGAGAAACGTGCTCAGTCTGTTGTTGATTACCTGATCTCTAAAGGTATCCCAGCTAACAAGATCTCCCCACGTGGTATGGGCGAATCTAACCCAGTTACTGGCAACACCTGTGACAACGTTAAAGCTCGCGCTGCACTGATCGACTGCCTGGCACCAGATCGTCGCGTAGAGATCGAAGTTAAAGGCGTTAAAGACGTTGTAACTCAGCCAGCGGCATAAGTTATCGTCTTATAAAAAAACCCCGCCATGCGGGGTTTTTTATTGTCTGAAGAAAACAAAAATCTATTTTTTGCCCAACAACGCCTGAAGGTCGTTTTTCAGCGACGACATCTGGCTGGCGTACTTCTCTTTATGTTCGGCATCCTCAATCAGCTGCACGATGGTTTCCGACAGGGTCTTACCACGCCGTTGCGCCAGCCCGGCCAGACGCTGCCAGACCACGAACTCCAGGTCGATGGATTTTTTCCGGGTATGCTGATGCTCGGCATTAAAATGCCGTTTACGTCGCGCGCGGATAGTTTGCTTCATCCGGTTTAACAGCGCGGGATTAATGTGCTTCTCAATCCAGCCATTAACCTGTACCGGTTCATTTTCGAGGGTCAGCAAAATATCCACGGCTTCTTGCGCAGCGCTGGCTTCGATGTAGCAGGTGATCAGCTCCCCTTCACGGTGCTTTTTGACCAGGTACTTCCATTTCCAGCCGCTTTCGAGATTTTCCAGTTGTTGATATTTCATTGCGATCTCAGTGTTACCACGTAACTCTGTTCAGAATATCAGTTTTTTAGCAATCTGCTGAAAAGAAATCATATCCTGTGAGTGAGTGCAGCCAATCCGCCTGCTGAAATACCCAATCCTGCTTGGGTAGAGCCCCTCGCTTACGGTATACTCCACGCTTTTACATCTGACTAAAAAACATCAACTTTGACCATTACGAAACTAGCATGGCGTGACCTTGTTCCGGATGCCGAGAGCTATCAGGAACTGTTTGCACAGCCCGATCTCGCAAAAGAACACGAATTCATCCTTAGCGATACGCAACCACGCTTACATTATGCGCTGGAGCAGACGTTAAGCCCGTGGGCGACATCGCCCTTCATGCTGCTGAAAGCCCCGGAAGAAGCGGAATATCTGACGCTGCTTGGGGATGCCATGCGCCAGCTGCGGCCGGAAACCAACGCGGTATTTGGCGGCCAGTATCGTATCGCGGAGCATAATATTACCTTCGAACCGGCGGACCAGGCAGACGGTCGTTTTGCTGCTAAAGGCGAGGTGATTACCGCTAATTGGGTCGAGGCTGAACAGCTCTTTGGCTGTCTGCGCCAGTTTAACGGTGAGCTTTCCCTGCAGCCGGGGCTGGTGCATCGGGCAAACGGTGGCGTGCTCATCATCTCTCTGCGCACCCTCCTCTCGCAGCCGCTGCTGTGGATGCGCCTGAAAACCGTTGTGACCCAACAGCGCTTTGACTGGGTCGGCTATGACGAGTCTCGTCCTCTTCCTGTCTCCGTGCCGTCCATGCCGCTGTCGCTGACCGTCGTGCTGACGGGTGACCGCGAATCGCTGGCGGACTTCCAGGAGATGGAGCCGGAGCTGGCCGAGCAGGTGGTTTACAGCGAATATGAAGACAACATTCAGATTGCCGATGCGGACGACATGGCGCAGTGGTGTCAGTGGGTAATGGCCGTGGCGGAACGTTTTGCATTGCCAGCGCCTGCCGCTGACGCGTGGCCGGGTTTAATCCGCGAAGCCGTTCGCTATACCGGTGACCAGGAAACCCTGCCGCTCTGCCCGCTCTGGATCGGCAAGCAGCTGCGTGAAGTGGGTACGATCAGCGGTAACGGTGCGTTCACCGGCGAACAGCTCACGCAGATGCTGGCGCAGCGAGAGTGGCGCGAAGGCTATCTTGCTGACCGCATGCAGGATGAAATTCTGCTGGAACAAATTCTGGTCGAGACAGAAGGCGAACGCGTTGGGCAGATCAACGCCCTCTCGGTGATCGAGTTTCCTGGCCATCCGCGGGCGTTCGGTGAACCCTCGCGAATCAGCTGCGTTGTGCATATTGGCGATGGCGAGTTTACCGATATTGAACGCAAGGCCGAACTGGGCGGCAATATTCACGCCAAAGGCATGATGATCATGCAGGCGTTTTTGATGTCTGAGCTGCAGCTTGAGCAGCAAATCCCCTTCTCCGCCTCGCTGACGTTCGAACAGTCCTACAGCGAAGTGGATGGCGATAGCGCCTCTATGGCGGAGCTGTGCGCCTTAATCAGCGCCCTGGCGGACGTGCCGATCAACCAGAACATCGCGATTACCGGTTCGGTCGATCAGTTTGGTCGTGCTCAGCCCGTTGGCGGTCTGAACGAAAAAATTGAAGGCTTCTTCTCTGTCTGCCAGCAGCGCGGTTTAAACGGCAAACAGGGTGTGATTATTCCTGCGCCCAACGTACGCCATCTCAGCCTGTGCCAGGATATTCTGGACGCGGTTGAACAGGAACAGTTCGCCATCTGGGCCATCGAAGGGATTGAGGATGCACTACCCTTACTGACAAACCTGGTCTGGGATGGCGAAGGTCAGACAACCCTGATGCAGACTATCCAGGAGCGCATTGCTCAGGCGACACAGCAGGATGCTCGTCATCGTTATCCATGGCCGTTACGCTGGATGGGTTGGTTCAGTTCGAACTGATCGGACTTGTTCAGCGTACACGTGTTAGCTATCCTGCGTCCTTCACTAAAATAAGGCTTACTGAGAACATGGTAGATAAACGCGAATCCTATACAAAAGAAGATCTTCTTGCCTCTGGTCGCGGTGAACTGTTTGGCGCGAAAGGCCCACAGTTACCGGCCCCGAACATGCTGATGATGGACCGTGTCGTGAAAATGACCGAAACCGGCGGCAACTTCGATAAGGGTTACGTAGAAGCAGAACTCGATATCAACCCGGACCTGTGGTTCTTCGGTTGCCACTTCATTGGCGATCCGGTAATGCCTGGCTGCCTGGGCCTGGATGCCATGTGGCAGCTGGTTGGCTTCTATCTGGGCTGGCTGGGTGGTGAAGGTAAAGGCCGCGCGCTGGGCGTGGGCGAAGTGAAATTCACCGGTCAGGTTCTGCCTACGGCGAAGAAAGTGACCTATCGTATTCACTTCAAGCGCATCGTTAACCGTCGCCTGATTATGGGCCTGGCGGATGGCGAAGTGCTGGTAGACGGTCGTCTGATCTATACCGCGAACGACCTGAAAGTGGGTCTGTTCCAGGATACCTCTGCTTTCTGATAACGGCTTTTAGCCCGTTCAGAAAGGCGAAACCTCCGCAATGCGGAGGTTTCTTTTTTTAAAGAGACGTTATCAGGCTAATAGTGCCCTGTCGCCGATGGCTTCTCGCCAGCCTCCAAGCCATTGTGACCTTTGATTTATCGTCTGATAAGGACACATTTCTTTCGAACGTCCAGCGATGCCGGCCTGATAACCACGTTGATGAGCCCGTTCCAGGCGATCTCGTTTCTGTCTCTTCATGCCTCGTTTCCCTCATTCTTTTGTCTGGTGGAAAGAAAACAGTGTCTGCGCCAGATGCGCAGGCACAGATAACGAATACCCCGATTTACTCTCAGCGTCAATGTTCAAAATTCATACGGGTGTCATATTTGTGAGCTAGCTGGAAGATCATTTGTACAAAAATTGTGACCCGGCACAAGTAACAACCTGACGCAAAAACGAAAAAAAAACCGCAATCAGCACCAGGCCGATTGCGGTTTTTGACGATGAATTTTACTTATGGCAGCCGGGAAATTTCCCTGGCGATACTGGCTGACTCCTGCGCCCAACCCTGAGCCAGCACTTTCACCATTTCATCATAGCCATCCTTCTGCTGCTTCAGCTCCAGATGGAAAGGACGCTTAATCAGCTGTCCCTGATGATTCAACAGCCACTCGCCGCTGATGACAACGGCACCGTCATAACGGCCGTGGAAGCCCGTTACAGTGACGTTCAGCGTGTCCTGATCGCTTCCCAAAGGCTGGGAGGCAACAACCCAGCCCGGAAGCTGGCTGCCCAGATTCGCCACCAGCGTATTGCGTAACTGCTGATCCAGCGGGCTGGCCCACAGGTTGTTGTTGGCGATAACGTACTGTACATCGCTGGTCTGATAGACCACCCCGTTGCCGGCCAGGTAATCTGGCACGGCGACCTGCTCAACCCACAGCAGACGGTTGCCCTGCGAGGCGGTAGTTTGCGTAACCGCCTGCGTCACCAGCGGCAGCTGGTAGTAGCTTTTCGTTTCGCTCCCGGAGCTACAGGCCGTGAGTACCATCGCTCCTGCAATCGCTAGCCATTTTTTCATTGTTTCGCCCTCTTCGGCTCAGGATCCTTTTTATCTTTCGCTTCGAACACCAGCGCATTGCTCTTCTCGTTGAGCGTTTTCAGAACCGGCTGCAGTTCACGCAAGACCTGATCGAGACGCTGCATATCTGCCACCATCTTGTTGTACGCCGCCGAGCCAGGCTGGAAGCCCTGCATACTGCGGTTCAGCTCGCGCAGCGTTTTCTGCATATCCTGCGGCAGCTGCTGCATACTCTGGTTGGCTGTGATCTTGTTGATGTTGTCCAGCGTAGTCTGCAGGCGCTGCATTGTCGCCTGGCTTTGATGTAACGAACCTGTCGCCGCCTCAATCATTGGGTTCAGAGGCAGGTTGTTAATTTTATCCAGCGTTTCCATAAGACGCTGCTGGATCTGGGCCAGACCGCTGCTTACCGTTGGGATAATCTTGTAACCACCAAATTCACGCATACCGGTAATCGGCGGCGCTTTTGGATAGAAGTCCATATCGACATACAGTGCGCCGGTCACCAGGTTACCGGTTTTCAGCGAGCCGCGCAGACCGCGATTCATCAGGTCGGTGATGTGCTCGCCGATATCCTGATTCTCACCAATCTGGTTGATCAGGCGCTCAGGCTCAATGCGGATCAGCACCGGAATACGGTAATCATCATCAAGCATCTGCTTAAGGCCAGGAACAAAGTAAGGCA
The DNA here is from genome assembly GCF_034107645.1 of Enterobacter sp. 118C5. Classification (NCBI taxonomy): domain Bacteria; kingdom Pseudomonadati; phylum Pseudomonadota; class Gammaproteobacteria; order Enterobacterales; family Enterobacteriaceae; genus Enterobacter; species Enterobacter sp. 118C5. The sequence continues at coordinate 438,707 of NZ_JAWNEU010000003.1, read as the reverse complement.
CTTGTCCCACCGTCCCCAGACGAATACCGCGGAACTCAACGGGCGCCCCAGGCTGCAGGCCGCGAACCGAATCCTTAAAGAACATCAGATAGTCGATATGATCGGTATAGAGTGCATCCTGAATGCTTTTTTGATCGTCGAACAGGCGGAAAGCGGTGTTCTCCGCAACCGGCTGCCCCAGGTCCAGCCCTTCGGGTACGTCAAAACTCACGCCACCGCCAAACAGCGTTGTCAGCGAGCCCATTTCTACACGCATGCCCGCCGAGGTCAGATCCACCGCGATGCCGCTGTCTTTCCAGAAACGGACGTTGCTGGTGACCAGACGATCGTTAGGCGCATTGATGAACAGCTGATAGCTGATGGCTCTTTTCTGAGGATCGAAGGTGCTTTTCTCCACCGAACCCACGCGATAGCCGCGGAAAAGAACCGGATCGCCCGCCGTGAGCTGGCCCGCTTTTTTACTGTCGAGGATCACGCGGATACCTTTTGCATCAGGCGGGGCAAGCGGAGGTGAATCCAGAAGCTGGTACTGCGCCGGCTGGCTGCCTTTTGCACCCGGCTGCAGCTCGATGTAGGCACCTGAGAGCAGCGTTCCTAAGCCGCTGATCCCATCGCGCCCCACCTGAGGTTTAACCACCCAGAAAACAGAATCGCCGTGCAGCAGTTTTTCCATGCCGGCATTAAGACGCGCCTTAATCTCCACATGGGTTAAATCGTCGGTCAGGGTTGCGCTTTCCACCACGCCCACATCCACGCTGCGGCTTTTGATGGTCGTTTTACCGCCCTCAATTCCTTCGGCATTGGTGGTAATCAGCGTCACTTCCGGTCCCTGATGGCTGTAATGATAAAACAGGATCCATGCACCGATCAGCGCGGTCACGATGGGGAAAATCCACACCGGCGACCAGTTTTTGACCTTCTGCACTTTCGCCTCTCCACTCTTATTTTCCATGCTCTTACTCTTCCTCATGGCTTGATTCAGGCTCACGATCCCACGATAAACGAGGGTCGAAGGTCATGGCCGCAAACATGGTCATAATCACCACCAGTGCAAACATTAAAGCCCCCATCGCGGGATAAATACTCATCAAACCGCCCATCCGCACCAGCGCAGAGAGAACGGCAATCACAAACACGTCGATCATTGACCAACGACCGACAAATTCGACCACTTCGTAAATCAGGTGCATGCGTTCGCTGTCGCGCTTTCCGTGGCCTTTTGCATCCCAGCAGAGCCAGGCAATGGCGATCATTTTTAAGGTGGGCACCATAATACTGGCGATAAAAATCACGCCGGCGACAGGATAGGATCCTTCGCCCCACAGCAGTATGACCCCGGCAAGGATCGTCGAGGGCATTTTGTCGCCGAGCAAATCGGTGATCATAATCGGCAGAATATTGGCGGGCAGATACAGCATGACGGACGTGACCAGCAGCGCCATCGTCCACTGCAGGCTGTTTTTACGGCGAACGTGGCCCTTTGTTTCGCAGCGCGGACAAACCTCAAGATCGGCGGGCAGCACGGCGGTGCAGCACGGGCAGGAACGAAGCCCCTGGCGGATACCCGGCACGCCGACCTTCACCGTCTGCGCAAGCGTCGGGGCCGGGGCGATATCGTCCCAGGCCCAGCGCCTGTCCACGCACTGGAAAGCACGCAGCTGCAGGACGCAATACAGACACCAGGGAATAAAGCTGCTGCCTATCCCCACGTCGCCGTACGCCATCAGCTTCACGAAACTGACCAGTATCCCCGCCAGAAAGATCTCGGCCATCCCCCAGCTTTTGAGCTGAAAAAGGATGCGCGCAAGCCGGATTTTCAGCGATGACGGCATCCTGACGCGGTTAACCAGCAGCAGGATGACGACCAGGCAAAACGCCGGGACTATCTGGACGAACAGCAGAAAAAAGGTGCCGAGGCTGGCGTAATCTTCCGAGAACATCACGCCCGGGATTTCAAGCAGATTCACCTGGCTTGTCATCCCACCGACCTTCATATAGATGAAGGGGAAGAGATTGGAGAGCAGCAGCATGAACAAGGCTGCCAGCGCGTAGGCAGTGGGACGCTGCCTCGGCGCGTCCCACTCGGTTGTCAACGTCGCGCCACAGCGTGGACACAGGGCTTTATGTCCGTGACCAAGCTCTGGCAACGCCACGAGCATATCGCATTGCGAGCATAATATATGCCTGTCGGCATGGTGCTGGTCACACATATTTAATCCCTGTTTATGCGCCGTTTTTCAGAGACTCAAGGTACTCCCAGCGCTCAAATGCTTCTTCCAGGGCTTTTTCAGCCGCGGACATTTCAGCCAGTACTTTCTGAGTATAGTCATGCGATTGGGTAAAGAATGATGCATCAGCAACCTGTGCTTGCAGCCCCTCAAGCGCGGCCTCCAGCTCTTCGAGACGCTGAGGTAGCCCCTCCAGTTCGCGCTGCAGGTTATAGCTTAGTTTAGCCGAGGTTTTCTTGACAGTTTCTGCTTTTGCTACAGCAGGTTCAGAACTTGTTCTGGACTTTGACTGTTTCTGCGCCAGAGACTGCGACTGCTGCCCTTTTGCGTCGTGATAACCGCCCACGTACTGACCAATTCGCCCTTCACCTTCGAAGATCCAGCACTCGGTCACGGTGTTATCCACGAACTGACGATCGTGACTAACCAGCATCACGGTTCCCTGATAACCGTCGATCAGCTCTTCCAGTAATTCCAGCGTTTCGACATCCAGATCGTTCGTCGGTTCATCGAGGATCAGCAAATTGCTTGGCTTCAGGAACAGACGGGCCAGCAGAAGACGGTTACGCTCCCCGCCGGACAGCGCGCGCACCGGCGTCATCGCGCGTTTCGGGTGGAACAGGAAGTCCTGCAGATAGCCCAGCACGTGCCGCGGCTTGCCGTTTACCATCACTTCCTGTTTACCTTCGGCGAGGTTATCCATCACCGTGCGTTCCGGATCCAGCTCCGCGCGGTGCTGGTCGAAGTAGGCCACTTCCAGCTTGGTGCCGCAGTGAATGCGGCCGCTGTCGGCCTGCAGCTGGCCCAGCATCAGCTTCAGCAGCGTGGTTTTGCCGCAGCCGTTCGGGCCAATCAGCGCAATTTTGTCCCCGCGCTGAACCTGAGCGGAGAAATCTTTCACCAGCACTTTGCCGTCAACCTGGTAGTTAACGTTTTCCATTTCGAAGACAATCTTGCCGGAGCGGGACGCCTCTTCCACCTGCATTTTGGCGCTGCCCATCACTTCGCGGCGCTCGCTGCGCTCGCGTCGCATCGCCTTCAGGGCACGCACGCGGCCTTCGTTACGGGTACGGCGCGCCTTGATGCCCTGACGGATCCACACCTCTTCCTGCGCCAGCTTGCGGTCGAACTCGGCGTTCTGCAGCTCTTCCACGCGCAGGTTTTCTTCTTTCTCCAGCAGATACGTATCGTAATCGCCAGGATAGGTAACCAGCTTGCCGCGGTCGAGATCGACAATGCGCGTCGCCATATTGCGAATAAACGAACGGTCGTGCGAGATGAAGATGATGGTGCCGCTGAAGGTTTTCAGGAACCCTTCCAGCCAGTCAATCGCTTCAATATCCAGGTGGTTGGTTGGTTCGTCCAGCAGCAGTACCTTAGGGCCACTGACCAGCGCGCGGCCCAGCGCCGCTTTACGCAGCCAGCCGCCGGAGAGCGCGGACAGTTCCATATCCGCTTCGAGACCAAGCTGGGCCAGCACCTCGTTAATGCGGTTTTCCAGCTGCCACAGACCGTGGTGATCGAGCATCTCCTGCACTTTCGCCAGTTCGTTGAGATTCTTGTCGCTCGGGTCGGTCATCACAAGATGCGAAATCTCGTGATAGCGCTTCAGGTACTCCGCCTGCTCGGAGATGCCTTCCGCCACGAAATCGTACACGCTGCCGGTCACATGACGCGGCGGATCCTGCTGGAGGCGGGAGACGATCAGATCCTGCTCGTACACGATGCGGCCGTCATCCAGCCCCTGCTCGCGGTTGAGGATTTTCATCAGCGTGGATTTACCCGCGCCGTTACGGCCCACCAGACAGACGCGCTCGTTATCTTCGATATGCAGCTCTGCATTATCGAGAAGCGGTGAGTCGCTGAAAGAGAGCCACGCGCCGTGCATACTAATTAATGACATTTATTTTTCCTTTCAGACCGCGGTAATCAACCAGCAGTTATGAATTTGACGGTTACGGGCGAAGTCCTGAGACAGCGTTTTTTGGCTGATTTCTTGTGCTTTCAGTCCCAGGGCTGCCAGGCCGTCATGATCCATACGGAAGCCGCGTTTGTTGTTCGAGAACATAATGGTGCCGCCTTTGCGCAGCAGGCGCTTCAGGTCGGTCATCAGGCGCAGGTGATCGCGTTGAACGTCAAAGCTATCCTCCATGCGCTTGGAGTTAGAGAAGGTCGGCGGATCGATAAAGATCAGGTCGAACTGCTCGTCGGTATCGCGCAGCCAGCCCAGCACGTCGGCCTGCATCAGGCGATGCTGGCGTCCGGTCAGACCGTTCAGGCGCAGGTTGCGTTCGGCCCACTCCAGATAGGTACGGGACATATCCACCGTGGTGGTGCTGCGCGCGCCGCCGAGACCGGCGTGCACGCTGGCGCTCCCGGTGTAGGAGAACAGGTTGAGGAAATCTTTGCCCTTGCTCATCTGGCCGAGCATGCGGCGGGCGATACGGTGGTCGAGGAACAGGCCGGTATCAAGATAGTCGGTCAGGTTCACCCACAGGCGGGCGTTGTATTCGCCCACTTCGATAAAGTCGCCCTTTTCGCCCATCTTCTGGTACTGGTTTTTACCCTTCTGACGCTCGCGGGTTTTCAGAACCAGCCTGTTCGGCGCAATCCCCAGCACGGCAATGGTGGCCGCAATGACGTCCAGCATACGCTGACGCGCTTTTTGCGCATCAATGGTTTTCGGCGGAGCATATTCCTGAATCACCACCCAGTCCGCGTAGCGGTCAACCGCCACGTTGTACTCCGGCAGGTCGGCATCGTACAGGCGATAGCACTCGATCCCTTCCTGCTTCGCCCATTTTTCAAATTTCTTCAGGTTTTTGCGCAGGCGGTTGGCGTAATCTTCCGCCACGCCGGTTGGCTTGCTGTCCGCCGCTTTCTCTGCCAGATGGTAGTTTTTCTGCACGCAGTCCAGCGGGCCGTTTTTCGCTTTAAACTGGCGATCGGCACGCAGCTGCAGGCAGCTCAGCAGCTCCGGCGAGGCGCTGAACAGAGACAGGTTCCAGCCGCCGAAATAGTCCTTCATATTGCGGCCCAGCAGGCTGTGCAGGGCAATCAGCGCAGGCTCGCTGTCCAGACGCTCGCCGTACGGCGGGTTGCTGATCACGGTTCCGTACGGGCCTTTCGGCAGCGGGTTGGTCAGGTTCGCCACGTCTTTCACCTCGAAGGTGACCAGCTCGCCGATACCGGCGCGACGGGCGTTGCTGCGGGCGCGTTCAATCACGCGCGGGTCGCTGTCCGAACCGTAGAAGTGAGAGGTGTACTCCGCCAGGCCCTTACGCGCGCGGGTCTGCGCCTCGTCTTTAACCTCTTTCCAGAGCGCTTCGTCGTGCTGTGCCCAGCCCTTAAAGCCCCAGTGGCCGCGGTGCAGCCCCGGCGCACGGTCGGTTGCCAGCATTGCGGCCTCAATCAGCAGCGTACCGGAGCCACACATTGGGTCGAGCAGCGGCGTGCCCGGCAGCCAGCCGGAGCGCATCACGATGGCGGCGGCCAGGGTTTCTTTGATCGGCGCCATACCGGTGCGATCGCGGTAGCCGCGCAGGTGCAGACCGGCGCCGCTCAGGTCGAGGGAGATGCTTGCCGTGTCGCCGTTCAGCCAGACGTTGATACGCAGGTCCGGATTTTCGCGATCGACGTTCGGACGTTCCTTATTTTTACGCGTGAAGCAGTCAACAATCGCGTCTTTTACGCGCAGAGCGCCGTACTGGCTGTTGCGGATCTCGTCGTTCACGCCGTTGAAATGCACCGCGAAGGTGGCGTCAGGAGTGAAGATCTCTGTCCAGTCGATCATCTGTACGCCGGTGTAGAGATCCAGGTCGCTATAGACCTTGCACTCCTTCATCGGCAGCATGATGCGCGACGCCAGACGGCTCCACATCAGGCTCTGGTAAATAAGCCGCGTGTCGCCCTCAAAATGGACACCACCCTGAACCACCTGGCACTCTTGCGCGCCGAGGGCTTCCAGTTCAGTTTTTAACAGCTCTTCCAGCCCACGGGCCGTACTGGCAAACAGAGAATTCATATCGTCACTTTTACTCTTAGAAAATTGTCGCGCATTATAGCTAATATGGCGTGTATGTCATAAAGTTGAAGGCTTATTTTCATTTGCGGGAGTGTGCAGTGGCGACGTTATCCAGGCTTTTTATTCATCCGGTGAAATCCATGCGCGGCATCGGCGTCTCTCACGCGCTGGCAGACATGAGCGGGTTCGCCTTCGATCGTATTTTTATGGTCACCGAGCCTGACGGGACGTTTATCACCGCACGCCAGTTCCCGCAGATGGTTCGCTTCACCCCTTCACCGCTTCATGATGGTTTGCATCTGACCGCGCCGGACGGTTCCAGCGCGGTGATTCGCTTTGCTGATTTTGCGGCTGTCGACGCGCCAACGGAAGTATGGGGCAACCATTTTACCGCCCGCATCGCACCGGATGAAATTAACCGCTGGCTGAGCGGCTTCTTCTCCCGCGACGTGCAGCTGCGCTGGGTTGGGCCGGAACTGACGCGTCGCGTCAAGCGCCACGACGCCGTTCCCCTCTCCTTCGCGGATGGCTTCCCGTTCCTGCTCACCAACGAAGCGTCGCTGCGTGATTTACAGAATCGCTGTAAAGCCAGCGTACAGATGGAACAGTTCCGTCCGAACCTGGTGGTGACGGGCGCCGACGCCTGGGATGAAGACACCTGGAAAGTCATTCGCATCGGCAGCGTCATCTTTGATGTCGTCAAACCCTGCAGCCGCTGCATTTTCACCACGGTAAGCCCCGAGAAAGGCCAGAAGCATCCTTCCGGCGAGCCGCTGAAAACGCTGCAATCGTTCCGTACCGCACAGGACAACGGCGATGTCGATTTCGGCCAGAACCTGATCCCGCGCTCCAGCGGCGCGATCCGCGTAGGCGATGAGGTTGAAATTCTCGCCCGCGGGCCGGCGAGAGTGTACGGCTCAGGCCAGGAAGAAGAAATGGTCGACGTTGTGACAAACGTCGCCTCTGCGGTGGATATTCACTGGCAGGGCAAGATTATTCGTGGCAACAATCAGCAGGTGCTGCTGGAGCAACTGGAGCAAGCCGGTATTCGCGTACCGTATTCCTGCCGCGCGGGAATTTGCGGATGCTGCCGCATCAAGCTACTGGAGGGTGAAGTGAGTGCGCTGAAAAAATCTGCAATTGGAAATGACGGCACAATCCTGTGCTGTAGCTGCGTACCGAAAACGTCGGTACAGCTGGAAGCTTAAACCGCCTGTTCGAGGCTGAAGGAATCTACGCGCAGCGGCGGCTTCAGCCTGTCATTCATGACTTTGATCGCATCACCTAACTGCATTACGCGCCCGGCAATCGTCACGCCGGGCTGCGCCAGCAGACAAAGTGCGGCGTTTTCGCCCGGCTCAACCACTAACAGGCTCACCTCTTCGGCGGTATCGCTCAGGTTAACGCTGGCTGCATCGCCCGTTGCTGGCGTCCAGTCCATGCCGTGAGGCAGGAAATGCCAGCTTTTCGGCATTTGCGGCTTCAGGAAACGGATAGCCACCAGCGCATTTAATACCAGTTCGGCACGCTGCTCTTTTGAGAGCATCAGATCGCGGCATTTTTCTTCAAAGGAGAAATAAAGCGCCGCATCATCAACACAAAAGCCCGATGGAGAAAACGCGTCCGGGGTTAACATTCGGCGGGCAAAACGAGAACGAAACAACATGCCATTGGCTAAATCGAGCATCATGCGATCGTGCTCATCGCAAAAATACCAGCGCCAGTTATCGTCAGGTTTAATTCGCATGTTTCTCTCCCGTCCCCAAACGTCCTGTACTAAAAATGTCCTGTTGGCCGCTTCGTTTATAACACTAGTAATAAAAGACTATAATGTCTAAATAAGCAACAGTGACGGAATATAAAACAACCAGGGCTGGAAATAAAGCCCTGGTTGTCTGATTAAGAGAAAAGATTAGATATGAGTAACGATTTCTTTAATCAGCGGCGGGCCTTTAAAAATAAAGCCGGAATAGATTTGCACCAGTGACGCACCGGCCGCCATCTTCTCGCGCGCAGCAATCACCGAGTCGATACCGCCGACGCCAATAATCGGTAAACGGCCATTTAATTCTGCAGACAGAGCGCGAATAATTTCGGTGCTTTTTAATTGTACCGGACGGCCACTTAACCCACCCGCTTCGTCACAGTTTTTCATTCCCTGAACGAGGGAACGATCGAGCGTGGTATTCGTTGCAATCACCCCATCGATATTATGGCGAACCAAACTGTCGGCAACCTGGATCAATTCTTCATGAGAAAGATCCGGCGCGATCTTCACCGCGACCGGAACATATTTATGGTGGATCGCCTGGAGTTCATTTTGTTTATTTTTAATGGCACTCAGAAGATCGTCCAGCGCTTCGCCATATTGTAACGAGCGTAAACCCGGGGTATTAGGTGAGGAAATATTCACCGCGATATACCCGGCATAGGCGTAGACTTTTTCCATACAAATCAGATAGTCATCTTTACCCTGCTCAACCGGCGTATCTTTATTTTTGCCAATATTGATGCCTAACACCCCATCGAAATGGGCTTTCTTCACGTTCTCCACCAGATGATCAACGCCGAGGTTATTAAAGCCCATGCGGTTGATCAGCCCTTCGGCTTCGACCAGGCGGAACAGGCGCGGCTTGTCATTTCCCGGCTGCGGGCGCGGCGTGACGGTACCAATTTCGATGGAGCCAAAGCCCATCGCGCCCAGGGCATCGATGCACTCGCCATTTTTGTCCAGACCGGCCGCCAGACCCAGCGGATTTTTAAAGGTCAGACCCATGCACTGCACAGGCTTTTCCGGCACGTTTTGACGCACCAGTGCCGCCAGAGGCGTGCCTGTAATGCGACGTAATTGCTGAAATGTAAATTCATGAGCGCGCTCGGGGTCGAGCTGGAAAAGGGCTTTACGAACGAAGGGGTAGTACATGAACTCTCCTGGATTCCCGGTGTGCAAACCGGGAGGGGATTATGGGCGATCCCGTCGCGAAAGGGAATTGACCTGCGGCAAAAAAAACGGCGTAAAACGCAATCGTTTTCCTGCCTTTCCCTTTCTTATGCAGTTTTTCGCATTTTAATTGCGGATAAATCATTTAGTGGAATAACCGCGCGGTGTCACACTCCTGAAAATTGTTATGAATGTTAGACAAAAGCAAACAATTAGTTATAAGGAGGAAGTATGCGCGTCATTACCCTGGCCGGAAGTCCACGATTCCCTTCGCGTTCCAGCGCCCTGCTGGAATATGCCCGTGAAAAGCTCAACGCCCTGGACGTGGAAGTGTGCCACTGGAATCTGCATAACTTCGAGCCTGAAGATTTGCTGTATGCCCGCTTCGACAGCCCCGCGCTGAAAACCCTCACCGAGCAGCTCAAGGAAGCGGACGGCCTCATCGTTGCGACCCCGATTTATAAAGCCTCTTTTTCGGGCGCGCTGAAAACCCTGCTCGATCTTCTCCCCGAGCGCGCGCTGGACGGCAAAGTGGTGCTGCCGCTGGCAACGGGCGGCACGGTGGCACATTTACTGGCGGTGGATTACGCCCTGAAGCCGGTGCTGAACGCCCTGAAGGCGCAGGAGATCCTCCACGGCGTTTTCGCGGATGATTCGCAGGTCATTGACTACCAGCATAAGCCGCACTTCACGCCGAATCTGCAAACGCGCCTTGATGCCGCGCTGGAAACCTTCTGGCACGCCCTGCATCGCCGGGATATCCAGGTTCCTTCTTTTACTCCGCCTCAGGGAGTCGCACATGTTTAAAACCTTAACCCGTCTCGGACTGGCTGGCCTGATGGCGTTTACCGCGCTGGCGCATGCCGCAGAAACCGCACCGGACAGCTTACGCATTGGCTACCAAAAAGGCAGCGTCAGCATGGTGCTGGCAAAAAGCCACCATCTGCTGGAAAAACGCTTCCCGGACACCAAATTCTCCTGGGTGGAGTTCCCGGCAGGGCCGCAGATGCTTGAAGCGCTGAACGTCGGCAGTATCGATCTGGGCAGCACGGGCGACATCCCGCCTATTTTTGCTCAGGCTGCCGGGGCAGACCTTGTCTACGTCGGCGTAGAACCCGCGAAACCGAAAGCCGAGGTGATTCTGGTACCTGAAAACAGCGACATTAAAAGCGTCGCCGACCTTAAAGGACGTAAGGTCGCTTTCCAGAAAGGCTCCAGCTCGCACAACCTGCTGCTGCGCGCCTTACAGGAAGCCGGGCTAAAGTTCACCGACATTCAACCCATTTACCTGACGCCTGCCGACGCGCGCGCCGCGTTCCAGCAGAAAAACGTTGATGCCTGGGCTATCTGGGATCCGTACTACTCAGCGGCATTACTGCAAGGCGGCGTACGGGTGCTGAAGGACGGTACCACGCTCAAACAGACCGGCTCGTTCTACCTCGCCGCACGCCCTTACGCGGAAAAAAACGGCGCGTTTATTCAGGGCGTGCTGGATACCTTCACGCAGGCAGATGCGCTGACCCAAAGCCAGCCTCAGGCGAGCATTGCCCTGCTGGCAAAAACCATGGGCCTGCCTGAACCGGTGATTGCGAGCTATCTCAGCCACCGTCCACCCACCACCATTTCACCGGTAGACGCGCACGTCGCCGCGCTTCAGCAACAGACCGCTGACCTCTTCTATCAAAACCGCCTGGTCCCAAAACAGGTCGATATTCGCGAACGCATCTGGCAGCCCGCTGGCAAAGAAGGAGCTAAATCATGAGTCTGAATCTTTTCTGGTTTTTACCCACCCACGGCGATGGGCACTATCTTGGCACAGAAGAGGGTTCGCGCCCGGTTGACCACGGCTATCTGCAGCAGATTGCGCAGGCGGCGGACCGAATCGGTTTTACCGGCGTGCTGATCCCGACCGGACGCTCGTGCGAGGATGCCTGGCTGGTCGCCGCGTCGATGATCCCGGTCACCCAGCGCCTTAAATTCCTGGTTGCATTGCGCCCGAGCGTCGTTTCCCCCACCGTGGCGGCGCGTCAGGCGGCAACGCTGGACAGGCTCTCCAACGGCCGGGCCCTGTTCAACCTGGTGACGGGCAGCGATCCGCAGGAGCTGGCGGGCGACGGCGTGTTCCTCGACCATACCGAGCGCTATGAAGCCTCCGCCGAGTTTACCCGCGTCTGGCGACGCCTGTTGGAAGGCGAAACCGTCACCTTTGAAGGCAAGCATATTCACGTTCGCGACGCGAAGCTCTACTTCCCGCCGGTGCAGCAGCCGCGTCCCCCGCTCTATTTTGGCGGATCGTCGGATGTGGCTCAGGATCTGGCCGCCGAGCAGGTCGATCTCTATCTGACCTGGGGCGAGCCGCCCGAGCTGGTGAAAGAGAAAATTGCTCAGGTCCGCGCCAAAGCCGCCGCCCATGGCCGCAGGGTGCGCTTCGGCATTCGCCTGCACGTGATTGTGCGCGAAACCAATGAAGAAGCCTGGCAGGCGGCAGACCGCCTGATCTCCCATCTAGACGATGAGACCATCGCGAAGGCGCAGGCCGCGTTTGCCAAAACCGACTCCGTCGGGCAGCACCGCATGGCCTCTCTGCACAACGGCAGGCGCGAGAATCTGGAAATCAGCCCGAACCTGTGGGCGGGCGTCGGCCTGGTGCGCGGCGGCGCGGGCACGGCGCTGGTCGGCGACGGCCCGACCGTAGCCGCCCGGATTAATGAATACGCTGACCTGGGCATCGACAGCTTTATTCTCTCCGGCTATCCGCACCTGGAAGAGGCGTACAAGGTGGGCGAGCTGTTATTCCCGCATCTGGACGTCGCCGTTCCGGAAATTCCACAGCCGCAGCGGCTCCAGCTGCAGGGCGAAGCCGTGGCGAACGAGTTTATTCCGCGCAAAGTCGCGCAGAGCTAAGGAGTGACCATGTCTGCCACCTCACAAAAATGGCTGCTGCGCGCCGCCCCGTGGTTTTTGCCCGTCGGCATCGTGGCGCTCTGGCAGCTCGCGTCGACCACCGGCTGGCTGTCGAGCCGCATACTGCCCTCTCCGGAGGGCGTCGTAGAAGCGTTCTGGTCGCTGAGCGTCAGCGGCGAGCTGTGGCAGCATCTGGCGATCAGCTCCTGGCGCGCGGTGATTGGGTTTTCCATCGGCGGCAGCATTGGTCTGTTGCTGGGTCTGATCAGCGGCCTTTCCCGCTGGGGCGAGCGGCTGCTGGATACCTCCATTCAGATGCTGCGCAACGTGCCGCATCTGGCGCTGATCCCGCTGGTGATTCTGTGGTTTGGGATTGACGAGAGCGCCAAGATCTTTCTCGTGGCGCTTGGCACGCTGTTCCCGATCTACATCAACACCTGGCACGGCATCCGCAATATCGATCGCGGTCTGGTGGAGATGGCGCGCAGCTACGGCCTGTCCGGCTTTTCTCTCTTTATACACGTGATCCTGCCGGGCGCCCTGCCCTCCATCATGGTCGGGGTGCGTTTTGCGCTCGGCCTGATGTGGCTGACGCTGATTGTGGCGGAGACCATCTCGGCCAATTCAGGCATCGGCTATCTGGCGATGAACGCCCGCGAATTCCTGCAAACGGACGTGGTGGTGGTTGCCATCATCCTCTATGCCCTGCTTGGCAAACTCGCGGACGTCAGCGCCCAGTGGCTTGAGCGCAGCTGGCTGCGCTGGAACCCGGCCTATACCCTTCAGGAGGCGAAAGCATGAATACGGCACGACTGAACCAGGGCACGCCGCTGCTGCTGAACGGCGTAACCAAACGCTACGGCGAAAACACCATTCTTAACGGGCTGGATCTGCACATTCCCGCCGGCCAGTTTGTGGCCCTAGTCGGGCGCAGCGGCGGCGGCAAGAGCACGCTTCTGCGTCTTTTAGCCGGGCTGGAAGCCCCCAACGGTGGAGAGATTCTGGCAGGAACAACGCCGCTTTCGAATATTCAGGACGATACGCGCATGATGTTTCAGGACGCGCGGCTGCTGCCCTGGAAGACGGTGATTAATAACGTCGGGCTGGGGCTCAAAGGCAACTGGCGGGATGAAGCCCGTCGGGCGCTGGCCGCCGTCGGGCTGGAAAACCGCGCAGGTGAATGGCCTGCGGCGCTGTCGGGCGGGCAGAAGCAGCGCGTGGCGCTGGCGCGAGCGTTGATTCACCGTCCCGGCCTGCTGCTGCTTGATGAGCCGCTCGGCGCGCTCGACGCCCTGACGCGGATCGAAATGCAGGATCTGATTGAATCCCTCTGGCAGGCGCACGGCTTTACGGTCCTGCTGGTGACGCATGACGTCAGCGAAGCCGTGGCGATGGCGGACCGGGTATTGCTTATAGAAGACGGGAAAATCGGTCTGGATCTGACGGTGGATATCCCGCGCCCTCGTCGCGTAGGGTCGGCGAGACTGGCGGAGCTGGAGGGGGCGGTGTTGGAGCGGGTGATGAAGCGTGGGGTAAATGAGCGTGCGTTGATTACGGCTAATGCCTGATGCCTTCACCCCGGCCCTCTCCCACAGGGAGAGGGAGGGTTAAGCTTTCTATCAGGCCAGTGCTTTAGCAATCTTCTCGTACAGATCGCCAGACAGATTTTCCAGCCCTTTCAGCTGCTCAAGCGCGGCGCGCATCTTCGCCTGGCGCTGCGCATCATAGCGTTTCAGGCGAATCAGCGGCTCAATCAGACGTGATGCAACCTGCGGGTTACGGCTGTTCAGCTCGGTCAGCATTTCCACCATAAACTGGTATCCGCTGCCGTCTTCGGCGTGGAACGCGGCCGGGTTGCTGCTGGCAAATGCGCCAATCAGCGAGCGAACGCGGTTCGGGTTGCTCATGGTGAACGAACGGTGCTTCAGCAGGCTGCGAACCTTGCTAAGCGCATCGGCCGCCGGGCTGGTCGCCTGCAGAATAAACCACTTGTCCATCACCAGACCATCCTGGTGCCACTTGTCGTCATACTCCTGCATCAGCGCATCGCGGCACGGCAGTTCAGCGGCAACGCTTGCCGACAGCGCGGCCAGCGCATCGGTCATGTTATCCGCTTCGTGATACTGCTTGCTCACCAGCGTGTTCGCCAGCCCGGCCTCACCAAACGCAAGATAGCGCAGGCAGGTATTGCGCAGAGTACGTTTGCCGATATCCGCATGCTCCACGCGATAGGCGTCAAGCCTGTTGGCGTTGTAGAGCGCCAGGAATTCATCCGCCAGTTCGGTCGCCAGCGTGCGGGTCAGCGCTTCACGCACGGCCACGATGGCAATCGGGTCGATGATATCGAACAGCTCTGCAATTTCGGTTGCGGACGGGAGGGTCAGAATTTCAGCCGCCAGCGCCGGGTCAATCTTCTCATCCAGCAGGATCGCACGGAACGCGTCTGCCACGTGCACCGGCAGCGTCAGCGGCTGGCCCTGCTGGTAGCGGTTCACGTTCAGCTTGATGTAGGTTGCGAGCAGGCTCTGCGCGGCGTCCCAGCGAGAGAAATCATTGCGCGCATGGCGCATCAGGAACGTCAGCTGCTGGTCGCTCCACTTGTACTCCAGCTTCACCGGCGCGGAGAATTCGCACAGCAATGCAGGAACCGGCTGGAAGTAGACGTTATCGAAGATAAAGGTCTGCTCTGCCTGGGTCACGTTCAGCACGTTGTGCACCGGATGGCCGCCCTTCTGCAGCGGGATGACGTTGCCTTCGTTGTCGTACAGCTCAATGCTGAACGGAATGTGCAGCGGATATTTCTCTTCCTGCTCGGCGGTTGGCGGCGTGCGCTGGCTGATGGTCAGCGTGTACTGCTCGGTTTCCGGGTTGTAGTCGTCCTTCACGGTGACGATCGGGGTCCCGGCCTGGCTGTACCAGCGGCGGAAATGAGAGAGATCAACGTTGGACGCGTCTTCCATCGCCTGCACGAAGTCGTCGCAGGTGGCCGCGCTGCCGTCGTGGCGCTCGAAATAGAGCTGCATCCCTTTCTGGAAGTTCTCCTCGCCCAGCAGGGTGTGGATCATGCGAATAATTTCCGCGCCCTTCTCGTACACCGTCAGGGTGTAGAAGTTGTTCATCTCAATGACTTTGTCCGGACGGATCGGGTGCGCCATTGGGCTGGCATCTTCCGCAAACTGCAGACCGCGCATGGTACGCACGTTGTTGATGCGGTTGACCGCCCGCGAGCCGAGATCGGAGCTGAACTCCTGATCGCGGAAGACGGTCAGGCCCTCTTTCAGGCTCAGCTGGAACCAGTCGCGGCAGGTGACGCGGTTACCGGTCCAGTTATGGAAATACTCGTGGCCGATGACGCGTTCGATATCAAGGTAGTCTTTATCGGTGGCGGTATCGGTACGCGCCAGCACGTATTTGGAGTTAAAGATGTTAAGGCCTTTATTCTCCATCGCGCCCATGTTGAAGAAGTCGACGGCGACGATCATATAGATGTCGAGATCGTATTCGAGGCCGAAGCGCTCTTCGTCCCACTTCATGGAATTAATGAGTGAAGTCATCGCCCACGGCGCGCGGTCAAGGTTGCCGCGGTCAACGAACAGCTCCAGCGCCACTTCGCGGCCAGAGCGGGTTTTGAAGGTATCGCGCAGCACGTCGAAATCACCCGCTACCAGCGCAAACAGGTAGCATGGTTTCGGGAACGGGTCCTGCCACTGCACCCAGTGACGGCCATTTTCCAGTTCGCCCTCGCCGACGCGGTTACCGTTGGAGAGCAGGAACGGATAGAGCGTTTTATCGGCAATGATTTTAGTGGTAAAGCGCGCCAGCACGTCCGGGCGGTCGAGGTACCAGGTAATGTGGCGGAAACCTTCTGCTTCACACTGTGTACACAGGGCCACGCCTGACTGGTAAAGCCCTTCCAGCGCCGTGTTTGCGGCAGGGCTGATTTCATTCACGATGCGCAGCGTAAAGCGTTCCGGCAGGTTGTCGATGACCAGCTGGTTGCCTTCTTCTTTATAGTCTGACCAGGGTTCATCGTTAATATGCAGGGAGACCAGCGTCAGGTCTTCGCCATCCAGACGCAGCGGTACGGCAGTCGCGCTGTGGCGCGTCACCTGGCTTACCGCCGTCACAACGGTTTTTGTGGCATCCAGGTCAAAAGTCAGATCGATATCGCCAATCAGGTATTCCGGCGCACGGTAGTCGTGGCGGTATTTGGCTTGTGGCTGTTGTGTCATAGAAAACCTTATGCATCGTTTGTCGAGTAACGTTTCAATATATTCCTGTTGCGTAAAACGCGCTATGCAGAATGTTCATCTTTTCAGGCAGAAACACCTTTTTTGCTACATTTGTATAACACGGGGCACGAAATGCTCTCGACCATAAAGTGTGCTTATGTTGTGATCGGGGTTCAATAAATCACTAAACAAGGTATACTCCGGAGTTGTTTATTGTACTAAACGCTCCCGTGAGAGGATGCTACAGCGCACCTATGACTCAATTCGCTTCTCCGGTTCTGCATACGTTGCTGGATACCGACGCGTATAAACTGCATATGCAGCAAGCCGTTTTCCACCATTACTATGACGTTAACGTCGCGGCGGAATTCCGCTGCCGTGGTGACGACTTGCTCGGTATCTACGCAGACTCCATTCGTGAACAGGTCGATGCGATGCAGCATCTGACGCTGCAGGACGACGAATACCAGTGGCTTTCAGGCCTGCCTTTCTTCAAAGCGGACTATCTGAACTGGCTGCGCGACTTCCGCTATAAGCCTGAACAGGTCACCGTGACCAACGAGAACGGCAAGCTGGATATTCGTCTTGAAGGTCCGTGGCGGGAAGTGATCATGTGGGAAGTGCCGCTTCTGGCCGTCATCAGCGAGCTGGCTCAGCGCTACCGTTCGCCTGAAACGGGCGTTGAACAGGCGGTCGCCTCGCTGGAAAACAAACTTGAGGCATTCTCAACGCTGACCGAAGGGCTGGATATGTCCCGCTTCCGCCTGATGGATTTCGGCACCCGTCGCCGCTTCTCTCGCGAGGTTCAGCAGGCTATCGTTGAACGTTTGCAGCAGGAGCCGTGGTTCGTGGGCACCAGCAACTACGATCTTGCGCGTCGCCTCAACCTGACGCCAATGGGCACTCAGGCGCACGAGTGGTTCCAGGCGCATCAGCAAATTAGCCCTGACCTGGCCAACAGCCAGCGTGCGGCGCTGGCCGCCTGGCTTGAAGAGTACCCGAATCAACTCGGGATCGCCCTGACCGACTGCATTACGATGGATGCCTTCCTGCGCGACTTTGGTCCCGAGTTCGCAGAGCGTTACCAGGGGTTACGCCACGACTCCGGGGATCCGGTTGAATGGGGCGAAAAGGCGATTGTCCATTATCAAAAACTCGGCATTGACCCGATGAGCAAGGTGCTGGTCTTCTCCGATAATCTCGACCTGGCGAAAGCCGTCGAACTGTATCGTCATTTCAATACCAGAATTAATCTGGGCTTCGGGATCGGTACCCGGTTGACCTGCGACATTCCTCAGGTAAAACCTCTGAATATCGTGATAAAGCTGGTGGAATGTAACGGCAAGCCGGTGGCAAAGCTCTCCGACAGCCCGGGTAAAACCATCTGCCATGACAAAGCGTTTGTCCGCGCATTGCGCAAAGCGTTCGATCTCCCTCAGATCAAAAAAGCCAGTTAAGCGCTTACGGGAGCCTTCAGGGCTCCCTTCCCTTATTTATTTCTCAATTCTTCTCTTTTGACTGCGAAATTTACTTGTCTGATAGCGGATGGCAGGTAACATAGATATCCCCCCGTCTTAGGGTGGACAAGTGTTTATTTTTTCCGACTATTAACAGAGAGAATATTATGAGCGTTGTGCCTGTAGCCGACGTACTCCAGGGCCGTGTCGCCGTTGACCAGGAGGTCACCGTGCGCGGATGGGTGCGTACTCGCCGAGATTCTAAAGCTGGCATCTCCTTCCTTGCCGTCTATGACGGTTCCTGCTTTGATCCTGTACAGGCCGTCATTAATAATTCTCTGCCCAATTACAATGATGACGTTCTGCGCCTGACGACGGGCTGTTCCGTTATCGTTACCGGTGTGGTTGTCGCATCACCTGGCCAGGGTCAGAGTTTCGAGATCCAGGCCTCTGCCATTGAAGTCACCGGCTGGGTTGAAGATCCGGACACCTACCCGATGGCGGCAAAACGTCACAGCATCGAATACCTGCGTGAAGTCGCACACCTGCGTCCGCGTACCAACCTGATTGGTGCGGTGGCTCGCGTGCGCCATACGCTGGCCCAGGCGCTGCATCGCTTCTTCGATGAGCAGGGTTATTTCTGGGTGTCTACCCCGCTGATCACCGCGTCCGATACGGAAGGCGCAGGCGAAATGTTCCGCGTCTCGACGCTGGACATGGAAAACCTGCCGCGCACGCCGGAAGGTAAAGTGGACTATGACAAAGACTTCTTTGGTAAAGAAGCCTTCCTGACGGTATCCGGACAGCTCAACGGCGAAACTTACGCCTGTGCGCTGTCTAAAATCTATACCTTCGGCCCAACCTTCCGCGCCGAAAACTCCAACACCAGCCGCCACCTGGCGGAGTTCTGGATGCTGGAGCCGGAAGTGGCGTTTGCCGATCTGAATGACGTTGCAGGTCTCGCAGAAGCGATGCTGAAGTACGTCTTCAAAGCGGTTCTGGAAGAGCGTCCTGACGACATGAAATTCTTCGCAGAGCGCGTTGACAGCGATGCTGTGGCGCGTCTGGAGCGTTTCGTCTCTGCCGACTTTGCGCAGGTGGACTATACCGACGCGGTAGCGATCCTCGAAAAATGCGGTGAGAAGTTTGAGAACCCGGTTTACTGGGGCGTCGATCTGGCGTCTGAGCACGAACGCTATCTCGCCGAGAAACACTTCAAAGCGCCGGTTGTTGTTAAAAACTACCCGAAAGACATTAAAGCCTTCTATATGCGCCTTAATGAAGACGGTAAAACCGTGGCAGCGATGGACGTACTGGCGCCGGGCATCGGTGAAATCATCGGTGGTTCTCAGCGTGAAGAACGTCTGGACGTGCTCGATGCGCGCATGGAAGAGATGGGTCTCAACCCTGCGGACTACAGCTGGTATCGCGACCTGCGCCGTTATGGCACCGTTCCGCACGCTGGTTTTGGTCTGGGCTTCGAGCGTCTGATCGCCTACGTTACCGGCGTTCAGAACGTGCGTGACGTGATCCCATTCCCGCGCACACCACGCAACGCCAGCTTCTAAGTAACACCACAGACAATGGCCAGCATTTGCTGGCCATTATTTTATTCTTTCTTGTCAGTTTTTGTCAGCGTAAAGTCAGCCTTTTTAAACCACCACCCCGTCACAACCACTACCTGTTACGTTTTGTTTCCGCGAAATATCCAGCCACAAAAAATAAACCTCAGTCTTATTGCGATTATTACACCCTGAAGTAATAGCACAAATTTCAACCAATTTTTCAGCCATCCAGAAGTCTTTTTTCGGTCATAAGAAAAAACGAGTCGTTTAACATCCGTTTATAGGAATTGCCTTTATCCAAATTAAACATAAGGAATTCATATATATAGGAAACAAACTGATGCTTAATTCGCCAGGGGGTTCCGAAATTTGAGATGGTTCACAAAGTTCCCAAAAATACACATTTAGTTACACATATTTTCTTTCTGTAACTCAATCTTGAGAATTGTAGCACTTTCAGGCTAGCGAAACGCTTCGGTGAATGGAAAGATGCCTGTCAGATACATAAAGACACCAAACTCTCATCAATAGTTCCGGAAATATTTATTGACAGAATTTATTGGCGGCGGTGGCGAGTGTCATAAAAAAACCAATGAGGGTAATAAATAATGATGAAGCGCAATATTCTGGCAGTGGTAATCCCTGCCCTGCTGGTAGCCGGTGCAGCTAACGCTGCAGAAATCTATAACAAGAACGGCAACAAACTGGATCTGTACGGGAAAATTAACGCTGAGCGTGATTTCGTTACCAACGGCGATAACACCAACAACTCAGATTCCACCTACGCGCAGATCGGTTTCAAAGGCGAAACTCAGATCAACGACCAACTGACCGGTTATGGTCAGTGGGAATATCGTGCACTGGCCAGCTCAGCTGAAGGTGAACAGTCTGCAAACAACTCTACCCGTACTCGTCTGGCTTTCGCTGGCCTGAAAATGGCTGACGCTGGCAGCATCGACTACGGCCGTAACTACGGCATCGTATACGATGTAGAGTCTTACACCGATATGGCGCCAACCTGGTCCGGTGAAACCTGGGGTGGTGGTTATGTTGATAACTACATGACCAGCCGTTCTACTGGCCTGCTGACCTACCGTAACAGCGATTTCTTCGGCCTGGTTGATGGTCTGAGCTTCGGTATCCAGTACCAGGCTAAAAACGAGCGTGCTGACCTGCGTCGTGCCAACGGCGACGGCGTTGGTTACTCTGTGGGTTACGACTTCGGCGGTGGCTTTGGTCTGACCGGCGCATACAGCAATGCTAACCGTACTCTTGACCAGAAAGCTGATGGCAAAGGCGACAAAGCTGAAGCATGGGCAATCGGTGGTAAGTACGATGCCAACAGCCTGTATCTGGCAGCCGTGTACGCAGAAACCCGCAACATGAGCATCCTGGGTAACAGCACCGGTTCCAATACTCCGGATGATGCTGGTGACGTGTTCAACGTAGCGAACAAAACCCAGAACTTCGAAGTTATCGCTCAGTACCAGTTCGATTTCGGCCTGCGTCCATCCCTGTCCTACGTGCAGAGTAAAGGTAAAAACCTGAACACCGTAGCTGGCGGCGATGCAGATCTGGCTAAATACGTTGAAGTTGGCGCAACTTACTACTTCAATAAAAACTTCAACGTGTCTGCTGACTACCGTATCAACCTGATCGACGAAGATCAGGCCAAGCGCACTGGCGGCGGCTGGGTTGGTACCGACGACCAGCTGGGTCTGGCTGCAGTGTACCAGTTCTAATCAGTACACCACTTTGTTATATGCATAATGAACAGGGCTTCGGCCCTGTTTTTTTATGCCTGACAGAAAATAATGGCGACTTTTGAAAAGCCGCACGCTTTTCGTCGCAAACGGTTGGCATTTTGTAAATCTACCGTTAACCTGATAGCGGATTTCACTTCTGTAATCACAATGGAACTTCGTCATGTTTGAGAACATTACCGCCGCTCCTGCCGACCCTATTCTGGGCCTGGCCGATCTGTTTCGTGCCGACGACCGCCCTGGCAAAATCAACCTGGGTATTGGTGTATATAAAGATGAAACCGGCAAAACTCCGGTACTGACCAGCGTTAAGAAAGCTGAGCAGTATCTGCTGGAAAATGAAACCACCAAAAACTACCTCGGTATTGATGGTATCCCTGAATTTGGTCGCTGCACCCAGGAGCTGCTGTTCGGTAAAGGCAGCGCAATTGTGAGTGACAAACGTGCGCGCACGGCGCAGACCCCTGGCGGTACCGGCGCGCTGCGCGTGGCGGCGGATTTCCTTGCGAAAAACACCTCTGTTAAGCGCGTATGGGTGAGCAACCCAAGCTGGCCGAACCACAAGAGCGTCTTTAACTCTGCGGGCCTGGAAGTGCGCGAATATGCTTACTACGACGCGGCAAACCACGCTCTGGACTTTGACGGCCTGCTGGCAAGCCTGAGCGAAGCGCAGGCGGGTGACGTGGTGCTGTTCCACGGCTGCTGCCACAATCCAACCGGTATCGATCCAACGCTTGAGCAGTGGGAACACCTGGCGAAGCTCTCCGTTGAGAAAGGCTGGCTGCCGCTGTTTGACTTTGCTTACCAGGGCTTCGCCCGCGGTCTGGAAGAAGATGCCGAAGGCCTGCGCGCGTTCGCAGCCGTGCATCAGGAGCTGATCGTTGCAAGCTCCTACTCCAAGAACTTTGGTCTGTACAATGAGCGTGTAGGTGCCTGTACGCTGGTTGCGGCTAACGATGAAACCGCCGATCGCGCCTTCAGCCAGATGAAGTCCGTTATCCGCGCTAACTACTCTAACCCGCCGGCACACGGTGCGTCTGTTGTTGCGACCATTCTGAGCAACGATGCGCTGCGCGCGATCTGGGAACAAGAGCTGAACGATATGCGTCAGCGTATCCAGCGCATGCGCCTGCTGTTTGTGAATACCCTGGCTGAGAAAGGCGCTGACCGCGACTTCAGCTTCATCATCAAACAGAACGGCATGTTCTCGTTCAGCGGCCTGACCAAAGAGCAGGTTTTGCGTCTGCGCGAAGAGTTCGGCGTGTACGCCGTGGCCTCTGGCCGCGTGAACGTTGCAGGCATGACCCCTGACAACATGGCGCCACTGTGCGAAGCGATTGTCGCCGTCCTGTAATTTGCGCCCACAAAAAAGCCTGCGTTAAGCAGGCTTTTTTTATGCTGGTTACCAGACAGGCATTTCATCCTGAAGGAACGGGTTATGGAGCCGTTCATAGCCCAGCGTCGACGTCGGACCGTGTCCAGGGATAAACGTTACGTCATCACCCAGCGGCAACAACTTCTGTTTGATCGACTGAATCAGCTGCCCGTGATCGCCGCGCGGAAAATCGCTGCGTCCCACGCCACCTTTGAAAATCACATCGCCGGAAATCAGCAGACGGGACTGGTCATCAAAGAAGACGATATGGCCTGGCGTATGCCCAGGACAATGCAACACCTGTAAAGTCACATTCCCTACGTTAACGCGCTCTCCTTCGTTCAACCAGCGATCGGGCGTCAAAGGCTGACACTCATCAAGGCCAAACATGCGGCTTTGGGCGGGTAACCCCTGCAGCCAGAACTCATCTTCTTTTTCCGGGCCGATAATCGGCACACCGTAGTGTTTAGCCAGTTCAGCCGCTGCGCCTACATGGTCGAGGTGACCATGCGTCAGTAAAATCTGCATCAGCGTCACGCCGCTGTCGGCAACGTCCTGCTTGATTTTCTCAGCGTCACCGCCGGGATCGACAAGCGCGGCCAGTTTGGTTTGCTCGCACCAGATTAATGAACAGTTCTGGGAGAACGCGGTAACCGGAATAATACGATAGTTCATACTGCTCCTGTGTTTCGTTATTACCAGTGCCGAACCGGCCCGGTATCAATATGCACAAAGTTGCTACGTGGGTAATATCCTACACCACCAGCGCGCATAGATAACGCGGCTTTGCGAATATTGGCTAACGAAACGCCTTCAATATGGAAATCCATTGCCTGTCCCTTCGTGTGGTAGCTCTTTTTCGCTACACCACGGCTATGGGCGCGCAGTTCATTGTTGGTATCAATTGAGCGATAACCAGAAATAAGCTGCACCGGCCTGCTGGTGCCCAGAAGGCCCTGAAGGCGGAAAAGCTGATCAAACAGTCCTGGGTCGATGGCTTTTACTTTATTCGCGCGGAAATCACGGAAAAAATGGTTGAGTCTTGCTAATTCATCCTGAATATAGCCTCTGCCATCGAAAAACTCCGCTTTTAGCGACTCACCGGTGTGAAGATTGCTGAGCGTTAAAACGCGCGGACGAGGTGTCGAGAGGGTGGCAAATGCTGGCGTCGGTAAGATGGCCGCTGCGCCAAGCGCAACACCACCTAACGCCAGCAGCTTGCGGCGATTAGCGTCAAATTTGTCCATGATAATCAGGTCTACAGGTCAAAGAAATCGTAATATGCTTAGCGCACGAAGGGCACCTTAACTGGCAAAACAGAGTACGTCAAGGCGCCCAACCCCAGTGAATACGCGGCTTACAGCGATATTGGCCCCGATTCACCATAACTTACGACAATCATTTTTCCCGAACTGCTTCATTTACCTGATTAATTGTTCCGCTTTTGGCAAAATTTGTGCGCCGGATCGCGCGGTGAGATCATAATTGTAAATATCTGTACGGTACTGAGTGCGACCGTCTTCACCCACAAACGCCGTCAGATAATAAAGATTAACCGGAATGTTGTGGCGAATATTCACGTAGCGCGTATCCCCCTGCTTCAGGGCGTCAGAGATACGCGTATCGTTCCAGCCCGCATCCTGCAACAGCATGTTGGCCAGCTCCGAGGCTTTATTCACGCGCACGCAGCCTGAACTCAGTGCCCGGGTATCTTTCTGGAACAGATTGTGGTTCGGCGTATCGTGCAGATAGATTGCATCTGAACTTGGCATGTTGAATTTATAGCGTCCCAGAGAGTTATGCGCTCCGGGAGCCTGCTGGAAGCGGAACGGCAGATTGGAAGCCGTAATCGTCGACCAGTCGACCATGTAAGGATCGATGGCCTCTTTACTGTTCCAGCCACGCATCACCGTATAGCCATGACGTTCCAGATAACCCGGATCGTTCCAGACCTTAGGCAGAATGTCCTTACGCGCCAGCGTCGGCGGCACGTTCCACGGTGGGTTAACCACCACGTTATTTAACGCGCTGCTCATCATCGGCGTTTTGCGATCCGGACGCCCGACAATCACGCGCGAGGCCAGTTTCTCGCTACCATCCTGATAATAGACCAGGGAATAGGCCGGGATATTGACCATAATGCCGGTGGACAGCGTGCCCGGCAGCAAACGCAAACGCTGAATATTAAGCGCCAGCACCCCTGCCCGCTGCGCAGGCGATACGTTAAGCCAGTCACGCGTTGACGGTCCAATAACGCCATCGGCTCCCAGCCCCTGAGCGGCCTGGAACTGTTTAACCGCGGCGACCAGCTCGCGATCGTAAGCCTCGGGCTTGTTACTCAGGGTAGTGGCCTTGTTCTCTTTTACGGGCGCTGACGGGCTGACCGCCGCGCTTTGCGGATCGTCGCCCGGCAGGGCAATCTTCGGCCCGCCATCAAGAATACCGGAGCGTTTCAGGATCTCGCGCAGGGCTGGCACATCGCTGCTCCACTGACCCGGACGCAACGTTGCGGTCCCCCGCATTTGCGGCCATGGACGCGAGTCCCCCACCAGCGCGAGGAGCGACTGGTGCATGGTGGCATACTGTGGATGCGCCGGCGCGAGGCTGGCAATAAAGCGCGGCAGGTCGCCGTTATCCAGCGCTAATTGCCACTGGTTAATCACCGACAGAGCTGGCGTCGCCAGCTTATAGGGCCTGTCGCTGTACAACCAGCGGTTACCATTGACCGGAATTCCCGCCACAAACTGCAGGTAGCCCATCATGGCATCGGAAAGGACCACGTCCCGCGCCTGACCGGTGACCGCAGGATCGGTTAACAGCTCAACCCACTTCGTAAACTGCGGCTGGAAGCCCGCAATCGCCACTTCCGCCAGCTGTTGCTGGAAGGCGCGCACGGCTTCGCGGTTTTCCCACATGGGTTTCATATCCCGGGCAGCATAAAGCAGCGTGAGCTGATTGATATAGGCGGGCGTGTAGCCTGAAGGCAGGCCTGTCTGGAGCTGCTGGCTGAGCGATTCAACGTCGATGCCTTCCGGCAATGGCTTAATTCCGGCCATGATGGCCGTTGCCGGAGACTGTTCCAGCGGCTGAGACAATGACGTCGGCTGCGCGCCTGTCGTTGCGGAGCTGTCAGTCGGCACAATTTCAGGCTCGTCGGCCTGGGCGGTTAACAGTGGAGCAAACATCACTGCCAGACATAAACTCAGCGCTGACAGCTGACGACCACATTCTTTCTTTAGCAACATCCCTTGCCCCCTGTTTTTACGACATGCCCATCACGGTGGGGCTTTCTTTTATTATAGGTAGACGACAACGCTGTTGCCTTACCTTATGTAAAGAAGTTTAAAGATAACGCAGCCCTGAGCACAAGTTAAGTGAATAAAAAAAGCGGCGCTTTTGCGCCGCTCTTTGTAACAAAACGCCTCAGGAAGCGTCTGCCGTGGTTTCCGGCAATGACTCAGGCGGCTGCGGCGCAAAACCCCGTAGCCCGACAACGTGCACGTGTTCGCTGTTCTGGAACACTTTACGCACCAGCTTATAGGTGGTGCCTTTTTCAGGGCTGATGTTTTCCGGTGCCGCAATGATGAGCTGCATATCGAGACGTTCGCAAAGCTCAAACAGCGTGGCAATCGAGCGGGCATCGAGACGCGCCGCTTCATCGAGGAACAGCAGTCGGCATGGGGAAATGTCTTTCCCGCGCAGGCGACGCGCTTCATCTTCCCAGCTCTGCACCACCATCACCAGAATCGACATCCCGGTACCGATCGCTTCACCGGTAGAGAGCGCCCCGGACTCCGCACGCAGCCAGCCGTCTGAGCCACGGTTAACCTCAACTTCCATTTCCAGGTAGTTACGGTAGTCCAGCAGCTCTTCACCGATGGTTTGCGGCGTACGCTGGCCCATATCAATCTGTGGATTCAGGCGCTGATACAGCTTCGCCAGCGCTTCGGAGAAGGTCAGACGGTTGCTGTTGAACAGATCCTGATGCTGCTCGTGCTGCTCAGAGAGCACTTCCAGCAGCGTCGCGTGGGCTTCACGGACGTTGACGTTAAGACGCACGCTGTTGACCTGACCAAACGACACGCTCTGCAGCCCCTGGTTCAGCTGGCGGATACGGTTCTGCTCGCGCTGAATGGTTTTGCGAATGATATTCGCCACGCTGCGGGAGCTGATCGCCAGCTTCTGCTCGCGGGATGTCAGCTCTTCCGTCAGACGCCCCAGCTCGATTTCCATCTGTTCGATGGCTTCGACCGGATCGTCGGTACGGATGATGTCCTGACGAATACGCTCGCGCAGGTGCTGGTAAACCGCCACGAAGAACTGAATTTTACGTTCCGGACGCTTCGGATCCTCTGACATGCG
The DNA here is from genome assembly GCF_034107645.1 of Enterobacter sp. 118C5. Classification (NCBI taxonomy): domain Bacteria; kingdom Pseudomonadati; phylum Pseudomonadota; class Gammaproteobacteria; order Enterobacterales; family Enterobacteriaceae; genus Enterobacter; species Enterobacter sp. 118C5. Next base: position 411,856 of record NZ_JAWNEU010000003.1, on the reverse strand, counting down.
CAGCACATCGCGCAGGTGTTCGTTATCCGCCACCGCCAGACGCAGCGCACCCAGCGCCTTATCCGACATCGAACGCAGTTCATCGGCAGAGAGGTATGCCAGCTCGCGGCGGTGCAGGCGACGCTCAACGTTGTTGTCTTTCACCATCCGCATTACGGCGCACCAGCCCGCTTTCGCCGTCACCACCTGCTCGCGCATTTCATGGTAGTCGCGTTCCAGCTTGCGCAGCCGACGGGTCAGGTTATCCATTTCCGCTTCGCAGAAGGTGAGCGCTTTTTCCAGCTGATTACGACGCGCGCGGTTATTGCTGAGCTGGCTGTGCAGCTCATCACGACGAATGCGCGCGCGCTCTTCCGCCCCGCTGTCGGCACGGACGCCTATGTCCTGCAGCTCTTTCTGCAGGTCGTTTAAGAGCTCTTTCTTAGTGTCGAAGGAGCTTTTCAGCGAGGCCAGCACCTGGTTGTACTGGTTCAGCTGAGCCGAGTGGCTGCGCATCGCTTCGCGGGCGCGGGTACGTTCCGCTTCCGCCTGCTCAAGGCGCTGACGCAGTTTTTCATTCAGGTCGCTGTTGCCGCTCAGCATTTCAGCCGAATCGGAGTAGCCGAAGTGCGCACGACGCTGCACCACTTCCGTCAGGGCAAACGCCTGCTGACGCGCTTCGCGCTGCACCTGCTGTGACCAGGCATAATCTTCTTTTAACTGCTCGAACTGTTCCGGGTCGCTCTGCAGTACAGACACGACGGGCTCCAGCTTCGCCAGCTGGTTGCCGTGCTGCTGCACGAAACGCGCGGCTTCCTGGGCTTCATCCAGACGTTCCTGGATTTCATCCACGCGGTCGGCCAGCGTGTCATCCGCCAGCAGGTTCAGGCGCGGCAGAATGCGGTTAAGGGCAGCGACGCCCTCTTTCGCCTGTTCGAACTGGACGCGGCTCTGCTGGTTGTCACTTTCATGACTGGCAATCGCGCGCTCCAGCTCGCCACGACGGGTATTGAGCTTGCGGATTTCCGCTTCCGGGTCGGCTTCAAACGCCACGCCCAGATGGCTGCCGATAAAGCGGCTGAACGCCTGGTGCAGACGCTGGGTTTTCTGTACGTCAAACGACAGGGTGGCAAAACGTTCAGACAGCGTTTCACGCTCGGCGTGGAGGCTCTCAATGCGGCTTTCGCGCGCGGCGCGGCCAAACAGAGGCAGCTCCGGGAAGCGGGAATAGCGCCACTGGCGGTCGGCGATTTTAACCACCACCGCTTTTTCCAGCTCGTCAACGCTAAACACGCTGTCATCGAACGACTGCGGATCCCCTTCGATCAGATAGAGATCTTCCGGGCAATCCTCCAGCCCTGCGAGCTGCTCAGAAATCAGCGACAGGTCCGGCACCACGATTGCGTTGCGGGATGGACCGTACAGCGCGGAGAAGTACGGCGCATCGTCCAGGCCAACGTCATCGTAAATCTCAGACAGCAGTACGCCGCCAAAACGCTCGGCTAAGGTGTTCAGACGCGGATCTTCTGACCCGCCCGGCTGGCTTAGGCGCTCGATTTCTTCATCGACGTCACGCTTGCGGGCACCCACTTCGTCACGCTCAACAATGGCTTCGCGCTCGCGCTCCAGCAGCTGCTGCAGGTATTCTGTCACCTGCTGGCTGGATTCGAACTCCTCGCCGCACTGTTCGCTGAGCTGGTTCAGGCTGCTTTGCGCGGCCAGCCAGACCGGCGCACGCTCCAGAAGCGTCTTCGAACGAGACTGAAGCTGCTCCAGCTCCTGACGCAGCGTCATACGCTGCTCGCTGGCATTTGATACGGTATCGGACAGGGCCGCAATTCGCGCTTCCAGCTCCTGATGCAGCGCCTCAAGCTCGTCGAAATCGTACTGTTTGCCCTGACGCTTGCAGAACTCGGCCAGCAGACGCTCGGCTTCCTGCTGCTCGCGCAGGCGCTGTTCCAGCTCGTTCAGGCGCATGCGCAGCGGCTGCACCTGTTCGGCAAGATGGCGCTGGTTGACGCCGTCGCGCAGCAGTTCACGGGCGACTTCCCAGGCTTCGTTACGCGCCAGCGGGCCATTAATGGCAACCACCAGCTGATAAGCCTGCTCAAACTGGCTGTGCGCCGTTTGCGCGACGCTCATTTTCTGTTCAAGCGAGAGCAGTTTCTCGGTGGCTTCCTGCTCTTTGGCCTGGAAGGTGTCCAGCCACTCGTCGGCGCTGTCCGGCGTCAGGTCTGGCAGATGGCACAGCTCTTTTGCACGCTGTAGCGCCTGCAGCGCCTGGTTGTACTGGATCGCACGCGTCTGCTGCACGTCCAGCGCCTGCTGGTAATCGGCAAGCTGGCTTTTCAGCTCGTCCACTTCCAGCTCGGCGGCTTCGGCGCGGGCTTCGTTCTCTTCCTGCATCTCGGCGGCTTCGGCCACCACTTCATTTTGCTCTTCGAGACGAATCTGCAGCTCATCGAGATCCGCTTCGTAGCGTTCGATCTTTTCCTGCTGGCGCAGCGCGGTTTGCACCAGGTTCAGGTGATCGCTGGCAGCCTGGTAATCGGCTTCCAGATCGCCTTCGGCACCGTTGTGTTCGCCCAGCTCGCGCGCCATCTCGACGTGCTTATACTGCTCGGCCACCAGCTGTTTACGGGAGGTAAACAGCTCGCGGCGGTATTCTAATGCCTGATCGAGATGGACGCGGCGCTCGTTGGCGTGACGCATGTAGTCCGCCGCCACGTAGTTGGTGGCTTCGCTGATCAGGTGTTTAAACAGGTCGCGGTCAGACTGGGTAACGCGAATCGCTTCCAGCGTCATGCGGTTTTCACGCAGCGCCGCTTCCATGTCCTGGAAGGCCTTACGCACGCCGCTGTTTTCCGGCAGCAGGTAGTCGCGCAGGGAGCGGGTAATGGCGCTGGAGATACCGCCGTACAGGGAGGCTTCGATCAGACGGTAGTATTTGCTACGGTCTGATGCGGTGCGCAGACGGCGCGCCACCACGCCCAGATCGAACATCAGGGAGTGATAGTCGGTAATCGAATTGAACTGCTTGAACTGCACGCCCTCAATGGCCTCGAGCTTGTCTTTCAGCTCCTGCAGCGTCAGCACGCGCGCCTGGCGTTCGTTCAGGGTTTCCGTGAGCAGCGCGGTCGGCTGCACGGAGGTTGGCAGCCCCTGAATGGCGAACGGTTTGATATCCACTTTACGGTCGCGACCGGCGACCTGCTGCAGGCGCACGCCCACCACCACGCGCTGGTGACGGGAGTTGATGACGTCCAGCACGGAATAACAGACGCCCGCTTTCAGCTTACCGTGGAGGCCTTTATCGCGGGAGCCGCTTGTCGCGCCCGCTTCGGTGGTATTACGGAAGTGAAGCAGCGTCAGGTCGGGGATCAGCGCCGTAACAAACGCCGCCATGGTGGTGGATTTCCCCGCCCCGTTACCGCCGGAGAGCGTCGTGACCAGCTCATCCAGATCGAAGGTTCGGGCAAAGAAGCCGTTCCAGTTAATCAGCGTTAGTGAGCGAAATTTACCGCGTTCAATCATTACTCTTCCTCCCCGCTATCCGGCAGATTCTCTTCATGCTCGTCATTGAGCTGCAAATGGTTTTCCACCGGCATCGCTTCACCGTCGCGAATCATGCGAAGCTGCGCTTCACGCGCGTCATCGCCCGCACGCACGTCGGCGCCGAAGCGGAAGACCGATTCCGTAATGCGGAATTTGCTGCTGTCGTGGCCCATAAACCAGACCATCCCCAGACGGCGCAGACGGTTCAGGGAAGAGCGAACCTTTTCCTGTAATTTCTGACGGTCTAGATCCGATCCCGTCGAACGGTTGTTAACCAGCTTGAGCAGCTTGCTCTCATCCGCCAGCGTCAGCAGCTCATCGTACAGCTCCTGCTGGGTGAAGATGCCTTCATTCGCCAGACGCTCGGGGCTGAGATAGAGATAGCAAAGAATTTTGCCGACCATCATGTCCAGCTCGGAAAGCACGGAGCGCGGAATAAGCGTGGTGGAACGCGGACGCAGGTAGAAAAAGCCTTCCGGCGCGCGGATAAGCTCCACGTTATAGCGGGCGTAAAACTCTTCCAGATACTCCTGGAAGTCCATCAAAAAGGCGTGATTATCCAGCTCGTCCAGGCCAATGTGACGACCGGCACGCAGCTGGCTGTCCAGCGCCGGAAATAACGGATTCGCCAGCGCCTGTGCCAGCTTAACTGGCATCACTTGTTCAATATTTGTCAATGACATGCGCCTGTACCTTGGCTCCGTAATCGTTAATTGGCTGCCACTTCGGCGGCAGTCCGGTGAAGTCTGCTTGCGCGATACCCAGGCGCAACGCCTGGTCTACCACAATGCGGGCAACGTCGAAGTGGCGCGCGCGAGGATATTGCGCCAGATAGTCGCGCACCACGAGTCCAAGATCCAGCGGCGCTTGTCTGGTTTTGTAGACGGCGAGCTGTTCTTCGATCATCGCCGCAAGCTGCTCGCGAATTTCGTTGAATTCTTCGTACTCCAGATCCGGCGGCAGTTCACCGGTCACCTCTTCGTCGCGCAGCGCCATCTCTTCGTCGCGCATATCCAGCAGACGATCGGCATTGGCATAGGTCAGCGCCCACGGTGCATCAAAGTAGGTCTGTACCGACTGACGCAGACGCTGAGCAAAGACGCGGTTTTTATCCATATCAATCGCGGTACGGATAAATTTATGCACGTGACGGTCATAGCCGATCCACAGGTCGATCGACTGCTGGCCCCAGCTGATAATGCGGTCGAGTTTGCTCTGCAGATCGAACACCAGACGGTCGATAAAATGCAGATCGTCGTGCGCCAGGGTCGCGTCCTGGATGCGCAGCAGGTTGGCCTGCAGCTTGTCCCCTGCGGCCTCCAGCGTATCCTGCAGTTCACGCAGCGTACCGGAGGTTTCTGACAATAAAAGTTCACAGCTGGAGATGGCCGCACGCCAGTCTTTATTCAGCAGCTGCGCGATATCGTCTTTCACCTGCTGCTGCTGCTCGTCCATCAGGCGCTGGGTAAGATCGATACTGTCGAAAATCTCGGCCACCGAGTATTTCAGCGGCGCGTAAACGTTGCGGTGCCAGTGGAATTCGTCACCGTTTTCATCGGCCGCGTCGGCGGCACGCTTAAGCTCACCCGCCACGATCGAGAGCTGCATGGAGAGACGCAGCGTGGAAAATTCGCGCTGGCGAATGTAGTAATCGGTAATGCCGATACCCAGCGGCGTCAGGCGATAGATGGCGTTTCCTTCCGCCTGCTCGCTGGTAAAGCGGTTCAGCAGACGTTGACGCACCATATCGTTGATTGCGTTGTTGGCACGCACGCTAATGGTTTCGCTGGTTTGCTCAAACGCATCACTGACGTGGCGGAACGCATCCACCAGTTCACCCTCGCTCATTTCACCATCCAGCCGTTCGCCGTTCAGCGTGGCAACCGCCAGCAGGAAAGAGAGTCTGTCTACCGGCAGCGAGATGGAGAAATCGTTTTTCCTGGCCCAGGCAACCAGTTCGGGGACTGTCTGGGAAAATTCACTCATAGGTTATCCTTGCATCTGCGGCTTGTGCGCGGTGACGTGAATATAGCGGCCAAGGCTGACAAACGGCTCCTGGCGGCAATACCGCGTTTCTAATTCTGTTAAGGTGTCAAAACAGTCACGCTGTTTGTGTTTTTCACGCAGATAATCATGAAACACCCTGACGCCCGTCTTCCCGACGATCTGCCAGCCAATCTCTTCCAGCCAGCCGTAAACCTGCTGCGGATCGCGCGGATAGTCCGGGGAAAGCGTGCGTTTTTTCTTTTTAGGCATCCCGACCTGAACATAGTCGAAGTTACCTGCCACCATGTTGTGCATCAGGAAGCCGTTAGCATTGTAGAACATCAGCGACAGCGTACCGCCCGGGCGTAACATCGACCACAGGGTTTGTAACACGCTTTGCGGATCGGCAACCCACTCCAGCACCGCATGAAACAATATCAGATCAACCTGGGTTTCCAAATGCTGCGCGATGTCCTGAGCGGCGCATTGTATAAAATGCATGTTGTCGCTCACACCTTTCTCCTCTGCGGCACGCGTCGCGCGGGCAACCATTTCAGCAGAAAGATCGCAAAGCGTGACGTGATGACCGAGCCCGGCCATTTTTATCGCCGTCTGCCCTTCACCGCCTCCTGCGTCCAGCACGCGCAACGTTTGGCCGCCAAAGGTCGCCAGAATAGTGTCCAGATCCTGCCAGAGGATCGTCTGACGGAGCTGCCCTTTCGTGGTGCCATAAATGTTGCGCGAAAACTTTTCCGCGATGTCATCAAAATTGCGATCCCGCATTGGGAGAGTTCCACTCGCTAACTGCAAAACCGCTATTTTGTCACACCCGCGCGGAGAATGAACCTCTCTGGTGTAATATCACCGGTAATCATCTGCTGTATGGTCAAAAAAGGAACCAAAAAGGATGCTTTTTACCCTTAAGAAATACGTTGGAGGGATGATGCTTCCCCTTCCGCTGCTGCTTATCATCATCGCGCTGGGGCTGGCGCTGGTGTGGTTTAGTCGCTTTCAGAAAAGTGGCAAAACGCTTATTACGTTCGGCTGGCTTGTCCTGCTGCTGCTGAGCCTGCAACCGGTGGCGGATGGACTGCTGCGCCCCATCGAAAACAGGTACCCGACATGGCAGGGAAACCAGAAAGTTGAGTACATCGTGGTGCTGGGCGGCGGGTATACCTGGGATCCTGACTGGGCTCCCAGCTCGAACCTGATCAACAACAGCCTGCCGCGGTTAAACGAAGGCATTCGCCTGTGGCTGGCGAATCCGGGTTCAAAAATGATCTTCACCGGCGCGGCGGCCAAATCCAACCCGGTGAGCACGGCCGAAGCGGGGGCCAGAATCGCGGAATCGCTCGGCGTACCGCGTTCCTCTATCATCACGCTGGACAGCCCAAAGGATACCGAGGAAGAGGCCGCAGCGGTGAAGCAGGCGATTGGCGATGTTCCGTTCTTACTGGTGACCTCCGCCTCGCACCTGCCACGCGCGATGATTTTCTTCGAGAAGCAGGGCCTGCACCCGCTTCCCGCACCGGCAAACCAGATGGCCATCAGCGCGCCGCTCAACCCATGGGAACGGGTGATCCCTTCGCCAATGTGGTTGATGCATAGCGATCGCGTCGGCTACGAGACGCTCGGACGCCTCTGGCAGTGGCTGAAAGGATCGTCAGGCGAGCCAGGGCAAGAGTGATTTAGCCGCCAGATCGAAGTTGGCACGATTGAAACGTCCGGTGTTGACCAGCTGCGCCACTTCATCCCAGAGCAGATAAAGCCAGCGACGCCAGAGAAACGCCTCTGCAACGGGTGCGCGTTGAAGGTAGTGCCACAGTAAACCTTCCGCCGCCCCGCTGTCGCTGAGCCTGAACAGCTCATATTCCCGCGGTGCCCAGAGCATGATCCCCGGCCCTAGCATCGCCAGGAGCTGATCGCTGCGGGAGTCTTTCAGCATGCTGCGCAGAGTAAAATTGCCGTGGATCAGCACGCAGTTGTCGTTAAAGCCGTCGAACAGCGCCGGCAAGCACTCGCGGGTACGAAACAGAATACGTTTATCCTGCATGGTCAAACCGGTGTTGTTGAACTGGTTAAGCGTCCCCCACAGCACTTCAACCCGCTGGCGATACCACAGCGGCCACAGGTTTTCCTGGGTGCTGTCGACCGGACCAACAAGCCCGCGGCTATCCTGACGGTGCCAGGCCAGCAGCGCCTCGACAATCTGGTCTTTGAGCTGTTCCCAGCGTTCCGGCGTGCGCGCGGGCGCTTCAACGGGCACACCGCGTAAACGCTCAATCAGCAGTACGTCCGGGCCGGGGTGTTCCTCGTGGGTCATCACGCCGTACACGGTCGGCATACGGACGGTTCCCTCCCGAGCCAGCATCGACATTTTCCAGGCAAGCTGCCTGGCCACGCCCGGCGACGAGAAACTTCGTGCCATCAGCGGCATCGGGTTGCCCTGGCTGTCATACAACGACCAGAGCGCGGTATCGACCTTTTCACTCACGCACTCGACCCGGCTTAACGTCTCACCCAGCAGATGGCTAAGTTCGGCACGCAGCTGTTCCATATGAGATTACCCCCATTAAGACTACTGCTTTTATAATGAGCGCACAGCGTGAAGATGTCACCCGGAAGAGATCAATTAGGGTAAAGAAAGGGGAATTTGCGGGGAGAGGGCATCCCCCCGAAAGGAGGGATGCAGGCGGGATTAGCGCAGCTCGGCGCGGACGCGCTCAAGATCTTCCGGCGTATCAACGCCCGTTCCCGGCACTTCGCGGGCAACGGCAACGTGGATTTTTTCGCCATACCAGAGGACGCGAAGCTGCTCCAGCATTTCGATATGCTCCAGCGGGCTCGGCGCCCAGGCAACATAGCGACGAATAAAGCCGGCGCGATAGCCGTAGATCCCAATATGACGCAGGAAGGTATCACCGATGGTCTCTTTAGAGAGCGCAAAGCGATCGCGATCCCACGGAATCGTCGCGCGGGAGAAATAGAGCGCGTAGCCTTCGGCATCCATCACCACCTTCACCGCATTCGGATTGAATGCCTCTTCAGCGTGGTGAATGGGAACCGCGAGCGTCGCCATACCGACCTGACGCTGCGCCAGGTTTTCCGCCACCTGACGGATAATAACGGCCGGGATCATCGGCTCGTCGCCCTGCACGTTTACGATGACCGTATCGTCACTGAAGCCACACTTCTCAACCACTTCCGCCAGACGTTCGGTGCCGGACTGGTGATCGGCGCGGGTCATGCACACCTCACCGCCAGCGGCCTCAACCGCACGGGCGACGTCAGGATGATCGGTTGCAACGATAATGCGATCGGCACCGGACTCACGCGCCCGCTCAAGGACATGCACAATCATCGGCTTGCCGTTGATATCGACCAGCGGTTTACCCGGCAGACGCGTTGAGGCATAACGCGCAGGAATAATGACAACAAAACTCATGGTTTGCTCTCTTCTGCCACCAGGGAACGAGCTTCATTTTCCAGCAGCACCGGAATGCCGTCACGCAGCGGGAAGGCCAGACTGTCCAGTTTGCAGATCAGCTCCTGTTTATCCTGGCTGTAGTAAAGTTTGCCGTTGCATACCGGGCAGGCAATAATTTCAAGTAAACGGTGATCCATAGTTCCTCCGTATGGGTAATCGCTAAAGCTTAACACATTCCCTTTTCAGGACGTGCCTGTTTCCCAGCCACTTCGACAGGATGTGAATAACCTGTCAGGTACCCGGCCAAGCGTCACGTCGCGAGCCCCCTGCCAGCGCGCGAACTCGCTCAAGGCGGACGTTAACCCTATTTCCAGGCTCGCCGTCACCCTGACGCCCTCTTCAAGATAAAGGGCAATGACTTCAAGCGTGCCGGTCTTGCGGTGCATTTTGGCATCCATGCGCCCAACCAGTTGCCCCTTGTGCAGCAGGGGTAAAACAAAGTAGCCGTATTGCCGCTTTGGCGCCGGGGTATAGCATTCCAGCCGGTAGCTGAAATCGAACAGCTGCTCGGCGCGCTTTCTGTCCCAGACCACCGGATCGAAAGGTGATAACACCGCGCTGTGGGTCGCCCGGAGTTTCCCCTCCAGGGCCTCGGGCAGCAGAGGGAGGAGATCCGCATGCAGCCACATTTCACCCAGCGTTTCCACCGTGACGGGAATGACTCGCTGTTCGCGCTGCCATATCTCCAGCAGCGGCTTCAGCGCAGGCTGCCGGAGGCGGTAATAGTCTGCCAGCCATTGCGGACGGAAAATGCCCAGGCTGCGGGCGCTATTCTCCAGCATGATGGCCTCGGCCGCCTCCTGGGTAAGCAAATCCCGCTCGTCGTCCCAGTGGGGCATCACCCGATGCGTCAGGTCGTAGACGCGCTGAAAATTACGTCGTTCAATGACCATGACTTTGCCTGACGTGAACAACCCTTCAAGATGGCGCTTGTGCGGCTTCCACTCCCACCAGCCGCCTGCACCTTTGCGCGGATGTTCAAAATCGGCGGAACGAACGGGACCGTTTTCCTGAATATGGCTGATAAGCTGCTCAATTTCGGCCTCATGTTCCTCCATCCACGCCTGCCGGTATTTCCAGCCCATCTTTTCCGGGGCAAGCATGCGGTGCCGCACCAGGGCGAAATCGCTGCGGGGCAGGAAGCAGGCTTCGTGCGCCCAGTACTCCATCAGTTCCCCTTTGCAGAGCGCTTCATCCAGCCACTGCGAGGGATAGCTCCCCAGGCGGCTAAACAGCACCAGGTAAGGGCTACGGGCGACAATGTTAATGGTGTCGATTTGGAGCAGCGACATGCGCTGGACGGTCGAGAGGATATCGGCAGGCTGCGCTCGGCGACGGGGCTTTTTGAGCAGCCCCTGCGCGGCAAGGTGTAAATGACGTGCGGCTGAAAGCGAGAGTTGCGGTAAAGACATGCGTTTTCCTGTCAGTCAAAGCGCCACCAGAACCGCGTAAGCCTCTACTGCACCAACGCAATCAGTTCCTTGAGCAATTGTTCCGGCTGTTCGCCGCTGAGTTCAGCGTCAACCGGCAGATACCACCAGTTATCTTTCGCAAAGGCACGGCATTTCACCGCATCTTTTTCGGTCATAATGAGCGTCTGGCCAGGCGCGGTAAGCGCCTCAACCTGCTCTGCCACCAGCGCCTGATGGTCGGCCAGCGGAACGCGTTTTTCAAGCCGGGCTCCACACTGCTCCAGCGTCGCGAAGAAGCGCGGCGGATGACCAATACCCGCCATTGCCACCAGCGAAGGCAGTTCGGCAACCGCCCGGCGTTCACCCGTCACCAGGTTGACCGCCCTTCCCGGTAACAGACGCATAGGAATTTCACCCTGCTTTGCTTCACCGCCGTTAACAATCACCGCATCAACGGACTTAAGACGCGAAGCCCGTTCACGCATGGGGCCAGCGGGCAGCCACCAGCCGTTGCCGAAACGGCGAACGCCGTCGATAACTACAATCTCTTTATCACGCCCCAGAGCGTAATGCTGCAGGCCATCATCAGTGATGATGATTTGTACCGCGTGTTCAGCAAGCAGGGCCTGCACGGCATCGCTACGCACCGGGGAGACCGCAACCGGCGCGCCGGTGCGCTGGAAAATCAATACTGGCTCATCACCCGCTTCTGCGGTCGTGGTTTGCGTCGTCAGCAGTAACGGGTAATGCGCCGCTTTGCCACCATACCCACGCGACACTACGCCGGGGCGGATGCCGCGTTTTTGCAGCTGCTCCACCAGCCAGATCACCACCGGCGTTTTGCCGTTGCCGCCCGCCGTGAGGTTACCCACCACCACAACCGGAACCGGGGCGCGCCAGGCACGCTTGATCCCCAGACGATAAAACAGGCGAATAATGCCGCTCACCAGGCCGTACAGCAAGGAGAGCGGCAAAAGCAGCAGCCACAGCGGGGATTCACCGGACCAGATGCGTGCAATCATTCGCCGAACTGCATCTTATGAAGCTGGGCGTAAACGCCGCGGTGTTCCAGCAGATCGGCATGGCTTCCGCGTTCAACAATGATGCCGTCCTCAACCACGACGATCTCATCTGCCTGCTCGATAGTGGACAGACGGTGCGCAATCACCAGCGAAGTACGGTTCTTCTGCAGTTCATCCAGCGCTGACTGAATCGCGCGTTCAGATTCCGTATCCAGTGCAGAGGTTGCTTCGTCCAGGATCAGTATCGGGCTATCGCGCAGCAGCGCACGCGCAATGGCGATACGCTGGCGCTGACCGCCGGAGAGCAGTACTCCGTTTTCACCGATTATCGTATCCAGACCGTTATCCATCTTGTTGATAAAGTCCATTGCATACGCCATACGCGCGGCGTTCTCAATCTGCTCGCGGCTGTACTCGTCAGTGCGCGCATAAGCAATGTTGTTGGCGACCGTATCGTTGAAGAGATGCACGTTCTGAGAAACCAGCGCAACCTGGTTACGCAGCGACTGCAGGGTGTACTCCCGCAGGTCGTGACCATCCAGCAGGATCTCACCTTCGTTAATATCGTAGAAACGAGTGATGAGGCTGGCAATGGTGGATTTACCGGAGCCGGAGCGGCCTACCAGCGCAACGGTTTTACCTGCCGGAATCGTCAGGTTGATATTGCGCAGAGCCGGCGTTTCGCGGCCTGGATAGGTAAAGGTCACGTTGCGGAACTCCACGTCGCCACGGGCGCGCTCAACCTCGCGTGTACCTTCGTCTTTTTCCTGTTCGGAATCCAGAATGCTGAATAACGTCTGGCAGGCGGCCATACCGCGCTGGAACTGGGCGTTCACGTTCGTCAGGGATTTCAGCGGGCGCATCAGGGCAATCATAGAGGAGAAGACTACGGTGATGGTACCCGCCGTCAGCGTATCCATTACGCTCGGGAAGCTTGCCGCATAAAGAACGAACGCCAGCGCCAGTGAGGCAATCAGCTGAATGATCGGGTCAGAGATGGAAGAGGCCGAGACCATCTTCATCCCCTGCAGACGCATTTTGTTGCTGACTTTATCAAAGCGTTTGGTTTCGACTTCCTGACCGCCGAAGATCAACACTTCTTTGTGGCCTTTCAGCATCTGTTCTGCGCTGGTCGTCACCTGCCCCATCGTGTTCTGCATATTCTTACTGATATTGCGGAAGCGCTTTGAGACGACACGGATAGCAATGGACACGACCGGTGCCAGAACGATAAGGATCAGCGACAGCTGCCAGCTGTAATAGAACATCATCGCGAACAGACCGATGATCGATGCTCCTTCACGCACGACGGTAATCAGCGCGCTTGAAGAGGAGGAGGCAACCTGCTCTGAATCGTAGGTAATACGAGAGAGCAGCGTCCCGGTGGATTGCTTGTCAAAGAATGAGACCGGCATGCCCATCATGTGGCTGAACAGTCGACGGCGCATGGTCATAACCACTTTCCCGGAAACCCAGGAAATGCAGTAGCTGGAGATATAGCTGGTGATACCACGTAAGATCATCAGCCCGATAACCACCAGAGGCATCCATAGCAACACTGAGCGATCCGTTTTACCAAAACCGTCGTCCAGTAACGGTTTGAGGAGCGATAGCATAAAAGTATCGCTGGCTGCGTTGAGGATTAACGCTACACCCGCCACGATCAGGCCTGCTTTAAAAGGTGCAATCATCGGCCAGAGTCGGCGGAAGGTTTGCCACGTGGAGAGATCTTTGTCGTTATGCATTCAAAAAACCAGCATTTGTTGAAATAGCCGCATATTCTACCCGTTATCTACGGGCGCGCCAAACCACTGATGATACCAGGGGGGTAAAAATTGATCCCGCACGCGCCGGATTTGCCAGCGATGGTGCGAAAATGTCACCGATATTTGCCCGGAATGGGGGGTATCGTGCCAGATATATCCCTCTTTTCGATAGCGCCGGACCACTTTAGGCGACGGAAATCGCCATGCGTTATAGCGGGCCGCAGAATCCAGAGCTATCTCTCCTTCCACCCGCTGTACCAGCGGCAATGACGACGAGGTATTGCTGCCATGGTGAGGTACCTGTATGAGTGTGGACGTCAGATGTTTCCAGTAATGGCTAAGCATAGCCTGTTCTGCCTGTGCTTCAATGTCACCCGTCAGCAAAACGCTCTGCTCGCCGTCGTCAATTTTTACCACGCAGGAGTGATTGTTCCCCTGAGCCGGATAATTTTCAGGGGGCCAGTGGACGGTGAAGGTTAACCCCTGCCATCGCCATTTCTGCCCACGAAAACAGGGACGATGCCCCGCCAGGCGCAACGGACTTCTTACCCACATCTCAGGCCACGCTTTTTGCAGCGATGCAAGGCCTCCCGCATGGTCGAGATGCGCATGGCTGAGAATAACGCCTTCTGGCTGCAGGTGATGCCAGCTCAGCCATGGAATAATTAACCGCTGTGCGCTATCCCCGCCCGGCCAGGCAAGCCCGGTGTCATAGAGAATGGCTTTTCCCTGCCGTTCAATGACCATTGCCAGCCCCTGCCCTACATCCAGCATATGGAGCGTCCAGGCGTCGCTTTTCGCCGTTCGCCAGAGGGGAAATGCAAGTAAGACACTTCCAGCCAGACAAGCGGCAGGAACGGTTTTCCAGGCACGAAAACGCCAGCCGATGAGGATAAGCCAGGGCAGTAACGTCATGTACTGCCAGCGTTGATCCACACTCTGCCAGCCGTCTGGCAGGCGCATCAGCAGCCAGAACAACCCGGCAAGCGTCTTATCGGCTGCATACCAGATACCGCTTTCCAGCCCCGCCAGCGGCAGCAGATGGAGCAGCATGCCGAGCAAAATAAGCGGTACGCAGACAAACGTCACCAGCGGAACGGCGAAGAGGTTCGCAATCAGAGAGGAAATGCTGAAGCCATGGAAAATCAGAACCTGTAGCGGCATGAGAAGTAACAGCATGCCGACCTGCAGATAGAGAAGGTTCAGCAGCGGACGTACCCGACGCACCTGCCGCCAGTGAGGAAGTGGCAGCCACTGAAACCAGAAAATCAGCGCGGCGACGGCAAATGCAGACAGAAGCAGGCTCTGCGAAAGTATGGCTAAGGGATCGCTTATCAGAATCGCCGCGACACAGCAGATCCACACCTGCCAGGGAGACCATTGCCGGGCACCGATTCGCAGCGCCGCCAGCACGGCGAGGGCAATCACCGTTCGAAGCGCTGGAGGTTGCAATCCGGTCAGCCAGGCGTAGAAAGCAGCAAAGAATAACCCTGCCAGCAGAGGCATTTGCCAGTTGACCCGATGGCAGGGTAATAAAAACTGAAGCCCGCGCGCGAGCAACCAGACGATAGAAGCCGCCAGCGCGATATGCAGTCCCGAAATCGCCATCAGATGCAGCGTGCCGGTTTCACGCATCAGGTCTTTTATTTCTCTGGGGACATCCAGACGTTCCCCCATCCCCAGCCCGAGGATAACCGCTCCCCAGCGATAAGCTGAAAGCCGGTTTTGCAGCGACGTCAGGTATTGCGCTCGCAGGCTGCAGCGTCCATCGACAAGTTCTGCATGGGTAAAGCGCCCGCTCAGCGTTTGATGGCGGGCGATAGCGCTGCGCTGGGGGTCATACCCTCCGTCGTTCAGTTCGCCGTGTACAGGCCTGAGCCGGAGCGTCATCGCCCAGCGCTGACCGGCACACGCTTTCTGCGGCAGATAATGACCATAAAGCGTTACGCCCGTTGACGCCCACCAGCGCTGACCATCAACTTTGAGTATTTTTGCCTGATGCACAGTGGCACCATCAGTCGCGGCGATCTCTACTTCGGCCTGCACGGCACCTGCGGTTAAATGCTGCATCGGCCAGACGCTCTCTTGCGCGGCCAGAATGCCCCACGCGCAAAATAGCAGCGTAATCCCCACATACTTCAGCCGTACGTTTTGGCGTGCGGCCAGTGCAACCCCGCCAGCAACCATTATCCACACGGTATAACGCGATGGCAGTTCGGGTAACCAGAGTAACGGGGCTATCGCCAGAATGGCGCAGATACCTAAAGCGGGAATTCCCATTGCTACCTCCCTGTTTCAGGGTGGCAGTATGCTCGCGGGTGATGTGGGTCGCCAGGTATGAAGGATGCGATTTACAGCAAGGGCAGCAATGTATTTTATGCGTTACACAAAACGAAACGGAAAATGCGGGGCACCTTCAAAAAGAAAGCGACGGGCACAAAAAAAGCACCCGCAGGTGCTTTCTTTCGAACCCAGTTTAACCGGCTGGCTAAACTCAGTTGCCGTAAATATTGGCGCGATCGCGCAGTTCTTTACCCGGCTTAAAGTGTGGAACGTACTTCCCTTCCAGCTCGACTTTATCACCAGTTTTCGGGTTACGCCCGGTACGTGGAGCACGATAGTGCAGAGAAAAACTACCGAAACCGCGGATTTCAATGCGCTCGCCCTGGGCAAGAGTGGAGGCCATATGCTCCAGCATCTCTTTTACGGCATCTTCCACTGCCTTGGCAGGGATATGCGGTTGCTGACTGGCAAGTCTTTCAATCAATTCTGACTTGGTCATGATTCCTCCGGTTCCTTTCAAACCAATTAGCTGAACAGCTCATTAAACAAGGGCGGCCGTAGCCGCCCTTTGTTATTGATTACAGGACGAATCCTGCAATCTGTCAAGTCTGCTCCTCATCCTTCGCGCTGTAAATGCGTTACAGCTCAAATGATGCTGAGAACCTGATATTACTCGCCTTTAGCTGCTTTGAAAGCTTCAGCCATTGCGTTGTTAGAGAAGTTTGCATCTTCCTGTTTGTTAACAGTTGCGATTGCATCTTTCTCATCAGCTTCGTCTTTAGCACGAACAGACAGGCTGATTGCACGGTTCTTACGGTCAACACCGGTGAACTTAGCTTCAACGTCGTCGCCTACGTTCAGAACCAGAGTGGCATCTTCAACGCGGTCACGTGAAGCTTCAGAAGCGCGCAGGTAACCTTCAACGCCGTCAGCCAGCTCTACGGTTGCGCCTTTAGCGTCAACTGCAGTCACTTTACCGTTTACGATTGCGCCTTTCTTGTTCAGTGCAACCCAGTTGTTGAACGGATCTTCTGCGAGCTGTTTAACGCCCAGGGAGATACGCTCACGTTCTGCGTCAACCTGCAGAACAACTGCAGCGATTTCGTCGCCTTTTTTGTATTCACGAACTGCTTCTTCGCCTGCAACGTTCCAGGAGATGTCAGACAGGTGAACCAGGCCATCGATGCCGCCGTCCAGGCCGATGAAGATACCGAAGTCAGTGATAGACTTGATTTTACCTTCAACACGGTCGCCCTTGTTGTGGGTTTCCGCGAACTGCTGCCATGGGTTGTTTTTGCACTGCTTCAGGCCCAGGGAGATACGACGACGTTCTTCGTCGATATCCAGAACCATAACTTCCACTACGTCACCAACGTTAACAACTTTGGATGGGTGGATGTTTTTGTTGGTCCAGTCCATTTCGGAAACGTGCACCAGGCCTTCAACGCCTTCTTCGATTTCAACGAAGCAGCCGTAGTCGGTCAGGTTGGTTACGCGACCAGTCAGTTTAGTACCTTCTGGGTAACGCTTAGCGATAGCTACCCATGGATCTTCGCCCAGCTGTTTCAGGCCGAGGGATACACGAGTACGCTCGCGGTCGAACTTCAGCACTTTAACAGTGATTTCGTCGCCCACGTTCACGATTTCGCTTGGGTGCTTAACGCGTTTCCACGCCATGTCGGTGATGTGCAGCAGGCCATCAACGCCGCCCAGGTCAACGAATGCGCCGTAGTCAGTGAGGTTCTTAACGATACCTTTGACTTCCATGCCTTCCTGCAGGTTTTCCAGCAGCTGATCGCGTTCTGCGCTGTTTTCGGATTCGATAACGGCACGACGGGAAACAACAACGTTGTTACGCTTCTGGTCCAGCTTGATTACTTTGAACTCAAGCTCTTTGCCTTCGAGGTGCAGGGTGTCACGGACTGGACGAACGTCTACCAGTGAACCTGGCAGGAACGCACGAATACCATTCAGCTCAACAGTGAAGCCACCTTTAACTTTGCCGTTGATAACACCGACCACAGTTTCAGCTTCTTCGTAAGCTTTCTCCAGCGTGATCCATGCTTCGTGACGTTTAGCTTTCTCACGAGACAGCAGGGTTTCGCCGAAGCCGTCTTCTACTGCGTCCAGAGCAACGTCAACTTCGTCACCAACCTGGATTTCCAGCTCGCCCTGGGCGTTTTTGAACTGCTCAGCCGGAATGGCGGACTCAGATTTCAGACCGGCGTCAACCAGTACTACGTCTTTGTCGATAGCAACAACAACACCGCGAACGATGGAACCCGGACGGGTTTCGATTTCTTTTAAGGATTCTTCAAACAGTTGAGCAAAAGATTCAGTCATGTTTAATCTTCAGGTTAATATTAACGTCCACCTGGCTCCGTGCCGGATGGGGTTGTTTCACATACCCGCCGTCAATCCATTGCAGCGGGGGTACTGCTAAATCGGTCGCGATTACGCGAGTGCCAGTTTTTGGCGCGCATATTGTAGCGCTTTTTCAATCACTTGCTCAATAGTTAAACTGGTTGAATCCAGAACTAATGCATCTTCTGCAGGAACAAGCGGTGCGACGGCGCGGTTACGATCGCGGTCATCGCGCTCTTTTATCTCGGATAAAAGGCGATCAAAGTTAACACTAAACCCCTTTTCCTGCAACTGAAGCATACGGCGTTGAGCACGTTCTTCCGAAGAGGCGTCAAGGAAAATTTTTACTGGCGCATCAGGAAATACGACGGTTCCCATGTCGCGTCCGTCAGCGATCAGACCCGGGGCTTCACGAAACGCTCGCTGACGACGCAGCAGCGCCTCGCGAACGCGTGGGAAAGCGGCCACCTGGGAGGCCGCATTAGCGACTTCCTGCGTACGGATTTCGCCGCTTACGTCTTCCCCTTCCAGAATCACTTCCAGGTTGCCATCGGTGGAAACAAAACGCACATCCAGATGCGCAGCCAGCGGTACCAGCGCTTCTTCAGAGGCGACATCCACGTGATGATGCAGCGCAGCCAGCGCCAGCACGCGATAGATTGCTCCCGAATCTAAAAGATGCCATTGCAATGCTTCCGCCATCGCTTTGCACAGAGTACCTTTCCCTGCGCCACTCGGCCCATCAATGGTGATTACCGGGGCAACTGCCGTCATCTTTTTCTCCTTAAATAAGGCATACCGTTAACATGAACGCCGCGCATTATACGCGCCAACGTGCGCAACTGTTACCTTTGCGTGCAAATTACGGAATGATAGAAGCAGAGTGTAGAAGAAATGAGCGGGAAAGATCGTCAGGAAGCGTAAGGAAATGCCGCATCAGGTGATGCGGCAAGTCTTCATCATGCCAGGGTGCTAATGCGCGCCAGCTGTTCGAAATAGTCCGGGAAGGTTTTCGCCGTACATTTCGGATCGAGAATGGTCACAGGGGTATCGGACAGCGCCACCAGCGAGAAACACATCGCCATACGGTGATCGTTGTAAGTGCCAATTTCTGCAAACTGCAGTTTTGCCGGAGGGGTAACGCGAATGTAATCTTCGCCCTCTTCTACCTCAGCGCCAACTTTACGCAGCTCGGTTGCCATCGCGAACAGGCGGTCCGTCTCTTTTACGCGCCAGTTGTAGATGTTACGCAGCGTGGTGGTGCCTTTGGCAAACAGCGCTGCCGTGGCAATGGTCATCGCCGCATCCGGGATATGGTTCATGTCCATGTCGATGGCGTTCAGCTCGCCGTGGGTACAGGAGATGAAATCATCGCCCCAGGTGACAACTGCGCCCATTTTCTCCAGCACGTCAGCAAAACGAATATCACCCTGCACGCTATTGCGGCCGATGCCGGTCACTTTTACCGTACCACCTTTAATCGCGCCAGCGGCAAGGAAATAGGACGCGGATGAAGCATCGCCTTCAACCAGGTAGTTGCCCGGCGACTGGTACTGCTGCGCTCCGCGAACCACGAAACGCTGATAAGACTGGTTTTCCACCTCAACGCCAAAGGTTTTCATCAGGTGCAGCGTGATATCAATATACGGTTTGGAGACCAGCTCACCTTTAATCGTGATAACCGTATCCTGCGGGGCCAGCGGCGCGGCCATTAGCAGCGCCGTCAGGAACTGGCTGGAGACGCTGCCGTCAACCTCGACGGTACCGCCGGTAAAGCCCCCGCGCAGACGCAGTGGCGGGTAATTTTCCTGCTCCAGATACTCAATCTGCGCGCCGCCCTGACGCAGGGCATCCACCAGATGTCCGATCGGACGCTCCTTCATGCGCGGCTCGCCGGTCAGCACGATATTATTGTTCCCCAGGCACAGGGCCGCCGCCAGCGGACGCATCGCGGTACCCGCGTTACCCAGAAACAGCTCAAGCTCTTCATTCGCCTGCAGCGCGCCGCCGTTGCCGGTCACTTCGCAGCGGGTACGATCGTCAGAGAGTGTGTAATGAACGCCCAACGCTTTCAGTGCATTGAGCATATGGCGCACGTCATCGCTGTCCAGCAGGTTGGTGAGGACGGTGGTGCCGTTTGCCAGAGCTGCCAGCAGCAGAGCGCGGTTCGAGACACTTTTTGAACCAGGCAGATTGATGGTGCCATCTACCCGCGCGATAGGTTGTAACGTCAGGGATTCCATGAAAACTAAACTCTCAACTCAACATAATAAAAACCCCGCAGGGACGCTGCGGGGGTGAAAAACCGCAAATTAACCGTGACGACGTTCGAAGTCGATCATGAAATCGGTCAGGGCTTTAACCCCTTCCAGCGGCATCGCGTTATAAATGGAAGCACGCATACCGCCCACCACGCGGTGGCCTTTCAGCGCATGCAGGCCTGCCGCGAAGGACTCTTCCAGGAACACTTTGTCCAGGCTGCTGTCCGCCAGCTGGAACGGCACGTTCATGCGGGAACGGTTCGCTTTCGCCACATCGTTACGGTAGAAATCGCTCTTGTCGATGACGCCATAGAGCAGCTCGGCTTTCTGCTGATTAACCTTGTCCATCTTCGCCACGCCGCCGTTTTGCTTCAGCCATTTAAAGACCATGCCGGAAAGGTACCAGGCAAACGTTGGCGGGGTGTTGAACATGGAGTCGTTATCGTTCAGCACGGTGTAGTCGAGAATCGACGGGCAGGACTTATGCGCTTTACCCAGCAAGTCTTCACGCACGATGACGATAGTCAGGCCCGCAGGACCGATGTTTTTCTGCGCGCCCGCATAGATAACACCGTAACGGCTGACGTCAAGTGGCGCAGACAGAATGGTGGAGGAGAAGTCGGCGGCAACCACAACGTCTTTGCCGAAGTCAGGCGTCTCGTCGATGGCGATCCCGTCAATGGTTTCGTTCGGGCAGTAGTGAAGATAGGCGGCGTTATCAGAAAGCTGCCACTCGCGCATTGGCTTCACGGCGCGCAGACCGTCAACGGTCACTTTGGCGTCGATAACATTCGGCGTGCAGTATTTGTGCGCTTCTTTAACGGCGCTTGCCGCCCAGTAACCCGCGTCAACATAGTCAGCCGTCGTTTTGTCACCAAGGATATTCAGCGGTACGCCTGCAAACTGACCGCGACCGCCGCCGTGGCAGAACAATACTTTGTAGTTCGAGGGAATATTCAGAAGATCGCGAAAATCCTTTTCTGCCTCTTCGGCCACCTGAATAAACTCTTTACCACGGTGGCTGATTTCCATCACCGACGTACCCAGACCGTTCCAGTCACACAGCTCCTGCTGAGCCTGTTTGAGCACGTCTGCCGGTAACATTGCCGGACCTGAACTGAAATTAAAGACTTGAGCCATTTCCCCTCACCACGCTAAAAGCCATAAGTTATAACTGTGGATATCGGTTTTATCATTCAGTGACACGCGCCGCAATGTCTAAAACTTATGACCGGGGAAATGTGCCCTTCGTCACACAAAACAATCTGCCGCCTCGATACGACAAAACCGACAAAATGGCTGTCAGGTAATACGTTTAGCCCGGCTAACCTTCGTCCATTCTGGATTTGTACAGCGGGGGCATAGTTGATGATCGCCAGCCTGCATGACAACCACATGGCTGCATTTTATGCAGGCATACTCGCCCACTTCCGGTACGGTTTTGTATCGTTCGATGAGCATATCCGGCAGGATACAGAGCCCGGGCTTCACTTCCTCGTCGGGATAGTAATAGACGCTGATTTGGCCGTTCGTTTCCATAATCGCCAGACGCACCTGCCCCAGCTGTTCAACGCTGCTGATGCGAAGCTCCATAAAGAACTCGAACTCCGTCATATTGGCGCGTTGAACGTTCTCCCAGGCCAGTTGCCCGTCTTCGACGATAACCACCGGCTTCCCTTCGAACAGATCTTCCAGCTTTTCACTTTTCGACATCAGCCACATGACCAGCCGGTAAAGCAAGGCGAGGGAAACAAAAACGATAAACACCGGCACCATCGGCACGTCGTCATAAAACGCGACGTCCCCCGCCGCCGAGCCCAGCGTCAGAATGATCAATACTTCAAACAGCGACATCTGCCGAACGCCGCGACGGCCGGTGATTTTGAGAAACAGGAAGACCAGAACGAAAGTGTAAAGGCTGCGCAGCGCCACTTCGCCCAGAAATTCAGGTGGAACTTTATCAAACGCCATCCGCTGGAGATCAAATGCTTTCATTTTTCTATGCCTTAACAGTCAGTTACTGCTACTAAGCATAGCCCAGCCATTTATTTTCGCCGGAGATAGCACCCGTCACGCAAAACCCGTATCATTGCGCGCTTTACGTACGATAAAAGTGAACGCCATGACTCAAACGTTTATCCCCGGCAAAGACGCCGCTCTGGAAGATTCCATCGCTCGCTTCCAGCAGAAACTGACCGACCTGGGCTTTAACATCGAAGAAGCCTCCTGGCTGAACCCGGTGCCTCACGTCTGGTCCGTGCACATTCGCGACAAAGACTGCGCGCTCTGCTTTACCAACGGTAAAGGTGCGACGAAAAAAGCGGCACTGGCCTCTGCGCTGGGTGAGTATTTTGAGCGTCTGTCCACCAACTATTTCTTCGCTGACTTCTGGCTGGGTGTAACCATCGCCAACGGTCCGTTCGTTCACTATCCGAACGAAAAATGGTTCCCGCTGACCGAAGACGACGAACTGCCGGAAGGGATCCTCGATGGGCGCCTGCGTGCCTTCTACGATCCGGAAAACGAACTGACCGCCAGCATGCTGATCGATCTGCAGTCGGGTAACGAAGATCGCGGTATCTGCGCCCTGCCGTTCACCCGTCAGTCTGACGAGCAGCCCGTATATATTCCAATGAACATCGTCGGCAACCTGTATGTGTCCAACGGCATGTCCGCCGGTAACACCCGCAATGAAGCGCGCGTGCAGGGCCTGTCTGAAGTGTTCGAGCGTCACATTAAAAACCGCATCATCGCTGAATCCATCAGCCTGCCGGAGATCCCGGCTGACGTGCTGGCGCGCTACCCGGGCGTGGTGGAATCCATCGCGAAGCTGGAAGCGGAAGGTTTCCCAATCTTTGCGTATGACGGCTCGCTGGGCGGTAAATATCCGGTTATCTGCGTCGTGCTGTTTAACCCGACTAACGGAACCTGCTTCGCCTCCTTCGGCGCGCATCCTGACTTCGGCGTGGCGCTGGAGCGTACCGTGACCGAGCTGCTGCAGGGCCGTAGCCTGAAAGATCTCGACGTCTTCACCCCGCCAACGTTTGACGATGAAGAAGTGGCCGAGCACACTAACCTCGAAACCCACTTCATCGACTCCAGCGGTTTGATCTCCTGGGATATGTTCAAGCAGGACGCGGACTATCCGTTCGTGGACTGGAGCTTTGCCGGTACCACCGAAGAAGAGTTCGCCACACTGATGGCCATCTTCAACGCTGAAGATCAGGAAGTCTACATTGCCGACTACGAACACCTGGGCGTTTACGCGTGCCGCATCATCGTACCTGGCATGTCCGATATCTACCCTGCGGAAGATCTGTGGCTCGCAAACAACAGCATGGGCGCGCACCTGCGTGAAACCCTGCTCTCCCTGCCGGGCAGCGAGTGGGAAAAAGAAGATTATCTCAACCTGATTGCCCAGCTGGACGATGAAGGCCACGATGACTTCACCCGCGTGCGCGAGCTGCTGGGTCTGGCGACCGGTAAAGACAACGGCTGGTACACCCTGCGCATCGGTGAGCTGAAAGCGATGCTGGCCCTCGCGGGCGGCGATCTGGATCAGGCTCTGGCCTGGACCGAATGGACCATGGAGTTTAACCAGTCGGTCTTCTCCGCCGAGCGCACTAACTATTACCGCTGTCTGCAAACCCTGTTGCTGCTTGCACAGGAAGAGGATCGCGAGCCACTGCAGTACCTCAACGCTTTCGTACGTATGTACGGTGCTGAAGCGGTTGAAGCCGCCAGCGCGGCGCTGAGCGGTGAAGAGCCGTTCTACGGTCTGCAGGCGGTTGACAGCGATCTGAAAGCCTTCCCGGCGCATCAGTCTCTGCTGAAGGCCTATGAAAAGCTGCAGAAAGCAAAAGCCGCTTACTGGTCAAAATAAGCGCATATAACATTAACGGCAGTAGGCGTATTCAATCGTCTGGGCTATATTACGGGGCAATTTCATTGCCCCGTTTTTTATTCTCTTCGGCAATGAGTGTTGGTTGTAATAATTAAGTTAAATACGGGTAAATATAATAATATTTGCCTGGGCTTTATTGTTACTTTTTATGGTAAATACTCCATATTAATTAACTGTTTCGAAGGGGGCCGAACGAAAAAATTCAACTCTTTTCATAACTTTTAAAATTTATTTTTATACGGATAATCAAATACTTACTCCGCATTTGTTGTAAAACCATACATACTGCGGGCCTATAAGCCAGGCGAGATATGATCTATATCAATTTCTCTTCTATAATGCTTTGTTAGTATCTCGTCGCCGACTTAATAAAGAGAGAGTTAGTGTGAAAGCTGACAACCCTTTTGATCTTTTACTCCCCGCCGCGATGGCAAAAGTTGCCGAAGAAGCGGGTGTCTATAAAGCAACGAAACACCCGATGAAGACGTTCTATCTGGCGATCACCGCAGGTGTGTTCATCTCTATCGCTTTCGTCTTCTACATCACCGCCACCACCGGTACTGCCGGAATGCCTTTCGGCATGGCCAAACTGATTGGCGGCATTTGCTTCTCACTGGGTCTGATTCTCTGCGTCATTTGCGGCGCCGACCTCTTCACCTCAACGGTGCTGATTGTTGTGGCGAAAGCCAGCGGAAGAATTACCTGGGGTCAACTGGCGCGCAACTGGCTTAACGTCTACGTTGGTAACCTGATTGGCTGTCTGCTCTTTGTTCTGTTGATGTGGCTCTCTGGCGAGTATATGACCGCCAACGGCGGCTGGGGGCTTAATGTCCTGCAAACCGCTGACCACAAAATGCACCACACATTTATCGAAGCCGTTGCTCTCGGCATCCTCGCAAACCTGATGGTCTGCCTGGCGGTCTGGATGAGCTACTCCGGTCGTAGTCTGATGGATAAAGCCATGATTATGGTTCTGCCGGTTGCGATGTTTGTTGCCAGCGGCTTCGAGCACAGTATTGCGAATATGTTCATGATCCCGATGGGGATTGTTATCCGCAACTTTGCAAGCCCGGAGTTCTGGACCGCAGTTGGTTCATCCCCGGAAAGTTTCTCTCACCTGACTATTATGAATTTCATTACTGATAACCTGATCCCCGTTACTATCGGGAACATTATCGGTGGGGGTCTATTAGTTGGGTTGACATACTGGGTCATTTACCTGCGTGGCGGCGACCATCATTAATGGTTGTCTCAGGCAGTAAATAAAAAATCCACTTAAGAAGGTAGGTGTTACATGTCCGAGCTTAATGAAAAGTTAGCCACAGCCTGGGAAGGTTTTGCGAAAGGTGACTGGCAGAATGAAGTAAACGTCCGTGACTTCATTCAGAAAAACTATACCCCGTATGAAGGTGACGAATCCTTCCTGGCTGGCGCAACTGACGCGACCACCAAGCTGTGGGACAGCGTAATGGAAGGCGTTAAACTGGAAAACCGCACTCACGCGCCAGTTGATTTTGACACCTCCGTTGCTTCCACCATCACTTCTCACGATGCTGGCTACATTAACAAAGCCCTTGAGAAAATCGTTGGTCTGCAGACTGAAGCACCACTGAAACGCGCAATCATCCCGTTCGGTGGTATCAAAATGGTTGAAGGTTCCTGCAAAGCGTATAACCGCGAGCTGGATCCAATGCTGAAAAAAATCTTCACCGAATACCGCAAAACCCATAACCAGGGCGTATTCGATGTTTACACCAAAGACATTCTGAACTGCCGTAAATCTGGCGTTCTGACTGGTCTGCCAGATGCGTATGGCCGCGGCCGTATCATCGGTGACTACCGTCGCGTTGCGCTGTACGGTATCGACTTCCTGATGAAAGACAAGTACGCGCAGTTTGTTTCCCTGCAGTCCGATCTGGAAAACGGCGTAAACCTGGAAGCGACTATCCGTCTGCGTGAAGAAATTGCTGAACAGCACCGCGCGCTGGGTCAGATCAAAGAGATGGCTGCGAAATATGGCTGCGATATCTCTGGTCCTGCAACCAACGCTCAGGAAGCTATCCAGTGGACCTACTTCGGCTACCTGGCCGCGGTTAAGTCTCAGAACGGCGCAGCAATGTCCTTCGGTCGCGTGTCTACCTTCCTGGATGCGTACATCGAACGTGACCTGAAAGCAGGCAAAATCACCGAGCAAGACGCTCAGGAAATGATTGACCACCTGGTCATGAAACTGCGTATGGTTCGCTTCCTGCGTACCCCAGAATATGATGAACTGTTCTCTGGTGACCCAATCTGGGCAACAGAATCAATCGGCGGTATGGGCGTTGACGGCCGTACGCTGGTTACCAAAAACAGCTTCCGCTTCCTGAACACCCTGTACACCATGGGTCCTTCTCCGGAGCCGAACATCACCGTTCTGTGGTCTGAAAAACTGCCTCTGAACTTCAAGAAATTCGCCGCTAAAGTGTCCATCGACACCTCTTCTCTGCAGTACGAGAACGATGACCTGATGCGTCCGGACTTCAACAACGACGACTACGCTATCGCTTGCTGCGTGAGCCCAATGGTTGTTGGTAAACAAATGCAGTTCTTCGGTGCGCGTGCAAACCTGGCGAAAACCATGCTGTACGCTATCAACGGCGGCGTTGATGAAAAACTGAAAATGCAGGTTGGTCCTAAGTCTGAGCCAATCAAAGGCGACGTGCTGAACTATGACGAAGTCATGGAGCGCATGGACCACTTCATGGACTGGCTGGCTAAGCAGTACGTGACCGCGCTGAACGTTATCCACTACATGCACGACAAGTACAGCTACGAAGCCTCTCTGATGGCGCTGCATGACCGTGACGTTATCCGCACCATGGCGTGTGGTATCGCTGGTCTGTCCGTGGCTGCTGACTCCCTGTCTGCAATCAAATATGCGAAAGTTAAACCAATTCGTGACGAAGACGGCCTGGCCGTAGACTTCGAAATCGAAGGCGAATACCCGCAGTTTGGTAACAACGATTCTCGCGTTGATGACATGGCGGTTGACCTGGTAGAACGTTTCATGAAGAAAATTCAGAAACTCACTACCTACCGTAACGCTATCCCGACTCAGTCTGTTCTGACCATCACCTCTAACGTTGTGTATGGTAAGAAAACCGGTAACACCCCAGACGGTCGTCGTGCTGGCGCGCCATTCGGCCCAGGTGCTAACCCAATGCACGGTCGTGACCAGAAAGGTGCTGTTGCCTCTCTGACCTCCGTTGCTAAACTGCCGTTTGCTTACGCGAAAGATGGTATCTCTTACACCTTCTCTATCGTGCCAAACGCGCTGGGTAAAGACGACGAAGTGCGTAAAACTAACCTCGCGGGTCTGATGGATGGTTACTTCCACCACGAAGCGTCCATCGAAGGTGGTCAGCACCTGAACGTGAACGTAATGAACCGTGAAATGCTGCTCGATGCGATGGAACACCCTGAGAAATATCCTCAGCTGACCATCCGCGTATCTGGCTACGCAGTGCGTTTTAACTCCCTGACTAAAGAACAGCAGCAGGACGTTATCACCCGTACTTTCACTCAATCCATGTAAGTGGAATTGACTGAAATCACGCGTTAAAAAGCGTACAATAAAGGCTCCACGCAAGTGGGGCCTTTTTAACACCCTCGCTTCACCAGTCTCTTTTGTCCGCTATCTATACTTTATGGATAACAGCCAAAACAGACTCGACATAGCCTTTGAGCTGTGCAACTACATAGGCCCCCGGATGGGCCAAATTCGGAGATATCACCGCAATGTCAACTATTGGTCGCATTCACTCCTTTGAATCCTGTGGCACCGTCGATGGCCCGGGGATCCGCTTTATTACCTTTTTCCAGGGTTGCCTGATGCGCTGCCTGTACTGCCATAACCGCGACACCTGGGACACGCACGGCGGTAAAGAAGTCACCGTGGAAGATCTGATGAAAGAGGTGGTGACCTACCGCCACTTTATGAACGCGTCCGGCGGTGGCGTGACCGCGTCCGGCGGTGAAGCTATTCTTCAGGCTGAGTTTGTCCGCGACTGGTTCCGCGCCTGCCATAAAGAAGGCATTCATACCTGTCTCGACACCAACGGCTTTGTGCGCCGCTACGATCCGGTCATTGATGAACTGCTCGAGGTGACCGACCTGGTGATGCTCGATCTCAAACAGATGAACGATGAGATCCACCAGAATCTGGTTGGCGTTTCAAACCACCGTACGCTGGAGTTTGCCAAATACATCGCCGACAAAGGCATCAAAACCTGGATCCGCTACGTTGTTGTTCCCGGCTGGTCAGATGACGATGACTCCGCGCACCGCCTGGGTGAATTTACCCGCGACATGGGCAACGTCGAGAAAATTGAGCTTCTGCCCTATCACGAACTGGGTAAACATAAATGGGTGGCGATGGGCGAAGAGTACAAGCTTGATGGCGTGAAGCCGCCGAAAAAAGAGACGATGGAACGCGTGAAAGGTATTCTTGAGCAGTATGGCCACAAGGTCATGTATTAAAGATAAGGCCCGGTAAGAACCGGGCCTTTTTATATTCTATTTAAAGACGCCGTTAATAACGGAGGTCACAATCGCCGTACTCAGTGCAATTAAGACCAGATCGTCACCCACCACGCGCCATTCATAGCCAGGGTAGGAAGGAAGCTGGCCGAGCATGGACGCTGGCACGGTTTTCTTCGCAATGCCCGGAGGAAGTGGTTTACCACGGGCGAGGTTTTTCGCAATACCCGGAGGCAGAGACTCATAGCCCGTTAAGCCGTAATTCAGTGCCAGGTGGCGGGCATGATCGAAGCTCACGCGAGCATCAACGTCATTACCGACATCTTTGCTGTTTTTGAAGCTCTTATCCGATTTCCCAGGATTATCCTTTCCGCTATTTTGCTTATTACCATGGTTACCGGAATTACCAGAATTCCCGTTACCATGATTGCCGCCATTACCTTGTCCGCCACCGTTTCCGTGACCACCGCCGTTCCCGTTTCCAGGGTTAGCCATGACCGGAGCCGTTGCAAACGTTAAAGACAACACTACGGCAAGTGCGGTAGTGGAAAAACGACGTATAGACATGATTGTTGCCTTTTAGTGGTAGAACTCACTTGAATTATCGCCAGGCGGGAAAAACAAACAATGAGTAAAAGTCTTATATGTGACAGGGACAAAAAAGCCTGTCATCGACAGGCTTTTATTTAATCAGGCGTGTGCCACAGGCGTTGGATGCTCGCCCGCTTTACGCAGCAGCATTAAGAGATAAATAAACGACACGCTGGCAATCATGATAAACAGCAAATTGTCGGAATAATTCTGCATCAGCATCGCGGTAAATGTCGGTCCCAGCAGGCTACCGATGGTGTAGCTTAATAACAGCGCCTGATTCATTGCCACGAGCTGGTGATGTTCTACTTTCTCACAGGCCCAGGCCATCGCGACCGGATAGAGCGTGAAACCTGCGGCTCCGAGAATAAACAGCGCGGGTGCCATCGCGGCGTTGCTGAGCATCGCAAGGCATCCCATGATCACCACGAAAACCTGAACGCGCAGTACCAGCAGACGACCAAAGCGGTCCGCCAGGCGGCCAATCGGCCATTGCCCCACAATACCCGCACTGACCATCACCGCCATCCAGAAACCAATTCCGGAATCGCTCACGCCCTGATGATTCAGGTAGAGCGGCATCAGGCCATAGAGCGAGCCCAGTACAATTCCCGAGATAATGCAGCCGTTAACGCCCAGACGCGCCTGACGGAGCCTCAACATCGGCCAGACGTGGGTCGCTTCCTGATGTTCGCTGTTCTGGTTCACAATGCGCGTAAAGAGCAGCGGCAGGATCGCGGCCAGCACCATACCGGTTACCCACGGCAGTACGCTCATCAGGTCGGTTGGCAGTTTACTGACCATCAGTTGACCCAGAACGGTACCGACGTAGTAAACCATCATATAGGCCGCCAGCAGGCGTCCGCGGTTGCGGGAGGTGCCGCTACACATCAGCGCGCTTTCAACCACCACCCAAATCATCGCGCA
The DNA here is from genome assembly GCF_034107645.1 of Enterobacter sp. 118C5. Taxonomy (NCBI): domain Bacteria; kingdom Pseudomonadati; phylum Pseudomonadota; class Gammaproteobacteria; order Enterobacterales; family Enterobacteriaceae; genus Enterobacter; species Enterobacter sp. 118C5. The sequence continues at coordinate 381,798 of NZ_JAWNEU010000003.1, read as the reverse complement.
GCCGACGCCGGCGATAAAGCGCCATGCCATCCAGCTCCAGAAGCCGACCATCAGACCCAGACCGGCGCACCCGGCAGCGAAAATCAGCGAGGCCAGATAATAGCTGCGATTAAAGCCAAAACGCTTAATCAGGCTACCGGTTAATAATGTGCCCAGCAGGTTCCCGGTGAAAAAGGACGAGCTGACCATACCCACCTGCCAGGTCGGTAAGTTTTCATGGGCGAGCCACAGCGGGACGAGCGTGTTTAACACGGCGATCGCCAGGGTCAACAGAAGCAGGCCACAGAGCAACAGGAGCACTGGCCGGGTATAGGTGGTCATGGATTAAAAACCGTGAGGAAGTTCAGATTTCGTGCGCATCATGCCACTGGCAAAAACAAAGTCAATCCACAGATTTAGCCGGCTCGCACAATATGTTCCCTGTCGATTTAAAAAACTTATCCTGCTAATGCAGCGCCTGCTAGAGATATTAATTATGTATCTGTTTTTATTTATTAATGACCAAAATTAAAACAAAACGACAGTCGAAAAATTTCATGAATGAAAAAAAGAAAAGCCGGGCGCTATGTCCCGGCTTTTAATAACCAAAAATAGAATTAGCTGGCGATTGCCATACCGACCGTCATATGCAGGCCATAGAACACGCCGCGACCAATTAGCTCGCCCGCCAGCACCAGCACAAAGGCCAGGGATAGCAGCGGCAAAGCGGGCTGGTAACCTTTAAGCTGAGGGGCAATCCAGCATACCAGCGCAGCCGCCAGCAACGCCACGCGCCAGGCCATTAGCGAGCCGTAGTCCGGCACCAGCGCAGAAGCCTGCTGGATAGAGCTGTGAATGGTTGCCAGTTCGGCACCCTGCATCAGGGCGACCATCGCACTCACCACCAGCGCCAGCAGCGAAACGGCTGGCAACAAACGCATTGCCCAACCGTCTACCCGCGCCACGCGCAGCAGCAGGTAGCCCAGCAGCGGCCCGCCGATAAACATCGTCAGGAAGAAGCTCATCGGCGTCCAGACGCTGTACCAGGTTGGGACGGTATCGATGGTGTTGTAGACGCGCACCATCATCCACACGAACACCACGCCCAGTATCATGGTGGCGATCAGCCACAGGCTGCGCAGGCCCGCAGACAATTTCTTGAGCGCAGCCAGCAGCCAACCCAGCCCGCCGACGGCAAAGAAGATTGCCCCGCTGGCAATTTCGTTACTGAGGGATGAGGCCCCCACGCGGTTCAGGGAGTTGAACGCGCGCATCGGTGAGCCCAGGTGTAGCGTAGAGGCGATAAATCCAATCCCCATCAGCACCCACAGGCCAAACATGCTCAACACTAAACGCTGCTGCTGTTCAGCATTGAGGTTCCCTTTTAACAGCGCCAACGCGAGAACAATGAAGCCGCCCACTACGCACTGCCCAAAGACCGTGAAGATCATCAGCGGCCATTCATGCCATCCACTTCCCATCTCACACCTCCTTCGGATTAGCCAGGTAGCCGGTGGTGTCACCCGTCGGACGGCTGTTGGCGTTAGGTTTAATGACAATACTCGGCTTCGTGAAGTGCGCGGACGGCAGCGGCGCCACTGCGGCAAGCTGGCCGTGTTTCTGACGGAGCTCTTCAATCGGACCAAAATCCAGGGCGCGCAGCGGGCAGGACTCGACGCAGATTGGCTTTTTGCCATCCGCCACGCGACTGTGGCAGCCGTCGCACTTGGTCATATGCCCTTTGGCTGCGTTGTACTGCGGCGCACCGTACGGGCACGCCATATGGCAGTAGCGACAGCCAATGCAGACATCTTCATCCACCACCACAAAACCGTCTTCCCGCTTGTGCATCGCCCCGCTCGGGCACACCTTCGTGCAGGCCGGATCTTCACAGTGGTTACAGGCAATCGACAGGTAATAGGCAAAGACGTTCTGATGCCAGACGCCGTTATCTTCCTGCCAGTCGCCCCCGGCGTATTCGTAAATGCGGCGGAAGCTCACGTCCGGAGTGAGATCTTTGTAATCTTTACAGGCCAGCTCGCAGGTTTTGCACCCGGTGCAACGGCTGGAATCAATGAAAAATCCATACTGGGTTGTCATCGGTTACTCCTTAAACCTTTTCAACCTGGACAAGGTTTGTGTGAGACGGGTTGCCTTTCGCCAGCGGCGACGGACGCTGCGTGGTCAGGACGTTAATACTGCCTGCCTGGTCGATGCGGTTGGCATCCGGGCTGTACCAGGCCCCTTCCCCCAGCGCCACTACGCCTGGCATCATGCGCGGTGTTACTTTGGCTTCAATGTGCACCTCGCCGCGACCGTTAAAGATACGCACGCGATCCCCATTGCTGATACCACGTGCTTTGGCATCCATCGGGTTGATCCACATCTCCTGGCGGCAGGCGGCCTTCAGTACGTCGACGTTACCGTAGGTGGAGTGCACGCGCGCCTTGTAGTGGAAACCGGTCAGCTGCAGCGGGAATTTCGCCGTCAGCGGATCGTTATAGTTTTCGAACCCCGGCGTGTAGATCGGCAGCGGATCGATAACATCGCCTTCCGGCAGCTCCCAGGTAGAGGCGATTTTTGCCAGCTCTTCGGAGTAGATTTCGATTTTGCCCGACGGCGTGGTCAGCGGATTCGCCTGCGGATCTTCACGGAACGCTTTATACGCCACGTGATGCCCTTCCGGGTCACGCTGCTTGTACATGCCCTGCTTGCGGAAGGTATCGAAGTCCGGCAGGTCAGGAATCGCTTTACGAGAGAGTTCATGCAGATGGCGCATCCACCCTTCCTGCGTGCGTCCCTCGGTAAACTGCTGCTCAACGCCAAGACGTTTCGCCAGCTCGGAGGTCATCTCATAGATGGTTTTGCACTCGAAGCGCGGCTTGATGGCCTGGTCGGTAAAGATCACGTAGGACATATTGCCGCAGGACGCATCCAGCGCGAAATCCATCTGCTCAGACGCGGTGCAGTCCGGCAGCAGAATATCGGCATATTTTGCCGAGGAGGTCATGTGACAGTCGATCACCACAATCATCTCGCACTTCTTGTCATCCTGCAGGATTTCATGGGTGCGGTTGATTTCCGAGTGCTGGTTGATAAGGCAGTTGCCGGCGTAGTTCCAGATCATCTTGATCGGTACATCCAGCTTGTCCTTGCCACGTACGCCGTCGCGCAGGGCGGTCATTTCCGGGCCACGTTCAATCGCATCCGTCCACATAAACATGGAGATGCTGGTCTGAACCGGGTTATCCAGCGTCGGCATACGCTCAAACGGCACTTCATAAGAACCTTCGCGCGCGCCGGTGTTACCGCCATGAATACCGACGTTTCCGGTCAGAATAGAAAGCATGGAGATAGCGCGGGTGGCGATTTCGCCATTCGCATGACGCTGCGGTCCCCAGCCCTGGCTGATGTAGGCCGGTTTAGCTGAGCCAATCTCACGCGCCAGCTGAACAATGCGCTCAACCGGAATACCGGTGATGGTGGAGGCCCACTCCGGCGTTTTCGCCACGCCGTCGCTACCCTGGCCGAGAATATAGGCCTTGTAGTGACCATTGGCAGGAGCACTGGCTGGCAGCGTTTTCTCGTCATAACCGACGCAGTATTTATCAAGGAACGGCTGATCGACGAGGTTTTCAGTAATCATCACCCACGCCAGCGCGGAAACCAGTGCCGCATCGGTACCGGGACGAATGGGGATCCACTCATCTTCGCGCCCGGCACCGGTGTCGGTATAGCGCGGATCGATAATAATCATGCGGGCATGAGATTTGGCTCGGGCCTGTTCGAGGTAGTACGTCACCCCGCCGCCGCTCATCCGGGTTTCGCCCGGGTTGTTACCGAACAGGACGACCAGCTTACTGTTTTCGATATCGGACGGGCTGTTGCCGTCGGCCCAGCCGCCGTAGGTATAGTTCAGGCCCGCGGCAATCTGTGCGGAAGAGTAGTCGCCGTAGTGGTTGAGATAACCGCCGCAGCAGTTCATCAGACGCGCGACCAGCGTTTTACCCGGTGGCCAGGAGCGGGTCAGCGTGCCGCCCAGGGTCCCGGTGCCATAGTTCAGGTAGATGGACTCGTTGCCGTACTCTTTGATCAGGCGCTGCATGTTGGTGGCGATAATGTCGTAGGCTTCATCCCAGCTAATGCGCTCGAACTTCCCTTCCCCACGTTTACCGACACGCTTCATTGGGTATTTCAGACGATCCGGGTTATAGACGCGGCGACGCATGGAGCGACCGCGCAGGCAGGCGCGAACCTGGTGTAACCCTTCGTAGTTATCGTCCCCGGTGTTGTCGGTTTCGACATACTTAATTTCGCCATCCACCACATGCATACGCAGCGGACAACGGCTACCGCAGTTTACGGTACACGCACTCCACACCACTTTTTCCGGAGCTGCGGCTGAGGATAGTGCATCCGCCGCCGACGCCAGCCGGGTAAAAGGGAGCGTGAAGGCGCTGCTGGCTACAGCCAGGCCGCCTATTGCCGTGGTTTTCATCAACCCACGGCGAGTGACCTCGGCAGCCATTAACGCTTCAGGCGCTTTGATTTTCATAGAGACTCACTTTGGTTGCTCACAAAGAAAAGAGAGGCGGCACGAACCGCTATATAGTTTTATAAATAACGAATTACTTCGTTATCAGCGTTTTATGCTAACTTTCATTCGGAGGAGTATTACTACTTTAGAGGGAGGGGGTATTGCGTCGTGTCAATTCAGAGGCATAAAAAAAGCGCCAGAAGGCGCTTTTTTGTTGTGAGGCAAAGAATTAGCCGATGTACTGCTGGCCTTTCATGTATGGACGCAGCACTTCAGGGATCTCGATGCGGCCATCTGCCTGCTGGTAGTTTTCCAGCACGGCAACCAGCGTACGGCCAACAGCCAGACCAGAACCGTTCAGGGTATGCACCAGACGGGTTTTCTTGTCAGATTTGCTGCGGCAGCGTGCCTGCATGCGGCGCGCCTGGAAATCCCAGACGTTAGAGCAGGAGGAGATTTCACGGTAGGTGTTCTGCGCAGGCACCCAGACTTCCAGGTCGAAGGTTTTGCAGGCACCAAAGCCCATGTCACCGGTGCACAGCGCCATGCGGCGATACGGCAGACCCAGCAGCTCCAGCACTTTTTCCGCGTGGCCGGTCATCTCTTCCAGCGCGTCCATGGATTCTTCAGGACGTACGATCTGCACCATCTCAACTTTGTCGAACTGGTGCATACGGATCAGACCGCGGGTATCGCGACCGTAAGAACCTGCTTCCGAGCGGAAGCACGGAGAGTGTGCCGTCAGCTTGATTGGCAGGTCGTCTTCGTCAATGATCTCATCACGCACGAGGTTGGTCAGCGGCACTTCCGCGGTTGGGATCAGCGCATAGTTACTGCTGTCTGCTTCTTCATCCAGCGGACGGGTATGGAACAGATCGCCGGCAAATTTCGGCAGCTGGCCCGTACCGTACAGCGTATCGTGGTTAACCAGATACGGAACGTAGGTTTCGCTATAGCCGTGCTGCTCGGTGTGCAGATCCAGCATGAACTGCGCCAGGGCGCGGTGCAGATGGGCAATCTGGCCTTTCATTACCACGAAGCGAGAACCGGTCAGCTTGACCGCTGCCGCAAAGTCCAGGCCCGCGTGCATTTCGCCCAGCGTCACGTGATCGCGCACCTCGAAGTCGAACTCGCGAGGCGTGCCCCAGCGTTTCACTTCAACGTTGTCGTTCTCGTCTTTTCCGACAGGCACGCTGTCGTCAGGAATGTTCGGGATCGCCAGGGCGATATCACGAATTTCGGCCTGAAGAACGTCCAGCTCCGCTTTAGCCTGATCCAGCTCTTCGCCCAGCTTGTTCACTTCCAGGCGTAATGGCTCAATATCTTCCCCGCGCGCTTTCGCCTGGCCAATGGATTTCGATCGAGAGTTACGCTCTGCCTGCAGATTTTCAGTTTGTACCTGCAGAACCTTACGACGCTCTTCAAGAGCGCGCAGCTTATCTACATCCAGCTTAAAGCCCCGGCGTGCCAGTTTTTCAGCGACTGCGTCTGGCTCATTACGCAGCAGATTGGGATCGAGCATGCTTATCCTGTGCTTATCGAATTAAAATAGGAAAATGTGACCACAGCCTGCGGCCACAGGGATACTACGCCAACATTACCGCAACGATAGCGCTAACGGTAGCGTTTTATAGGGCTATTTTGATCCTGTCCGGCAAGCCAGGTGAGCTTTTCACCAATCTTGCCCTCAAGACCTCTGTTTGTGGGGTGATAATAGCGGGTTTGTGCCATCTCCTGCGGGAAATATTCTTCGCCAGCGGCGTAGGCGTTGGGTTCATCATGCGCGTAGCGGTACTCCTGCCCGTAGCCCATCTCTTTCATCAGCTTGGTTGGCGCGTTGCGCAGGTGGACCGGTACATCGTAGTCAGGGCGTTCGCGCGCGTCCGACATCGCGGCTTTAAACGCGGTATAGACGGCATTGCTTTTCGGCGCACAGGCCAGGTAAACAATCGCCTGCGCAATGGCGCGCTCCCCTTCCGCCGGGCCTACGCGGGTGAAGCAGTCCCAGGCCGAGATCGCAACCTGCATGGCGCGCGGGTCGGCGTTGCCAACATCTTCTGACGCAATCGCCAGGCAGCGGCGCGCAACGTATAGCGGATCGCCACCCGCGGTGATGATACGCGCGTACCAGTAGAGCGCTGCATCCGGGGCGCTGCCGCGCACGGACTTATGCAGCGCCGAGATCAGGTCGTAGAAACGATCGCCTTTATTATCGAAACGCGCGCTGCGCTCTCCGGCAATTTCGGTCAGCAGCTCCTGCTTCAGCACGCGCTTTCCGGCATCATCCACTTCGGCCATGTCGGCCATCATTTCCAGCGTGTTCAGCGCGCGGCGCGCATCGCCGTTGACCAGCTCCGCAATCGCACGTCGCGTGTCGTCAGGCAGAACGATATCCTGCCCGCCGTAGCCACGCGCTTTGTCGTCCATCGCCTGCGTGAGGACCTTTTCGATATCCTCGGTGGTCAGGGATTTAAGCAGGTAGACGCGCGCGCGGGAAAGCAGCGCGGAATTGAGTTCAAACGACGGGTTTTCGGTGGTCGCGCCGATGAAAAAGATCGTGCCGTCTTCAATATGCGGCAGGAAAGCATCCTGCTGGCTCTTGTTGAAGCGGTGGACTTCATCGACAAAGAGAATGGTGCGGCGCCCGGCATTGCGGTTCTGACGCGCGCGCTCGATCGCCTCGCGGATCTCCTTTACGCCGGACGTTACCGCCGAGATACGTTCAACGTCCGCGTTAGCATACCGGGCAATGACTTCTGCAAGCGTGGTCTTGCCGGTACCTGGGGGCCCCCAAAGGATCATTGAGTGTAAATGCCCCGCCTCAATGGCGCGCGGCAAGGGTTTCCCCGCAGCCAGCAGATGCTGCTGACCGATGTACTGCGCTAAATTTTCTGGCCGCATACGGGCGGCCAGAGGTTGAAACGCATTATCTGAAAAATCGAGCGACAGATTGCCCACTCATGCCTCTTACTTATTGCGTTGGTCGTCCACCGTCACGCCCTGCGGCGGGGTAAAGGTGAATTTCGATGCGTCAACGGCGCCGTTCTGCTGAGACTTAAGCTGGTAGCTGCTGCGCTGATCGTCCTGCTCAACCGCGCCGAACTGATTAATGGTACCGTTGGTGCTTACGTTAATGGTGAACTGCTTCAGGTTGCCGTTGCTGCCTTTTGGCGTCAGGACAAATTCATCACCATTCTGTTTAATGTTGTACTGCTGCCAGTCGCTGGTCTGGTTGCGGGCGATCAGCATAAACGGTGTGTTGCTGGTCGCGTCTTTCAGCCAGGTCGCAGTGGCCTGCTCAACAAACGGGTTGAAGAACCACAGGGTTTTACCGTCAGAAACCAGAATGCTTTCATCAGGCTGGGTCATATGCCAGTTAAACAGATTGGGGCGTTTCACCCACAAATCACCCTGTCCTTCCTGCACCGCGTTGCCGCTGCCGTCTGTCACTTTTTGCGTGAAGCTGGCGTGGAAGCTGCTTACTTTGTCCAGTCGGCTTTTAAGGTCGCTGGCTGCATCAGCCCAGACGCTGCTGGCTACAAAACTGGTGAGTAATGCACAGGCGATGGCGATTTTTTTCATTGTTATTCCTTAAAATACGTCTTCCCGAAAATGGGGTTTCCGTTTCTATTCTGGACCTGCCCGCAGGCAGGCGACAGAAGAATATGCTTAATTTTTGCTGATTTACCCTTCTTTGCAATCGCTGAAGGTTAATCAAACGGCGGCGGAGCCAGCACCTCGCGGTTACCGTTGTGCCCCTGTTCGCTCACGATACCCTGCGCTTCCATCTGCTCAATGATACGCGCCGCGCGGTTATAGCCGATACGGAACTGACGCTGCACGCCAGAGATGGAGGCTTTACGTTTTTCAGTCACGAAATTAACCGCCTGATCGAATAACGGATCCAGCTCTTCGCCGCCGTCAAAGCCACCGCCGCCGCCTTCGCTTTCGCTGTCGGAGGTAATGCCGTCAACGTACTGCGGACGCCCGCGCGCCTTCCAGTCCTGCACCACGGCGTGTACTTCCTGGTCGCGAACAAACGCGCCGTGTACGCGCACCGGAGAGGTGGAGTTCGGGCCGGAGTAGAGCATATCACCCATTCCCAGCAGCGACTCAGCGCCGCCCTGGTCAAGAATGGTACGCGAGTCAATTTTGCTCGAAACGGTAAACGCGATACGGGTCGGAATGTTCGCCTTAATCAGGCCGGTGATAACGTCCACGGACGGACGCTGGGTCGCCAGAACCAGGTGAATACCTGCCGCGCGCGCTTTCTGTGCCAGACGCGCGATCAGCTCTTCCACTTTCTTACCAACGGTCATCATCAGGTCGGCGAATTCATCCACCAGCACGACGATATAAGGCAGTTTCTCCAGCACCGGATGCTGGGCATCCATGCTGTCACCCGGTTTCCAGTAAGGATCCGGGATTGGGCGGCCCATGCGCGCCGCCTCGGCGATCTTCTCGTTATAGCCGGCCAGGTTACGCACGCCCAGCGCCGACATCAGCTTGTAGCGGCGCTCCATCTCGTTGACGCTCCAGCGCAGGGCGTTGGCGGCGTCTTTCATGTCGGTGACCACTTCTGTCAGCAGATGCGGAATACCTTCGTAGACCGACAGTTCAAGCATTTTCGGGTCGATCATGATGAAACGCACATCTTCCGGCTGCGCTTTATAGAGCATGCTGAGGATCATGGCGTTCACGCCGACGGACTTACCGGAACCGGTAGTACCCGCTACCAGCAGGTGAGGCATTTTCGCGAGGTCTGCCACCACCGGGTCGCCGGCGATATCTTTACCCAACACCACGGTCAGTGGGGATGGGTTATCGCGGAACTTGGTGTTATCCAGCACTTCACGCAGGTAAACGGTCTGACGTTTCTTGTTCGGCAGCTCAAGGCCAACGTACGGTTTACCCGGAATCACTTCCACCACACGTACCGCCACGGTCGACAGAGAACGCGCCAGGTCGCGGGACAGGTTAGAAATACGCGCGGCTTTGACGCCCGGCGCCAGGTTCAGTTCGAAACGGGTGATCACAGGACCGGGTGAGTAGTTCACCACATCCGCCTTGATGCGGAAGTCTGCCAGGCGGGCTTCCACCAGACGGGCCATCTGCTCCAGGGCAAACGTATCAACCGGTTCGACTTCAGCCGGTGGCGGCGTCAGCAGATCCAGCGACGGCAGCGGCGTGCTCGGACGCTGCAGCGGACGGCTGTCACCGTTACGCATCAGCAGCGGGTGAATGAGGCTCTCCTGCGGCTGTGGCGCTGGCTGCTGGAACTGCGGCGGCTGTTGTTGTGGCTGCTGCGGTTGCGCATACGGCTGCTGAACAGGTTGCTGCGGCTGCGCGTATGTCTGTGCCTGCGGCGCTGGCTGCTGGCGTACAGGCTCTGCTTCCGGCATCACGCTTGGGGTGAACAGAGGCTCGCTCGGACCATCATCCACCAGATCTTTCATTGGCGAGAACTCGAAATCCGATAATGAGAACGGGTTCGCGCCAGCAGGCTGTTCACCAGAGTAACGCTGCTGCTGGGTTGCCGCGAACTGACGCGCTAATTCGGCTTCAGCGGCGTCATCTTCGTCTTCCAGCATCGGTTCATCGTGCTGATAGTCTTCACCGTAGCGCTGATTCTGCTGCGCGGCGAACTGGCGGGCCAGCTCGTCCTGCTGCATTTCATCAGCGTCATCCTCGTAGTCCATCTCACGCGCTTTTTCTTCAGCCATCCTCTGGGAAGGCAGCTTAATCCCATAGGAGGCAAGCTCACGACGGGTTGGAACGCGGACGCGGTTAGGGCGAGGCAGCTGCGGACCTATTCCCTCTTTTACCTGAGGACGCGGCGCACCGCCCGTTGCCAGGCTAAAGACAGGTGCCGCCGCTGCTGCGGCCGCGGTAGCCTGCTTCACGCTTTCCGCTACGGGGGCAACAGCAGGCGTCGGGTCGACCGGAGGAACCGAAACAGACGGGGCTTTCGGAGCAGGTTCCTGCACCGGTTCAGGCACAGGCTGATACCATGCCGCCAGTTGCTCGCGCTCACGAGCCCGGCGCTCTTCAACTTCTTCAAAGTAGTACATTGGCGGACGAGACGGTTTCACCTCTTCCACCACCTCAGGTTCAGGCTGAGGCTCGACATAAGGCTGCACAGGTTCAACCGGTTCAGGCACGTACTCCTGATACGGCTGGGCCACGGGCTGCTCATACTGCTGCGGTTCATACTCAGGTTGCGGCGGCTGGTAAGGCTGCTGCCACTGCTCCTGCTGCACAGGGATATAGCTTTCTGGTTCAGGGGCGATAACAGGCTCCGGCGTGTGGACACCCGGCGCGGTCTGCCACGCAACCTGAGGCTGTTGAATAGCGGATTCCGGAGGCGAAACCGGCGCGGATGGCATCACGGCTTCGACAGGCGCGGCATACGCCTGGGCTGCTGTCGTTGCGGCTGCGGCCGCGGCAACCGGCGCGGTAACGGTATGGCCGTTAAGCAGCGGATCGTATTCATCGAAATCACCCGGCATAGCACGGTTGCCGGAGAAAAGCACATCATCAGGATCTACTGCGTTACCCGCTGCGCGGTACTCCACCTGCTCGTCTTCATCCATACGCTTACCGGAGAAGAGCGCCGCATCGGTTTTACGTCCAAGCGGGTTAGCAAATTTCTCAGCAACGCGCTGGCGACGCGCCAGGGCACCGCGCAGAATACGGGCACGACGAGATTCACGACGCTGCACCGGGGCATCGTCTTCTTCTTCGTACTCGTCTTCATATTCTTCTTCATCGACCCACGTGTCGTCGCGGCGGGTACGGTTGCTCGCGAAGGTCAGGATCGTAAGAATAAAGCTGCCGATCTTCTCGGCAATGCTCACCCATGACCAGCCGGTAAACAGCGTCAGCCCGGCCGCCCAGATGCAGAGCAGCGCCAGCGTGCCGCCGCTGCTGTGAAGCATCGGCTGTAGCGCAGAGCTCAGCAGGCTGCCAATCACCCCACCGGAGGCAAAGTACCAGATATCATCGGCGTTAATCGCCGCCAGCCCGCAGGAGGTGAGGATCAGTGCCAGCGCGCCAATCAGGCGCAGGGAAACCGCGAAATAGTCGATGTAATCATCGTTCTGACGATGACGCCATGCAAACCAGCATCCGCCAATAATAATGACGGGAATGGTGTAGGCCATCACACCGAAAATGAAAAAGAGCGTGTCCGCAAGCCAGGCTCCGGGTACGCCGCCTAAATTATGGATAGGCTCATGCCACGCGGTTTGCGACCAGCTGGGATCGGAGGGGTTGAAACTGAGTAAGGCTGCCATCAGCCAGACGGCAAAAAGGGCAATAACAATCAGCAAAGCCTCGAGGAGACGACGTCCGCTGCTTAGCTTCGATAGTGTGACTTCTTTGTCTTCAGTGTATTCCTGGCTCAAGAAAGGCTCTCCAGGTATCAGGCATATCCTGCCTGTTTGCTAAAACGGACAACAGCGCCGGGGCTCCCCGGCACTGTTGCTGTATGGATTAACAGGAGTGTAATCAAACTACGCTGATTTTGCACCTGTTCCGTGTTAGCGCGTCTTAATAACCAGACGATTGCTCTGTTTGACCTCTTCCATCACCACATAGGTACGGGTGTCGTTCACGCCTGGCAGACGCAGCAGGGTTTCCCCCAGAAGCTTACGGTAGGCGGACATATCAGGCACACGGGTTTTCAACAGGTAGTCGAAATCACCGGACACCAGATGACACTCTTGAATTTCTTCAAGTTTTTGTACAGCGGCGTTAAATTGCTCAAACACATCCGGCGCACCACGATTCAGAGTAATCTCAACAAATACCAGAAGTGAGGCATCCAGATAATGCGGGTTTAGCAGAGCCGTATAGCCCTGAATAAAACCCTGTCTTTCCAGTCGGCGCACACGCTCAAGGCACGGCGTCGGGGAAAGTCCCACACGTTTTGAAAGCTCGACGTTGGAAATACGCCCATCCTTTTGCAATTCATTAAGAATGTTACGATCGATACGGTCGAGATCTTTGCCAGGGCGCTTCTTGCTATCTACCATTATTATTGTCTCTCTGTATTCCTTCCCTACTCCTGCCTGGACCCTGTGCACATCACTGTTCAGAGCCTGTACCCGTTAGTCATCACATCGCCTGGTTATGTATTAGACGCGATGCGGATTCGGGTTCTGTTGGTAAGAAGACCGCTGCCCGAAGGCTGTCACCGACATCACGTATGGCGTCTGTCCACGCCATGCGTAGATTTCACTGACACGGTAAAAATGGCATTTACGTGCATGCCTATGCGGCATACGGTTAACGCGGTTTTTTTTCTTCCTTGAATGTTTTCGCAAATGCGCAGGGGATTGTCAAAGCAAAACATCGTTTTTTAGTACAAGATGCCGGATATTCATTACGGAGGGGTATTAATCCTCATTTTACTGCCTTATAAACGAGCGGTTTTCAGTAGAAAACGTGATGTAACGGCGCTAGATTCATCGGGCGCAGCTATTGCATATATCGAAAGCAAAATCCCAGTGCTCTTTTTTTACGGCAACAAATTCCCTACAATCCAGCCCATTGCCTGCCAACAACAATGGGGATCTCATGGGCACGACCAAACACAGTAAGTTGTTAATCCTTGGTTCTGGACCTGCGGGATATACCGCGGCGGTCTATGCTGCACGCGCAAACCTGCAGCCGGTACTGATCACCGGCATGGAAAAAGGCGGTCAGCTGACCACCACCACGGAAGTGGAAAACTGGCCGGGCGACCCGAACGACCTGACCGGGCCGCTGCTGATGGAACGCATGCACGAGCATGCTGCTAAATTCGAAACCGAAATCCTGTTCGACCACATCAACAAGGTTGACCTGCAAAACCGTCCGTTCCGCCTGACGGGCGACAGCGGCGAGTACACCTGCGATGCGCTAATCATTGCCACCGGGGCCTCTGCCCGCTACCTCGGCCTGCCGTCTGAAGAAGCGTTCAAAGGCCGCGGCGTCTCTGCCTGTGCGACCTGCGACGGTTTCTTCTACCGTAACCAGAAAGTCGCGGTTATTGGCGGCGGTAACACCGCGGTGGAAGAAGCGCTGTACCTGGCGAACATCGCCTCTGAGGTGCATCTGATTCACCGTCGTGACACCTTCCGCGCGGAGAAGATCCTCATTAAGCGCCTGATGGATAAAGTGGCGAGCGGCAACATCGTGCTGCACACCAACCGTACCCTGGAAGAAGTCACGGGCGATCAGATGGGCGTTGCGGGTCTGCGCATTCGTGATACCCAGAACACCGATAACGTCGAAACGCTGGAAGTGGCGGGCCTGTTTGTGGCAATCGGCCACAGCCCTAACACCGCGATCTTCGAAGGCCAGCTGGAGCTGGAAAACGGCTATATCAAAGTGCAGTCCGGCATTCACGGTAACGCGACCCAGACCAGCATCCCGGGCGTGTTCGCTGCCGGTGACGTGATGGACCATATCTATCGTCAGGCGATCACCTCTGCGGGCACCGGCTGTATGGCCGCGCTGGACGCTGAACGCTACCTCGACGGACTGGCTGAACAAGGTAAATAATCTTTACAAGTCAGTAACAAACGTAAATAAAGGCGGCCACAGGTCGCCTTTATTTTTGCTCGCGTGTAACATGCAGATGTCTAATTTCTTATAACGTCACCTGCAAAATACGCAATGGAAAAAACCCGTCAACAAGAGTTAACACGCTGGCTGAAACAGCAAAGCGTTATTTCCCGCCGCTGGCTTACGATCTCCCGTCTTCTGGGGTTCGTTAGCGGTCTGTTGATTGTTGCCCAGGCATGGCTGCTGGCCCGCATTCTTAATCACATGATCATGGAGAACATTCCCCGCGAGGCGCTCCTGCTGCCCTTTATTGTTCTGATCCTGGTTTTTGTCCTGCGCGCCTGGGTGGTGTGGCTGCGTGAACGTGTCGGCTTCCACGTCGGACAGCATATCCGCTACGAGATCCGTCGTCAGGTGCTCGATCGCCTGCAGGAAGCCGGGCCCGCGTGGATCCAGGGTAAACCCGCCGGAAGCTGGGCGACGCTGATCCTTGAGCAGATCGACGATATGCACGATTACTACGCGCGCTATCTTCCGCAGATGGCGCTGGCGGTTTTTGTGCCGCTGTTGATTGTTATCGCCATTTTCCCCGTTAACTGGGTGGCGGCATTGATCCTGCTGGGCACCGCCCCGCTGATCCCGCTGTTTATGGCGATGGTTGGCATGGGTGCGGCTGATGCCAACCGCCGCAACTTCCTGGCGCTGGGCCGGCTGAGCGGACATTTCCTCGATCGTCTGCGCGGGATGGAAACCCTGCGTATTTTTGGTCGCGGTGAAGCGGAAACCGAGAATATTCGTCTGGCATCACAGGACTTCCGCCAGCGCACGATGGAAGTGTTACGCCTGGCGTTCCTCTCGTCCGGCGTGCTGGAATTCTTTACCTCGCTGTCGATTGCCCTCGTGGCGGTTTATTTCGGTTTCTCCTATCTCGGCGCGCTGGATTTCGGCCACTACGGCACGGCAGTCACCCTCTCTGCCGGTTTCCTCGCGCTCATCCTGGCCCCGGAGTTTTTCCAGCCGCTTCGCGACCTGGGGACCTTCTATCATGCCAAAGCGCAGGCCGTTGGCGCGGCCGACAGCCTGAAAACCTTCCTGGAGACGCCGCTGGCGCACCCGGAGCGCGGTGACGTGACGCTGAATGCTAAAGACCCCGTGACCATTGAAGCGCAGGACTTTTCCATTCTGTCACCTGAAGGCAAAGTGCTGGCGGGTCCGCTGAACTTTACCCTGCCAGCCGGAAAACGCGTGGTGCTCGTCGGAACCAGCGGTTCCGGGAAGAGTTCACTGCTGAATGCGTTATCCGGTTTTATGGCCTACACCGGTTCGCTGCGGATAAACAAAGCTGAACTGCGTAATCTCGATCCCGACGCCTGGCGTAAGCAGCTCAGTTGGGTCGGACAAAACCCGCAGCTTCCTGCTTCCACGCTGCGTGAAAACGTGCTCCTGGCGCGCCCGGATGCCCGTGAAGATGAACTGCAGTCCGTTCTCGACCGCGCGTGGGTCAGTGAATTTCTGCCGCTGCTCCCGCAGGGTGTCGATACCGTGGTAGGCGATCAGTCTGCCGGTCTGTCTGTCGGCCAGGCACAGCGCGTGGCCGTCGCCCGTGCGCTGCTGAACCCGTGCCAGCTGATGCTGCTGGATGAGCCCGCTGCCAGTCTGGATTCACACAGCGAGCAGCGCGTCATGGCGGCCCTGAACGCCGCTTCCTTGCAGCAAACCACCCTGATGGTCACCCATCAGCTGGAAGGCCTTGCTGACTGGGACGAGATCTGGGTGATGGAGAACGGCCGTATTGTTGAGCAAGGCGATTATGCCGCTCTCGTTGCCGCGCAGGGGCCGTTCGCCGCCCTGCTGGCGAACCGTCAGGAGGACATCTGATGCGTGCTCTGCTGCCTTATCTTGCGCTCTATAAACGACACAAATGGATGCTGACGCTGGGGATCGTGCTGGCGATTGTGACGCTGCTCGCCAGCATCGGCCTGCTCACGCTTTCCGGCTGGTTCCTGTCGGCCTCCGCCGTTGCCGGGTTCGCCGGATTATACAGCTTCAACTATATGCTGCCGGCGGCAGGCGTGCGGGGTACCGCCATTACCCGTACTGCCGGACGTTATTTCGAGCGGCTGGTCAGCCACGACGCGACGTTCCGCGTCCTGCAGCACCTGCGCATTTACACCTTCAGCAAACTGCTGCCCCTCTCCCCTGCCGGGCTGGCGCGTTTTCGTCAGGGTGAATTACTTAACCGCGTCGTTGCGGATGTCGACACGCTGGACCACCTTTACCTGCGGGTGATCTCCCCGATAGTGGGCGCGTTTGTGGTGATTGTAGTGGTCACGCTGGGGCTATCCGTTCTGGATGTTCCCGTTGCGCTGACGCTCGGCGGGATCATGCTGCTGACGCTCCTTATTCTGCCGCCGCTGTTTTACCGCGCCGGGAAATCCACCGGGGAAAACCTGACGCGGCTGCGCGGCGATTACCGCCAGCAGCTGACCTCCTGGCTTCAGGGCCAGGCAGAGCTGACCATTTTTGGTGCCAGCAAGCGCTACCGTGCCCGAATGGAAAGTACGGAGCTGAACTGGCATGAGGCCCAGCGCCGCCAGTCAGAACTGACGGCCTTCTCGCAGGCGCTGATGGTGTTAATCGGCGGCGTGGCGGTGATCGCCATGCTGTGGCTGGCATCCGGCGGGATTGGCGGCAACACCCAGCCAGGCCCTCTTATTGCCCTCTTCGTTTTCTGCGCGCTGGCCGCTTTTGAGGCACTGGCCCCGGTGACGGGCGCCTTCCAGCATCTTGGACAGGTGATCGCCTCTGCCCTGCGCATCACCCAGATTGCCGAACAGGAGCCTGAAGTCACGTTCAGCGCCGGGCAGACCACCGTGCCTGAGCAGGTGGCGCTGACGCTTGATAGCGTGACCTTCGCCTATGACAAACAGGCGCAGAACGCGCTGGACGGTATCAACCTTTCCATTAATGCAGGGCAGCGAATTGCGATCCTCGGCCGTACCGGCTGCGGTAAGTCGACGCTGCTGCAGCTGCTGACGCGCGCCTGGGATCCACAGCACGGTCAGATTCGTTTTAATAACACGTTGCTGACTGATTTCAGCGAGCAGGCCCTGCGCAAGACCGTGAGCGTCGTTCCACAGCGCGTGCATCTGTTTAGCGCAACCCTGCGCGATAACCTGCTGCTGGCCGCGCCAGAGGCTTCGGACGATGATCTTCGCGCCGTACTGGAGCAGGTCGGACTGCACAAGCTGCTTGAGGACGAAGGGCTCAACAGCTGGCTGGGTGAAGGCGGTCGTCAGCTTTCCGGCGGCGAGCTACGCCGTCTGGCCATTGCGCGCGCGCTGCTGCATGATGCGCCGCTGATGTTGCTCGACGAACCTACAGAAGGGCTTGATGCGACAACCGAGAGTCAAATCCTTGATTTACTGGCGAACGTGATGGCAGGAAAAACCGTCCTGATGGTGACGCACCGCCTGCGCGGGCTGGCAAGTTTTGATCGGATAATTGTGATGGACAACGGGCACATTATTGAGCAAGGTAGTCACGCAGAGCTGTTGGCGAAACAGGGTCGCTACTATCAGTTCAAACAGCGTCTGTAGACTATATTTGTAGCGTCCTCACTCGCGTACTGGAGTTTTGCTGTCATGCGCCTGGTCCAGCTTTCTCGTCATAACATCGCGTTCCCTTCGCCGGAGGGAGCGCTGCGTGAGCCCAACGGGCTGCTGGCCCTTGGCGGTGACCTTAGCCCTGCGCGGCTATTAATGGCGTACCAGCGCGGCATCTTCCCGTGGTTTTCTCCCGGCGACCCGATTTTATGGTGGTCTCCCGACCCGCGCGCCGTGCTGTGGCCAGAGCAGTTCCATCTGAGCCGCAGCATGAAGCGATTCCATGCCAAATCACCATACCGCGTAACGCTGAATCACGCCTTTGGGCAGGTGATCGAAGGCTGTGCCGAAGATCGCCACGAAGGGACGTGGATCACCCGCGATATCGTCAACGCCTATCACCAGCTCCATGAGCTTGGCTACGCCCACTCCATTGAGGTTTGGGAAAACGGGGAACTGGTTGGCGGCATGTACGGCGTGGCGCAAGGGACGCTGTTTTGCGGCGAGTCGATGTTCTCCCGTGCGGTCAACGCCTCGAAAACCGCGCTGCTGGTCTTCTGCCAGGCCTTTGCCCAACGCGGTGGACGCCTGATTGATTGCCAGGTGCTCAATGAACACACGGCCTCCCTCGGTGCAGTTGACATCCCGCGACGACAGTATATCGAGCATCTGGAGGCCTGCCGTCAGGAGAAGCTCCCGCGCGACTTCTGGATCCCCAGAACGCTCTTTATGCCCAATGCTTAAATGTTTTCCGCATATTTTTTGTGAGGGTGTTATAATTATGCCGCAGAGTAGCTTCTGCCTGTTGCCCCGCCGCCGTTTGGGACCCTCGCTTCAGATAACGTCCTGACGTTTATCCTGTCGTCTCCCCTTTACGAATGCGCTTCCTGTTCGGTTGTACCGTGACGCTTGGGCAATGCGCCGAAACTGTTTTGCTGCGTTTTAATCGCGCAATTCTTTACTTAATTGATGAATTTCGGCATTATCTTGCCGGTTCAAAACTTGGTAGTGATACCCCAGAGGATTAGATGGCCAAAGAAGACAATATTGAAATGCAGGGTACCGTACTTGATACGTTGCCTAATACCATGTTTCGCGTAGAGCTGGAAAACGGTCACGTGGTAACTGCGCACATCTCCGGTAAAATGCGCAAAAACTACATCCGCATTTTGACGGGCGACAAAGTGACTGTTGAACTGACCCCGTACGACCTGAGCAAAGGCCGCATTGTCTTCCGTAGTCGCTAATTGTTTTCGCCTGTAATGGCAGATGAATATTTAAAAGGTCGGGATTATCCCGGCCTTTTTTATTTATGGCTTAGTGCGGCTGTACCGGTAGATGTATTGTGGTCCACGGCTGTACAGGAGTGATTAAATCCTCCGCCATAGAATGAGCCATGTCATGAAGTAGCCCCGTCAGGTGCGGCAGCATATCGCGGTCAAAATGCGAAACCAGCAGCACGTGGTTTAGCGCCCGGCAGTAGTCGCATTTCGTTTCTGTATCTTCCAGCAACCACTCTTTTTGTCGCGGTTGTTCCGCTTCGTCCTCAAATTCCACCACCTGAAAATCACGCATGGATTCTGTGAGACCGGATTTCATTTCTTCCAGCCAGGCGCCGAGACAACGGCAAACGGGCTGCGTTTGTGGGAGTGATTTGCAGTCGAGGAGGATTTCGGTGAGCAATTTGCAGCGCTCTGCGAGGGTTGGGAGATCGGGGTTGAGGGAGAGTTCGCTGTAAAGCTGGGAGATAGACTGGTTTTCCATATTCATAATTTCCATATTAGAGGCTGAAAACTACCACCAGAAACGCCAACTTCGGGTGGCAGACTGAACCGGTTTGGCGTACCGACCATATGGAAAATCGGCGCTTCAAAAGAAGCCCCGGTTCAGCCCACCATATTTGAAGGTACGGATTATACCGCAGCTAAAAAAAGAGTGAACGAAACTAGTGACGTTGCTGTGAGCAACATCTTTCCATATGTGTGCAATCAGGACGCCAATCCCGGCACCTGATTTTGCAGGTGCGCCGCCATTTTATTACTGTGGATTTATCCAGCAACAAACTTCGAAAGAAACTGGAAAGCGCCTCGCAAAATTCCTCTGCGGCCTGTTCCCCTCACCCTAACCCTCTCCCCAAAGGGGCGAGGGGATTGTTCACCGCTCGCATTAATTTGTGGGGAACCCTCAGCCCACGGGGAGAGGGAGAAAAGCGGGCACAAAAAAGCCGGGTTAAAAACCCGGCTTTTGAACTAAAACAACTCAGTGAGCCGCTTCCGGCTTGTGCTTCGCCGCACTCTGGAAATCGTACGTCAGCTCGTTCTTCGCCTGGTCCAGCGCCACGGTGACCTGGCCGCCGTCCACCAGCGAGCCAAACAGCAGCTCGTTCGCCAGCGGTTTCTTCAGGTTGTCCTGAATCACGCGCGCCATCGGACGGGCACCCATCGCGCGGTCGTAGCCTTTCTCGGCCAGCCAGTTGCGGGCCTCCTGGCTCACTTCCAGCGACACGCCTTTCTGATCCAGCTGAACCTGCAGCTCGACGATAAACTTGTCCACCACCTGATGGATCACCTCGGTAGACAGGTGATCGAACCAGATAATGTTGTCCAGACGGTTACGGAACTCCGGCGTGAAGATCTTCTTGATCTCCTCCATCGCATCGGTGCTGTTATCCTGGTGGATCAGGCCGATGGATTTACGCTCGGTTTCACGCACACCGGCGTTGGTGGTCATCACCAGCACCACGTTGCGGAAGTCCGCCTTGCGCCCGTTGTTGTCGGTCAGCGTCCCGTTGTCCATCACCTGCAAGAGGATATTGAACACGTCCGGGTGCGCTTTCTCGATTTCATCGAGCAGCAGTACCGCGTGCGGATGCTTGATCACCGCGTCGGTAAGCAGGCCGCCCTGGTCAAAGCCCACGTAGCCCGGAGGCGCACCAATCAAACGGCTGACGGTGTGGCGCTCCATATACTCGGACATATCAAAGCGCAGCAGCTCAATGCCCAGCGCTTTGGAGAGCTGAACCGTCACCTCGGTTTTCCCCACGCCGGTCGGGCCAGCGAACAGGAAGGAACCGACAGGCTTGTGGTCATGCCCCAGTCCGGCACGGGCCATCTTGATCGCTTCGGTTAAGGCCTCAATGGCTTTATCCTGACCAAAGACCAGCATTTTCAGGCGGTTGCCGAGGGTGCGCAGCGTGTCGCGGTCGCTCTGAGAAACGCTCTTCTCAGGGATACGCGCGATGCGGGCCACCACGGACTCAATATCCGCCACGTTAACGGTTTTCTTACGCTTGCTGGCCGGCATCAGACGCGCACGCGCCCCTGCCTCATCAATCACGTCAATCGCCTTATCCGGCAGATGACGGTCGTTGATGTATTTCACCGCCAGCTCCACCGCCGCACGTACCGCTTTCGCGGTATAACGCACGTCGTGGTGCGCTTCGTACTTGGTTTTCAGACCGTTGATGATCTGCACCGTTTCGTCAACGGACGGCTCGGTCACGTCGATTTTCTGGAAGCGACGCGCCAGCGCGCGGTCTTTCTCAAAGATGTTGCTGAACTCCTGATACGTCGTGGAGCCAATCACGCGGATCTTGCCGCTGGAGAGCAACGGTTTGATCAGGTTTGCCGCATCTACCTGGCCACCGGAAGCCGCACCTGCACCGATGATGGTGTGGATCTCATCGATAAACAGGATGCTGTTGGTGTCCTGCTCCAGCTGTTTTAACAGCGCCTTGAAGCGTTTTTCGAAATCACCGCGGTATTTCGTGCCCGCCAGCAGCGAGCCGATATCCAGCGAGTAGATGGTGCAGTCGGCAATCACTTCCGGCACGTCGCCCTGCACAATGCGCCAGGCAAGCCCTTCGGCAATCGCGGTTTTACCCACGCCGGACTCCCCCACCAAAAGCGGGTTGTTCTTGCGGCGACGGCACAGCACCTGGATCGCGCGCTCCAGCTCTTTATCGCGGCCAATCAGCGGGTCGATGCCGCCAACGCGAGCAAGCTGATTAAGGTTGGTGGTGAAGTTTTCCATACGATCCTCCCCGCCTGCTTGCTCTTCATTGTTATTGACCTGATTGCTGGAATCCGATGCCTGGTTAGGCTCGTCTTTGCGCGTTCCGTGAGAAATAAAGTTAACCACGTCGAGGCGGCTGACTTCATGTTTGCGCAGCAGGTAGGCAGCCTGTGACTCCTGCTCGCTGAAGATGGCGACTAAGACGTTTGCGCCAGTCACTTCGCTACGTCCGGAAGACTGGACGTGAAATACCGCGCGCTGCAGCACGCGCTGGAAGCTGAGCGTCGGCTGCGTGTCGCGCTCCTCTTCACTGGCCGGCAGCACCGGTGTGGTTTGTTCGATGAAGGCTTCGAGTTCCTGACGCAGCGCCACCAGATCCACGGAGCAGGCTTCCAGCGCTTCGCGGGCAGATGGGTTGCTAAGCAGTGCGAGCAGTAAATGCTCGACGGTCATAAACTCATGTCGGTGCTCACGCGCTCTGGCGAAAGCCATGTTTAAACTGAGTTCCAGTTCTTGATTGAGCATAGGCACCTCCCCCAATTTTATGCCTTATCAGGCCTTTTCCAGCGTACACAGCAACGGATGCTCGTTCTCCCTCGCATAGTCGTTCACCATCGCCACTTTGGTTTCCGCCACCTCGGCGGTAAAAATGCCGCAGATAGCTTTGCCACGATAATGAACGGTAAGCATCAGTTGCGTTGCACGTTCTACATCATAAGAAAAGAACTTTTGTAGCACGTCAATAACAAATTCCATCGGCGTGTAATCATCGTTCATTAACATAACTTTATACATAGATGGCGGTTTTAGCGCGTCACGCACTTTGTCTTCCGCCAGCTGGTCAAAATCCAGCCAGTCGTTGGTCTTACCCATTTTGCATAACCACTTTGAATCTACCTCAGATGTTAGATAACAATCATCTATTACTGTCATCCGCGATGTCTGTCACAAACTGTTGCAATAGCGTTAACTGCTTCAAACTTTGGTTGATTATTGTCCCAACTCCAGCGCCAAACGCTTGACGACGTCTTTCGTTTATCTAAATTGTACAAGCGTGAGATGGCGAGGTTTTGAACAGCCCCCACTCCACCACCGGTTCATTCCATCTTAATTTATAAGATTTACGAAGGATGTCGAAGCATGGAAATGGGTACTGTTAAGTGGTTCAACAACGCCAAGGGGTTTGGCTTCATCTGCCCCGAAGGCGGCGGCGAAGATATCTTCGCTCACTATTCCACCATTCAGATGGATGGTTACAGGACGCTCAAAGCCGGGCAGTCCGTCCGGTTCGATGTACACCAGGGACCAAAAGGCAATCATGCAAGCCTAATCGTACCCGTTGAAGCAGAAACGGTTGCATAGCTCTCTGTTTTATTGTGTACATCACGCAGTCAAAATGCCAGCCCGATCGGCTGGCATTTTTATTTTCGGGTTATTCCCGAGCCAGCGCGTCCACCGGATCCAGCCGCGCCGCGTTGCGCGCAGGCAGCCAGCCAAACAAAATCCCGGTAAAGGTGGAACACAAAAACGCGGTGAGTATCGCCATCGGCGAGAAGCCAATCTCCCAGCCGGGTAAAAAGAGCTGGAGCGCAAAGGCAATCATCATCGAGAGCGCAATGCCCATCGCGCCGCCCACAAGGCATACCAGCACCGCTTCAATTAAAAACTGCTGAAGCACGTCGCTGGCCCGGGCCCCGACCGCCATGCGGATGCCAATTTCCCGGGTACGTTCAGTTACCGACACCAGCATGATATTCATCACCCCGATACCGCCGACAACCAGCGAGATCACCGCCACTAGCGTGAGGAACAGCTGAAGAGTACGTGTGGTCTTTTCCGCGGTTTTCAATAGGCCGTCCATGTTCCAGGTGAAGAAATCCTTCTTCCCGTGGCGCAACGTTAACAGCCGCTCCAGCTGTTGTTCCGCCAGCGCGCTGTCGTAGCCCTCCTTAACGCGCACGGTGATAGAGTTAAGCCAGGACTGGCCCATAATCCGCCCGGAGATGGTGGTATACGGCAGCCAGACGCGCAGGATCTTGCTGCTGCCGAACATCGACTGCTTCTCTTCCGCCACCCCGATAACCGTGGCAGGCATGTTGCCGACGAGGATCACTTCCCCCACCACGTTCGCTTTATTGGGGAAAAGCTGCCTGCGCGAGTTGGCGTCCAGCACCACCACCTGCGCCCTCCCCGCCAGCTGTTCGGCGTTGAAGGTGGCGCCTTCGCTGAAGGTCATGCCGTAGACGTTGAAGTAGTCGCCGCTCACGCCGTTGGCGCTGGCCGCCACGTCGATGTTGCCGTAGCGCAGACGCAGGTTTTGCGAGACCGCAGGCGTGGCGGAGTTCACCCACGGCTGCTTCTGGATGGCCGCCAGATCGTCATACTTGAGCGCCTGCTGATACTGCGGCTCGTCGTCGCCGAAGTCTTTGCCGGGATAGACGTCAATGGTGTTGGTCCCGATGGCGCGGATATCCGCCAGCACCAGCTGCTTGGCCGCGTCGCCCACCACCACAATCGACACCACCGAGGCGATACCGATAATGATGCCGAGCATGGTGAGCAGCGTGCGCATTTTATTGGCCGCCATCGCCAGCCAGGCCATGGTCAGCGCTTCACGAAAGCCGCTGGAGAACTGCGCCCAGCCGGTCGACGCTGGCAGCGCTTCCTTCGCTGCCGCCGTTCTGGCCTCGCGCGGCGGCGGGTTGCTCACCAGCTCGCCGTCGCGGATCTCAATAATCCGTTCGGCCTGCGCCGCCACCTGCGGATCGTGGGTAACGATAATCACCGTGTGGCCCTGGTCGCGCAGCTGGTGCAGGATCGCCATCACCTCTTCGCCGGAGTGGCTGTCGAGCGCCCCGGTCGGTTCATCCGCGAGGATCACCTGCCCGCCGTTCATCAGCGCGCGGGCAATACTCACGCGCTGCTGCTGGCCGCCGGAAAGCTGCGACGGCTGGTACTCCACCCGCTCCGCCAGCCCCAGACGCGTTAACAGCGCCTTCGCGCGCTCAAGGCGTTTCTTCCGCTCAACGCCCGCATACACCGCGGGAACCTCCACGTTCTGGGCCGCACTCAGGTGCGAGAGCAGATGGTAACGCTGGAAGATAAAGCCAAAGTGTTCCCGGCGCAGCTTCGCCAGGGCGTCGCCGTCCAGCGTCGAGACGTCCGTCCCGGCCACGCGGTACGTGCCGCTGGTGGGCTTATCCAGACAGCCGAGAATGTTCATCAGCGTCGATTTACCGGAACCCGACGCGCCGACGATCGCCACCATCTCGCCCGCCTCCACGCGCAGGGAGATGCCCTTCAGCACCTCCACCGGGCCGTCGCCGGACGGATAGCTGCGGCGAATGTCGTTCAGCTCAAGCAGCGCGGTCATTTCGCGGCTCCGGGCAGGCTTTCGCTGACAACAACCTCCTCGCCCTCTTCCAGCCCTTTCACCACCACCACGTCGGTGTCGTTGCGCGCGCCAATCACCACCTCGCGCTCGCGCGTTTCGCCGTTGCGCAGCACTTTCACCTTATAGCGATTGTCCCCGGCGGATTCACCCAGCGCGGAGAGCGGAACGGTCAGCACATTTTTCACGCCGGTCAGCTGGATGTGCACCTGGGCGGTCATGTCCAGGCGCAGCACGCCCTTCGGGTTTGGCACTTCAAAACGGGCATAGTAGAAAATGGCGTCGTTAACCTTTTCCGGCGTCGGCAGAATGTCTTTCAGCACGCCTTCGTAGCGGGTCTGCGGATCGCCGAGTACGGTAAACCAGGCGTTCTGCCCCGGCTTAAGATGGATCACATCCGCCTCGGAGACCTGGGCCTTCACCAGCATGGTGCTCATATCCGCCAGGGTCAGAATGTTTGGCGCCTGCTGGGCGGCAATTACAGTCTGGCCCTGCAGGGTGGTAATTTGCGTCACTTCCCCGGCCATCGGCGCGACAATCTTTGTGTAATCAAGGTTGGTTTTCGCCGTATCCAGCGAGGCCTGATTACGCTTGATTTGCGCATCAATCGTACCAATCTGCGCCTGTTTCACCGCCAGTTCAGTCGCGGCGGTGTCTAAATCCTGCTTTGAAATAGCCTGGGTTTTCGCCAGGGCCTGCTGGCGGGTCAGCGTCACCTGCGCCAGGTTACGCTCTGCCTGCGCCTGCGCACGCTGCGCGCGCAGCTCCATCAGCGTCGCTTCCACTTCGCGGATCTGGTTCTCGGCCTGTTCAGGGTCGATAACGCCAAGCAGCTGGCCTTTTTTTACCTTGTCGCCAATCTCTACCGACAGCGTTTTCAGCTGGCCGCTGACCTGAGCGCCGACGTCAACCTTGCGCAGCGCATCCAGTTTGCCCGTCGCAAGGACGTTTTGCTGCAGTTCGCCCGGGCGAACGATCAGCGTCTGGTACTGCGGTACAGGCGCATTAAGCACCTGCCATAACCAGAATCCACCGGCTACAATCACCAGCGCCAGCAGCAGAAACAGCGTTCTGCGTTTTCCCTTGAGGTTCATAAATATTCCAAATAAATGTTCTGGCAATAATAAACGTTGATTCTATCTAAACGACTCCTTAACGAAACCCCCGTTCTCCGAAATCACCCTAATTTGTTTACAAGACGTTGATATTTCCCCTGCTGAAATAGCGGTATTCCAAAAGGCTCAGGATTTATCATGTCTTCTATCGTCGATACACCTCTTTCAAACCTGACGCAGCCGACATCCGGCTGGCAGCTCTTCAAAAACCTGGCGTTCGGCAAGATCGCGCCCGGCCTTGCATGGCAGAACCCCGCCTATCGCCGTAAGTTCATGCTGCGTTCGCTGGCGACGCCCGTGAGCACGTCTCGCCTGTTAACAAACCTCGCTAAGCAGCCGCGTCTGATGCAGATGCTGCAGGTGCAGCCCGGGCTGCCGTGTCGGCTTCATCGTCCCTGGCTGACGGTGAAGATGGATCGCCAGCACGCGCTGGAATCCCTGAACTGGCACTACCAGGCCATGAGCCGCCAGCTCCCGGCCACGCTCCTGAAGGGCTATCTTTCGGCGCAGGGGACTACGCTGCTGACCTTAACCGGGAAAGATGAACAGCAGTTTACCGTCCGCCTGTGTGCCGATGCGTTCCTGGATAAAGAGGGCGAGGCCACCCTCACCTTCTGCGACGGTCAGAATACGGTGCTGGCGGAGCTAACCTTTACGCTCTGCCAGTTTGAAGGAAAATCTACGCTGTTCATCGGCGGCTTGCAGGGTGCGAAAGCGCATGTTCCCCATGAGCTGATCCAGAAAGCGACGAAGGCCTGCCACGGGCTGTTCCCGAAACGCCTGCTGGTTGAAGCCGCCATGACGTTCGGCGCCGCATTCCCGGTCGCGCAGATTGTCGCCGTCAGTAACGCCACCCATATTTATCGCAGCTGGCGCTACCGCAAGAAAAAAGAGGGGAAACTGCTGGCCGATTACGACAGCTTCTGGAGTTCCCTCGGTGGGGAAAAGCAGGAGAGCGGCCATTTTATGCTGCCGCTTGCCATGCCGCGTAAACCCGTAGAAGAGATCGCGAGCAAAAAACGTTCTGAATACCGTCGCCGCTACGCGCTGCTGGATAGCCTGATTCAGCAGGTGGAACAGGCGACCGAACGTTAATCCGCCCTTCCGCGTGCCAGCCACAGCACGCGGGAGAACATTTTCCGCAGCAGCGTCGGAACGGCCTCCACGCCCCGCCTTCCCGCTTCCGTCGCCACTTCAATGGCTAAATCCGGTTTTGACGAGCGGTGAATAGCTTTGGCGATCACGCGGCGCATGTTCATCGGGACGTCGATTGGCACCATCGCAATGCGGTGGAATACGTCGTCAAAGCCCTGACGGTACATAAAATGCTCCATGTCCATCGCGGGCAGCATCGTTAAGTGGTCGCGCTCTTCTTCCCGCTCGTTGTTCAGCAGGCCGCGCACGGTTGCGGCATATTTTTTCCCCGCCTCGTCACCGTCCACCAGCACATGCCATTCAATTCCCATTCGGCGGGCAAATTTTATCAGCGGTTTTAATCCCGACTGGGCAAACTCGATCACCTTAATGCCTTCGGCATCAAAATGGTGTCCGCACTGGCGCGCCAGTTCGTTGATGACCCAGGTCTCCGTTTCCCCCTCCACCAGCAGCCAGCAGCGTGCGAAGAGCGACGAGGCGCGATTAAAGCGGATATGAAACGCGATACGCCGCCCGTCCTCGGCGTTCATCCCGCCGGGCCCGAGGCGGTACGCGGATACGCGGGAGGACTCGCGCACCAGACGGCAGATGTGCTCCACCGGCGTCAGCGATAGCAGCTCGCCGGAATTGGTGGTGGTAATCCGCTGGAGCGGCAGCAGATTCAGCAGGTGCCACGCCACGGAGAGCATGATGGGGTGCAGGCGCGTTTCCGGGTCTTCCACCAGCAGCAGCGGGCGGGCATCCCGGTCAAGACGGACGGTGCCCTTCGCCTGCAGAAGCGTTGAAAACAGCCCCAGCAAAATCACCCGATGGGTACGCCCGCCGGGCCGGTCGATCATCCGGTTGATGATGTCAAGATAGCGCCAGCTGCGCTGCTCATCATGAGAACGACGGCGCATCAGACGATGGCGCGACTCCGACGTGCCCTGCTCGGAAAAATAGTGCTCCAGCAGCTGCACCATCGCGGACAGCCCCTGACGAATCTGACCATCGGTGAGGTTCTGCGGACGCGACACCAGCTCGCGCGCCAGGAAATCCAGCTCGCGGGCGGTGACTTCCACTTCCGGCATATTCGGTACGGTGCCGTTACGGATACGGCGCATAAAGCGCGCATCGCGCAGGCGTAACACCGGCGTCAGGCGGATAAGGTGACGCGCCAGATCGTCGATATTCTCCAGCGGGATCGGGTTGGCTTTCTCATCGAGGAATTCACGCAGGGTCAGCACCCCCTCGCTTTCCGCCATCTCACCTTCCAGCCGATAGAAAATCCGGTGGAAGCCGTCGTCGCAGGGCACCCAGCAGGGCGATAGCGGGCGGAACCGACGCACGCGGTGACGGCCGGGCTCGGATTCGCGGAACGTCAGGATGATATGCAGGTGCTTCTCGCGGCCTGCGATATCGCCGGGCGGGAACCAAAAATCATCGTGGACGAAGTGATACAGCTTGTCTTCGGGTGAGAGCAGCAGCGTCAGCGCATCAAGCAGGCTGGACTTACCCCACGCGTTCTCGCCGATCAGGACGTTGTTCTGCTCCAGCTGCAGCGACAGGCGGTTAATACCGCGAAACCCGACAATTTCCACACGTTCGAGAAGCATAAATCCCCCGCGAAATGATCACTTTTTCCTTTAAGTTATCAGCAGTATAGCGGCAGGAACCCTGGCACGACAGCAGAACATTCGCGCTTGCGAGATTTGAACTATGCTCTATTTACCGCTGACTTGAACAAGGATTGACATCACATTGCCTTAAATCAAATTAATCGAATTTATTTAAGTGGCGAAGGGATGTTGTTGGTTTCTAAAATACGGGCTCTTTGAGTCGTCATCCCTTTATGGCGATATATCCCGCGCGCGGGAAACGCGTGGAAAATTATTTTGAGGTGGTTATGTTTAGAAAATTGGCAGCAGAATGCTTTGGTACATTCTGGCTGGTATTTGGTGGCTGCGGTAGCGCCGTTCTGGCAGCAGCATTCCCGGAATTAGGTATTGGTTTTGTCGGCGTCGCGCTGGCATTTGGCTTAACCGTATTAACCATGGCTTTCGCCGTGGGGCATATTTCCGGCGGTCATTTTAACCCGGCGGTGACATTAGGCTTATGGGCGGGCGGGCGTTTCCCGGCGAAAGAGGTTATTGGCTACATCGTGGCGCAGGTGGTTGGCGGCATTATTGCGGCGGGCGTTCTGTACGTCATTGCCAGCGGTAAAGCGGGCTTTGACGCGGCGGCCAGCGGCTTCGCCTCTAACGGCTTCGGCGAACACTCTCCGGGCGGTTATTCCATGCTTTCTGCCATCGTAATTGAAATTGTGCTGACCGCAGGCTTCCTGCTGGTGATCCACGGTGCAACCGACAAATACGCGCCAGCAGGGTTTGCGCCTATTGCCATCGGTCTGGCGCTGACGCTGATCCACCTGATCTCCATTCCGGTGACCAACACCTCCGTTAACCCGGCGCGCAGCACCGCCGTCGCCATTTTCCAGGGCGGCTGGGCGCTTGAGCAGCTGTGGCTGTTCTGGGTGATGCCGATCGTGGGCGGTATTCTGGGCGGCGTGCTGTACCGCACCCTGCTGGAAAAACGCGATTAATGGTTTTCTCCCTCTCCCCGTGGGAGAGGGCAACAGGCCGCACATACAAGCCGGGTAAGGCGCAGCCGCCACCCGGCTTTCTTTTGCCGCTTTACTGTACAGCCTTTATTGGGTAGTGTCTCTGGCGCTTAACGAATACTCAAAAGGACCGGCTGTTCATGTTTTCAGGACTCCTCATTATTCTGCTGCCCCTGATCGTGGGCTATCTTATTCCGCTGCGTCATGAATCGGCCTTAAAGCTTATTAACCGTTTTCTCAGCTGGATTGTTTACGTCATTCTGTTCTTTATGGGGATAAGCCTGGCCTTCCTGGATAATCTGGCGACGAATTTACTTTCCATCCTGCATTATTCTGCGGTCACCGTGGTGGTTATTTTGCTGTGCAATATTGCCACCCTGCTCTGGCTGGAACGCACTATTCCGTGGAAAAATAATCATCATCAGGAGAAGCTCCCCTCCCGAATTGCAATGGCGCTGGAATCATTAAAGCTCTGCGGCGTCGTGGTGCTTGGATTTCTTCTGGGCCTTACAGGATGGACATTTTTACAGCACGCGACGGACGCCAGCGAATATACCCTGATTTTCCTGCTGTTCCTGATTGGTATTCAGCTGCGAAATAACGGCATGACGCTGAAACAGATCGTCCTTAACCGTCGGGGAATGATCGTTGCCGTTATGGTTGTCGCCAGCTCAATGGTGGCGGGCGTGATTAATGCCTTTATTCTCGATCTGCCGCTGAAGACCGGCCTGGCGATGGCCTCCGGGTTTGGCTGGTACTCCCTCTCCGGTATTCTGCTGACCGAATCCTTCGGCCCGGTGATCGGCAGCGCCGCCTTCTTTAACGATCTGGCGCGAGAGCTGATTGCCATCATGCTGATCCCGGGTCTGGTTCGCCGCAGCCGCTCGACGGCGCTGGGCCTGTGCGGCGCGACGTCGATGGACTTTACCCTGCCGGTCCTCCAGCGTTCGGGCGGGCTGGAGATGGTGCCCGCCGCCATCGTACACGGCTTTATTTTAAGTCTGCTGGTTCCCGTCCTGATGGCGTTTTTCTCCGCCTGATACCTCCATGGCGGTAGGGTGCCTGCCGCCAAAATTGCGCTAAATCAATCTCCCTCTATTTTGTAGCAGAAACCCCTTTTCACCGTTCTGGCACAGGCATAACCTTAAACATGTATATCAAATATAACTTTAACAGGTGTGATTATGTTTTGTGTGCAATGTGAACAAACTATCCGTACCCCGGCAGGCAATGGCTGTTCTTACGCGCAGGGTATGTGCGGTAAAACCGCAGAAACATCAGACCTGCAGGATCTGCTGATAGCCGCCCTGCAGGGGCTTTCCGCCTGGGCCTTTAAAGCCCGCGAGTACGGCATCGTCGACCATTACGTCGACAGCTTCGCGCCGCGCGCCTTTTTCTCCACGCTAACGAACGTTAACTTCGATTCTCCGCGCATCGTCGGCTACGCCCGCGAAGCGATTGCCCTGCGCGAAGCGCTGAAGGCGCAGTGCCTGAAGGTGGATGCTAACGCTCATGTGGACAATCCTATGTCAGAGCTTCAGCTGGTGAGCGACGATCTGGGTGACCTGCAGCGTCAGGCGGCAGAATTCACCCCGAATAAAGACAAAGCGGCGATTGGCGAGAACATCCTCGGCCTGCGCCTGCTGTGCCTGTACGGCCTGAAAGGCGCTGCGGCCTACATGGAGCACGCGCACGTTCTTGGCCAGTACGATAACGACATCTACGCCCAGTACCACAAAATCATGGCGTGGCTGGGTACCTGGCCTGCCGATATGAACGCCCTGCTTGAGTGCTCCATGGAAATCGGCCAGATGAACTTCAAAGTGATGAGCATTCTGGATGCCGGTGAAACCAGCACCTACGGCCACCCGACGCCAACGCAGGTCAACGTGAAAGCGACCGAAGGCAAGTGCATCCTGATTTCGGGCCATGACCTGAAAGATCTCTACAACCTGCTGAAGCAGACCGAAGGCACCGGCGTTAACGTCTATACCCACGGCGAAATGCTGCCGGCGCACGGCTACCCTGAGCTGCGTAAATTCAAACATCTGATCGGTAACTATGGCAGCGGCTGGCAGAACCAGCAGGTTGAATTTGCCCGCTTCCCTGGCCCTATCGTGATGACCTCTAACTGCATCATCGACCCTACCGTGGGCGCGTATGACGACCGCATCTGGACCCGCAGCATCGTCGGCTGGCCGGGCGTGAGCCACCTTGAAGGCGACGATTTCGGTCCGGTCATTGCGCAGGCGCAGCAGATGGCGGGCTTCCCGTACAGCGAAATTCCGCACCTGATCACCGTCGGCTTCGGTCGCGAAACGCTGCTGGGCGCCGCAGATTCTCTGATTGACCTCGTCAGCCGTGAAAAGCTGCGCCACATCTTCCTGGTTGGCGGATGCGACGGCGCGCGCGGCGAGCGTAACTACTTCACCGATTTCGCCACCAGCGTGCCGGAAGACTGCCTGATCCTGACCCTGGCATGCGGTAAATACCGTTTCAACAAGCTGGACTTCGGCAACATTGAAGGCCTGCCGCGCCTGATTGACGCAGGCCAGTGTAACGATGCTTACTCGGCCATCATTCTGGCGGTCACGCTGGCGGAAAAACTCGGCTGCGGCGTCAACGACCTGCCGCTGTCCCTGGTGCTCTCCTGGTTTGAGCAGAAGGCGATTGTCATCCTGCTTACCCTGCTCTCGCTCGGCGTGACCAACATCGTGACCGGCCCGACCGCGCCAGGCTTCCTGACGCCGGACCTGCTGGCGGTGCTGAACGATAAATTCGGTCTGCGTTCAGTCACCAACGTTGAAGATGATATGAAGCAGCTGCTGAGCGCATAAGGAGCGATTCATGACCATGCCAACCTCACAATGTCCGTGGCGGATGCAGGTTCATCACATCCATCAGGAGACGCCGGATGTGTGGACGCTGTCGCTGCTCTGCCACGACTACTATCCGTACCGTGCGGGCCAGTATGCGCTGGTTAGCGTTCGCAACTCGGCGGACACGCTGCGCGCCTACACGATCTCCTCCACGCCGGGCGTGAGCGAGTACATTACGCTCACTATCCGCCGCATTGATGACGGCGCAGGCTCGCAGTGGCTGACCCGTGACGTGAAGCGCGGGGATTACATCTGGCTGTCCGACGCGCAGGGTGATTTCACCTGTGACGACAAGGCAGACGATAAATTCCTGCTGCTGGCGGCGGGCTGTGGCGTAACGCCGATTATGTCGATGCGCCGCTGGCTGGCGAAGAACCGCCCGCAGGCCGACGTGCAGACGATCTTCAGCGTGCGCTCTCCGGAAGATGTGATTTTTGCCGGGGAGTGGCGTGATTACCCGGTGACGCTGGTGGCGGAACACAACGCGACGCACGGTTTTGTGCCCGGCCGCCTGAGCCGCGAGCTGCTGCAAAGCGTGCCGGATATCGCGAACCGTACCGTGATGACCTGCGGCCCGGCGCCGTACATGGATATCGCGGAGAAAGAAGTGAAAGCGCTTGGCGTGACCCGCTTCTTCAAAGAGCAGTTCTTCACGCCTGTTGCAGAAGCGGCAACCAGCGGGATTCAGTTCACCAAACTGCAGCCCGCCCAGACCTTCTTTGGACGCGTCGGCACCACGCTGCTGGAGGCGCTGGAAAGCAACAAGGTGCCGGTAGTAGCGGCCTGCCGCGCGGGCGTGTGCGGCTGCTGTAAAACGAAAGTGGTTTCCGGGGAGTATACCGTCACCAGCACCATGACGCTGTCCGACGCGGAAATTGCCGAGGGTTACGTGCTGGCGTGCTCGTGTCATCCGCAGGGTGACCTGGTCCTCGCATAAGCGGTAAATGTTCGATCGTAGGCCCGGTAAGCGCTAGCGCCACCGGGCTTTTTATTGGGTGGCACCGCATTTACCCGACCAACAACAGCTCAACCACTACTTCGCCGATCTCCCCCTCAGGCGATTAATTCCGGCCCCCTTTTCCCATCGGCATACCGCTTAATTACGCCTGAAAAGCACCTTTTAATTGGAGGGATTCGACGGGCAATGCGGCGACTTTCTTCTAAGCTTGTAAGCGATATCACAAAAAGGAGACGGACAACCATGAAACAAACCGTGGCTGCATATATAGCGAAAACGCTCGAACAGGCTGGCGTAAAACGTATCTGGGGCGTGACCGGCGATTCCCTGAACGGACTCAGCGACAGCCTGAACAAGATGAAAACCATTGAATGGATGCCGACCCGTCACGAGGAGGTCGCCGCCTTCGCCGCAGGTGCTGAAGCGCAGCTCACAGGAGAACTGGCCGTGTGTGCGGGCTCGTGCGGGCCAGGCAACCTGCATCTGATCAACGGCCTGTTCGACTGCCACCGTAACCACGTGCCGGTGCTGGCGATTGCCGCCCATATCCCCTCTTCCGAAATCGGCAGCGGCTATTTTCAGGAGACGCATCCGCAGGAGCTGTTCCGTGAATGCAGCCACTACTGTGAGCTGGTTTCATCCCCGGAGCAGATCCCGCAGGTGTTGGCTATCGCCATGCGCAAGGCGGTGCTGAACCGCGGCGTGTCAGTTGTCGTCATCCCCGGCGACGTGGCGCTCAAGGCCGCGCCGGAAGGGGCAAGCACCCATTGGTATCACGCCCCGCAGCCGGTGGTGACGCCAGCCGAAGAGGAGCTGAAAAAGCTGGCGCAGCTGCTGCGCTACTCCAGCAACATCGCCCTGATGTGCGGCAGCGGCTGCGCGGGCGCGCATAAAGAGCTACTTGAGTTCGCCGGCAAGCTCAAAGCGCCCATCGTCCACGCCTTGCGCGGCAAAGAGCACGTCGAGTACGACAACCCCTTTGATGTAGGCATGACCGGGCTGATTGGTTTTTCCAGCGGCTTCCACACCATGATGAACGCCGATACGCTGGTCCTGCTCGGCACCCAGTTCCCGTATCGCGCGTTCTACCCGACGGATGCCAAAATTATTCAGATTGATATCAACCCGGCCAGCATCGGCGCGCACAGCAAGGTCGATATGGCGCTGGTGGGCGATATCAAATCCACCCTTGCCGCGCTGCTGCCGCTGCTTGAAGAGAAAACCGACCGCAAGTTCCTTGATAAGGCGTTGAGCGACTACCGCGACGCGCGCAAGGGGCTGGACGATCTCGCCAAACCGAGCGACAAAGCCATCCACCCGCAGTATCTGGCGCAGCAGATCAGCCATTTTGCGGACGACGACGCCATCTTCACCTGCGACGTGGGCACGCCTACGGTCTGGGCGGCGCGCTACCTGAAGATGAACGGCAAACGTCGCCTGCTCGGCTCGTTCAACCACGGCTCGATGGCTAACGCCATGCCGCAGGCGCTGGGCGCAAAAGCGACGGCCCCGGAGCGTCAGGTCGTGGCGATGTGCGGCGACGGCGGGTTCAGCATGCTGATGGGGGATTTCCTGTCGGTGGTGCAGATGAAGCTTCCGCTGAAAATTGTGGTCTTTAACAACAGCGTGCTGGGCTTCGTGGCGATGGAGATGAAGGCCGGAGGCTATCTCACGGACGGCACCGAGCTGCACGACACCAACTTCGCCCGCATTGCCGAGGCCTGCGGTATCACCGGTATTCGCGTGGAAAAAGCCTCCGAGGTCGATGAAGCCCTGCAGCGCGCCTTCTCCATCGACGGTCCGGTACTGGTGGACGTGGTCGTCGCCAAAGAAGAGTTGGCCATCCCGCCGCAGATCAAGCTGGAACAGGCTAAAGGTTTTAGCCTCTACATGCTGCGCGCCATCATCAGCGGGCGCGGTGACGAAGTGATCGAACTGGCAAAAACCAACTGGCTCAGGTAAAACATTTCGCATGACCTCTTAAAATAAAGGGATGTGAAATGATTGATTTGCGTAGTGATACCGTTACCCGCCCGAGCCGCGCCATGCTCGAAGAGATGATGGCCGCCCCGGTCGGGGACGACGTCTACGGCGATGACCCGACGGTCAACGAACTGCAGCGCTATGCGGCAGAGCTGAGCGGCAAGGAGGCCGCGCTGTTCCTGCCGACCGGCACGCAGGCGAACCTGGTGGCGCTGCTCAGCCACTGCGAGCGCGGCGAAGAGTATATCGTCGGCCAGGGCGCGCATAACTACCTGTACGAAGCCGGCGGCGCGGCGGTGCTTGGCAGCATCCAGCCGCAGCCGATTGACGCCGCGCCGGACGGCACCCTGCCGCTGGATAAAGTCGCGGCGAAAATCAAAGCCGACGATATTCACTTCGCCCGCACCAGGCTGCTCAGCCTCGAAAACACCCACAACGGCAAAGTGCTGCCGCGCGAATACCTGAAAGCCGCGTGGGAATTCACCCGCGAGCGTAAACTCGGCCTGCACGTCGACGGCGCGCGCATTTTCAACGCCGTCGTGGAGTACGGCTGCGAGCTGAAAGAGATAACGCAATATTGCGACTCGTTCACCATTTGCCTCTCTAAGGGTCTGGGAACGCCGGTGGGTTCTCTGCTGGTCGGCAATGCGGACTACATCAAGCGCGCCAACCGCTGGCGTAAAATGACCGGCGGCGGCATGCGTCAGGCGGGCATTCTGGCCGCTGCGGGACTGTACGCGTTAAAAAACAACGTGGCGCGCCTTAAGGACGATCACGATAACGCCGCGTGGATGGCAACGCAGCTGCGCGAGATAGGCGCGGACGTGATGCGTCACGACACCAACATGCTGTTCGTGCGCGTGGGCGACGAGCACGCCGCTGCGCTGGGCGAATTTATGAAAGCCCGTGGCGTGCTGATCAACGCCTCCCCGGTCGTGCGCCTGGTGATGCATCTCGACGTGAGCCGCGAACAGCTGGCGGACGTGGTGAAACACTGGCAGGCGTTTTTACAGCGCTAAGGAGCATCACGTGCCGCAACGCATTCTGGTGCTTGGCGCCAGCGGATATATTGGTCAGCATCTCACCACTGCGTTAAGCCAGCAGGGGCATCAGGTGCGGGCAGCGGCACGCAGCACCGAGCGTCTGCAAAAACTCGCTTTGCCTTGCGTGACCTGTCACAACGTCGATCTCAACTGGCCGAAGGAACTTCCCGCGCTGCTGGAAGGGGTCGACACGCTTTACTACCTGGTTCACAGCATGGGCGAAGGGGGGGATTTTATCGCCCACGAGCGGCAGGTGGCGATGAACGTCCGCGATGCCCTGCTGCAAACCCCGGTGAAGCAGGTGATTTTTTTAAGCTCGCTCCAGGCGCCCGAACACGAGCAGTCCGACCATCTGCGCGCCCGCCAGCTGACGGCCGACACGCTGCGCGGGGCGAATATTCCCGTTACCGAACTGCGCGCCGGGATCATCGTCGGCGCGGGTTCCGCCGCTTTCGAAGTGATGCGCGATATGGTCTACAACCTGCCGGTGCTGACCCCGCCGCGCTGGGTGCGCTCGCGCACCACGCCGATTGCGCTGGAGAACCTTCTCCACTATCTGGTGGCCCTGCTGGATCGCCCGGCAGAGCAGCACCGCGTGCTGGAGGCGGCAGGCCCGGAAGTGCTGAGCTATCAGGAGCAGTTCGAACATTTTATGCGGGTGAGCGGCCGCAAACGCTGGCTGGTGCCCATCCCCTTCCCGACCCGGTGGATCTCGGTGTGGTTTTTGAATGTGATCACCTCGGTTCCCCCGACGACCGCGAAAGCGCTGATCCAGGGGCTAAAGCACGATCTGCTGGCGGACGATCGGGCGCTGCGCGCATTGATCCCCCAGGAATTGATCCGCTTTGACGACGCGGTGCGCCATACGCTGAAGGAAGAAGAGAAGCTGGTGAACTCCAGCGACTGGGGCTACGACGCGCAGGCCTTTGCCCGCTGGCGCCCCGAGTACGGCTATTACCCGAAGCAGGCGGGCTGCACGGTAAAAACCTCTGCCAGCCTTCACGCGCTGTGGGAAGTGGTGAACCAGATCGGCGGCAAAGAGCGCTATTTCTTCGGCAATATTCTCTGGCAAACGCGCGGCGCACTGGACCTGCTGGTCGGCCACCGTCTGGCGAAAGGTCGCCCGGCGCATCCGTATCTTAAGCCAGGCGATGCGGTCGACAGCTGGAAGGTGATCATCGTCGAGCCGGAAAAACAGCTGGCGCTGCTGTTCGGCATGAAGGCGCCGGGGCTGGGGCGACTCTGCTTTACCCTCAAGGACAAAGGCGACCACCGGGAGCTGGACGTTCGCGCCTGGTGGCACCCGCACGGGATGCCGGGTCTGTTCTACTGGCTGTTTATGATCCCCGCCCATCTGTTTATCTTCCGGGGAATGGCAAAACGCATTGCGCTACTGGCAGAACAAAAGACGAAAATAAGTTAATAAAACCCTCTTTCTTTCACCTTTCCCATTGCAACACATCGTAATTCACGAAAGAATGCGCACGAAATTCTTTTCAACACAGTGGATTGATATGAAGGTACTGGTTACCGGGGCGACCAGCGGCTTAGGCCGAAATGCGGTCGAATTTCTGCGCAACAAGGGCATCAGCGTCAGGGCCACCGGTCGCAACGAAGCGATGGGTAAACTGCTGCAAAAAATGGGCGCGGAATTCGTCCATGCCGACCTGACGGAGCTGGTCTCCTCGCAGGCGAAGGTGATGCTCGCCGGTATCGACACGCTGTGGCACTGCTCCAGTTTTACCTCCCCGTGGGGAACCCAGGAAGCCTTCGATCTCGCCAACGTGCGCGCCACGCGTCGTCTGGGCGAATGGGCCGTCGCCTGGGGCGTGCGTAACTTTATCCATATCTCTTCCCCGTCGCTCTACTTCGACTATCACCACCATCGCGACGTGCAGGAAGATTTCCGCCCTGCTCGCTTTGCCTGCGAGTTTGCCCGCAGCAAGGCGGCCAGCGAAGAGGTGATCGACCTGCTGGCGCAGTCAAACCCGCATACCCGCTTTACCGTCCTGCGCCCGCAGAGCCTGTTCGGACCGCACGACAAAGTGTTTATTCCGCGTCTGGCGCAGATGATGCACCACTACGGCAGCGTGCTGCTGCCGCGCGGCGGCGATGCGCTGGTGGACATGACCTATTACGAAAATGCCGTCCACGCCATGTGGCTGGCAAGCCAGCCGGACTGCGATAAGCTGATCTCCGGCCGCGCCTATAACATCACCAACGGTGAACCGTGCACGCTGCGCAGCATCGTGCAGCGGCTGATTGATGAACTGCAGATCGACTGCCGTATCCGTTCCGTGCCCTACCCGATGCTGGACATGATCGCCCGCAGCATGGAGCGTTTTGGCAGTAAATCCGCCAAGGAGCCCGCGCTGACGCACTACGGCGTATCGAAGCTTAACTTTGATTTTACGCTGGATATCACGCGCGCTGAGACTGAACTGGGATATAAGCCAATTGTGACCCTGGATGAAGGCATTGTGCGCACGGCGGCGTGGTTACGGGATCACGGGAAGTTGCACCGTTAGCCTTTTTGCCTGGGTCCCCTCGCCCCTCCGGGGAGAGGGTTAGGGTGAGGGGAAAGTGCAAATACAAAAACGGCAACCTTTCGGTTGCCGTTTCGCTTTTACAGAGCCGTCCAGGCATCAGCCCATGCCAGACCTGCGCCTGGTTCATAGTATGCCGGGGCGTTGTTACACCAGCCGCTGTACGGGAACGGTTTGCACTGGAACAGTTTACCGTGGTTGTTCACGATATCACCTGCGTTGTACTTGCTGTTCGCGCTCCACGCCGGGTAAGCACCGTCATCCTGAGAAGGCGTTGATGCTTTCGCCTTCACGTTCAGCAGATAGGAAGTGGTGCTGCTCAGCTCGCCATCGCTGACGGTCAGGCTCACTTCAATCTGCTGCGCCGCTGCAAACTCTGGTGCAGTAAAGGTTACCACCGCTTTGTCTTCGCCGGTCACGGTCTGACCATCCTGAGAACGCCAGGTGTAGGTCAGCTTGTTGCCATCCGCATCGGTAGAACCTTCCGCGCTCAGAGAAACCTGTGCGCCCGCTTCAACGGCGCCTATTGGGCCCGCAATATGCGCAACCGGTGCATGGTTCACCGCAACAGGCTCAGCCGGGGTTTCATCCGGCGTCGGCGCTGGAGCCGGTGCCGGCGTTTCATCTTCTGAAGGCGCTGGCGTTACCGGGGTTTCGTCCGGCGTTACGGCAGAGCCGTCATCGTTTACGATGTTGACGTTGTAGAACTTCTGCACGCACTTGGTGTAGTCACCGTCTTTAAAGGCGCTGAACGGCGTCTGATAACCCACCAGCTGGCACGCATAGGTTGAACCCGTCGGCGTATCCGGGCTCCATCCCCAGTCCTGTTCCCAGTAAATCTTCAGGGCACCAGCACCACCTTCGTCAAACTGCTTCATGTTGGCGCAGCCCAGCACTTCGTTGGCCGGAACAGGCACTTTCAGGTAGTTCGCGAACTCTTTGTAGTACTTGATGCGGTTCTGAGACTGGGCAATTTCAGTCGGGCCGCCGCACTCTACGCCGCCGTTGATGATCTGGGTGGTCACGCCGAAGCCGGGGACCAGACCGTTGGCTTTATCATGATCGTTCGGCTGCCACGTGCCGTCGATAACCTGCAGCATGCTTGGTTTTGGCGGCTGCGGGTAGGCGAAGAAGAAGATTGCACTCGCCAGGTTCAGCCAGGTGTCCGCCACCAGCTCAGGTTTGTCGAGCAGCGTACGCACGTCGCCGTACATCGCTTCAGAGAAAGGACCGTAGTTGTAGTTGTAGGACAACTGCTTCGCACCGCGACCGAAGTAGCTCAGGAAGTCGCCGTCTTTATCTTTACCGCACGGCCAGGTCTGCCCCTGCCACACGTCCGGGTTACATTCGCCGTTATAGCCGCCCTTCTGGCCTTCGCTCCAGCCCATTTCACGCACGTGAACCAGCGCCTGACGCCACTCGGCTTCCGGACGCCAGCTTTCGTGCCCGCCGGTTTCCTGAGCAAAGTGTGCAAACATGGTTGCCAGCTCTTTGCGGCAGATGGCATCGCTGTCGCGACCGTCGTTGTAGGTCTTACACAGCGCCGGGAATTTACCCACCGCTTTCAGGAAGTTGCTGTAGGTATATGCCTGAGCGCGCAGCGGGAAGAGATATTCCCAGTCGCTGGCCTTCACGATCCCTTCAACGCGCTTCACGTTGTCCGGGTTCGCCGCGCGGCCTGGTTCAATCAGTTCTACCTGGGCGTTATCCAGCGTCTTGATGGTCTCTTTAACCGAAGCCATCAGCGGGAAATCCGTCAATTCCTTCTCTTTCTTCGCCAGATCGCTGGCTTTCATGGTGTATGGTTCACTGGTGGTCGCCTGCAGCGAGGCAGCCTGCGCCATAAACGGTGCTACGCATGCGCCGGCAACGAGTACACTCAGTAACGTCCTTTTATTCATTTCAGTATTCCTGTTAATTGAAGTTAAAGTTAAATCCCGGCTTATGTATTAATCCTTTAATAAATAAACCACAGACAGCTGTTTTCACTTTTCGAAGAACACCCTTGGGAATTCTTCAAAAATAAAAAACCTTTTTATTGCGCCGCTAATTTCAACTGCTGATATTTTTTCCAGACCTTATGGGCATACATCATTCGCTGCGGATAATTCTCTTTTTTTAACCCGGCGTTATAGGCGCCTACCGCTTCCCAGTTATAGCCATACACCTTGATCATCCCGGAAAGGATCGAGGCGCCGACCATGATGGACGTACAGGGCTCGGTCATCAGTCGATATTCGTCAATGCCTCTGCTTTCCAGCTCCGTAAAATGTGTACTGTTAATTTGCATTAGCCCGACATCACGCGTGCCGTCATGATTTTTCCCAATCGCATATGGATTCATACCGGATTCAACATTAGCAATGGCATACAATAAATAGGGATCGACATGATAATAGTGCGCGGCTCTGTTCCAACAATTTGCCAGCGCGCTTTGGCTTATTATCAATAACAACAATATTAACTTTTTCATTTTTACCTGCTGTAAGCGTCAGTGATTTCTCCTTAGCAACATCCTGTAAAATGAAGTTTGAATCACTCACCATCCCCAGCGGGAATGGTGAGTGTTTATTGGGCTAGATTATTTGCAGTCTGTTGAAGGACCTTCTTTCACCCATACATCGCTGTTGGCCGGGTTATCACCGCGGGTCCACCATTTGGCACGGTAAACGTTGCCCTGGTAGGTTGTGGTTTCGCCGCCGTTGTAGACGAGGTCAGAACGCCAGTTCATCTTCACGTCGCTGACCAGTTCCCAGGCATCCACACCGAAGCCAGGCTGGTTGCCCTGCGTCCAGTACTTCGCTTTCCACACCAGATGGTCGAAGCTTACGGTATCGCCATTGTTGTAGATTTTGCTGGCATCCCACGCGGCATATTTGCTGGCGTTAGCATCGACAGGCGCGTCGCAGCTACCGGTTGCAGAACCTTCGTCAGACGGTGGAGTGACATCATCAGATGGAGGCGTCACATCATCAGCCGGAGGAGTTACGTCATCAGCCGGTGGCGTAACGTCAGCCGGTTTCGGATTCACGGTAACCTGCACGTTAGACTGCACGCTGGTTTTACCATCGCCTACGACCACGCTCAGGGTGTAAGTCGACGTAGAGGCAACGTCTGGCGCAGTGATGCTTACGTTCGCGGTATCAGTACCGGTGGCGTGCATATCCGCTGGAACGCTCCAGGCGTAGGTCAGTGCATCACCGTCTGGATCCGCAGCCTGCGCATGCAGAGAATAGGTTTCCCCTGCCTGCAGCGTTACCGCTTCCATTGCGTTCACAACAGGAGCCTGGTTCGCTTTCGGCGCTTTGTTCACAACCTGCACATCAATTGCGTTGCTCAGGCCTTTTGCATCCGTAACCGTCAGGCGGAACGTCATGCTCTGGTCGCTGGTCGCTGCCGGAATGTTGAAGGTCGCTTTCGCTTTGGTGCTGTTGGTGATGGTCACAGATGGGCCAGAAACCTGGGTCCATTTGTAGGTAATAGCATCGCCATCCGGATCGCTGGAAGCAGAGCCATCAAGCGTGACGGTTGCCGGGCCAGAGACGTTCTGATCCGCAGAGGAAGCGATTGGCGCGTGGTTGGTGACCACCGGATCAACCGGGGTAGAACCGCCCAGCAGGCTTTCGTTCATCGCGTTCAGGATGTCGCCGGTATCAGAGTCGATGGACCAGGCAAAGAGACCACCCAAGTTTTTAGACAGCACGTACTTGCCTTTAGCGGCGGTAGAGCGTGCATCTTCATAGGTGATCAGGTCGCCGGTAGACTTATTGAAGACATATGGTGCTTCTGCGTCCGCGTCATAACCATATTCCCAGCCTGGCTTGCCTTTGTACTCATTAACGATCTGACGATAGTCAACCACGCCAGGTTCCCAGGTGCCTTTCACCATCCCGGTAGCGGTACCGGTGAATGGATTGTCGCCGGTGTAGCCATGCACGCCGGTCCAGCCGCGGCCATACATGCCCGCACCCACCACGATCTTGCCTGGCTGTACGCCCTGTGACAGCAGCGCGTTAACGCCATTTTCAGTGGTGTAGTCGGTGTCTGGACGCCATGCTGGCGCACGCAGTGCAGCCTGGTGACCCAGAACGGTGTTGCTCCAGCCGCCGTAGAAGTCGTAGCTCATCAGGAAGATATGGTCGAGGTACTGCTGAGCAGTGGTGTAATCCACGTCTTCAATCTTATCGCGGCCTGCACCGATGGCGCTGGTCAGTTCATAGGTACGGCCAGTCTGAGCAGACAGCTCGTTCAGCATGGTGCGCAGGTCGTGCATCAGCGCGGTATAGGTTGCTTTATCCTGCTGCGGATTGCCCAGGGTTTCGGTTACACCGCCGCCGCCCGGGAATTCCCAGTCGATATCCACACCGTCAAAGAATTTCCAGGTCTGGAGGAACTCTTTCACAGAGGAGACGAAGCGGGCGCGAATTGCCGGATCGCCCATGTGGAAGAACGGATCGGAGAGCGTCCAGCCGCCGATGGATGGCAGCACTTTCAGGTCCGGATGCGCTTTTTTCAGCGCCATCAGCTGGCCAAAGTTACCTTTATACGGGTCGTCCCAGTTGGAGACGCCTGCCTGAGATTTTTGCAGCGCGGCCCATGGATCGTGAATTGCCACGGTGAAGTCAGGACGGCCTTTACAGTCGTTCTGCAGCACGCGGAAGCTGTTGCCGCCTTCAATGGTTTTCAGGCCGTCGTTAATGCCGTCGCCGCCACAGATTGGAATAAAGCCGTACAGAATGTGGTTGAGGTTGGCCGCAGGAATTTTATCTACCGTGAAGTTACGATCGTAAACGCCCCATTCAGGGAAGTAGGCTGCAACCACCTTGTCGGTGTGCTTCGCGAAGGTTTTGTTGTTTTCCTGCAGAGGCGCATTCAGCGGCAGCAGGTGGCTACCGTCGGTATCAGCGACGATAATCAGCTTGCTGGCGCTTTTCGCACAGCCGCTGGCATTACACACTTCTACCTGCTCCTGATAGCGTCCGCCTTTTTTCACTTTGAACGTAGCAGAGCCCGTCGCGCCGCCTGCACCGGTCCACACGGTCTGTCCGTCCAGCAGAACTTTAGCTGAAGTCGGTGCATCGCCGCTCCAGACGTTCCATTCCACTTTGACATCCACGCCATCGTTATGCACTTTGACCAGATTGTTATAATCCTGAGCATTCTGATCCACTTCAACCAGGGCAAATTTGTCGTTGCCGTAGCCGAGAGTCGGTGCGCCTGGCGCCGCTGCAAATGCGGAGCTGGTTGCCGCCGCAATAAAGAGCGCCAGATATTTAGGCTTCATAAATTTCATTTTTATTTCCTGATAAATTTATACGTAACGTAATAATCCATGTCTTCCTTGAGAGCATGGAGTCTATTTGCGTAAAGCTTATTTAACCAACCTGAAAACCGTGACAATAAAAAACGTTTTGCTGCGTTGTATTCCTCCATAAAAAGATACAAGCCCAAATTCCGTGTAGCTTATATCTCTTACGATACACTGAGCGCAAAGAGGCGTCCTTCTCTTCCACCGTCAAAAAAATTTATAAAAAAACTTGACCCGTATATTTAAAATATGAAAGCAAACTGCTGTCCAATAAACACCACTATTCCAGCAAATGAGAGATACGGTCCGAAAGAA
Source organism: Enterobacter sp. 118C5 (assembly GCF_034107645.1). NCBI lineage: Bacteria > Pseudomonadati > Pseudomonadota > Gammaproteobacteria > Enterobacterales > Enterobacteriaceae > Enterobacter > Enterobacter sp. 118C5. Next base: position 336,819 of record NZ_JAWNEU010000003.1, on the reverse strand, counting down.
ATAGTGAGGTTATTTTTATTTAAATTATTTACGGTGAAATAACCCACAATACCGCTCAGCGCTGCCGCGAGTTCAATCGAAGGCAGCGCCTGCCAGCCGCACCAGGCGCCTAAGGCCGCCAGCAGCTTAAAATCGCCATATCCCAGCCCTTCCCGTCCGGTAAACAACCGAAATGCCCAGTAGAGCAGCCAGAGGGAGAGGTAGCCCGCTACCGCACCGAACAGCGCATCGCGCAGCAACAGCGTGTGGTCAAACGCATGGAACAATAATCCTGCCCACAGCAGCGGCTGCGTCAGACAATCCGGCAGGAGCTGATATCGCCAGTCGATTATCGCCAGGGGCAGCAAAAAGGCGGCCAGCAGCCACACGGCAAAGAGTGACTGGATGTCCGGCATCCACCAGGCGGTGATGCCGCAAAACAGTGCGGAAAAAAGCTCGATTAAAAATAGCCGCAGGGGGATAGCCGTTTTGCACTCCCGGCAGCGCCCGCGTAATACAAGCCAGCTGACCAGCGGGATGTTCTCCCAGGCGGCCAGCGTGTGCTGACATGCCGGGCAATGCGAGACCGGAAAGAGCAGATTACCGCCACCCTCTTCCTGCATGACCATGCCCGGCACGCGTTCGGCAACCACCCCAAGAAAGCTTCCGACAATGCCGCCGAAGATCGCACTCATTAACGGGAACCCCACCGGGTAAACGTCCCGCATCAGCGCGAACGTACTCATGCGTTTTTGCTCCAGGTGAGCTGGACTTCCGCTTTCACATCGCTGAGATGATCCACCGGCGTGAGGTTCATTTTCTGCAGCCTGACGCCGGAAGTCTGGTTGATTTCCCGCAGCCAGTTTTTCAATTCGTAGACGTTTACGCGGCTGACCACGAACGATAAGGTTTGCCCATCCTGACGCACATCCGCCAGAGGGAGATGAATTTCCTGGGCGCTGTTCTCTACCACCGTGCGTGGATTATCCGTTTTGACAATCTGGACCTGAAGATGGTTTTTATCTATTTCGCTGCGCATCCAGTTCAGCGTCTCTTTTTGTCTGGTCAGCGTGGCCTTGCTGTTCTGAATCATATTATCCAGCGGGATCATGCCCGCATAATAAATAACCGCCCCCGCTATCGCGGCGGCACATATTTTCAGAATAATTTTTTCCCTGGCGCTGTAATTCTGGTAACGAGACTTAAGCTGCGTGATTCGCTCTTTCATTTATATTTCCCTGCGATCATGGCGGTATAAGGAGCGGAGGTCGAAACAGGCTGTAAGGTGAAATCGAAATACTCCCCCGCCTGGTTTACAAACGTCTGCAACGCGGATTGGCTTTGCGAACTGGCGCTCAGCGTCAGCGTGTTTTGCTGAGCATCGTATTCGAGCAGCGCGATCTCCAGCGCGGGCACGGCCTGCCTGGCTTTTTCCAGGTCTTCCAGCTGCAGAAACACCCCTTTGCTCTGCTTTTTCATATTTTGACCAAAGTGGTATTTGATATTGGTCTGCTGGCGCATGCTGGGGAAATGGTGCTGGTAAACCTGCAGGATCTCCTGCTGAAGCTGATTCTCCTGCTGCACCAGCATCCAGGCCATAGCGACGCGCGGGCCCAGCAACAGGCCGAGAGAGAGCAGGCCCGCTGCGGCGAGCGCCGCTTTAACGCCTTTCGAGGCTTTACCGTTACCCGCTTTAGGGCTGAACTCACCGTGCAGGAGCGTGACGCGACAGGCCTGCCACTGGGGCTGGATCAGCACCAGCGGATGCTGCCATGCCTGGGCAATGTCGACGGCCACACCAGCAGGCGCTTCGCCGTAACAGCACACTTCCCCCCCTCCGGCCTTCTGCATCAGAAGCGGCAGCAGGCTCGCCTCCATCTCACTGGCCACGTGCGGTGATAAGCGCAGCCAGTAGCCGTCATCCACGGCAACAAGGGTACTTCCGCCCGCCGACACGGGGAGCAGCCAGGCATCCGGCAGCACCTGGATCACCTTTAGCCCCGCCTCCTGGCAGCGGCTTAACCACCCGCGCAGCAGGTCGGCGTCTATCGCCACCGCATCCACCTCGGCGCCTTTTTTGTTCAGCACCGTCCAGTGGAGATTATCCACGTCGCCAATCAGCGTCTCTTCCGCCATCCACGAGAACGCCGTCGCCTGAGAGGCGACTTTCTTCGGCAGCGTAAAATGGCGGAAGATCATGCTGCTGGCGGGCAGCAGCAGACAAACACGGGCCGCCAGCGGATGGTCCGCCAGCGCGTCCAGGCTCTCCAGCGTCTCAACCTGCTGGCTGCCGGAGACACAGACCATTATTTTCCCGCCCTCGCGGTTATCGGGACGAACTAAAAGCACCTGTTTCATAGCGATCTACTTTTCTTATTCAATCATTCGGTAACGACGTTGCCACGTCACGATCTCACCGGCCTCGTTATTGACCTGAAGCTGGCTAACCACGCGAAGCGTTAACTCATCGGTATTGCCGGTATAGTTCACGCGGAAATACCGGCTGCTGGTGGAGAGAAGCTCGGCCACCTGCGGGAGATCGTCTTTCAACTGCGGGAAGGTCTGCTCCAGCGCCTTGCTGAAGGTTTCCATATTTTCCCAGCCGGTTTCAGGACGCGAATCAATCAGGCGAACGGCGTCATCTTCCGTTAATTTTCCGGGAAACAGGGCGGCCAGTAAGGCGGCCTGCTCCGGTTTCAGGGTGTTCACATCCACCTTGCTGGCAGAGTCCGGCAGCGCGCAGAGCAGCTTGCTCACCTTCGGGTATGCCGCTACCGGGAACGCGGGCAGCTGTTTGATCTCAGCAATGGTGCGCATCATCTGGTTCGCGGGCTGGCGGGCGGGCACAACGCCCGCCCAGGCATCGCTCTCTGCACCGTCTTTGGCGGTCGTCGCGTCGCCATCGAGATAGTCCACCAGCTGTTGATAAACCTCTTCCGCCGCAGCGTGGCTGATGCCGCTTTCCGTCAGGATCTGTTCAACAATCTGCTCGTTGCGCGGTTTTTCCGGCACGGCGGGCGCGTTCTGCCCCTGCGGTATTTTCTCTGCGGCCAGCAGGTTGTTGACGTTAAAGCAGTCCTGCGCGTCTTCCACCTGGCTGACCACCGTGTAATCTTCGCCCCGGGTTTCCAGCGGCTGGTGCCAGTCGCCGTCAAGGTTCAGGGCCTTGTTTTCACCGCTGGCGTCGGTCTGCAGCCGGTCTTTCACCACCTTCTCCTGCGCCTGCATCGCCCAGCGCAGCTGCTGCTGGCTTACCTGGTAATGGGTTTTCTGCAGGTTGCGGCAGAACTGCTGGCTGATTTTGGCGGCCAGCGCCGATATCATGACCAGCAGGATCAGCACCACCAGCAGCGCGACCCCTTTCTGTTTACGTAATGCACTCATGATTTTGCTTCCGGTGCTGGTGCTGGCGACGGTGCAGGCGCGGCCTCTGGCGCAGCGGCGGGCGCGGGCGCAGCCGCTTCAGGCATATCGCCCGGGGTCGTGAAGACCCAGCGCCAGGTGTCGCCGTTTTCCATGGTCAGCGTCAGCTCCACGCCGTCCGGCAGATGCGCCGGGTCGCTCCAGCTTTTCTGCCAGCCCTGCCGGTAAAAACGCCACTGCAGGGATTTCACCTCGCCGACAATCGGCACTTCATCGGGTTTGACGTCCGCCGGGCCGTCAATCACCGGCCAGACGTCACGGTACAGACGCCCCTCTTCCAGCCGCCAGCGCACGCGCTCCAGCTGGACCGTTCCGCTCACCCCGTTCAGGGTGGTCAGCTCAAGGGCATCGCCCTCCTGACGAAACAGCTCCGACTCGTTGCGCGGCGCGCGCGCCTGAAGCTGATAAAAATCGCGCTCCATCAGATTCCAGGCCCGCTGCAGCTGGTTTAGCTTTGCGGCGCTGGCATCCGTCGCCGAACTGGTGCGCATCGCGCCGTCCAGAATTTGCCAGGCCAGCGTGCTGATCACCGCGAAGATGGTCAGGGCAATCATGATCTCCAGCAGGGTAAAGCCGCGCTGGCGTCGCGTTTTCTTCACTTGCTCTCTCCCGGCGGAATGATGTGCAGCGCAATCACCGGCTGGCTGTCGTCGCCTTCCGCGTAGACGCGGATCGCGTTCGCCCAGACGCCGTCGGCGGTTTTTACCCGCTGCTTGCGCCAGTTCCAGCCGCGCCCGCCCATGATTTCCGTCCCCTGCGCCTCGGCGTCCGGGAAGTCGGTTTTCGTGAGCTGCGCTTCCGCCAGCTGATTTTCCGCCACCCAGCTGGCCTGCAGCGTGTCGGCCAGGCCGTGGGTGAAACGCACGTTCAGGGAGACGGAGTTCATCAGGGCCAGCGCGGCGGTGGAGAAGATCGTCAGCGCGACCATCACCTCCAGCAGCGTCATCCCCTTTTGCTTTTTATTGCCGTTAGCCATCGTTTTCTACCGATACCGGGGCCGCGCCTTGCGACACCACGCGGAAATGGTGCTGTTTGTCGTAGCTTTGCAGCGTCAGCGTGAAGCGGCTGATTTCACCGTCCGGTAAAAAGAGGACCTGCGGGTCGGAGGTTACCGTGGCGGCAAGGCGCTGCGGCGAGAGCGACACGTGCATCTCCTCCGGGAAATCGCCTTTGGTGGTAATACGTCCTGCGGATAACGGCACCCAGCGACGTTCGCCGTTTTTATCGTCGAGCGTGACCAGCTGATAGTTATCCGTGGTTATTACCAGCCCGACGATATTTCCGTCCATCACCGCACGGTCTGAACCATAATCAACGAGCGCTTTTAATTGCTGGCCAAATATATCCGCACCGCTGCGCGAGGGTATTGTTGACACCACCATCATGGCGCAGCTGGCAAATATCACCAGCGCCAGAATAATTTCCAGCAACGTAAAGCCGCGTTGTTTAATCATTATTTCTCTTTCTTATCCAGAGACCAGTTCGTAATATCGTCAGCGGTATTGGCTTCACCGTCCGGACCGGCTGAGAAAACGTCCACCGCGCCATGTTCGCCCGGGCTCACCAGAATATAATCCCCACCCCACGGGTCCTGCGGCAGGCGACGAATATAGCCGTCGGCACGGTAGCCGTTCGGGATTGGCGCGATTTCAGGCTTGGTCACCAGCGCCTGCAGGCCCTGCTCGGTGGTCGGATAACGGTGGTTATCCAGCTTATACATATCCAGCGAGCCTTCGAGGGCGACAATATCGCTGGTCGCTTTTTGTTCGTCCGCTTTCTCTTTATTGCCCATTAAGTTCGGCACCACCATGCTCGCCAGAACGCCGAGAATAACGATAACCACCATTAATTCGAGCAAGGTAAAGCCCGCCTGGCGCGCCAGGTTTTTACGTTTTAAAGCCATGATTTAACCTACCATATTATTAAGTTGCAGAAGCGGTTGTAATATTGACAGTACGATGAATAAAACAATCGTTGCCATGGATACCACCAGCGCCGGTTCAAATACCGACAGCGTTAATGTAATTCGGTGCTGTAATGCCGATTCCTGGTTTTCCGCCGCGCGGTCCATTAAATTACCCAATTCCCCGCTCTCTTCGCCGGAGGCAATCATATACAGCATGGTCGGCGGGAATAATTTCGCCTGTTCCAGCGCCGCGTAAAGGGATGCCCCCTGGCGCACGGTATCCGCCGCCTGCTCCAGCACCTGCCGGGCGTAGAGGTTTTCGATACCGTCCATCGCGATGTACATCCCCTCCAGCAGCGGCACGCTGCTGGCCTGCAAAATGCTCAGGGTGCGGATATAGCGGGCGCTGTTAATAGCGCACACCAGCTTTTTAATCGGCGAGCCGTTCACCAGCCAGCTGTTCCAGTGAAAACGGTTTTTGGCGTTCCTGAGCCAGGTTTTAAAGCCAATAAAGCCGCCCCCCAGGATGCCCGCAATATAGATGCCGTACGCCTGCAGGAAATCGCTCACCGCAATCAGCGTGCGGGTGGTGATCGGCAGCTGCTGTTTCATGTGGGTGAACTGCTCAATCACCTGCGGCACCACCGCCACCAGCAGGATGCTGATGACCGCGATGGCTACCACCGTCAGGGTGATCGGGTAGACCATCGCCTGCGTCAGCTTGCTTTTCATCTTCTGGCGCTGCTCGTTGTACTCCGCCAGCTTCTCCAGCACGTCGCCCAGGTGGCCGGTTTTTTCGCCGGCCATCACCAGGGTGCAGTAGAGCTTGTCGAAGGTGCGCGGGAACTGGCTGAAGGCGTCGAACAGCGTGTGCCCTTCCACCACCTTCTCGCGAATTTCCACGACCATCGACGCCAGCTTTTTGTCTTCCGTCTGCTTCGAAATCGCTTTCAGGGCGCTCTCCAGGGGCAGCGCGGCGTTCACCAGCGTCGAAAGCTGGCGGGTAAACATCGACAGCACCGGCGTGGAAAGCTTTGCCCCGGTCTTTGCCTTACCGAACGCCGCCGCCTCGCGGGTTTCGGTGATGCTGACGGGCATCAGCTTTTGCTCGCGCAACATCTGGCGAACCTGCTTTTGCCCCTCGGCCTGCAGCGTGCCGCGCTGGGTTTTCCCCGCGGCATCCGTCGCCGTCCAGGCGTAGAAGGCCATTACGCATCCCCCCCACGCTCGGCGGTGACGCGCATCACCTCTTCCAGAGAGGTCACGCCGCTAATCACCTTCAGCAGCCCGTTTTCACGCAGGCTGTAGGCCTGCTTAAAGAGCTGCGTTTCGATGGACATTTCGTCTTTATCTTCATGAATGGCGCGGCGCATGGTGCTGTCCACCACCAGAAACTCATGAATACCGGCCCGGCCCTGGTAGCCGCTCTGGCGGCAGTGTTCACAGCCTACCGCGCGGTAGATTGCTTTTGGCGGCGCCTCCATAAAGCTGAACAGCGCTTTTTCATTGGCGTCCAGCGGACTGGTGGTCCGGCAGTGCGTGCACAGCCGACGCACCAGACGCTGGGCAATGACACCGAGCAACGATGAACCGATTAAAAAGGATTCCAGCCCCATATCCCGCAGGCGGGTGATCGCCCCTGCGGCGCTGTTGGTGTGCAGCGTAGACATGACCAGGTGACCGGTAAGCGACGCCTGCACCGCAATTTGCGCGGTTTCGCCGTCACGAATTTCCCCGATCATCACCACGTCCGGGTCCTGACGCAGAATGGCGCGCAGCCCGCGGGCAAAGGTCATGTCCACGCGCGGGTTAACCTGCGTCTGCCCCACCCCTTCCAGCTCGTATTCAATCGGGTCTTCAACGGTGAGGATGTTGCGCTCGTGGCCGTTCAGCGCCGAAAGAATGGCGTACAGGGTGGTACTTTTACCGGAACCTGTCGGCCCGGTGACCAGGATAATGCCGTGCGGGCGGTCAATCAGCTCTTTCAACTTCTCCAGCTCTTCATCAATCAGCCCCAGCTTGTTGATGTCGGGCTTCAGGTTGCTTTTGTCGAGCAGACGCATGACCACGCGCTCGCCGTACTGGGACGGAATGGTCGAGACGCGCACGTCAATCGCCTTGCGGCCAATGCGCAGGGAGATACGGCCATCCTGCGGCAGACGCTTCTCGGCGATGTCCAGCTTTGACATGACCTTAATACGCGACACCAGCAGCGGCGCGAGCTTGCGCGCGGGCTGCAGAACGGGACGCAGCACGCCGTCGACGCGGAAGCGAATGCTCAGCGTGCGCTCGAAGGTTTCGATATGAATATCCGACGCGCCGTCCTTCACCGCCTCGCCGAGAATGGCGTTGATCAGGCGGATCACCGGCGAGTTTTCGTCGTTATCGAGCAGATCTTCGTTATCCGGGATCTCCTCGGTTAACGCCATCAGGTCTATGTCCGCGTCCATGTCGTCCACCAGCTGCTGCGACACGCCGCTGCTCTGCTGCCAGATTTTGGCCAGCATCTCGTCGAAGGCTTCCGGCGTCAGGGTGACCGGGACGAACGCGCGTCCCAGCACCCGGCGCACCTCCAGCAGTGCAAATGCCGGGGTGTCATCACGGATATAGACGTCATTGTTGTAGAACAGCACGCCGTTATCTTTTGCGTAGCTGCTGCTACACAGCGTTTTACTCAGTTCATCCACGTTATCCCTCCGCCTTACTCTTTAAACGGATTGCGCGTCGCGCTGGTTTTCACCGGTGCGGCGCTGGTGCTGGCAGAAGGAAACGCGGGCAGAATGGCGTTATCCGCCGGTTCAAGAATGCCGAGCTTTTTCTCCTCCACGCGCTGCATCTGGCGAACGCGGATCTGGTCATATTTCTCTTTCGACGCCGCGCTGTAATTTTCGTCGTCGCGCAGGACGGTGGTGTGGATAAACACCATCAGGTTGCGTTTGGACGTATCCTGCGAGGTGTAGCGGAACAGCTGCCCGACCAGCGGGATATCCCCCAGCAGCGGCACTTTCGAAACCGACTGCTTAGTGACGTTTTCCATCAGGCCGCCAAGCACCACCGTCTGGCCGCTGTGCACCATCACTTCGTTATTGATGGTGCGGGTGTTAAAGGTTGGGCCGAGGCTGGCGTCTTCCGTCGCGCTGTTGTCTACGCTGGACACTTCCTGCTCAATTTTGAGGTGGATCATGTCGCCATCGTTGATTTGCGGCACAATTTTCAGCTTGGTACCGACGGTCTTACGCTCAACGGAGTTAAAGACGTTGTCGCCGCTGGTGGTCTGCGAACCGGAAAGGACCGGCACGTCCTGACCGACGTTAAACGACGCCTCTTTGTTATCCAGCGTGACCACGCTTGGCGTGGAGAGAATGTCGTTTTTACCGTCGGTAGAGAGCGCGGTCATCAGGGCGCCAAAATCGCCGTTAAAGAAGCCGGTCGCCAGGCCGGTGAAGCTCGCCCCTTTCATGGTGCCGTTTTTAATCTGGCTGATGGGCAGACCGGTGGAGCCGAACTGCACGCCGCCGTGCTTGCCGGTCCACTGCACGCCAAGATCCAGGCCGTTGCCGTCCTGCACTTCAGCAATGATCGCTTCCACCAGCACCTGAGGCCGACGAATATCCAGCTTGTCGATCACCTTCTCCAGGGAGTTCATCACGTTAGGCTGCGCGGTGATCACCAGGGAGTTGGTTGACTCGTCGGCGGTAATATTCAGATCCGTTGAGGCGCTCGCGGTTTTCGCTTTAGAGGTGCCCGGCTTGTCTTTCAGCTGCTCGCCAATCCCGGTGAGGACCGGAACCACTTTGGTGGCGCTGGCATATTTGAGATAGAAGACGCGGGTGTTCCCCTCGTTGTTTTGCTCGCGATCCAGCTGATGAATAAGGGAACGGGTACGCGCGCGCGCGTCTTCCGGGCCGCTGATCACCAGGCTGTTGGTTTCGTCATCGGCCACCACTTTGGTGGCCAGCTGCGGCGCGTTCTGCCCTTTCTGCTCCTCGTTGCTGAGGTTGTTCAGCATATCCGACAGATCTTTGGCGGAAGCAAAACGCAGCGGCACGATTTCGCGACGCTGAATACCGTTTTTATCGACGCGCTGCACCAGGTCTACCAGGCGGTTAACCACCGAGGCTTTACCGGTTAACAGCAGCACGTTGGACGGTTCGAAGTGGACCACGTTACCGATACCGCTGGCATCGTTCAGCTGACGCAGCAGCGGGGCAAGTTCGCGCACCGGCACATTTTCCATGCGCACCACGCGGGTGATAATCTCATCGCCTTTGCCCGGGTTTTTGCTGTCGGCCAGCGGCGCACCCGCGGTGCGGGCGACGCTTGAGCGCACCACTTTCACCATACCGTTGTCCATCGGGATCACCGACAGACCGTACAGATCCAGCACGCTCAGGAAGAACTGGTAATACTCATCTTCCGTCAGCACGTTATAGGTTCTGACCGACACTGTGCCCTGAACGGACGGGTCGACGAGAATAGTTTTGTTCAGATTGCGGCCTACCGTATCGATAAACTCGCGGATATCGGTATTTTTAAAGCTCGCGCTAAAGTTGGCTGCAAGCAGCGAACCGGAATATAACGACAATGCGGTCAGCGCCACGCACGCCCAAGGAAATTTCTTCATGTCTGTACACTTGTTAATTGTTTAGAACATTGACCCGAATATTTTCAAGGTGAGCGTGACGTCTGACGACGACCTCCGCTTCTTTCATCTTCGACCAGCTGGCAATAATACTTTTTGCCTTTGCTTCATCGGTCATATCGACAGAATTGACTTCTACTGCCACGTCGCCTTTTTGTAGCCCGGAATGGCTATAGAACGAGGAGGCATTCCTTGGATTGATGTTGTAGCCTTCCAGCTGGCCTTTTTCGATTAACGGTTTGAGCACCAGATAATCATCCAGATGCACGCTTTCCGCGCCTGCATCTTTCGTCGATTTGGTTACCGGGCCGCTGTCAACGCCGCCCTTAAAATAGTCAGGCTTATTTAAAGCCAGTACCTGCGTAGCACCTTCGTAATTAACCACCACATTGTCTTTGTTAATTTCCTGAATAAAGGCATCGTTAAAACCGGTCAGCGGCTCACCTTCACGGTAGCTCTTCTGACCTCCCGGCGTTTTGATCACCGCGAAGGAAAGCCAGGCGTCATCGCTGCGCACGATACCTTCGATCTCCGCTGCCAGCGGGGCTTTCGTCGCAGTCGGTAAGTTGTCCTGACGCACCGCAGCCGTGAAAAGAGTGAATTTTTTTTCTTCACGGCGATTTTTCAGCGGCTGTTCATCAGATTTAGCCAACTTATTCGTAACTTTTTTATAATCTTTAAACGTCAGATAGCCTTGCTGGCCGCAAAAAATTAACAGCGCAAACATAATGCAGGGCGTTATCCACCGTGACAGAAATGAGAACCTCATTTTTCATCTGGCCTTTAACAAAGCGAAAATAAGCAGCGTCGTGCTGCGCCAATATGTGAGAAAATAGTAATTAGCTGCTGTAAATGCGACCACTGACTTTGCCGCTAACTTTCATAAAGAAAAATATTGACCGTATAAAATCCAGATGTTAGGCGTGGCCCGGTGGATATTTTTACCCTGCGCGCAAATTGACCACCCTGTAGCGTTACTTTACTTTCTCGTCCTGTTGCTATTCCTAATCAGAGACGGTAAGTCGTTATGTATCAGAGCCACTTTCATTTTAAAAACCCGCCGTTCAGGGAGATTACCCGTTCAACCGGGGATTTTCTGGTGCCCTATCATCAGGACGTGTTTAACCTGCTGAAAGAGAAAACCCAACGGGCGGGCGTGAGCGGTCTCTTTTGTGACGACGCCCGTTTGTCAGGTCAGTTCAGCCATGCGCTGAAATCCGCTATGCCTGGCGTGCTTGCCATCAACGCGTTTCCAAAACTGAGTGCCAGTAGCCTGCTGTACAAGCTCAACCCGGGAACGAAAGAGAACAAGAACCGAATTCAGGCGGTGGATGCCGTGCTGCAGCAGTGGCAGAGCGGGAAAGCCAAAGCGAAAGTGCTGGTGATTAACCATGCCGAAGCCATGAAAGAGAGCTGCCACGAGGTGCTGGGCATGCTGCTTGCACGCGCCCAGGAGCTGGAGTTTCGCCTGGCCGTGGTGCTGATGGGCACGACGGATCTGGACGCCGTTCTGATGCAGCAGTCTGAACTGCGTGAATATGCGCATACCCGCCACACGCTACGCCCCCTGACCTGCCGGGAATTTCTCAGCTATGTCCAGGCGCAGTGTGAAGAGCACGGGTGCGAGAACTCGCCGCTCACCCCGGCGCGCGTGCGCAAGATGCACGCGCTGACCAAGGGGAATATCAGCAAGCTGAATGAACTGGCACACCTGTCGATGCTGGCCGCCTGGACTGAACGTGCCCTACAGGTCAGCCCGCGTCATTTACGCCTGGCGGCCGGTGAGATCCTTCCTGCGAAAAAACACGGTAAGCGCCTGGCAACCGTGGGACTGTTCGCTTCCGTGCTGTTCGCCGCCTGCGGCTGGTATTTGACCTCCTCGATCGCCGCAAAACTTCCGGTTCAGCTGCCGGTCCCCGTCAGCTGGAAACAGCAGGCGCCAAAAGTTGAGGCGCCCGCGGTGCCGGTTATCGACAAAGAAATGGTTAATCAGCCGGATGCGATGCATCAGCTTTACCTGATGTGGGGGTATGACGCCTCGGCGGATGACGCTCTGTGCCAAAACGCCGCCAAGGTGAACCTGATGTGTAAACAGGGCAACGCCTCGCCGGATGCGCTGGCACGAGAGGGTTATCCGTGGGTCAGTGAACTTAAAACCGGTGACCATCTTAACTACGCCGTGGTCGCCCGCGTTGGGGATACCTCTATCGACCTGCTGATGAACAACCGCACCTGGCAGGTAAGCCGCCGCTGGTTTAACCAGCATGCGACCGGAAACTATACCCAGCTGCACCGCCTGACGCCGGAAGGTAAAGACGCCATCAGCGCCGCCAGCGATGCGAAAGAGTTGGGCTGGCTGGATCAGCAGCTGAGTCTGGCGCTTGCCGAGCCTGAAACCCATTCACAAACCTGGACGGCGGAGATGATGAAACGCACCCGCGAGTTCCAGCAAAAAATGAATCTGCACGTGGACGGTATTCCGGGGGAAGACACGCTGATGCAGCTGATGCGTGAAACCCATACCACGCCGAGCGTATTGCTCCAGGCCACGCCAGACGCCAAAACGCAGGAGAAGCATTCCTAATGTCTACCATCTGTCTTGCGGCTCAGCGCAGCTACGTTACCGGGGAGGCGGTCTGGTTTTCATACCGCATCCCAAGCCTGAGAAAAATCTTTGGAAATACCCTTTTGTGGGCGTTAGGTCTGTGCGCCATGGTCATGGCAGGGCTGTACGCGCACGTTTACTGGAACCTGCGCCATCCGGCGCCGGAACCGGTTAAAGCGAGCGTCGCGAAACCCGAAACGCAGCTTTCAGATATGCACTACGTGTATGTAAGCAAGCCTTTCCCGCATCCGCATCCAAAACCCGCGCCGGTGCACGCGGATGTTCCGGCCATGCAGGATCTGCCCATCAACAGCGATGATGCCGACTGGCAGCAGGCACCTGACGGCGGCGTGCCGCACGATACGTCGCGGGATACTTTACCCGGAACCGAAGCGCATGATGCGGTACCCGCCAGCGCAGGCGGTGACGATGCCTCAATAACCGAGTTATTTAAGCAGGCATTAAAAGAACAAGAACAAGATTATTCGCAAGGAAAAATTCCCTCGCCGCCGGTTGACGAGACGCAGGCTAATTCGCAGGAAGGTGCATTACAGAAAGTAGACACCCGGCCTCCTTTGAGTAAGAAAGGAGACCGGCTGGAGTAGTTAATATTTTTCAGGCAATGTTGTCAGGTTAAGGAGTCGACCCTTCTCGACGACAATGTACTCCCCTTTTTTCAGATCGGAGAGAATTTTAATAATGGTACTGCGCGCCAGGTTGGTGTATTCCTGAATATAATCATAAATATTGATATCGCGCTGATGATGAACAATCAAATCGTTAATTTCGTACAAAAATTCACGTACGACAGAATAAGCGCTGCGGGCAACCAGGACATCGTCGCGTTTGCTCAGCATGCAGATGTACCAGGAGAGAACTTTGGTCAGTTGAGGCCATAAATTGTTGTCGGTCATCAGCTGCGCGAAGACCTCTTTTTTGATTGAACGCACCACGGTGTTGGCGCGAACCAGTCCGTACATATGGGTTGCGTTGTAGTACATCGACGATAGACCAAAGATGCACTGGCCCGTTACCGTGAACATGCACAGCTCGTCGGATTCGCGTCGGAATTCCACTTCGCCGCTGACGATAATATGAATATATTGCGAATCAGATGTGGATATTTTTTGCCATTTCTTTAAGGTTTTTTCTTCAAAACCTGAGGTGGCTGAAATAATGGCTTCCATTTCATGTTGCGGACGTAATTTTTTTGCGTAGATGCTTAACATTGTTATACCCGATTTAAGATATGAAATTTTAATTTACAGGAATAAGGCAAAAGAAAGCCTTACCCTCAGAATATTTTGCTGAAGAAGTTCTCAAGGAGAAAAAATAAAAGCTGAATGCGATATATTTATCTGCTGCATTAGTTAGCAAGCTATGTGTCTATCTTAAATGCGGATAATTTTAAGTCAATTAACTAAAAATGAATTGAGTTTGTACTTAAGATTAATCTGAAGGGTTTTCAGGAAAAACTACTCATTCGGGGGTATTCCGAAGGATTACCCCTGCCCGTATTTTTCTAATAGCGCTTCGGCAATGGCCATCGTTTCAACATCGGCGATGCCGTTCCACAGGTCAGGCCTGAAGTGCATCTGGAATGCCATGATGATGCGTTTCTGCTGCGCCGGGGTGCTGTTTACCGGCACCTCATAGCCGTAGCGCGCGAGTAAATCGAGTAACGCGGCGGTATCTACCTGCTGAAAGCGCGGCCGTCCGTTTATATAGAAAGCCACGCGCGCGGGGTCGGGCCATGCGCCTATCCCCTGCTGAGCCAGCTCCCGCCAAGGGAACAGCGGGCCAGGATCGTCCTTGCGCTGTGGCGCAATGTCCGAATGGGCCACCACGTTTTCAGGCCTGATGCTATAGCGGGCAATGATGTCTTTCGCGAGCGGCACCAGCGCTGCAATCTGCGCAGGCTCGAACGGCGTAAAATGTTTCACCCCGGCCGTTTTCTGCCAGCCGCGATTTTCCAGCTCAATGCCGACAGACGTGTCATTAATACGGTTAGTGCCGCGCCAGAAGCTAATGCCCGCATGCCAGGCCAGCTCGCTCTCCGGCACCAGCTGCCAGATGCGCGGCTTGCCGTCCGGCGTCGGCGGCTTCGCGGGGATCAGATAATGCGAGCTGACGTTTTTGTCGGTTAAGGTCGCAAGCGAGGTATCGAAGTCGTCGGCGGTGTAGTGGATCACCAGCACCTTTATGCGCGGGTAGGCCGCCTGCGCCTGATGGCGGGTATCCAGCTCGTAGGCACCTTTATCAACGATGCCTTTTTCCGAGGCGCATCCTGCCAGCAACATCGCCAGCAGGAGCGTTGAAAGCGAACGCTTCATCGACGGGTTTTCACCGCCGTGCCGCTTACGCTCACCATCAGCATGCTCGAATCTTTGCCGACGGTTTCATAATCAATATCGATTCCTACAACGGCATCTGCGCCCAGCGCTTTTGCCTGCTCGCCCAGCTCCTTAAACGCAATTTCGCGCGCTTTACGCAGCTCGTTTTCGTACGCGCCGGAGCGTCCACCGACGATGTCACGAATGCCGGCAAAGAAATCCCGGAAAATGTTCGCGCCCAGAATCGCTTCGCCGGTGACCACGCCGCAGTACTCGGTAATAGGTTGCCCTTCCAGGGTTGGCGTTGTTGAAAACTGCATACTTTATCTCCTTCTTTAGCGTTCAATGCGTTAGCAACAGCATTATCGGTTCGTTACGCTATGATTGAAAGGATAGTTAATAAATAAGGAAATCAACATGCGCTACTCTGCTTTAACGCTTTTGGTGCCCTGCGCGCTGGTGCTCAGCGCCTGTACCACCACGGTCACGCCAGCCTTTAAGGATATCGGTACCCGCAGCGGCCCTTGTATAGAGGGCGGCCCGGACGCCGTGGCGCAACAATTTTATGATTACCGCATTCAGCATCGCGGAAATGACCTGACCGCCCTGCGCCCGTACCTGAGCGATAATCTGGCAAAACTGCTCAACGATGCCACCCGCGATCCGCAGCATAACGCCCTGCTGAAATCCGATCCGTTCTCCAGCCGCGCCACGCTGCCGGACAGCGCCGCGGTGGCCAGCGCGTCAACCATCCCGAACATCGATGCGCGGAATATTCCGCTGCGCGTGAAGCTGACCCAGGGCACCCAGACCTGGCAGGATGAAGTGCTGATGATCCGTGAAGGCCAGTGCTGGGCGGTGGACGACGTGCGCTATATCGGCGGCAGCGTTCATGCCCCGGCCGGCACGCTGCGCCAGTCGATTGAGAACCGCTAAATCATCAGTGATAAAAATGTTACCCCCGTAAAATGTCCGGCATTTCATGCGGAATGCCGACATTTATACTCGCCGACCTTGCCGTTCGCTATTTTGTGCTATGTTTAAGAGGAAATGCGGGTTATATTTAACTTTTAACGCAGAAATATTGCATAACTATTCTGTCAACGGTACTATCTGCGGCCTCAATTGCTATAGATTGCCTGGATGAGTAAAGACTGCCCCGATGAGTATTAAACTAAACGGCATTAACTGCTTCTACGGCGCACACCAGGCGCTGTTTGACATCACGCTGAACTGCCCGGAAGGCGAAACGCTGGTTTTACTTGGCCCAAGCGGTGCAGGCAAAAGCTCCCTTCTGCGCGTCCTTAATCTGCTTGAAATGCCCCGTTCCGGTACGCTGGCTATCGCCGGTAACCATTTTGATTTCGCGAAAACCCCGTCAGATAAAGCGATTCGCGAACTGCGTCAAAACGTCGGCATGGTCTTCCAGCAATACAATCTCTGGCCGCACCTGACGGTGCTGCAAAACCTGATTGAAGCCCCGTGCCGCGTGCTGGGGTTAAGTAAAGATCAGGCCATCGCGCGCGCCGAAAAGCTGCTGGAGCGTCTGCGCCTTAAGCCCTACAGCGACCGCTATCCGCTGCACCTCTCAGGCGGTCAGCAGCAGCGTGTGGCGATTGCCCGCGCGCTGATGATGGAGCCCGCGGTACTGCTGTTTGATGAACCGACCGCGGCGCTGGACCCGGAAATCACCGCCCAGATCGTCAGCATTATTCGCGAGCTGGCGGAAACCAATATCACGCAGGTCATCGTTACCCACGAAGTGGAAGTGGCGCGTAAAACTGCCAGCCGTGTGGTCTACATGGAAAACGGGTATATCGTCGAGCAAGGTGACGCGAGCTGCTTCGCGAACCCGCAAACCGATGCCTTCAAAAACTATTTATCTCATTGATTGTGTCAGGGGAAATATAATGAAAAAAGTATTACTTGCCGTGCTGCTTGCTGGCGTTACCCTTTCCGCTACCGCAGCCCAGACCATTCGTTTCGCCACGGAAGCCTCTTACCCTCCGTTTGAGTCCATTGATGCGAACAATAAAATTGTTGGCTTCGACGTAGACCTGGCAAACGCCCTGTGTAAAGAGATCGACGCAACCTGTACCTTCAGCAACCAGGCGTTCGACAGCCTGATCCCAAGCCTGAAGTTCCGCCGCATCGACGCCGTCATGGCCGGTATGGACATCACCCCTGAGCGCGAAAAGCAGGTGCTGTTCACTACCCCTTACTACGATAACTCCGCCCTGTTCATTGGTCAGAAAGGTAAATTCACCTCTGTCGATCAGCTGAAAGGCAAAAAAGTAGGCGTGCAGAACGGCACCACGCACCAGAAATTCATCATGGATAAACATCCGGAAATCACCACCGTTCCGTACGACAGCTACCAGAACGCGAAGCTGGATCTGCAGAATGGCCGTATCGACGGCGTATTTGGTGATACCGCTGT
Source organism: Enterobacter sp. 118C5 (assembly GCF_034107645.1). NCBI lineage: Bacteria > Pseudomonadati > Pseudomonadota > Gammaproteobacteria > Enterobacterales > Enterobacteriaceae > Enterobacter > Enterobacter sp. 118C5. Next base: position 319,491 of record NZ_JAWNEU010000003.1, on the reverse strand, counting down.
GGTGACCGAGTGGCTGAAAGCCAACGACAAACTGGCGCCAGTGGGCGACAAAGTGACCGATAAGGACTACTTCGGTACCGGTCTGGGGATTGCCGTTCGTCAGGGCAACACCGAGCTGCAGCAGAAATTCAACGCTGCGCTGGAAAAAGTGAAGAAAGACGGCACCTACGAAACCATCTACAAAAAATGGTTCCAGAAGTAATTCCTGATGAATGAAATTTTTCCTTTAGCAAGCGCCGCCGGGATGACCGTCGGCCTTGCCGTTTGCGCACTGATTATCGGCCTGGTGCTGGCGATGTTCTTTGCGGTGTGGGAATCAGCAAAATGGTTCCCCGTCGCCTGGGCAGGCTCCGCGCTGGTCACCGTGCTGCGTGGGCTACCGGAAATTCTGGTGGTCCTGTTCATCTATTTCGGCTCCTCCCAGCTGCTGCTTACGCTGTCGGACGGCTTCACCATCAATCTTGGCTTTGCGCAGATCCCGGTGCAGATGCAGATTGAAAACTTTGACGTCAGCCCGTTCCTCTGCGGCGTGATTGCCCTCTCCCTGCTCTACTCCGCGTACGCGTCGCAAACCCTGCGCGGCGCGCTGAAAGCGGTACCGCAGGGGCAGTGGGAATCCGGCCAGGCGCTGGGCATGTCGAAAGCAGCTATCTTCTTCCGTCTGGTGATGCCGCAGATGTGGCGCCACGCCCTGCCGGGGCTGGGCAACCAGTGGCTGGTATTGCTGAAAGATACCGCGCTGGTGAGCCTGATCAGCGTGAACGATTTGATGCTGCAAACCAAAAGTATCGCCACCCGCACTCAGGAGCCGTTTACCTGGTACATCGTGGCGGCGGCTATCTACCTGGTGATCACGTTGCTCAGTCAGTACATCCTCAAGCGTATTGACCTGCGTGCGACGCGCTTTGAACGGAGACCAGGCTGATGCTTGAATATTTTCCGGAGCTGATGAAAGGGCTGCACACCAGCCTGACGCTGACCGTGGCGTCCATTATCGTGGCGCTGGTTTTGGCACTCATCTTCACCATCATCCTGACGCTGAAAACGCCGGTGCTGGTGTGGATCGTGCGCGGCTACATCACCCTGTTTACCGGTACGCCGCTGCTGGTGCAGATCTTCCTGATTTACTACGGCCCGGGACAGTTCCCGTCGCTGCAGGAGTATACGGTTATCTGGCACCTGCTCTCTGAGCCGTGGCTGTGCGCCCTGATTGCCCTTTCGCTGAACAGCGCGGCCTATACCACCCAGCTGTTTTACGGGGCGATCCGCGCCATTCCGGAAGGACAATGGCAGTCCTGCGGGGCGCTGGGCATGAGCAAGAAAGACACGCTGGCTATCCTGCTGCCGTACGCCTTTAAGCGCGCGCTCTCCTCTTACTCCAACGAAGTGGTGCTGGTGTTCAAGAGTACCTCTCTGGCCTACACCATCACCCTGATGGAAGTGATGGGTCACGGGCAGCTGCTGTACGGGCGCACCTATGACGTGATGGTGTTCGGCGCGGCAGGGGTGGTCTATCTGGTGGTGAACGGTCTGCTGACGCTGATGATGCGCCTGATTGAGCGTAAGGCGTTAGCGTTTGAGCGCAGAAATTAATCACAAGAGTGCATAAAACGTAATTACCAGAGCGGATAACCTGATGGCTTATCCGCTTTTTTTTATACCCAACATAATATTTACTCATATTTATTGCATATAAATTCATTAACTGGCATTGTACATCCATGCCGCAGACACGGCGCATAATGACAAGATAGACAGACGGGAGCATTACCATGAAAAAGTTAGTTCTGGCCGCACTACTCGCCACCTTCGCCGCTGGCGCATCCGCCGCTGATAAAATCAATTTTGGCGTTTCGGCCACCTATCCGCCGTTTGAATCGCTGGACGCCAGCAACCAGATCGTCGGTTTCGATATCGACCTGGCGAAAGCGCTGTGCAAGCAGATGCAGGCCGACTGCACCTTTACCAACCACGCGTTCGACAGCCTGATCCCGTCGCTGAAATTTAAGAAATACGATGCGGTGATCTCCGGGATGGACATCACGCCGGAGCGCAGCAAGCAGGTGGCATTTACCGACCCGTACTACGCCAACTCGGCGGTAGTGATTGCGAAGAAAGGGGCTTATAAGTCCTTTGACGAGCTGAAAGGCAAACGCATCGGGATGGAAAACGGCACCACGCACCAGAAATACCTGCAGGACAAGCATCCTGAAGTGAAGACCGTGGCCTATGACAGCTACCAGAACGCGATTATCGACCTGAAAAACGGCCGTATCGACGGCGTATTCGGCGATACCGCCGTGGTGAACGAGTGGCTGAAAACCAACCCGCAGCTGGGTACGGCAACCGAGAAAGTGACCGACCCGCAGTACTTTGGTACAGGCCTCGGCATTGCGGTACGTCCGGATAACAAAGCCCTGCTGGAAAAACTGAACGGCGCGCTGAAGGCGATTAAAGCGGACGGCACGTACCAGAAAATCAGCGACCAGTGGTTCCCGCAGTAATGGTTTTTGCCGGGTGGCGTCTTCGCCTTACCCGGCAATTTCTCACAGCGGCACAAAAAACCTGAACCGCGCCCCGCTCACCGACTCCATTAGCGCGATCCCGCCGCCGTGCAGCTCCAGCATTCGCTTAACGATTAACAGCCCTAACCCGCCGCGGTTCTCACGCGCAGCCTGGGTATTCAGCGCCGAAGGCCGCTGGAACAGATCGTCGCGCAGCGAGGCATCCACGCCCGTTCCGGAGTCTGCCACTTCGACCTGAAGCCGTTCATTCTCCTGCCAGACCGCCAGACGAATTTCCCCGCCGATGGGCGTGTGGCGCATCGCGTTATCCAGCAGGTTGGTCACCACGCGCTCGATCATCGACACATCGGCATTGACCAGCGGCAGGGGTCCCGGCACGTCAATATGCAGATTCACCTCGCGCGTGCGAGCGGTGAGCTCAAACTTCTGCGCCACGTCGGAAATCAGCTCTGCCATCGCGAAACGCTCGCGCTGCGGCTTAATGCCGCCGTGCTCCAGGCGCGCCAGCTCGAAAAGCTGCTGGGAAAGATGACGAACCTTTTGTCCCTGACGCAGCGCGGTGGCGAGGTACTGCTGGTGCTCCTGCGGGGTCAGGGTGGCGGATTTGAGCGACAGGGTTTCCAGATAGCCCAGCAGCGAGGTGAGCGGCGTGCGAAGATCGTGCGAAATATTGGCGATAAACTCCCGGCGCTGGCGATCGCTGTCGGCCAGCTGGTCCCACTGGCGGGTGATTTTCCGCGCCAGCTCGATGAAACTGTTGCGCAGGAGGGCCACTTCGTCATTGGCCGCGGCGTCCGGCGGCTGTGCTGCGAGCAGCCTGATTGCGCTCATGCTGTCCTGCTCCAGGCCGGTGACCTCTTCCGTCAGGCGTTTAACCGGACGCGTCACCCAGTACCAGACCAGCAGTCCCGCCAGCAGGCCAAACAGTGCAACCCACAGCAATGACCAGAGCACCGTGCTCCAGAGCGCCTTATGCCAGGCCATTTCCGCCAGCGCGTTCGACTCCTCGCCCTGCAAAATAATGTACAGGTAGCCCTTAAGCTCGCCGTCCTGCCGCAGCGGCGTGGCGCTGAACACTTTTTTATTTTGGCTGCGCGGATCGTCGCCCAGTACCGGTATGGCGGTACCGCTCAGGAAGGTCTGAACCGGTGCCAGGTCGATTTTTTGCCGCTGAATATGGCCCGGCGGTGCGGCATCGGCCAGGATATCGCCGTCCGGCGAGATAACGTACAGCTCAACGCTCGGGTTGAAGGTCATCAGTCGGTCAAACAGCGGTTTCAGCGCGCTGCGGTCGACCCTGCCCTGCGCGTCCAGAATCGGTTCCCGCTGAACGATCTGCTGCGCCAGGCCGCCCGACAGCCGCTGCACCATCGCGTTGCCGTACTGCATGCTGCTGTAGAGCTGCACAGCGCAGGCGACGGTGGCGCAGAGCATCATCAGCAGGACAAACAGCAGCGTCAGGCGCTGGCTCAGGCTAAAGCGGCGCATCATGGTTTGGCTCCGCAAATTTATAGCCCTTGCCCCAGACGGTGCGAATAATCTCCGGCTCGGCGGCGTCCTTCTCAATCTTGATGCGCAGGCGGTTGATATGGGTGTTGACGGTGTGCTCGTAGCCTTCGTGCTGGTAGCCCCACACCTGCTCCAGCAGCGCCAGACGGGAAAACACCTCGCCTGGATGGCGGGCGAAGAAGTACAGCAGTTCGAATTCGCGCGGGGTGAGATCCACCACCTGGCCGTGCAGCAGCACGCTGCGCGCCAGGGGATCGATCGTCAGGCCGTGGGCCTGAATTTGCCCGTCAGCCTGCGCCTGCCCCATCGCCTGCTGGCGGCGGAACAGCGCTTTGATGCGGGCAATCAGTTCCTGGACTGAAAAGGGTTTGGCGAGATAATCATCGGCGCCGGTTTCCAGCCCGGTGATGCGGTCGGTTTCGCTGCTGCGGGCGCTGATGATGATAACCGGCAGGTAGCGGGTCATCTGACGAATGCGGCGGCAAATCTCCAGGCCGTCAACGTTGGGCAGCATCAGGTCGAGGATCACCGCATCCCACGGCTGTTTTTCAAGGCGCTGCAGGGCGTTGCCCCCGTCGGGCTCGTGGGTGATGGCGTAGCCTTCGTCTTCTAAATTGAGCCGCAGAAGCGCCGCGATATCGTGGTCGTCTTCCACCAGCAGGATCTGCTTCATGGGTAAGCCTTAATTCATCTCTTATGACATAAGCTTACCTGATTTTATGGGCCGGCAGAGTTCACATTTTGTTTAAGATTTCACGAGCAGCGTCAGCACTTCATAATGCGCGGTATGCGGGAACATATCGAAAAGCTGAACGCGTTCAATGCGGTAGCCAGGCAGATTAGCGATATCTTTCGCCATGGTCTGTGCGTTACAGCTTGAATAGACGATGTATTCCGGCGCCATCTGGCTCAGGTAGTCGCACAGCGCGCTTCCGATGCCACGACGCGGCGGATTGACTAGCACCAGCTCCGGCACGTTGCCCTGCCCGGTCGCGAACTGCGTGGAGTCCAGCGCCTGGAAGTGCAGATTGGTTAACCCCAGCTCAGCGGCGGACTGCTTTGCGCAGGCAATCGCTTCGGCGGAGATCTCAATTCCGGTGAGCTGCATCTCAGGCGTGGCGCAGTGCAGGCCAAAACCGCCCACGCCGCAGAACAGATCCCACATATGATGGACGTTTAACGCGCGCACCCAGTCGCGGGCGGTGGCGTACAGGCTGCTTGCCACGGTCGGGTTGGTCTGGAAGAAGCTTTGCGGGCGGATCCACAGCGGCACGCCGTTGAAGCTCTCCGCCAGCGCGTGCTGGTCGGTGAAGAAAATTTCTTTCTCCCCTTCCATGATCGCCATATGCACTGGCTGAATGTTTGCGGTAATGACCTTTAACTGAGGGAGCTGTTCCTGCAGCCACGGCAGCGCCGCGCGCAGCTGCTCCAGCTTGGCCTCCGAACGCAGCACGAAGCGCAGCATCATGCCGCCGTCTTCCTGACTTTCCGTCAGCAGAAGGTACTTAAGCTCGCCGCGCCTGCGGGCGACGCTGTAAGGCGTTAACCCCGCGCGAGCGATAAACGGCTTAAGTGCGGCAAAGACCGGCTCAAAGGAGGGAGGATAGAGCGGGCAGTCGGTCAAGTCTTCCGGCGTGCCGTCGCGGTGCAGCATCCCCAGCAGCGGTTTTTCAACGCTGCCGCTGACCACCATTTTGGCTTTGTTGCGAAAGCCCTGCTCAGGCCCGCTGACGGGTGCGCACCACTCGCCCACCGCGCGCGCTGCCAGCAGCTGTTGCAGGTCGGCCATTTTGGCGGTGAGTTGTTGAGAGACCGGCTGTTCTATCCACTGACAGGAGCGGCAGCGTCCGGCGTCATAGAGTGCGCACTGCATATGAAAACCTTAAGAATCACGAGGGCTGCGATTATACACATTATTGCAGGCGGAAGAACCGCCGACTGGAGGCTGGCGCAAACAGCAGCAGAAGCACCAGCATATCCGGCAACTTCTGCATGACCAGCGCATGGAAAATCTCGCGCTTTGAGCCTCCGGCAATGCTGAACAGCTCCGGGTAGCCGTAGCCCAGCGAGGCGGCCCACAGATAGCTGGCGGCGGTCACCTGCGTGAGCAGATAGACCCAGCGCGCCCAGTTGCGCCCTTTGACCAGCGAAAACGCGCAGTAGATCTCGATAAACACCAGCACCAGGCTGCTTAAAAAGACCAGCGTCAGATTCCACGTCTGCACGCTGCGGTGAATGAATTCCCCGATGCCGCGCGCGCCCAGGGTATTCAGAATCATCAGCACGTCCAGGCAGCGGATCATAATAATGGCGAGCGCCGCCACCTGAACCAGCGCAGGAACGTTAGGACGGGCGTGCGTAAGACGTGATTTTTTTAATAGTCCCAATGTTTTACTTCCCTGAAAAACAGTGCCGCGTCACGCGCGGCACATCACTGGAAATTTTAAATGCTTCAGCCGCGTCTTGCACGCTGGATATCGCGCACGCGCTGTTTTTCCGCGCGCGCCATCAAATACCAGGCGATAAATCCGACAATTCCGACCACGCCGAGGATGATAGAGGCCAGGGCGTTGATCTCCGGGTTAACCCCCATGCGCACGCTGGAGAAGACCAGCATCGGCAGCGTCGTTGCGCCCGGCCCGGAGACAAAGCTGGCGATAACCAGATCGTCGAGCGAAAGCGTGAACGCCAGCAGCCAGCCGGAGATCACCGCCGGCATAATCATCGGCAGGGTAATGATGAAAAAGACCTTCAGCGGCGTGGCGCCGAGATCCATCGCCGCCTCTTCAATAGAGCGATCCAGCTCGCGCAGGCGCGAGGAGATCACCACCGCCACGTACGCGGTACAGAAGGTGACGTGCGCCAGCCAGATGGTGAGCATACCGCGATCCGCCGGCCAGCCGATGGCGTGCGCCAGAGCCACGAACAGCAGCAGCAGCGACAGGCCTGTGATGACGTCCGGCATCACCAGCGGGGCAGTGATCATAAAGGCGAACCCGTTCGACCCGCGAAAACGCCCGAAGCGGACCATCACCAGCGCGGCGATGGTGCCCAGAACGCAGGCCATCGTGGCCGCCAGTGCGGCAATGGTCAGGCTCAGCCCCACCGCGCTCATCATCGCGTCGTCGTGGAACAGCTCGCTGTACCAGCGCGTCGACCAGCCCGCCCATACCGTCACCAGCTTGGAGCTGTTGAACGAGTAGATCACCAGCATCAGCATCGGCGCATACAGGAAGGTAAAGCCGATAATGAGGATCAGAATTCGCCACGGGGAGCGCACTACCGGTAAGTTGTTCATCCGCGATCTCCCATCTGTTTCTGCTGATGCTTGTGGAACCACATGATCGGGACGATCAGCAGCAGGAGCATGATAATCGCCACCGCCGACGCCACCGGCCAGTCGCGGTTATTAAAGAATTCCTGCCACAGCACGCGGCCAATCATGATGCTGTCCGGCCCCCCGAGCAGTTCCGGAATCACAAACTCCCCGACCGCCGGAATAAAGACCAGCATCGACCCGGCGATAATGCCGCCTTTGGTCAGCGGCACAATCACGCTGAAGAAGGTCTTCAGCGGACGCGCGCCAAGATCGAGCGACGCTTCCACCAGCGAGTAGTCAATCCGCGTCAGGGCCGTATAGATCGGCAGCACCATAAACGGCAGATAGGCGTACACGATGCCGATATAAACCGCGAGGTTGGTGTGCAGGATCGTCAGCGGCTGGTCGATAACCCCGAGCCACATCAGAAAGTTATTCAGCACGCCGTTGTTCTTCAGGATCCCCATCCAGGCATAAACGCGGATCAGGAACGAGGTCCAGGACGGCAAAATCACCAGCAGCAGCAGAATGTTGCGCGTCGACGGCTTGCTGTGCGCCACGGCCCACGCCAGCGGGTAGCCCATCGCCAGACAGCAGAGCGTCGAGATCGCCGCTACCTGCAGGGACTGTAGGTAGGCTTCGAAATAGAGCGGATCGTCGGTGAGCTGCAGGAAGTTACCCAGATTCAAGGTCAGCGTCAGCTGCCCGTCGGCCCACTCCCACAGATCGGTATACGGCGGGATCGCCCGCGCCATCTCCGCCAGGCTAATCTTAAAGACAATCAGAAACGGCAGCAGGAACAGCAGGATCAGCCACACGTACGGCATGGCGATCACCAGCTTGCGGCCGTGGTTCATTTTAAGACGCGTCAGCCAGTGGGCAAAGCCGCCCGGTTTTTTGACGCGGGCTGGAGGTTCAAGTGTGCTCATGATCGCTCCTTATACCGTCAGCACGACGCAGCTGTCCGCGTCCCAGCACAGGCGCACTTCGTCGCCCCAGGTCGGCTGTCCTTTGCGATAGCGATGTTCGTTCTGCAGCTGGGCGCTGAGCATCTGCCCGCTTTTCAGGCGCACGTGGTAGATGGAGAGATCGCCCAGATAGGCAATGTGCACCACTTCCCCGACGGCAAAGTTGTAGCCGTCGGCAGGCGGATCGTCACAAAGCATGATCTTCTCCGGGCGCAGCGCCACGTAGACCGGCACGTTATCCACCACCGAGCTGTCAGGATCGACCTTAAGCGGATGCTGCAGCCCCGGTGATTCAATGACCAGGCCATTCTCCTGACGATCCTTCAGCAGCCCTTCAAAGACGTTGACCGATCCGATGAACTCCGCGCTGTAGCGGGTGGTCGGATGCTCGTAAATCTCTTCCGGCTCGCCAATCTGCACGAACTTCCCGCGGTTCATGATCGCGATACGCCCGGCCATGGTCATGGCCTCTTCCTGGTCATGGGTCACCATCACGCAGGTCACGCCCACGCGCTCGAGGATATCCACCACTTCCAGCTGCATGCGGTCGCGTAGCTTTTTGTCCAGGGCGCCCATCGGCTCGTCGAGCAGCAGCAGCTTCGGGCGTTTCGCCAGGCTTCGGGCCAGCGCCACGCGCTGACGCTGGCCGCCGGAGAGCTGGTGCGGCTTACGCTTCGCAAACTCCTGCATGTGCACCAGGCCCAGCATTTCAGCCACGCGCGCGGTGATTTCGGCTTTCGGCAACTTGTCCTGCTTCAGGCCAAAGGCAATGTTCTGCTCCACCGTCATGTGCGGGAACAGCGCGTAGGACTGGAACATCATGTTAATCGGGCGCTGATACGGCGGCACGCTGGAGAGATCCACGCCATCGAGCATGATCTGCCCGGCGGTAGGCTGTTCAAAACCGGCCAGCATACGCAGCAGGGTCGATTTACCGCAGCCCGATGCGCCCAGTAGCGCGAATATTTCGCCTTTATAGATAGTCAGGCTGACGTCGTCCACGGCATGCTGGCCATCGAAAGATTTGGTGAGGTTACGAATTTCAAGAAGCGGGGTCAGCGCTTTACGAACTTTCGCCTGCGGGCGGGGGATCGCGTCATTCACGGGGTGTTCTCCGGTAGAGATCAAATCATGGTGCAGGCGCACCAGAACGGTGCGCCTGTTGCCGGGGGCGCTAACGCTTGCCCGGCCTACGACAAAGGGTTATTTACCGCTTTTCACCTTGGTCCACGCGCGGGTACGCGCGCGGTCAATTTTTGGATCCTGAACCTTCAGGGTGAACAGCTTGGCGAACACGTCCGCCGGCGGATAGATAGCCGGATTATTACGAATTTCTTCGCTAATCAGCGGCAAGGAGGCCTTGTTACCGTTGGCGTAGTAGACGTGGTCGCTGATATGGGCAATCACTTCCGGACGCATCAGGTAGTTAAGGAACTGGTACGCTTCCTCTTTATTTTTCGCATCGGCAGGCATCGCGAAGACGTCAAAGAAGGCCAGCGCCCCCTCTTTCGGAATGAAGTAAGACACGTTCACGCCGTTTTTCGCCTCTTTCGCGCGGTTCGCCGCCTGCCACACGTCCCCTGCCCAGCCGATCGCCACGCAGATGTCGCCGTTCGCCAGGTCGTTGATGTACTGGGACGAGTGGAAGTAGCGAATGTTTGGACGCAGCTTCAGCAGCAGATCGGTCGCCGGGCCGGTGTAATCATCGGCTTTATTGCTGTTCGGGTCTTTGCCCAGGTAGTTCAGCACGGTGGCGAAAATCTCTTCCGGCGCATCGAGGAAGGAGACGCCGCAGCTTTTCAGCTTCTCAAGGTTTTCCGGCTTCAGCACCACGTCCCAGCTGTCCAGCTTCACGTCCGGGCCCAGCGCGGCTTTGACTTTATCCACGTTGTAGCCGATACCGGTGGTCGCCCACAGGTAAGGCATGGCGTATTTGTTGTCAGGGTCGTGCTTCGCCACCAGCTTCAGCACTTCCGGGTCGAGGTTTTTCCAGTTCGATAACTTGCTCTTGTCCAGCGGCTGGAAGACGCCCGCCGTCAGCTGACGCTCCAGGAAGCTTGCGGAAGGTACCACCAGGTCAAAACCGGTGCTGCCCGCCATCAGCTTTCCTTCCAGCACTTCGTTGGAATCGAAAACGTCATAGACCACTTTGATGCCGGTCTCTTTTTCAAAATTAGCGACCGTGTCCGGCGCAATATAGTCAGACCAGTTGTAAACGTGCAGCGTTTTTTGTTCCGCAGCGAGCGTGCCGGCAGAGACGGCCATCAGAGCACCCGCAACCAGACCCGATAACCATTTTTTATTCAAGGCGATCATAGTGTTATTCCTTCTGAAAGCTCGTTAACAAACGAGCTAAACTGTGCAATCTGGATATATGCAAAAATCATGCATAGTTTGTCGCTCTGCTCAAAATAAAAAGAAACCTCTTTACCCGGCAGTTTCCGCTCGCTTTTTTAAGCATCGCAAGAATAACTGTAGCCCGTGTCTCCGGCTATAGCCCAGACGAAAAAACGCCTTTTATCAATTTTTTATGCAGGTTAAGTCTACGTGATAAGCCGAAATGGCCTTGAGGGAGGTGAAATATTCTTTAAAGAAAGGTTAAAAGCAGCAGAAAAAATGGCCTTCTGCAGCCGCTATGGCAGCGACTGCGCAAAAGTCAGACAGGCTTAGTGAAGAAAATTGGGAGATGCATCATTATTCTCTGCATCGTCTTCCGCGCTGTACAGCAGATGATGTGCATTGGCTTCCATCATAACCATGGAAATTTGCTCTTCACTCAAGCGCATAAACCAGGCGAACTGCTTGAACGAAAGCCCTGCCCCGGAGAATAAAGACTGGCAAACGACCAGTTTTGGCAGATTATCGTCCTGTATATCGAGAAATGCTTTCACCGTCAAAGAACTGGCGTTGATCGCCGACAGGTCGGAGGCCAGCGCCAGCAGCGCAGAAGGCTTCACTTCGGCCAGCGCGGAGAAAAGGATCACGTCGTTAATCAGATCGATTTTAGCATCGAAAATGCCGTCGAAATTCTGCATATGAGGCAGATGCAGCGCCTGGCAGGAATCGCATTCGAAGAACGTGATCCCGGCATCATCAAGCCATTGACGTAACGTATCCAGTGTAGGTACGACCTGTAAATCCATCGCGGTGCAGCCTCTTTAGTAAAAACTTCGCATAGGGTACTCAAAAAGCGCCCGGTAATCCATTTAACCGCCCGTTTTAAGACAGTAGCCCGGCGTGGCATGACGCTCGATCCATGAGATCATTTTACCTGCAATATCGACCCCTGTGGTTTTTTCCACGCCTTCCAGCCCCGGGGAGGCGTTCACCTCCATCACCAGCGGCCCTCGCGTCGCGCGCAGAAGATCCACGCCCGCCACGTCCAGCCCCAGGGTTTGCGCCGCTTTAACGGCTATTTCCCGCTCGCGTTCGCTAATATCGGCTACCCGCGCTACGCCGCCGCGGTGAAGGTTAGAGCGGAAATCGCCCTCTTTGGCCTGGCGCTCAATCGCGGCCACGACCTCGTTACCCACCACAAAGCAGCGAATGTCGCGCCCTTTCGCCTCTTCAATGTACTCCTGCACCAGAATGTGCGCATTCAGGCCGCGAAAGGCGTCAATCACGCTTTCTGCCGCCTGACGCGTTTCCGCCAGCACCACGCCTATGCCCTGCGTGCCTTCCACCAGCTTGATCACTAAAGGCGCGCCGCCCACCATGTCGATGAGATCGCTGGTGTCGTCCGGGGAATGGGCAATCCCGGTGACGGGAAGATCGATTCCCTGACGGGCGAGCAGCTGCAGCGAGCGCAGCTTGTCGCGGGCGCGGGATATAGCGACGGATTCGTTGAGCGGATAGCTGCCCAGCATCTCGAACTGGCGCAGCGCGGCGGTGCCGTAGTAGGTAATCTGGGAGCCGATGCGGGGGATCACCGCATCGAAGTGCGGCAGCTTGCGGCCTTTGTAGTGAATCGACGACGCGGCGGGGTCGATGTTCATATAGCAGGACATCGGGTCGAGGATCTCAACCTGATGCCCGCGTTTCGCCGCCGCTTCTCGCAGGCGCTTACATGAATAGAGCGTTCCGTCCCGGGACAATATGGCAATTTTCACCCTGCACCTCTCTGAAGACATGGAAAAAGCCTGCATATCATATACGCAGGCAGGCGCAGGTTAAATGGACTATCGCGTTGCCCAGCCCTGCTTGTGCAGATACTCAAGAATGAACGGGCGGTTTTCTTTAATGATGGTGCGGCGAATATGGTCAGTCCAGGTGTCGCGACGGTTATTGCTGCCGCGCGTCATGTAGTAGTTGGCCAGCTCTTCATCGTAGTGATTCAGAACGTCCTGGTCGACCGGCTGGTAGTGGTTTTCGTGCACCAGCATGGCGGCAGGAATGCGCGGCTTCAGATCCGGGTTATCCGCCGGCCAGCCGAGGCACAGGCCAAACAGCGGCAGCACGTGTTTTGGCAGCTTCAGCAGGTCGGTCACGCTTTGAATGTTGTTACGCAGCCCGCCGATATAGACGCCGCCTAACCCCAGCGACTCCGCCGCCGTAAAGGCGTTTTGCGCCATCAGCGCGGTATCCACCACGCCCAGCAGCAGCTGTTCCGCCAGCCCCAGCTCGGCCTCAGGGCAGATCTGCAGGTGGCGGTTAAAGTCGGCGCAGAACACCCAGAACTCGGCTGCCTGAGCCACATTCTTCTGCCCGCCGGTCAGCGTCACCAGCTGTTCACGCATAGCCGGATCGGTAATGCGAATAATGGAGCTGCACTGCAGAAAGCTGGAGCTGGAGGTGGCTCTTGCGCTGTTAATAATCGCTTCGCGCTGCGCCTCGGTAATCGGCTCATCGGTGAAGTGGCGAATGGAACGGTGGGAAAGGAGCAGGTCTATGGTTGGCGTCATCTTGTCTCTCTTTGTCTTGCTTAATACGTATGGCAGCCAGTATAGGCAATGATGCGCGCGGTGTAATTGGCGAAACATAGCTCATAGATATTATAACGACAGGCGAAACCTTCTTTAATGACGGCGGGTTATGGGGCACTATACCTGCTATTCGCCGTCAGGCTTGTTTTTTGAGGAGAGAGAAATGTTTGCAGTAATTTTTGGTCGTCCAGGGTGCCCTTACTGTGTTCGCGCAAAAGAGCTGGCTGAGAAACTGACCGAAGAGCGCGATGACTTCAACTTCCGCTATGTGGACATCCACGCGGAAGGCATCACCAAAGCCGATCTGGAAAAAACCGTCGGTAAGCCGGTTGAAACCGTACCGCAGATCTTCCTCGATCAGAAACACATCGGCGGCTGCACCGACTTTGAAACCTACGCTAAAGAACATCTGGGCCTGTTTGCCGCTCAGTAATGAAAGGACGCCCTCACCGTGAGGGCGTTTTTATTTGTGGTGTCGTCGGTGCTGAACCAGGCTGCGCACAAACAGGTAGCAGAGCGCGCCAAGCGCGCACCAGAACACGGCGCTCAGCAGCCACGCCAGCTCCTGCCAGAAACTCCGCGTTGAGATATACATCAGGCGCATCATGAGCAGACACAGCGGCGCTGCGAGTATGGCACCGAGAAGCGGTTTCACCACCTCCCCTTTACGGGAGAGAAAACTGGCAGCGGCACCCGGCAGCGTGAAGAAGAGCAACCCCAGCTCGGGATGCCCGGACGCCCTGAACGCGCCCTTCACATTAAATGCGAGCGACATACACACGACCGTGAACAGCAAAAAACAGCTGATCACCCCCGCCCAGTTTCGTTTCATATTCAAACTATCCTCCTGACTTATCTCTATCAAATACACATTCGTCGGGTAGACGCCCAGTCAGATAAAGCAGTGCGGCAATCCATGCCAAAGTACGCACAGGGTGATGCGATAATCAGTAGCTGTCAGTAGCTAATGCGATTAAACTACACGCCAGCTAATGTTTTAGGGAATAAAGCAGGAAACAGGGAGCGTTAACGCCTTTCCCTGACCCAGAAAACAGTAGCCCAAAAAGTCCTTTCATTCAACAACTTACTGGTAAACAAGAAGTTAGCCTCCGTGAATATAAACGTCGCAGACTTGTTAAATGGGAATTACATCCTGTTATTATTTGTGGTACTGGCGCTGGGTCTTTGCCTGGGTAAATTGCGCCTGGGTTCGGTTCAACTCGGTAATTCCATTGGCGTTTTAGTCGTCTCCTTATTATTAGGCCAGCAGCACTTCAGCATTAACACGGACGCGCTGAACTTAGGTTTTATGCTGTTTATTTTTTGCGTTGGCGTAGAAGCGGGACCTAACTTTTTTTCAATTTTCTTCCGCGACGGCAAAAATTATCTGATGCTGGCGCTGGTGATGGTCGGCAGCGCGCTGCTGATCGCGTTGGGGCTGGGCAAACTGTTTGGCTGGGATATCGGGCTTACGGCCGGTATGCTGGCTGGCTCCATGACCTCCACCCCCGTGCTCGTGGGCGCCGGTGACACCCTGCGCCATTCCGGCATGGCGGGCGCGCAGCTCTCTACCGCCCTCGACCATCTGAGCCTGGGCTACGCCCTGACCTATCTGATTGGTCTGGTGAGCCTGATCGTTGGCGCGCGCTACCTGCCAAAACTGCAGCACCAGGATCTGCAGACCAGCGCCCAGCAAATCGCGCGCGAGCGCGGCCTGGATACCGATTCCAAACGTAAAGTCTATCTTCCGGTGATCCGCGCCTACCGCGTCGGGCCGGAGCTGGTGGCATGGGCAGACGGCAAAAATCTTCGCGAGCTGGGGATTTACCGCCAGACGGGCTGCTATATCGAACGTATCCGCCGCAACGGCATTCTGGCGAACCCGGACGGCGACGCGGTGCTGCAGATGGGCGACGACATCGCGCTGGTGGGTTACCCGGACGCCCACGCCCGTCTCGACCCGAGCTTCCGTAACGGCAAAGAGGTGTTCGACCGCGACCTGCTCGACATGCGCATCGTCACCGAAGAAATTGTGGTGAAAAACCACAACGCCGTTGGCCGCCGTCTGGCGCAGCTGAAGCTGACCGACCACGGCTGCTTCCTCAACCGCGTGATCCGCAGCCAGATTGAGATGCCTATCGACGACAATGTCGTGCTCAACAAAGGCGACGTTCTGCAGGTCAGCGGCGACGCGCGACGCGTAAAAACCGTTGCCGACCGCATCGGCTTTATCTCCATTCACAGCCAGGTCACCGACCTGCTGGCCTTCTGCGCCTTCTTCATTGTTGGCCTGATGATCGGGATGATCACCTTCCAGTTCAGCAACTTTAGCTTCGGCATCGGTAACGCCGCCGGGCTGCTGTTCGCCGGGATCATGCTGGGCTTCCTGCGAGCCAACCACCCGACCTTCGGCTATATTCCGCAGGGCGCGCTGAACATGGTGAAAGAGTTCGGTCTGATGGTGTTTATGGCGGGCGTTGGCCTAAGCGCGGGCAGCGGCATCGGCCACAGCCTGGGCGCCGTCGGCTGGCAGATGCTGGTGTCCGGCCTTATCGTCAGCCTGGTGCCGGTGGTGATCTGCTTCCTGTTCGGCGCCTACGTGCTGCGCATGAACCGCGCCCTGCTGTTCGGGGCAATGATGGGGGCCCGAACCTGCGCGCCGGCAATGGAAATCATCAGCGATACCGCGCGCAGCAACATCCCGGCGCTGGGTTATGCTGGCACGTACGCTATCGCCAACGTACTGCTGACGCTGGCGGGTACGCTGATTATCATCATCTGGCCTGGACTCGGATAACTCCTAAGTTTGCGCGTAATGAAAAAATTTTTGTAACGCGCAGAACTTTTTTAGCAGGGGGCAGTCATAACTAGTGCCACTGCTTTTCTTTGATGTCCCCAATTTGTGGAGCCCATCAACCCCGCCGTTTTGGTTCAAGGTTGATGGGTTTTTTGTTGCCTGAAAATAGCAAACGATTTTCAATCGATTCGGTTGGCTCCATTCCGACAAAAATGGAGGGAAAATGTTTTAATTTCACATCACGAAAGTCCAGGCTCAGCTACCTCTAATTTTGGCCGCTGCGTATGAAAGCAGATAGCCAGCTATCAACGCCACAAAACATCCGGCGAGCTTCAACCATGTACTTTCAAACCAGAAGAAAGACCCCAAAGCAAAAATCACAGCCAGAAAGGTGATAGTTCCCTCAATTGCGTGGGACATTAACGATTTTACAAATTTCATTCTGTATTCCTTTGCAATCAATAGGATGCCCTTCAATGAACACGAGGTAAGGCTCTAGCTGTTGTTCGACGAGGAAGTAGACCATATCCAGATTCTCTTTTGACACCATGGCGTACGTAGAGGGATATTTGGTTTTCATCCTTCTTGATGCTCTGGCTGACTCTTCAATAATCCCCTGGAACAGCACGACGTTTAACGCTGCTGAAGCACTAAACCGGATAAAATGTTTGTACGCCTGATCGATTGCCAGACGATTCAACATAAGACTCGCAGTTGTCTGCGCCAGTACGATCTGTCCAGCTGTTCGCCCACCAACACTTCCGGCTCCGTAACCCAATTTATTGTTTACAGCCTTTTTACCTTCATCATTGAGTTTTTTATAAAAGGATGTGAAAACAATAGTAATTAGTCTGCGTAAAGGTGACTCAGCATTACCCAGACTTTTGAGCATATAGAAAAAACGCTCCGTCTCAGCCTGGTTTCTTTGTTTAGCGCTATCCCCGGCAAATCCGCTTCCCTCCCAGCTTCTTACAACACCCAGGTAAGCGGTATTTGGTATGGAGGAGATCCCATCGAGAATCCCTAATGCAACCTGTTTAGCGTCCATATCTCATTCTTAGTCATCCTGTCCCGCACAAAGAATATCCAAAGCTCATTAGCGATTCCAGACGATTTTTTAAGTTTAAAAGCAGCCTGGTCTCCTCCCCTCTTCCATCCCCCACATCAAACATATATGATTTATAGAATATGTATTAACTACTCGCAGGTTTGATCATGCTCCACCCACTCCAGCTCTTCAAAACCCTCTCCGACGAAACGCGGCTCGCCATCGTCATGCTGCTTCGCGAAGCCGGCGAGCTGTGCGTCTGCGATCTCTGCTCCGCCACCAACGAACCGCAGCCGAAGGTCTCCCGCCACATGGCTCTGCTGCGCGAGTCCGGGCTGGTTATCGACCGTCGCGAGGGGAAATGGGTCCATTACCGCCTCTCTCCCAACATGCCGGCCTGGGCGGCAACCGTTATCGACAACAGCTGGAACTGCCTGCGGGAAGAGACGCGCATGAAGCTGAAAAACCGGCTTCCGGGTTCGTGCTAAACAAAACACATTCACAAAAACAGATATAACGGAGTAAGCGATGTTTCTGGCAGGGGCAATTTTTCTGTTTACGCTGGTGCTGGTCATCTGGCAGCCCAGGGGGCTCAGTATCGGCTGGAGCGCGACCATCGGCGCCGTGCTGGCGCTGGTCAGCGGCGTGATTCACATTAATGATATTCCGGTGGTCTGGAATATCGTCTGGAACGCCACGGCAACGTTTATCGCCGTCATTATCATCAGCCTGCTGCTGGATGAGTCCGGCTTTTTCGAGTGGGCGGCGCTGCACGTCGCCCGCTGGGGAAACGGTCGCGGGCGATTGCTGTTTACTTATATCGTCCTGCTGGGTGCGGCCGTGGCGGCGCTGTTTGCCAATGACGGCGCGGCGCTGATCCTGACGCCTATCGTCATTGCCATGCTGCTGGCGCTGGGGTTCAGCAAGCAGGCCACGCTGGCGTTTGTGATGGCGGCAGGTTTTATCGCCGATACCGCCAGCCTGCCGCTGATTGTGTCGAACCTGGTCAACATCGTGTCGGCAGACTTCTTTAAGCTGGGGTTCAGCGAATACGCCTCGGTGATGATCCCCGTTGATATCGCCGCGATTGCCGCAACGCTGGTGATGCTGCATCTCTTCTTCCGCAAGGAAATTCCCCCGGAATATGACCTGGCGAAACTTCAGAAGCCCGCGCGGGCCATTCACGATCTCCCGACGTTCAGGACGGGCTGGGTCGTGCTGCTGCTTCTGCTCGTCGGCTTCTTTGTGCTTGAACCTCTCGGCATTCCGGTCAGCGCCATCGCGACCGTCGGCGCGCTGATTTTATTCGCTGTCGCAAAGCGGGGACATGCAATAAACACCGGAAAAGTGCTGCGCGGCGCACCGTGGCAGATCGTTATCTTCTCGCTGGGTATGTATCTGGTGGTGTATGGCCTGCGTAATGCCGGGCTGACGGACTCTCTCACAGGCGTGCTGAATAGTCTGGCCGGACACGGGCTGTGGGCCACCACGCTGGGAACCGGGTTCATCACCGCGTTCCTGTCATCCATAATGAACAATATGCCCACGGTGCTGATTGGCGCGCTCTCTATTGAGGGCAGCACGGCGACGGGATTGATCAAGGACGCGATGATTTACGCCAACGTGATTGGCTGCGATCTGGGGCCAAAAATCACGCCTATCGGCAGCCTCGCTACCCTGCTCTGGCTCCACGTGCTGGCGCAGAAAAATATGACGATAACCTGGGGCTACTATTTCCGGACGGGCATCATCATGACGCTGCCGGTCCTGTTTGTGACGCTCGCCGCACTGGCGCTACGTCTCTCCTTCACACTGTAATGAGCCACTGATATGAGCCACATCACCATTTATCACAACCCGGCATGCGGCACCTCGCGCAACACGCTGGAGATGATCCGCAACAGCGGCGCGGAGCCGGAGATTATCCTCTATCTGGAAACCCCGCCGTCGCGCGATAGGCTGACCACCCTGATTGCCGATATGGGCATTTCGGTGCGGGATCTGCTGCGCAAAAACGTGGAGCCGTATGAACAGCTCGGTCTTGCTGAAGATAATTTCACCGACGACCAGCTTATCGACTTCATGCTGCAATACCCGATCCTGATCAACCGTCCGATTGTGGTGACGCCGCTGGGCACCCGCCTGTGCCGCCCGTCTGAAGTCGTCCTCGACATCCTGCCGGACGCGCAGAAAGGAGCGTTTACCAAAGAGGATGGCGAAGCCGTCGTGGACGCCAGCGGGAAAAAAATCGAACGCAGGTAAAACAGGCAGGGCGAGTGATGCCTAAGGGTTTTCCTCGCCCGCAATTCTCCCCACCATCGCCCGGATCTCTTCGCGGGTTAACGGCGCCCGGTCGGTCACATAGTGCAGCGTCATCCCTTCGATGAAGGCATCCAGCGCGCGGGTGGTGACCGGGTCGAACCACTGCTCCAGCGTGGTCTGGCTCATCTTCATCCAGTCCTGCATTACCGTTTTAAGCGCCGCGCTGCGGTGCATAAAGGCGTAGAGCTGATACATCAGCGCCATGTTGTGCGGCGTGGTCACCTGCGAGCTGTGGATCAGGGTGGTGATGGATTCACACGCCATTTCCGGTCCGGTGACGCCCGCGAAGAAATCCCGATACTGCTGCGACATCTGCCGGGTAAACCACGTGAAGGCCTCCTCCAGCAGCGGCTCCATGCCGTCGAAATAGTAGGTCATCGACCCCAGCGGCACGCCCGCGCAGGTGGCGATTTTACGGTGCGTAACGGCGTGAATCCCGTGCTCAGCAATGGTATCCAGCGTCGCCTGCAGGATCTTCTCCCGGCGATGCGGATCGTTCGGTGGTCTGCTCATAAATTCCTCACGTGGTTTGTGTACAAATGTACACAAATTTGCTAGTGTTGTCGCTACTGTTGTACTTCTGGTGCTACCCCGATGACGCTGACCTCTCCCCGCAAAGCCCTGCAGCTCCGCATGTGGGCGCTGTTTATGTTCTTCTTTATTCCCGGTCTGCTGATGGCCTCCTGGGCCACGCGCACTCCCGCCATTCGCGATATTTTGTCCGTCTCCACCGCGGAGATGGGCATCGTGCTGTTCGGCCTGTCGATAGGCTCCATGAGCGGTATTCTCTGCTCCGCGTGGCTGGTGAAGCGCTTTGGCACGCGGGCGGTGATCCGCACCACCATGTGCTTCGCGGTCTTCGGGATGGTGGTGCTGAGCGTGGCGCTGTGGTTTGCCTCGCCGGTGCTGTTTGCCCTGGGGCTGACGGTATTTGGCGGCAGCTTCGGCTCGGCAGAGGTTGCGATTAACGTTGAAGGGGCGGCGGTCGAGCGCGAGATGAACAAAACCGTTCTGCCCATGATGCACGGCTTTTACAGCCTCGGCACCCTCGCCGGCGCGGGCGTGGGGATGGCGCTGACGGCCACTGGCGTGAGCGCGAATCTGCATATCCTGCTGGCGGCGCTGGTGTGCATCATTCCGATCCTGACCGGCATCCGGGCGATCCCGAACGGTACCGGCAAGAATTCCGCTGAAGAACAGCATTCGACGGAAAAAGGGCTGCCCTTCTACCGAGATTTCCAGCTAATGCTCATCGGCGTGGTGGTGCTGGCGATGGCCTTCGCGGAAGGTTCCGCCAACGACTGGCTGCCGCTGCTGATGGTGGACGGTCACGGCTTTAGTCCGACATCCGGCTCGCTGATTTACGCCGGGTTCACGCTGGGGATGACCGTGGGTCGCTTCACCGGCGGCTGGTTTATCGACCGCTACAGCCGCGTGGCGGTGGTGCGCGCCAGCGCCCTGCTGGGCGGCCTGGGCATTGCGATGATCGTCTTTGTCGACGTGGACTGGATTGCCGGGGTCTCGGTGATCCTCTGGGGACTGGGCGCGTCGCTCGGCTTCCCGCTGACCATTTCAGCTGCCAGCGACACCGGTCCGGATGCCCCGACCCGCGTCAGCGTGGTGGCAACCACAGGCTACCTCGCCTTCCTGGTCGGGCCGCCGCTGCTCGGCTTCCTCGGCGAGCACTACGGGCTGCGCAGCGCCATGCTGGTGGTGTTAGGGTTGGTCATCATCGCGGCGCTGGTGGCGCGCGCGGTGGCAAAGCCGGAAACGGAACAAACGTCAATGGAGAAGGGATATGAGCGTTAAACTGATCGCCGTCGACATGGATGGCACATTCCTGAGTGATGCCAAGACCTATAACCGCCCGCGCTTTCTGGCGCAGTATGCGCGCATGAAGGAGCAAGGCATTCGCTTCGTGGTCGCCAGCGGCAACCAGTATTACCAGCTGATCTCCTTTTTCCCGGAGATTGCGCATGAAATTGCGTTCGTCGCCGAAAACGGCGGTTGGGTGGTCGATGCCGGGGAAGACGTGTTCAACGGCGAGCTGACAAAAGCGCATTTCGCCACCGTGGCCACCGTCTTAAACGATGTTCCCGGCATTGAAATTATCGCCTGCGGGAAAGGCAGCGCCTACACGCTTAAGGCCTATGACGATGCCTTCATTGATATCGCGTCAAAATATTACCACCGCCTCGAAAGGGTGCAGGATTTCGACAGCCTGAACGACATCTTCTTCAAGTTCGGGCTCAACGTTTCCGATGACGAAATTCCGCGCATTCAGGCGCTGCTGCATGAAAAGCTGAGTGACATTATGGTGCCCGTCACCACCGGTCACGGCAGCATTGACCTGATTATCCCCGGCGTGCATAAAGCCAACGGCCTGCGGATCCTGCAAGCGCGCTGGGGCATTGAGGACAGCGAGGTGGTGGCCTTTGGCGACAGCGGCAACGACGTGGAGATGCTGCGCCAGTCCGGGTTCAGCTTTGCGATGGCGAATGCCAGGCCGCATATTAAGACGGAGGCGCGCTTTGAAGCGCCGAACAATAACGAGGAAGGCGTTTTAAACGTGATTGATAAGGTGCTGGAGGGAGAGGCGCCGTTTAATTGATAGCGTTCGGTCTGGTGACCTCACTCTGGCCCCTCACCCTAACCCTCTCCCCAAAGGGGAGAGGGAAAAAAGATCAGGGCTGCAAGGCGTTTCCGACGCGTTTGTCCTTCAGGAACACCACCATCAGGCCAACCCACAGCACGCCGTTGGCGAGGTTAAACAGGCTGAACAGACCGTTGCCGCCCAGCGCGTAAGCGTGCTTGCTCACCTCAATACCGACGGTAAAAATCAGCATCTGCAGCATGCCCATCGCCGCGGAGACTGTACCTTTACTCATCTCGCTCGCAAACAGGGTCAGGCGCACCAGGCCCGCGTTCGCCACGCCAATCCCGAAGGCATAAATGCTCAGCCCCGCCGTCATCCACAGGTAGGCGTGGGATGACGCAACGGTCGCTACCGCCGCCAGAATCAGCCCTGCCGCAATCGGCCAGCCGCCCATGATAATCAGGGAACGCACGGTGCGGCGAGACGTCAGACGGGCCAGCACCAGGTTACCGATTATCAGCGCACCAAAGATCGGCACCTGCAGCAGGCCGTACTCGTAGCTGCTGAGCTGTTCGCCGCTGATGATAATAACCGGCGACTGCGCGATCCACGCCAGCAGCGGCAGGCTAACGAACCCGGTCGCCAGCGCGCCCGCCACAAAGCGGCCATTTTTCAGCACTGCTTTGTAATCCCGGCCCAGCTCTTTGAGCGAGAGTTTTTCACCCAGACGGGTAGCCGTTTCCGGCATCGCCCGGTGCAGGCCGAAGAACGCGATGGCGGCGAGAACGGCAAACAGCACAAACATCCCTTCCCACGGCGCAACGTGCACCCACGCGGCGCCCACCAGCGGCCCGAGTAAGGGGGCGATCAGCGCCACGTTCGCCATCAGCGCGGTAATTTTGATGCACACCGCCTCTTCAAACGACTCCTGAATGGCGGCATACCCCACGGCGCCGATAAAGCACAGGCTCACCCCCTGCAGGAAGCGCAGCAGGGTAAATTGTTCAATGTTTTGCGCCAGCAGCGTGGCGAGGCAGGTGACGATAAACCACACCACGCCCGTCAGCATTACCGGGCGGCGGCCAATACGATCCGACAGCGGGCCTAACAGCCACTGCAAAAACATGCCGCCGGCCAGGTAGGCGGTCATGGAGGTCGGCACCCACTCAATTCCCGCGTTGTACTGCTCCACAACGGCCAGCATACCGGGCTGGATCATATCGTTGCCGATATAGGTAGAGAATTCGTAGAGCACCAGACACAGGGGGAAAAGCAACGCCTGACGACCCAGACGTGAACCAGAAGTAGAACGGTTTAACATGCAATCTCTTTATAATGACAAAATCGCGACGAGTGTAATGAAATGCCGCTGCCCGAGATAGTGATTTATCGAGGAGAAACAGAAATAAAGCACATATCGTCTTCGTTTAAGGTTTCCTTAAGTTGACAGATTTATGATAGCCCGATTATTCGTCAACGACCTCATATTATGGCACTCACCTCCAGCCGCTCAGAATTGTCTAACTTACAGACAAATAAGACAAAACGACTTTACCGCTTACCGCCCCGCTTTTATGGTTATCAGCTTTTAGTGCTGTTAGCCCTTGCCGTCGCGTTTACGTGGCTTTCGCGCGATGAAGCGCTCGACAGATGGATCACCGGTTTTTGGTATGACGCGGCGACGCAGACTTTCCCGCTGCAGAAAGACCACCTGCTGGATCTGCTTAACCATCGTCTGGCGAAGTACATTGCGATTGCCTTAAGCGCCGTGGCGCTGCTTTACGGCGCTTACAAACGCAACGCAAGGCTGGTTACCGCCGCGCTGCTGATGGGGCTTGGCGCGCTGGTGGTCGGCGTGCTGAAAAGCATCAGCCACCACAGCTGCCCGTGGGATCTGGTGGAATATGGCGGTAAGGCCGTGTCTTACCCCCTGTTCAGCGCCGTCCCGGCAGACAGCGGCCCGGGGCGCTGTTTCCCCGGCGGTCATTCCTCCAGCGGCTTTATGGTGATGGGGCTGTTTTTTGCCTTCTGGCGCGAGCGTCCGCGTCTCGCCTGGAGCTTTGTGATCCTTGGCGCGGTTCTGGGCCTGGCGATGGGCTTCGGCCAGGTGATGCGCGGGGCACATTTTTTCTCTCACAACCTGTGGGCCGGGTGGTGGGTCTGGTTTTCCCAGGTGGCGGTCTACGGGCTGGTTTCCACCCGGTTTGCAAAAGAGTGATTACGCTATGCTAGAGAATCTGAATTATCAGCTGTTTTATCTAATCAACGCCACCCCTGCCTCGCCAGAGTGGATGATTGATTTTGCCACCTTTCTGGCGAAAGACCTTATCAGCATCGTGCCTGCGCTGGCAGCCATTCTCTGGCTGTGGGGGCCCCGCAGCCAGGTCAAGGCGCAGCGCCAGCTGGTGATCAAAGTCGCGATGGCGCTCGGGGTTAGCGTGCTGGTCAGCTATATTCTCGGCCACGCGTTCCCGCACGATCGTCCTTTTGTCGATCGCGTTGGCTACACCTTCCTGCACCACGCGCCGGATGACTCCTTCCCGAGCGATCACGGTACGGTGATCTTCACCTTCGCGCTGGCTTTCCTGTTCTGGCATCGTCTGTGGTCCGGTGCGGTGCTGATGATGATCGCTGTGGCTATCGCCTGGTCGCGCGTCTATCTCGGCGTCCACTGGCCGCTGGATATGGTCGGCGGTTTCCTGGTGGGACTGATTGGCTGCGTGAGCGCGGCTATCCTGTGGAATCTCTTCGGTGAAGCGCTCTACCGGGGGCTCTCTTCGCTGTATCGCGCCATTTTTGCCATCCCGATCCGCAAAGGCTGGATACGTGACTAACCCCAACCGGACAGGTTACACTGAGCCCCCGCCCTGCGGGGGCTCACTTTTTTATCCCGAGGAACTATGGAAACACGACGCGATGACCGCATTGCTCAGCTGCTGCAGGCGCTGAAGCGCAGCGATAAGCTGCATCTGAAGGAAGCCGCCAACCTCCTCGGCGTCTCAGAGATGACCATCCGTCGCGATCTGAACAGCGACAGCGCCCCCGTGGTGCTGCTGGGCGGGTACATCGTCCTTGAGCCGCGCAGCGCCAGCCATTATCTGATCAGCGATCAGAAGACGCGGCTGGTTGAAGAGAAGCGCAAAGCCGCGCGCCTTGCGGCCACGCTGGTCCAGCCACACCAGACGCTGTTTTTTGACTGCGGCACCACCACGCCGTGGATTATCGAAGCCATCGACAGCAGCATTCCCTTTACCGCCGTGTGCTACTCCCTGAACACCTTTCTGGCGCTTCAGGAGAAACCCGAGTGCCGGGTGATCCTCTGCGGCGGCGAGTTTCACGCCAGCAACGCCATCTTTAAGCCGCTTAACCTGCAGGACACGCTCAGCAATCTCTGCCCGGACATCGCGTTTTATTCCGCCGCAGGCGTGAACGTCCGCCAGGGTGCAACCTGCTTTAATCTGGAGGAGCTGCCGGTGAAGCACTGGGCGCTAAATGCCGCGCAGTACCATGTGCTGGTGGTCGATCACAGTAAATTTGGCAAGGTGCGTTCGGCAAGAATGGGCGAGCTGGCGCAGTTTGACGCCATCGTCAGCGATTGTCGCCCGGACGACGAGATTGTGGCCCATGCAAAGGCGCAGCAGGTGAAGTTAATGTATTAAGAGGGGTGCGGCCTGACGCCCTCACCCCGGCCCTCTCCCACTGGGAGAGGGAGAAAACCGGTTTAACTGAACCAGCTGCCAAACCAGCTATGGAATTTCATCAACACGAAATCCCACATCCGGCTGAAGAAGCCGCCCTCTTCCACCGCTTCCATCACAATCAGCGGACGCTGTTCAATCGACTTACCGTTTAGCTGGAAATCAATCGTCCCGACCACCTGGCCTTTTTTCAGCGGCGCGGTGAGCTGCGGCTCGGTCAGGGTATAGCTGGCCTTCAGGTTTTTCAGCTGCCCGCGCGGAATGGTCACGGAACCGGCCTCACCCGCCCCCAGATTCACCTCGCTCTTGTCACCAAACCAGACGCGCTGGCTGACGAACGTGGCGTCCGGTTTAATCGGCGTCACGGTTTCAAAAAAGCGGAAGCCCCAGGTCAGGAGTTTTTCTGATTCGTTAAAGCGGATGCGGTCGGTTTTGGTACCCAGCACCACCGAGATCAGGCGCATGTCGCCCTGCGTCGCGGAGGCCACCAGGTTGTAGCCCGCGCCCGCCGTGGTGCCGGTCTTCATTCCGTCCACGTTAACGTTGCTGCTCCACAGCAGGCGGTTGCGGTTCGGCTGGCGAATTTTGTTGAAGGTAAACTCTTTCTCTTTGTGGATGGCGTATTCATCCGGCACGTCGTGGATCAGCGCTTTCCCCAGCAGCGCCATGTCGCGCGCGGTGCTGAACTGTCCCGGCGCATCCAGGCCGTGAACCGTTTTGAAGGTGGTGTTGGTTAAGCCGAGCTTCTGCGCATAGCCATTCATCAAACCAATGAAAGAATCCTGACTGCCGGCAACGTAGTCGGCCAACGCGATGCACGCATCATTTCCCGACTGAATGATTACCCCTTTGTTCAGATCGGAGACGGAGACCTGATCGCCAGGCTTCAGGAACATCACCGACGAGCCCCGCAGCGCCGGGTTGCCGGTCGCCCAGGCATCCTTCCCGATGGTGACCATATCGTCCAGCTTGATCTTGCCCGCTTTTAACGCCTGCCCGACCACATAGCTGGTCATGATTTTGGTCAGGCTGGCCGGATCGAGTTTCTCATCCGCATTGCCTTCCGCCAGCACCTTACCGCTGGAATAGTCCATCAGGATCCAGGCGCGCGCGTCCACAGGCGGCGCTTCGGGCGCAGCCTGTTCAGCCGCGTAGAGTGTTGGTGCAAACAGGAAAAGGAGCGCAGAGCCTGCCGCCAGGCTGCGCAGAGAAGTCATTTTTCGCGTCATAAATGCCACCCGAGTGTCCATTCAAAAATTACGTCACATCACCGTGTCGCAAGAAGCGATGAGTAATAGCGCACTAAAACGGTTAAAGAAACCCAACGAGGGTAAAGTTATTAAAGTTTATGCAATAACATTCATTTACGCTTTGATTCAGGCGATTTTTTTGTCTTCTGTTGCGTAATTGTTAGGTTTATCTCACCATGGCAAAAAGCCGACCCGGATTCACACTCATCAGGAGTAAATATGATTACGCTGTGGGGCAGAAACAATTCGACCAACGTTAAGAAAGTGCTCTGGACGCTGGAGGAACTGGATTTACCGTTTAACCAAATCATGGCTGGCATGTCGTTCGGCGTGAACAAAGAGGCCGACTATCTGGCGATGAACCCGAACGGCCTGGTGCCGCTGCTGCGCGATGACGAAACAGACGCGACGCTTTGGGAGTCCAACACCATTGTGCGTTACCTCGCCGCCCAGTACGGTCTTGGCCGACTGTGGGTTGAAAACCCGGCGCAGCGCGCGCAGGGTGAGAAGTGGATGGACTGGGCGAACCAGACGCTTTCACCCACCCACCGCGTGATCCTTATGGGGTTAGTCAGAACCCCTAAAGCCGAGCGCGACTACCCCGCTATTCATGCCGCGCAGGATGCCTGCGAAAACCTGTTTGCCATGATGGATGACGAACTGGCCAAGCACGCCTGGTTCTCCGGCGAGGCGTTCGGCGTGGGCGATATCGCCGTAGCGCCGTTCGTCTGGAACCTGACTAACCTCGGTCTGAAATGGACGCCGCGCCCTAACCTTGACCGCTGGCTTAAGCAGCTTAGCGAGCGCCCGGCGTACCGTAACGTGGTGATGATCCCGGTAACCTGATTACGCACCGGACGGGCTAACTTTTAATAGCTGCCCGTCCGTTTCGTCGGTCAGGACATACAGATAGCCATCCGGCCCCACCCGCACATCGCGAATACGTTGCTCCCGGTCGCCCAGGATCCGCCCGTCCTCCGTAACCTTATTGCCGTCCACGCTCAGCACGATCACGTCCTTTTCCTTCAGCGCCCCAATAAACAGCTTGTTTTTCCACTGCGGGAACACGTCGCTGTTGTAGAACGCCATGCCGCTGACCGCGGGCGACACTTTCCAGACAAACAGCGGCTTTTCGGCGCCCTCAACGTGCTCGCCTTTGGCTTCAGGAATTTTCAGGCCGCTGTAGTTGATGCCGTGGGTCGCCAGCGGCCAGCCGTAATTTTTGCCCTTCTCCGGGACGTTGATTTCATCCCCGCCGCGCGGGCCGTGCTCGTTCAGCCACAGCGTGTCGCTCCACGGGTTCATCGCCATCCCCTGCGGGTTACGAATGCCATAAGACCAGATTTCAGGCCGCACGCCGGAGGTGTTCACAAAGGGGTTATCCTCAGGGATTTTGCCGTCTTCGGTGAGGCGCACCACTTTACCCTGCAGCTTGTCCAGATCCTGCGCCGTCGGGCGCTGGTTGTTCTCGCCGAGTCCGATAAAGAGATACCCTTTGCCGTCGAACACCAGTCGCCCACCAAAATGGTTACCGGTAGAGAGTTTCGGCATCTGGCGGAACACCACCTGGAATCCCTCGATGCGGGAAAGATCGTCGCTCAGGCGGCCATAGCCCACCGCCGTTCCGGCCTTGCCGTCATGCCCGGCTTCGGCGTAGCTCAGCCAGACGCGGCGCGACTTTTCAAAATCCGGTGCCAGCACCACGTCCAGCAGTCCTCCCTGGCCGTTCGCCCACACCTTCGGCACGCCGACAATGGGATCGGAAAGCCCTTTCCCGGCCTGCCAGCGCTTGAGCTGCCCGCCCTTAAGCGTGACCAGTAAACCGTCATTGCCCGGCAGGAACGCCATCGACCAGGGGTGATCGAGTCGGTTTTGCAGCACCTCAACCTTTACCGCCTCTGGCGCAGCAAGAAGCGAAAACGGAATGAACAATGCAGGCAGGAAAATCAACGAGGATCGAGGCATAACGCGCTCCTTTTTCGGCATATGGCATAAAGATTAGCCATTACCTCCGGGCGCGTTACCACTTTTACAAAAGCTTAATCAGATGGGGGGAGTTGCCTCCCCCCGAACTCAGTGCTGTGCAAGCGTCTCGTGCTTGTTAAGACACATGATGCAAAGAGAGAGCGTTGTCAGGCAGTTTTCAAGCTTCTCCGCGTTAACAGCGATAAAATTCGGGCAGTCGTGGCGTCCGTTCATCAAACATACCCCTGCAATGGAGAGCACCTCAGCGGCGCGACGCAGCGCTATCAGCTCGCATTCATCGTATTCCGCCTTCAGGGTCGGTGCTTTTTCACGCATGAAATTACACAGTTCAAACAGATTATCACGCAGATGTTCGCTTTCGCTGACTGACATATAGCCCTTTGCCTTCCTGAGCTGCAGATAGGCGGCCAGGTCGATGCGGGCGTTGATCAGCTTGTTAAGCAGATCGCGTTTCAGTCTGTCAACGGACATGCTATTTCCTCCTCTGTCAGCCATGTTGCACATTCAGAATAAGTTCATTTTTTGTACAGTTTAATGCCTGAGATCAATTATTCTTAACCGATTAACATTATTTACAATGTTACAACCTCTACCCGGCCCATCCGGCTTGCAAAGAGTGTATAAATCCCACGCGATACGCTGTAAAATCCCGCCCTGATAACTCCATAATTGATGAATTTTTAACCTATGAGCAATGTTACGCACCAGCCGAAAATCGGCTTCGTCTCCCTGGGCTGTCCGAAAAACCTGGTGGATTCCGAACGCATCCTGACCGAACTGCGCACCGAAGGCTATGACGTGGTGCCAAGCTACGACAACGCCGATATGGTGATCGTTAACACCTGCGGCTTTATCGACAGCGCGGTGCAGGAGTCACTGGAAGCCATCGGTGAAGCCCTGACGGAAAACGGCAAAGTGATTGTTACCGGCTGCCTGGGCGCGAAAGTGGACCAAATCCGCGAAGTGCACCCGAAGGTGCTGGAGATCACCGGCCCGCACAGCTACGAGCAGGTGCTGGAACATGTTCATCACTACGTGCCAAAACCAAAGCACAACCCGTTCCTGAGCCTGGTGCCGGAACAGGGCGTGAAGCTGACGCCGCGTCACTACGCCTACCTGAAAATTTCCGAAGGCTGCAACCATCGCTGCACCTTCTGCATTATCCCGTCCATGCGTGGCGATTTGGTGAGCCGTCCGATTGGCGAAGTACTGGCGGAAGCTAAACGTCTGGCCGACGCAGGCGTGAAGGAGCTGCTGGTGATTTCCCAGGACACCTCGGCTTACGGCGTGGACGTTAAGCACCGCTCCGGGTTCCACAACGGCGAGCCGGTGAAAACCAGCATGGTCGGCCTGTGCGAGCAGCTGGCTAAGCTCGGTATCTGGACGCGTCTGCACTACGTTTACCCGTACCCGCACGTTGACGACGTGATCCCGCTGATGGCAGAAGGCAAAATCCTGCCGTACCTGGATATCCCGCTGCAGCACGCCAGCCCGCGTATCCTCAAGCTGATGAAGCGTCCTGGCTCCGTTGACCGCCAGCTGGCGCGCATCAAGCAGTGGCGCGAGATTTGCCCGGAACTGACCCTGCGCTCCACCTTCATCGTCGGCTTCCCGGGTGAAACCGAAGAAGATTTCCAGATGCTGCTCGACTTCCTGAAAGAAGCGCGTCTTGACCGCGTAGGCTGCTTCAAGTACAGCCCGGTAGAAGGCGCAACCGCCAACGAGCTGGCGGATCAGGTGCCGGAAGAGGTGAAAGAAGAGCGCTGGAACCGTTTCATGCAGCTGCAGCAGCAGATCTCTGCCGAGCGTCTGCAGGAGAAAGTGGGCCGTGAGATCATGGTTATCATCGACGAGGTGGACGAAGAAGGCGCGATTGGCCGCAGCATGGCGGATGCCCCCGAAATCGACGGCGCGGTGTACCTGAACGGCGAAACCAACGTTAAGCCGGGTGATATTATTCGCGTGAAGGTTGAAAACGCCGACGAGTATGACCTGTGGGGTAGCCGGGTTTAATCTCACCCCTCTGTTGTAGGCCGGGTAAGGCGTAGCCGCCACCCGGCACATTTGACAGCACTACCCCTTTATCCTCGGATCCAGCGCATCGCGCAGTCCGTCCCCCAACAGGTTAAACGCCAGCACGGTCAGGAAAATCGCCAGGCTCGGGAAGATCGCCACGTGCGGCGCAATCACCATATCCGCCCTCGCCTCGTTCAGCATCGCGCCCCACTCCGGCGTCGGAGGCTGCGCCCCTAACCCCAGAAACGACAGGCTCGCCGCCGAAATAATCGACACGCCGATACGCATGGTGAAATAGACCACGATGGACGATACGGTCCCCGGCAGAATATGGCTGAACAGGATGGTAGCATCGCTGGCCCCCATGCTGCGGGCGGACTCGATAAACGTCTGCTGCTTCAGCACCAGCGTGTTGCCGCGCACCAGACGGGCGAAGGCCGGAATCGAAAAGACCGCGACCGCGATAATCACGTTCGCCATACCGCTCCCCATGATCGCCACCACGGCAATCGCCAGCAGAATGCCGGGGAAAGCAAACAGCACGTCGCAGATGCGCATGATGATGCGGTCCCACCAGCCTTCATAATACCCGGCGACGAGCCCCAGCACGGTGCCGATGGCCGCACCGATCAGCACCGCGACTACCCCGGCGGCGAGAGAAATCTGCGCCCCCACCAGCACGCGGCTGAAGATATCGCGCCCGAGAGAATCCACGCCGAACCAGTGCATCATTGAGGGGCCGTCGTTCAGGCGGTCGTAGTCAAAGTAGTTTTCCGCATCAAACGGCGCTACCCACGGCGCAACGATCGCCACCGCAATCAGCACCAGCACGAACAGCCCCGCCGCCATCGCGACCGGCTGACGGCGAAAACGTCGCCAGAATTCGGACCACGGCGTGCGGACATGCTCCGGTTTCAGCCCCGGCATCGCGTTCAAAACGGCCTGACGCCGCCAGTTCAACAATCGCATCTTACTTATACCTGATGGCCGGGTTAATGGCGGCGTAGAGCACGTCCACCACTAAGTTGATAAGAATAAACTCCAGCGAGAAAAGCAGGACTTCCGCCTGAATCACCGGGTAGTCGCGCATCTCGACGGAATCGACCAGCAGGCGCCCCAGCCCCGGCCAGTTGAAGACCTTTTCCACGACGATAGAGCCACCCAGCAGGAAACCAAACTGCAGCCCCATCATCGTCACCACCGGGATCATCGCATTGCGGAACCCGTGCTTGAGAATGACCCACTTCTCGCTGACCCCTTTCGCCCGCGCGGTGCGGATATAATCTTCGCTCAGCACGTCCACGAACGAGGCGCGGGTAAAGCGCGCCATTACCGCCGACACGGCAGCGCCCAGCGTCATGGAGGGCAGAATGTAATGCTTCCAGGTATCGGCCCCGACGGTCGGCAGCCAGCCCAGTTCAACGGAGAAGATCTGCATCAGCAGCATACCCAGCGCGAACGCCGGGAAGGAGATGCCGGTCACCGCCAGCGCCATGCCGAGCTTGTCCGGCCAGCGGTTGCGCCAGACGGCCGCAATAATCCCCGCGCCAAGCCCAAACACCACCGCCCAGCCCATGCTGGCAATTGTTAACCAGAACGTGGGCATAAAGCGGCTGGCAATCTCCTCCGACACCGGACGCCGCGACACCATCGAGATACCAAAGTCGCCCTGCAGAACGTTGCACATATAGTGCAGAAACTGCATATACAGCGGCTGGTCGAGGCCCAGCTGTTTACGCACCAGCTCAATGACGGTGGCATCCGCTTCGGGCCCGGCTACCAGGCGCGCCGGATCGCCCGGCAGCATATGGACAAACAAAAACACCAGCACCGCCACTATCAGCAGCGTCGGGATAAGCCCCAGCAGGCGTTTACAAACATAATTCAGCATGAGGTTTATTTTAGATCCGCATCGTCAAAGCTAAAGCCGGTGTCCGGCATGATGTAGAACCCGGTCAGCGCTTTGTTATGGGCTGAGACCAGTTTCTCCACCACCAGCGGCACCCACGGTGACTCTTTCCAGATAATGTCCTGCGCGTCTTTGTAGAGGCGGGCTTTCTCTTCCGGTTTGGTCGTCTTCAGGGCATCGGCCAGGTCTTTATCGACCTGCGGATTGCTGTAAAACGCGGTGTTGAACAGGGTTGGCGGCCAGTTCTGCGAAGCAAACAGCGGCGACAGCGCCCAGTCGGCTTCCCCGGTCGAGGCCGTCCAACCGGTGTAGAACATCCGCACGCCGCTCTCTTTCTGCCCTTTCCCCTCAACCTCTGCCGCACGCTGTCCGGCATCCATCGCGGTGACCTGCGCCTTAATTCCCACCTGCGCCAGCTGCTGCTGGGTGAACTGCAGCACCTTCTGGGCGGTACTGTGATTATGCGACGACCACAGCGTGGTGCTGAAGCCGTTCGGGAAGCCCGCCTCTTTCAGCAGCTCGCGCGCTTTGGCCGGATCGTACGGCCACGGCTGATAGCTTTGCGCATAGGCGATGGCCGGGGGCAGCACGCCGGTCGCCGGGGTGGCATAGCCGGCAAAAGCAACCTTCACCAGCGCCTGACGGTTAATGGCGTAGTTGATGGCTTCACGCACCTTCGGGTTATCGAACGGCTTCTGCGTGACGTTCATGCTGATGTAGCGCTGCATGATTGACGGGCTGGCAACCAGCTCCAGCTTGCTGTTTTTCTGCAAAATGGCGGCCTGCTCGTACGGGATCGGGAAGGCAAACTGCGCCTCGCCGGTTTGCAGCATCGCTGCGCGGGTGTTGTTGTCCACCACCGGACGCCAGGTAATGGTGTCCAGCTTCGGCAGCCCCTTCTGCCAGTATCCCGCGAATTTTTTCACCTTCACGAAATCGGTCTGGTTCCAGGTGAGCAGCTCGTACGGCCCGGTTCCCACCGGGTGGAAGCCGATCTCTTTACCGTACTTTTTCAGCGCGGCGGGCGAGATCATCGCCGTCGCCGGATGCGCCAGAATATTGATAAACGCGGAGAATGGCTCTTTCAGGGTGATTTTTACCGTCGCCGGGTCGACGACCTCGGTGCTGGCGATATTTTTATACAGGTTATAGCGCTTGAGGCTGTTTTGAGGATTGCTGGCACGGTCAAGGTTGACCTTTACCGCCTCCGCATTGAAATCTGTCCCGTCCTGGAACTTCACGCCGGAACGGAGCTTGATGGTATAAACCAGCCCGTCGTCGGAAACGGTGTAACCCTCCGCCAGCACGTTTTTCAGCTTCATCTCTTTGTCGAGGCCAAACAGCCCCTGATAGAACGATTTCGCCACCGCCTGGGAGAGCGTGTCGTTGGCGTCGTACGGATCGAGCGTGGTGAAGTTGGAGCCGACGGCAACCACCACGTCTTTGGCGGCGAACGCGGGGGCAGCGGCCAGGGCTGCCGTCACGCTCGCGGCTAACAACCATCTACGCGCTACAAATGTAACCATTGTGTTCTCCTGCCTGTTGTAAGTTATAACCGTGAGAAGGCATTGTCCTGGCGCGGGGGAGCCACGAAGTGGCCCGGACCAACCTCACGCAGCGTGACGCGCTCCATGGCTTCGCCGCGTTTACGTATGTTGCTCGGCATCTCATCCTGCAGCAGCACGCGCTGGCCGTGGCGGTGCGCGGGATCGGCAACCGGGACCGCCGCAATAAGCTTGCGGGTGTAAGGGTGCTGCGGGTTCTCAAACACCGCCCTTCGCGGGCCAATCTCCACGATTTGCCCCATGAACATCACCGCCACGCGATGGCTGATGCGCTCGACCACCGCCATATCGTGCGAGATGAACAGGAAGGCAATCCCCATATCCCGCTGTAAATCCAGCAACAGGTTGATAATTTGCGCCCGGATCGAGACATCCAGCGCCGAGACGGACTCATCGGCAATCACCACCTTCGGGTTCAGCGCCAGCGCGCGGGCGATGCAGATACGCTGCCGCTGCCCGCCGGAAAACTCGTGCGGATAGCGCCAGGCGTGTTCCGGCTTCAGGCCAACGCGCTCCAGCAGCCAGGCAACGCGACGCTGCGCCGCCTCGCCGTCGAGCAGGTTATGCACCCGCAGCGGCTCCATAATTGAGTACCCTACCGTATGGCGCGGGTCGAGAGAGGCATACGGATCCTGGAAGATAAACTGAATATCCCGGCGGACCGCCTGTAATTTATTATCCGGCAGGGTGTCGATACGTTCACCGTTAAAGGTTATCGTCCCCTCCTGCGTCTCCACGAGCCGGAGCAGCGCCCGCCCGGTGGTGGATTTCCCGCAGCCGGACTCCCCTACCAGCGCCAGCGTTTCACCCGGCCAGAGATCGAAACTGACGTTTTCCACCGCATGCACTTCGCGCTTCAGGCGGTTGAAAATTCCGCTGCGCAGCGGAAAGCGGGTTACCAGATTGCGCACTTCGAGTATCGGTTTGCCCGGCACCACGGTGTCCTGCTCGCGTTCATCCTCCTGCGGCTCTGTCGCCTCCAGGGAAATCAGCGGAAAGCGGCGCGGCAAATCGCTGCCGTTCATCGCCCCAAGGCGCGGCACCGCCGCCAGCAGCGCTTTGGTGTAAGGATGCACGGGAGCATGGAAAATCTGCTCGACCGCGCCGGTTTCCACAGCATTGCCCTTGTGCATCACCAGCACCCGATCGGCGATGTCGGCGACCACGCCCATATCGTGGGTGATGAAAATCACCCCCATCTCCATCTCCTGCTGCAGCACTTTGATGAGCTGCAGGATCTGCGCCTGAATCGTCACGTCCAGCGCCGTCGTTGGCTCATCGGCGATCAGCACCGCCGGACGGCAGGAGAGCGCCATGGCAATCATCACCCGCTGGCGCATGCCGCCGGAAAGCTGATGCGGGTAGCGCCCCAGAATGGCCTGCGCCTCTGGAATGCGCACCAGCTCCAGCATCCGTCGGGCCTCTTTGAGCGCCTCATCGCCGCTCAGCCCCTGATGCAGCCGGATGGACTCGGCAATTTGCTCCCCGACCGGGAAAACCGGGTTGAGCGAGGTCATCGGCTCCTGGAAGATCATCGCGATATCCGCCCCGCGCACGCCCTGCATCTGCGCGTCGCTTAGCTCGTTTAAATCGATGACCTGACGGTTACGGCGGCGCAGGAGCATTTTCTCGCTGCTGATTTGCCCGCCCGTCTGTTCCAGCAGGCGCATCAGCGCCAGCGCGGTGACCGATTTACCGGAACCGGACTCGCCGACAATCGCCAGCGTCTCGCCGCGCCTGAGCGAGAACGATAAATTCTGTACTGCGGGGATGAACTGCCGCTCTTCCTGAAACGCAATATTCAGCTGATGGACAGCCAGTACCTCGCGGTTGTCCAGTTCTTCAGTGTGCGGCACGCGCTGCCCCCTTATTCACGATAGATGCCCGTGCTCGGCTCATCACCGGCGTAACCCCAGGCGCGATACATCCCTTCGCTGTTGAACGGCAGGGCCACGTTGCCCTCACGATCGACCGCAATCAGCCCGCCGACGCCGCCCAGGGCAGGTAATTTTTCCATCACCACCCGCTCGCAGGCCTCGCTCAGGCTTAAACCGCCGTAATCCATCAGCGCGGTGATGTCGTAGGCCGCGAGGGCGCGAATAAACACTTCCCCGGTGCCGGTACAGGACACCGCTGCCGTGGCGTTATTGGCATAGCAGCCCGCGCCCGGCAGCGGGCTGTCGCCGACGCGTCCGGGGAGCTTGTTGGTCATGCCGCCCGTTGACGTGGCCGCCGCGAGGTTGCCGGCTTTATCAAGCGCCACCGCGCCGACCGTGCCCATTTTGGTGGTTTCATCCAGCGGCGCAGCATGGTCAAGCTGCGTCATGCCCGCCGTACGGGCTTCCAGCAGCTGCTGATAGCGTTCTTCCGTGGAAAACAGCTCCGGCGATACCGGTTCCATTCCGTGCTCATAGGCAAATTTTTCCGCCCCGGCGCCCGCCAGCAGAACGTGCGGGCTCTCCTCCATCACCAGACGCGCCGCCAGCACCGGATTTCGCAGATGGCTCACGCCCGCCACGGCGCCCGCCTTCAGGGTGACGCCGTCCATCACGCAGGCGTCCAGCTCGTGGGTTTCATCCCGGGTAAAGACCGAACCGATTCCGGCATTAAAGAGCGGACACTCTTCCAGCAGACGCACCGCCTCGGTGACCACATCCAGCGCGCTCTCGCCCGCTTCCAGCATTTTCTGGCCCGTTTCCACAATGGCGTACAGCGCGTCAATGTAGCGTTTTTCCTGCTCGGGACTGAGCTGTGCACGGGTGATTGCCCCTGCGCCGCCATGAATTGCGATTACCGCATTAACCATTCGCATCACCCGTTAGCCTGATTCGCGGCTTTTTCTATAAATATCATTATCGTCGATGAAACTTCAGATGATTTTTGAATATAGAAAGACGCAACAGTGATGTAAAGCGTACACCCATCGGGTCATACAGTTAGCCGCACTTTTCTGCCATAATGGACGCTTTCGTTGTTACTCCGCAGGAGCCCACCATGGATTTTACCGCCGGACTTATGCCGCTTGAGACGGCACTCTCGCAGATGCTTGACCGTATTTCTCCGCTGCATGACGTTGAGACGCTGCCGCTTGTGCGCTGTTTTGGTCGTATTGCCGCGCGCGATATCGTCTCGCCGATGAACGTGCCGGGGTTCGATAATTCCGCGATGGACGGTTACGCGGTGCGCCTGGCGGATCTCCAGACGGACAACGCCCTGCCGGTGGCGGGTAAAGCCTTTGCGGGCCAGCCGTTTAGCGGCGAATGGCCGGCGGGCACCTGCGTGCGCATTATGACCGGCGCGCCGGTTCCGGCTGACTGCGACGCCGTGGTGATGCAGGAAGAGACCGAACAGACCGACGACGGGGTGCGTTTTACCGCCAGCGTCAAAGCGGGTCAGAATATCCGCCGTACCGGCGAGGACATTACCCTTGGCGCAACGGTCTTTGCCGCCGGGCAGAAGCTGACGGCAGGTGAACTGCCGGTGCTGGCATCGCTCGGCATCGCCGAAGTCGACGTTTTCCGTAAGGTCCGCGTGGCGGTCTTCTCCACCGGCGACGAGCTGCAGCTTCCGGGCCAGCCGCTGCAGGATGGTCAGATTTACGATACCAACCGTCTGGCGGTGCACCTGATGCTGGAGCAGCTGGGCTGCGAGGTGATTAACCTCGGCATTATTCCAGACGATCCGGAAAAACTGCGCGCCGCGTTTATCGAGGCGGATAATGCCGCCGACGTAGTCATCAGCTCCGGCGGCGTATCGGTTGGCGAAGCGGATTACACCAAAACCCTTCTTGAAGAGCTGGGCGAAATCGCCTTCTGGAAGCTGGCGATCAAGCCGGGTAAACCATTCGCCTTTGGCAAGCTTCCGCACAGCTGGTTCTGCGGCCTGCCGGGTAACCCGGTCTCTGCGGCACTCACCTTCTACCAGCTGGCGATCCCGCTGCTGGCGAAGCTTTCCGGCAACAAAGCCAGCCCGCTACCGGAACGCCTGCGCGTGCGTGCCGCCACGCGTCTGAAAAAATCACCGGGCCGTCTCGATTTCCAGCGCGGCATTCTGGCGCGCAACGCGGACGGCGAGCTTGAAGTGAGCACCACCGGCCACCAGGGCTCGCATATTTTCAGCTCCTTCAGCCAGGGCAACTGCTTTATCGTGCTGGAGCGCGAGCGCGGCAGCGTGGAAGCAGGTGAATGGGTTGAGGTCGAGCGCTTTAACCACCTTTTCGGAGGCTAACATGACGGTGGAGCTGAGCGACCAGGAGATGATGCGCTACAACCGCCAGATCGTGCTGCGCGGGTTTGACTTTGAGGGCCAGGAAGCGCTTAAGGCAGCCAATGTGCTGGTCGTCGGTCTCGGCGGGCTGGGCTGCGCGGCCGCGCAGTACCTTGCCGCAGCGGGCGTTGGCAGAATGACGCTGCTGGATTTCGATACCGTGTCGGTGTCCAACCTGCAGCGCCAGACGCTGCACTGCGACGCGACGGTGGGCCAGCCAAAAGTGGAATCCGCCCGCACGGCGCTGGCGCGCATTAACCCTCATTGTGAATTCACCCTGATTGACGCCATGCTGGATGACGACGCCTTGTCCGCGCAGATTGTGCAGCACGACCTGGTGCTGGACTGCACCGACAACGTGGCGATTCGTAACCAGCTGAACGCGGGCTGTTTTGCCCATAAAACCCCGCTGGTTTCCGGCGCGGCCATCCGTATGGAGGGGCAAATCAGCGTCTTTACCTACGCCGACGGTGAACCCTGCTACCGCTGCCTGAGCCGCCTGTTCGGCGAGAATGCACTCACCTGCGTCGAGGCGGGCGTGATGGCGCCGCTCGTTGGCGTAATTGGTTCGTTACAGGCGATGGAAGCGATCAAAGTCCTGGCGCGCTACGGCACGCCAGCGGCGGGGAAAATCGTGATGTATGACGCGATGACCTGCCAGTTCCGCGAGATGAAGCTGATGCGTAATCCGGGGTGTGAGGTTTGTGGAGGTTAAAGCAAACGGCAACCTTAAGGTTGCCGTTTTAGTGTTTGCTCCCTCTCCCTGTGGGAGAGGGTTGGGGTGAGGGC
Organism: Enterobacter sp. 118C5; assembly: GCF_034107645.1. NCBI lineage: Bacteria > Pseudomonadati > Pseudomonadota > Gammaproteobacteria > Enterobacterales > Enterobacteriaceae > Enterobacter > Enterobacter sp. 118C5. Next base: position 280,006 of record NZ_JAWNEU010000003.1, on the reverse strand, counting down.
ATCAGGCCGCACCCATCAAATCGACGTCCGTCCAAACGCCCCCTGCCAGTCCTGCTCAAACTTCACGATCGCCGCATCCACCGCAGGGGAAGTAATAAACTGCTGCGCCACGTCCAGCGGCAGCGTGATGGACTCGCACCCTGCCAGCAGGCAGTCCAGCGCCTGACGCGGGGTCTTGAAGCTCGCGGCCAGCACCTTTGACTGCGGCGCGTGCAGCGTCAACAGCTGCTGCAGCTCAATCACGGTTTGAATCCCGTCCCCGCCCTGCGCGTCCACGCGGTTGACGTAAGGGGCGACATACTCTGCTCCCGCCAGGGCTGACAGCATCCCCTGCGCGGCGCCGTACACCGCCGTGCCCAGCGTCGGGATCCCTTCCGCTTTCAGCATTTTAATGGCCGCCAGCCCTTCCGCGGTCACCGGCACCTTCACCACCAGGTCGTTAATGATAGCGCGCAGCTTGCGCGCGTCTTCCACCATCCCTTCGGCGGTGGTTGCCATTACCTGTGCAAACAGACGACCCTTACCGCCCATCGCGTCATGCAGCGCGGGCAGCAGCTCGTCGAGCGGCGTTTTACCTGCCGCCACAATGCTTGGGTTGGTGGTCACGCCCGCCAGCGGGAAGATACGCGCCAGCTTTTTGACTGCCGCAACGTCAGATGTGTCGAGATAAAGTTCCATGATGTCACCCTCAAAATTAGCCTGCACTTACCCTAGCACGATAAAACCTGCTCAAGAGTTGACCTGCATCAAGATAACTTTCATTCGAAAGTAATTTAATCTTCATATGCAACCTGAGGGCAAAAGTATGATCTTCAATATTCAGCGTTACTCCACTCACGACGGCCCCGGTATTCGAACCGTGGTGTTCCTGAAAGGCTGCTCGCTGGGCTGTCGCTGGTGCCAGAACCCGGAAAGCCGCTCCCGCAGCCGGGACGTGCTGTTTGACGCACGCCTGTGTCTGGAAGGCTGCGACCTGTGCCAGCTGGCGGCGCCGGGCTGTATCGAACGCGCGCTCAATGGCCTGGTTATCCACCGCGAAAAGCTGAGTGAAGAGACGCTTAATGCCCTCACCGACTGCTGCCCGACGCAGGCGCTTACCGTCTGCGGTGAAGAGCAGCAGGTGGACGAGATAATGGCCACCGTGCTGCGCGACAAACCTTTCTACGACCGCAGCGGCGGCGGGATCACCCTCTCCGGCGGCGAACCGTTTATGAACCCGGCGCTGGCGCACGCCCTGTTTAAGGCCAGCCACGAACAGGGGATCCACACCGCCGTGGAAACCTGCCTTCACGTGCCGTGGCACTATATTGAGCCGTCATTACCGTACGTCGATCTGTTCCTCGCCGACCTGAAGCACGTCGACGGTGAAGTGTTCAAGCAGTGGACGGACGGCTCGGCCAAACGGATCCTGGACAACCTGAAGCGCCTCGCCGCCGCCGGGAAAAAGATCACCATTCGCGTGCCGCTGATCCAGGGCTTTAACGCTGATGAAGCGTCCATCACCGCCATTACCAACTTCGCCGCCGATGAACTTGGCGTCGACGATATTCATTTTCTGCCGTATCACACGCTGGGCATGAACAAATATACCCTGCTCGGCCAACCCTACTCTGCCCCTGACAAACCGCTGGATAACCCTGCCCTGCTGGACTTCGCGCAGCAGTACGCCTGCCAGAAAGGGTTAACCGCGACCTTACGAGGATAAACCTATGACCACCCTGAATCTCAACACTCTCAGCGAACGTATTAAAGCGCATAAAATGGCGCTGGTGCATATCGTCAAGCCGCCGGTCTGCACCGAGCGCGCGCAGCATTACACCGAAATGTACCAGCAGCACATGGACAAACCGATCCCGGTGCGTCGCGCCCTGGCGCTGGCGCATCACCTGGCGGAACGTACCATCTGGATCAAGCACGACGAGCTGATTATCGGCAACCAGGCAAGCGAAGTGCGCGCCGCGCCGATCTTCCCGGAATACACCGTCTCCTGGATTGAGAAAGAGATTGACGATCTGGCGGACCGTCCGGGCGCGGGCTTTGCGGTGAGCGAAGAGAACAAGCGCGTGCTGCATGAAATCTGCCCGTGGTGGCGCGGCCAGACGGTGCAGGACCGCTGCTACGGCATGTTCACCGACGAGCAGAAAGGCCTGCTGGAAACCGGCATCATTAAAGCCGAAGGCAATATGACCTCCGGCGACGCGCACCTGGCTGTGAACTTCCCGCTGGTGCTGGAAAAAGGTCTCGACGGCCTGCGCGCCAAAGTGGCCGAGCGCCGCTCGCGCATCAACCTGACGGTGCTGGAAGACCTGCACGGCGATCAGTTCCTGAAGGCAATTGATATCGTGCTGGAAGCCGTCAGCCTGCACATCAAACGCTTCGCCGACCTGGCGCGTGAGATGGCGTCTACGGAAACCCGCGAAAGCCGCCGCGACGAGCTGCTGGCGATGGCGGAAAACTGCGACGTGATTGCCCACGAGCCGCCAAAAACCTTCTGGCAGGCGCTGCAGCTGTGCTACTTCATTCAGCTGATCCTGCAGATTGAGTCCAACGGCCACTCCGTCTCCTTCGCGCGTATGGACCAATACCTGTACCCGTTCTACCGCCGCGACGTGGAGCTGGACCAGAGCCTGGACCGCGAGCACGCCATCGAGCTGCTGCACAGCTGCTGGCTGAAGCTGCTGGAAGTGAACAAGATCCGCTCCGGCTCGCACTCCAAGGCCTCCGCCGGTAGCCCGCTGTACCAGAACGTCACCATCGGCGGCCAGAAGCTGGTCAACGGTGAGCCGATGGACGCGGTCAACCCGCTCTCCTACGCGATTCTGGAGTCCTGCGGTCGCCTGCGCTCCACCCAGCCGAACCTGAGCGTGCGCTACCACGCGGGCATGAGCAACGACTTCCTCGACGCCTGCGTGCAGGTGATCCGCTGCGGCTTCGGGATGCCGGCGTTCAACAACGATGAAATCGTGATCCCGGAATTCATCAAGCTCGGCGTTGAACGCGACGACGCCTATGACTACGCGGCCATCGGCTGTATCGAAACCGCGGTGGGAGGCAAGTGGGGCTACCGCTGCACCGGCATGAGCTTTATCAACTTTGCCCGCGTGATGCTCGCCGCGCTGGAAGGCGGCCGCGACGCCACCAGCGGCAAGGTGTTCCTGCCGCAGGAGAAAGCGCTCTCTGCCGGCAACTTCAATAACTTCGAGGAAGTGATGGCGGCGTGGGACAGCCAGATCCGCTACTACACCCGCAAATCCATCGAGATCGAGTACGTGGTGGACACCATGCTGGAGGAGAACGTCCATGACATTCTCTGCTCGGCGCTGGTGGACGACTGCATCGAGCGTGCGAAAAGCATCAAGCAGGGCGGCGCGAAGTATGACTGGGTCTCCGGCCTGCAGGTGGGTATCGCCAACCTTGGCAACAGCCTGGCGGCGGTGAAAAAGCTGGTGTTTGAGCAGGGCGCTATCGGTCAGCAGCAGCTGGCGGCCGCCCTGGCGGATGACTTCGACGGGCTGACCCACGAGCAGTTGCGTCAGCGTCTGATCAACGGCGCGCCGAAGTACGGCAACGACGACGACAGCGTGGACATGCTGCTGACGCGCGCCTACCAGACCTACTTCGAGGAGCTGAAGCAGTACCACAACCCGCGCTACGGCCGCGGCCCGATTGGCGGTAACTACTATGCTGGCACCTCCTCGATTTCCGCAAACGTGCCGTTTGGCGCGGCAACGATGGCGACCCCGGACGGACGTAAGGCGCATACCCCGCTGGCGGAAGGGGCAAGCCCGGCCTCCGGTACGGACCACCTCGGCCCGACGGCGGTGATCGGCTCGGTCGGTAAACTGCCTACCGAGGCGATCCTGGGCGGCGTGCTGCTAAACCAGAAGCTGAACCCGTCGACGCTGGAAAACGACAGCGATCGCCAGAAGCTGATGGTGCTGCTGCGTACCTTCTTCGAGGTGCATAAGGGCTGGCATATTCAGTACAACATTGTCTCCCGCGAAACGCTGCTGGAAGCGAAAAAACACCCGGACCAGTATCGCGACCTGGTCGTGCGCGTGGCGGGCTACTCGGCGTTCTTCACCGCCCTGTCGCCGGATGCGCAGGACGATATTATTGCGCGTACTGAGCATACGCTGTAAAAAAACGCCCGGTGGCGCTGCGCTTACCGGGCCTACAATTCTCCCCGTAGGCCGGGTAAGGCGAAGCCGCCACCCGGCTTTCTGACTTTCATTCGAAATAAATTTGTGCTCCCCGTCACCTTGTTATTAGAATGTTTCAAAACGCAGTGACCCAGGAGCACAGTATGACCGTTAAAGTTATCGTCACCGATATGGACGGAACTTTCCTTGATGATGCCAAGCAGTACGATCGTGACCGCTTCCAGGCACAGTTTGAGCAGCTTAAATCCCGCGGTATCGAATTCGTTGTCGCCAGCGGCAACCAGTATTACCAGCTCATCTCCTTCTTCCCCGAGCTGAAAGATCAGATCTCCTTCGTGGCGGAAAACGGCGCGCTGGTGTTCGACCACGGCGAACAGGTGTTCCACGGCGAGCTGACCCGCCATGAGTCGCAGATCGTTATTGGCGAACTGCTGAAAGACAAAGGGCTGAACTTTGTAGCCTGCGGTCTGGAGAGCGCCTACGTGAGCGACAAAGCCCCGGACGCCTTCGTGGCGCTGATGTCAAAGCACTATCACCGCTTAAAGCGCATCAGCGATTACCGCGAAATTGACGACGTGCTGTTTAAGTTCTCCCTGAACCTGCCGGACAGCGATATCCCCAACCTGGTCGATAAACTGCACGTCTCCCTGGAAGGCATCATGAAGCCGGTTACCAGCGGCTTTGGTTTTGTCGATTTGATTATCCCCGGCCTGCACAAAGCCAACGGCATTAGCCGCCTGCTGAAACGCTGGAAAATCTCCCCACAGGAGTGCGTCGGCATTGGCGACAGCGGCAACGATGCCGAGATGCTGAAGCTGGTAAAATACTCTTTTGCCATGGGCAACGCGGCGCAGAGCATTAAAGAAATCAGCCGCTACAGCACCGACGACAACAACCATCAGGGCGCGCTGAACGTGATTCAAGCCGTGCTCGACAACCACTCTCCTTTCGACGTCTGATCCTTTCCTCGCCGGAGCCTCGCTCCGGCCTCTCACTCTTTTTCCGTCCTGTGGCTTGCGTCAAGTTTTTAAACTTGCATTAACTTATTTTTAACTTAAAGTATCACTTGTAGACATTTTTACTTTCGAATGAAAGATGCGAGGCAGCTATGACCTTTACCAGTGAAACCTTGCCAGCGGACCACAAAGCGGCAATCCGTCAGTTAAAACGTGAGTTACGCGCGCAGATCGGCGACGTGCAGGCGGTGTTTAATAAGCTCAGCGATAAAATTGCCACCCGCGTGGCGGAGATCAACGCCCTTAAAAACAAAGGTGAATCCGTCTGGCCGGTGATTCCGTTTGCAGATGTGAAAAACGGCACGATTACCGACGCACAGCGCGAGGCCGTTAAGCGCCGCGGCTGCGCGGTGATTAAAGGTCACTTCCCGCGCGAGCAGGCGCTGGCGTGGGATCGGTCGATGCTCGACTACCTCGACCTGAACAAGTTTGACGAGGTGTACAAAGGGCCGGGCGACAACTTCTTCGGCACCTTAACCGCCTCCCGTCCGGAGATTTACCCCATTTACTGGTCCCAGGCGCAAATGCAGGCGCGCCAGAGTGAAGAGATGGCGCAGGTGCAGTCGTTTCTGAACCGTTTATGGACATTCGAGAGCAACGGCAAACGGTGGTTCGACCCGGACGTGAGCGTGATTTACCCGGACCGCATCCGCCGCCGCCCGCCGGGAACCACCTCAAAAGGGCTGGGCGCGCACACCGACTCCGGCGCGCTGGAGCGCTGGCTGCTGCCGGCCTATCAGCAGGTGTTTGCCCGCGTGTTTGACGGCAACGTCGAGAAATACGATCCGTGGAACGCCGCGCACCGCACCGAAGTGGAAGAGTACACCGTGGATAACACCACCAAGTGCTCAGTGTTCCGCACCTTCCAGGGCTGGACGGCGCTGTCGGACATGATCCCCGGCCAGGGGCTGCTGCACGTGGTGCCGATCCCGGAAGCGATGGCCTATATACTGCTGCGTCCGCTGCTGGACGACGTGCCGGAAGATGAACTCTGCGGCGTCGCGCCGGGGCGCGTGCTGCCGATTTCCGAGAAATGGCACCCGCTGCTTGTCGAGGCGCTGACCAGCATTCCGGCGCTGGAGGCGGGCGATTCCGTGTGGTGGCACTGCGACGTGATCCACTCCGTCGCGCCGGTGGAAAATCAGCAGGGCTGGGGCAACGTGATGTACATCCCCGCCGCGCCAATGTGCGAGAAAAACCTCGCCTACGCGAAAAAGGTCAAGGAAGCGCTGGAAACCGGCGCGTCGCCGGGAGACTTCCCGCGCGAGGATTATGAAAAAAGCTGGCAGGACCGCTTTACCGTGAACGATCTCAACATCCACGGCAAGCGCGCGCTGGGCATGGCTTAACTGTCGTACAGCCCTTCCCGCTCCACGGCGGTGCGTCGTTTCCCCTGACGTATCCGCCGTACCGACTCCCGCACGGCCAGCGTGCCGTTTAGCAGCAGTGTCCCTACCGGCGCGTCCGGGCGCATCAGCCGCTGCTGGAGCATATGCACCGCTTCCGTTCCCAGCTCGTCGCGGGGAACATGCACCGCCGTTAAGGGCACATCCTGAATCGCCGCCAGATTAAAGCCGTCGATGCTCATGACCGAGACGTCCTGCGGCACGCGCAGACTGTGATTTTGCAGCGCGCTGATGGTGCCTGCCGCCATAAAGTCCCCGCCTACCAGAAACGCCGTCGGCAGGTCTTTTCCCTGCTGCTGTTTAAGCCACTCGCTTACCAGCTGCTCCGTCTCTCTGGCGCTGAAGCTTGGCACCACCAGCAGGTCGCGCCTGTCGTTAAACCTGAGATTATGGGCGTGCCACGCGTCGCGGATCCCCGCCAGGCGCAGCTCCATGGTGTAGCGACGCAGGCACAGCACGTTCATCACCTCGCGGTGCCCCATCTCGAAGAGGTACTCCGCCGCCCGCTCGCCAATGGCGCGATGATCCGGGGCGACGGCAGGCAGGCGCATGCGGCGGTCCCGGCAGTTAATCAGCATGCAGGGTTTCCCCACGTCCACCGCCAGATCGTGGATATGCGGATCGTCGATACCGAGCAGAATGGCCGCCTGGGTATCCGGCTCGTTCATGCGTGCCAGAAAAATCTGGGCGTCGCTGTCGTTCTCCTCCAGCGCGCAGTAGCGCAGCCGAACCTCGTGCGAGGCAAGCCCTTTGCTCACGCTCTGGATCACGCGATAGTAAAAGATGTCGGACCGCTCGTCGAAGGCACGCTGAGGGGCAAAAACCACCAGGCTGTTAAGCAGCAGACGCCCTGCCGCCATGCCGTCCATCACCCCCAGCTCTCGCGCGCACGCCAGCACCTTAGCCCGCGCCTTTTCGCTGGTATTCGCTTTGCCTGCCAGCACGCGGGAAACCGTGCTGATGGAGAGCTGCGTACGGGCCGCGATTTCGGTGATTTTTAGCCTTTTGTCCATTTTGTGATCTGGCTCCATTTGCGAAATGAAAAATTTTTCATAGCGTATTCGTCAGGCAATAGCTGACATAAAGGCCATCATGCCAGAGGGTTTGCGTCAGTTATGAGAAATTTTGCACAAAATCCACTTTTGCCCTCTCATTTTCTTCCCTAAGGTGAACTTGTCACACAGCTTCCATACTAGTTGTATAGCAACTTAAGCATTCTAAGCGGATAGAAATCAAAGGCATAACAATCTGTGTGACACCTGAACCTCCGTCCCCTTACCGTCCGTCTTGTGGAGAGTAAAATGAGTCAGGACATCAATAACACCGTTGCGACAAGCAAAACCCGTCGCGTCATCAAGAACCTGCGCTGGTACGTGCTGGTGCTGTTCTTACTTGGCGTCACCGTTAACTACATTACCCGAAACTCGCTCGGGATCCTCGCCCCGGAGCTGAAAGAGAGCCTCGGCATCACCACCGAGCAGTACTCCTGGATAGTCGGCGCGTTCCAGATTGCCTACACCATTTTCCAGCCCCTGTGCGGCTGGCTGATTGACGTTATCGGCCTGAAGATTGGCTTTATGGTCTGCGCCGGGATCTGGGCGCTGATGTGTATCTTCCACGCGGGCGCCGGAAGCTGGCTGCACCTGGCAATTCTGCGCTTCTTTATGGGGGCTTCTGAGGCCGCCGCCACTCCGGCGAACGCCAAAACCATCGGCGAATGGTTCCCGAAATCCGAACGCCCCGTTGCCGCCGGCTGGGCGGGCGTGGGCTTCTCCATCGGCGCGATGCTGGCCCCGCCTATCATCTACTTTGCTCACGCGTCGTTCGGCTGGCAGGGCGCGTTTATGTTTACCGGCGTGCTGGCGCTGCTGTGGGTGATCCTCTGGTGGGCGTTTTACCACAACCCGGAGCAGCACCCGAACCTGAGTAAGGACGAGCTGGCGTTTATCAAACAGGATAACGAACCCGCACCGGTCAAGCTGCCCTTCCTGACCGCGCTGAAAACCGTCTCGAAAAACAAACGCTTCTACGGTATCGCCATCCCGGCCTTTATGGCAGAACCCGCCTGGGCAGTGCTGAGCTTCTGGGTGCCGCTGTACCTCGCCAAAGAGCACGGCATGGACCTGAAGCAGATTGCGATGTTTGCCTGGCTGCCGTTCCTCGCCGCCGACCTCGGCAGCGTGGCAAGCGGCTACCTGACGCGCCTGTACACCCGCTGGTTCGGCTGCTCCCGCGTGAACTCGGTCGTCGCAAGCTCCGTCACCGGCGCGTTCCTGATGATTTCTCTGGCCATCGTCGCCGTGACCCGCGATCCGTATATCACCATCGTGCTGATCTCCATCGGCGGCTTCGGGCACCAGATCATCTCCTGCATGCTGAGCGCCCTGGTCGTGGAGTCGTTCGACAAAGGCCAGATGGCGACCGTCAACGGCATGCGCGGCTCGGCGGCGTGGATCGCCAGCTTCCTGTTCTCGCTGTTAATCGGGGTGACCGCCGACAAGATCGGCTTTAACCCGCTCTTTATTGCCATGGGCTTCTTTGACCTGATTGGCGCTCTCTTCCTGGTAGCATTTATTGCTGAACGTCGCGCCAAGCGCGCCTGATAGTGGATGTATTGCATATGAAAACCCTGAAAAACTGGACCGTTGACACGCAGTCGGCAAACCATCTTGAGCTGCTGGTGGATAACCAGCACCGCCTGTGCCTGTATGTGCTGGAAGAGAACCTGTTCCGCGTGCTGATTAAGCGCAAAGGCGAGCTGGCGCTGGACCGCACCTGGAGCATCGCGCCGGAAAAAGACGTGCCGTGGGAAGGACGCCGTCGTGACGACTTAAGCGGTTTCTCCTGCCCGGCATGGACCCTGACGCAGCAGGATGACGCAGTGACGGTGGCAACGGAGCAGCTGCGCGTGACCGTCCACCAGCCGCTGTGGATGGAGTGGCACTACCGCAATGACGCAGGCGAGTGGCAGCCGCTGGTCAACGACCGCCCGACCAGCGCCTACCTGCTGAACGCCCACGGCGACGGCGTGGCGCACTATCTGAGCCGCCGCAAGGACGAGCGTTTCTACGGCCTGGGCGAGAAAGCGGGCGATCTGCAGCGCAACGGCAAGCGCTATGAGATGCGCAACCTCGACGCAATGGGGTACAACGCGGCCAGCACCGACCCGCTCTACAAGCACATCCCGTTCACTATCGCCCGCCGCGACGATGTGAGCTACGGCCTGTTCTACGACAACCTGAGCAGCTGCTGGCTGGATCTGGGCAACGAAATCGACAACTACCACACCGCCTACCGCCGCTGGCAGGCGGAAGCGGGCGATATTGATTACTACATTTTTACCGGCAAGCGCTTGCTGGACGTGACCAAAGCCTTCGTGCGCCTGACCGGGAAAACGCTGTTCGGGCCGAAGTGGAGCCTGGGCTACAGCGGCTCGACCATGCACTACACCGACGCGCCGGACGCGCAAAACCAGCTGATGAACTTCATCCGCCTGTGCGAAGAGCACGCCATTCCATGCGACTCGTTCCAGCTCTCCTCCGGCTATACCTCCATCAACGGCAAGCGCTACGTCTTCAACTGGAACTATGACAAGGTGCCGCAGCCGAAGGTGATGAGTCAGGCCTTCCACGACGCGGGGCTGAAGCTTGCGGCCAACATCAAGCCGTGCCTGCTGCAGGATCATCCGCGCTATAGCGAAGTGGCGGAGAGCGGCCTGTTCATCCGTGATTCAGAAACCGACGCGCCTGAACGTTCCAGCTTCTGGGATGACGAAGGCTCGCACCTCGACTTTACCAACCCGCAGACGGTGCAGTGGTGGCAGAACGGCGTCACTACCCAGCTGCTGGAGATGGGTATCGACTCCACCTGGAACGACAACAACGAGTATGAAGTGTGGGACGGGGAAGCGCGCTGTTACGGCTTCGGCAAAGAGATCGCCATCAAGCACATTCGCCCGGTGATGCCGCTGCTGATGATGCGCGCCTCGCTGGAAGCGCAGCAGCGTTTCGCGCCGGAAAAACGTCCGTATCTCATCTCCCGCTCCGGCTGCGCCGGGATGCAGCGCTACGTCCAGACCTGGAGCGGCGATAACCGCACTAACTGGGACACCCTGCGCTATAACATCCGCATGGGGCTGGGCATGAGCCTGTCCGGGCTGTTCAACGTCGGCCACGACGTGGGCGGTTTCTCCGGCGACAAGCCGGACGCCGAGCTGTTCGTGCGCTGGGTGCAGAACGGCGTGATGCACCCGCGCTTTACCATTCACTCGTGGAACGATGACCACACCGTGAACGAGCCGTGGATGTACCCGGGCGTCACACCAGCCATTCGCGGCGCGATTGAGCTACGCTATCGCCTGCTGCCGTACTTCTACACCCTGCTCTGGCAGGCGCACGCCGACGACGAGCCGATGCTGCGCCCGACCTTCCTCGACCACGAGCACGACGCGCAGACCTTCGAAGAGTGCGATGACTTCCTGCTGGGCCGCGACCTGCTGGTGGCAAGCGTCGTTGAAGCCGGGCAGCGCGAGCGCCGCGTGTGGCTGCCGGATAACGACACCGGCTGGTACGATTTTTACACTCACGCGTGGTATGCGGGCGGCCAGTCGATCGTTCTCGACGCGCCGCTGGAAAAACTGCCGCTGCTGGTGCGCGCCGGTGCCGGTCTGCCGCTGAGCGAGCGCATTACCCACGTCTCCGCTGAAAAAGACAATACCCGCGAACTGAAGCTGTTCCCGGTGAAAGGCGTGGGCACAACCTCCGGGCTGCTGTTTGAAGACGACGGCGAAAGCTGGGGCTACCAGAACGGCAATGCGCTGTGGGTGGAGTGGGAAATGGTGTGCGACGGTACAACCATCAATTTGAAGGTCAACGCGCGCGGGGATTATCGTCCGGCGTGGAAGGCGCTGAAGGTGTCGCTGCCTGTAGGGGAAAAACGTACGCTGCGGGTGAACGGGGCTGAAGGGGGAGAGTGGGTGGTGTAGTGCGGCCTGATGCCCTCACCCTAACCCTCTCCCACGGGGAGAGGGAATAAAGGCACGACGCTTTTCCCTAAGTATTTCGCGCTGCAGGAAGGCGGCAAACCTGTGAATCCCCGGGAGCTTACATAAGTAAGTGACCGGGGTGAACAGGTGAAGCCAACGCATCTGCAGCGTGAAAGACGACGGGAAATTAGCCGTCGATACCTTTACTGCGCAGATAATCTTCGTAATTACCGGTGAAGTCCACCACGCGCTCTGGCGTAATTTCGATCACGCGGGTCGCCAGCGAGCTGACGAACTCACGGTCGTGAGAGACGAAGATCAGGGTGCCCTGATACATCTCCAGCGCCATGTTCAGCGATTCGATAGATTCCATGTCCAGGTGGTTAGTCGGTTCGTCCATCACCAGGATGTTTGGTTTTTCCATCATCAGCTTGCCGAACAGCATGCGGCCCTTCTCACCACCGGAGAGCACTTTAGCCGGCTTTTTGATGTCGTCCTGGCTGAACAGCAGGCGACCCAGAATGCTGCGCACCGCCTGCTCGTCGTCGCCTTCCTGCTTCCACTGGCTCATCCAGTCAAAGACGGTCAGATCGTTTTCGAACTCGTACTCATGGTCCTGCGCGTAGTAGCCGATCTGCGCGTTTTCAGACCACTTCACGGTGCCGTTGTCCGGCTGCAGTTCACCCACCAGGGTTTTCAGCAGGGTAGATTTACCCACGCCGTTGGCGCCCAAAATGGCAATCTTCTCGCCCACTTCCAGCAGCAGATTGAAGTTTTTAAACAGCGGGCCTTCATCGAAGCCTTTGGTAAGCGCTTCCACTTCCAGCGCGTTACGGAACAGCTTCTTGTCCTGCTCGAAGCGGATGAACGGGTTCTGACGGCTGGAGGCTTTCACTTCTTCCAGCTTGATTTTGTCGATCTGACGGGCACGGGAAGTCGCCTGACGCGATTTAGAGGCGTTGGCGCTGAAGCGGCTGACGAAGGACTGCAGGTCCGCAATCTGCGCTTTCTTCTTGGCGTTATCCGCCAGCAGACGCTCACGCGCCTGGGTGGCCGCCGTCATGTATTCGTCGTAGTTGCCCGGATACACGCGCAGCTCGCCGTAGTCCAGATCCGCCATGTGCGTACAGACCATGTTCAGGAAGTGACGGTCGTGCGAGATGATGATCATGGTGCTGTCGCGGTCGTTCAGCGTCTGCTCCAGCCAGCGGATGGTGTCGATGTCCAGGTTGTTCGTCGGTTCGTCAAGCAGCAGGATGTCCGGGTTAGAGAACAGCGCCTGCGCCAGCAGCACGCGCAGCTTCCAGCCTGGGGCGACTTCGCTCATCGGGCCGTAATGCTGTTCAACCGGAATGCCCACGCCCAGCAGCAGTTCGCCCGCACGCGCTTCCGCAGAGTAACCGTCCATTTCGCCGTACTGGGTTTCCAGATCGGCCACTTTATAGCCGTCTTCTTCGCTCATTTCGGCCAGCGCGTAAATGCGATCGCGCTCCTGCTTCACTTCCCACAGCTCCGCGTGCCCCATGATCACGGTGTCGAGTACGGTGAACTCTTCAAAGGCGAACTGATCCTGACGCAGCTTACCGATGCGCTCGTTAGGGTCGAGCGACACGTTGCCGAGCGTTGGCTCCAGGTCACCGCCGAGGATCTTCATGAAGGTGGATTTTCCGCTACCGTTGGCGCCAATCAGGCCGTAACGGTTGCCGCCGCCAAATTTGACGGAAATGTTTTCGAACAGCGGCTTACTGCCAAACTGCATAGTGACGTTGCTGGTAACTAACACGGGGAGATTCCTGCGAAAAGTGTGATAAACACGGCATTATGCCACAATTCCGAATTGAGATCCCGTGTTGCGGCAATCCACTAAACTTTAACAAAATCGAAAAAAATGTGATTTCGTACACATCTGAATTCCCTGTGAGCGGGAATGCACATATAATGCGCTCCCATCACAGATTCAGACTTATCAACTCATCGCCAGAATGGCTTAGATACCTCGCACAACATGAACATGAAATTAACAACGCTTTTTGCGGCGGCGTTAGCCGTAGTAGGTTTTTGTAAGACCGCGTCTGCGGTGACGTATCCCCTGCCGACAGACGGAAGCCGTCTGGTGGGTCAAAACCAGGTGGTGACGGTGCCTGAGGGTAACTCTCAGCCGCTGGAGTATTTCGCCGCGCAGTACCAGCTGGGCCTGTCTAACATGCTGGAAGCGAACCCGGGCGTTGACCCGTATCTGCCAAAAGCGGGTACCGTGCTGAATATTCCTCAGCAGCTGATCCTGCCGGATACCGTTCATGAAGGCATCGTGATCAACAGCGCCGAAATGCGTCTGTATTACTACCCGAAAGGCACCAACACCGTTATCGTGCTGCCAATCGGTATCGGCCAGCTGGGCAAAGACACACCGCTGAACTGGACCACCAAAGTAGAGCGTAAGAAAGCGGGCCCAACCTGGACGCCGACCGCCAAAATGCACGCGGAATACATCGCTGCGGGTGAGCCGCTGCCCGCCGTTGTACCAGCCGGCCCGGATAACCCGATGGGCCTGTACGCGCTGTACATTGGCCGCCTGTACGCCATCCACGGCACCAACGCCAACTTCGGTATCGGCCTGCGCGTAAGCCACGGCTGCGTGCGCCTGCGTAACGACGACATTAAGTTCCTGTTCGAAAACGTGCCGGTCGGTACCCGCGTGCAGTTCATCAACGAACCGGTGAAAGCGACCTCTGAGCCAGACGGCAGCCGCTACATTGAAGTACACAACCCGCTGTCTACCAGCGAAGACCAGATCAACAACAACGAGATCGTCCCGATTACGCTGAACAGCGCGGTGCAGTCCGTGACCTCTCAGCCTGACGTCGAAACCACCATCGTCGACCAGGCGATTCAAAACCGTTCCGGTATGCCGGTTCGTTTGAATTAACAGAGAAACATTAAAAAAGCGGGTTTCGATACCCGCTTTTTTTTTACCCGTTATTCACGATAACAACCCCGCCGTGGTCGTACCGATAGTGGCAGTGGGCATACTCCAGCGCTGTGCCGTCCTCCAGATAAATCACCTGCTCCACTTCCAGCACCGGATCGGTTTGCTCGCAGACCAGATGCTCCCTGTCCAGCGCGTTTGGCTTTAGCGCCCGCACCACCCGGTACGACCCCATAATTTTCAGCCCCAGCGTCTCCTGAACGTACTGAAACACCGAACCTTCAAGATGGCTTTTCGTCAGGCCGGGCACCAGATTCATCGGCATCACCGTGGAATCCAGCGACATCGGTTCACCGTTTAATAAGCGCAGGCGAATAAAGTCATAGACAGGCGCATCGGCGTTAATCATCAGCGACGCCTGCTCTTTCTCGTTCGGGAAGCGCAGCTCAAAATGCACCACCTGGCTGGTGACCGTGCCCAGATGTTCCCAGGTTTTGGTGGCACCGAAGTAGTCGCTGCCGGAGAGGTCCCACTGCGAGAGCTGGAGGAAATTTTTACGGATGAACGTGCCCTGGCCCTGACGGGTGTAGACCAGCCCTTCGACGATCAGCTGGCGCATCGCCTGCTGGATGGTCATCCGGCTGGTGCTGAACTCCGCCGCCAGCGCAAACTGGTCCGGCAGGGGTTCGTTGGCGGCGTACTGCTGGCTGATAATGCGTTTCTTAATTTCCCGCGCTATGGTGATGTACTTCGCCGCCATCGTCCTTCCTTTCAGTTAGTTTCTATCCCGCTGTTTTTCAACGCCACTCGCTCGGCAATCTTGAGGAAAGGCAGGTAGAAGAATACACCAAATACGATGATTGCCAACTGCACCACCACCGCCCGCCAGTCCCCCGCCGTCGCCAGCCAGGCGCTAAGGATCGGCGGCGTGGTCCACGGGATCATCACCACGCAGCGGGACATTAGCCCCAGCGTGGTGCAGAGCCAGGCAAAGTAAATACCGATGGCGGGCAGCAGCACAAACGGGATCATCAGCGGCAGGTTAAAGACGATCGGCAGGCCGAAAATCACCGGCTCGTTGATGTTGAACAGGCCAGGCGCCAGCGACAGACGCGCCACCTGCTTCGCCGATTGTTGCCGCGAGAAGATAAAGATGGCGATCAGCAGCGAGATCGTGCTGCCCGTGCCGCCCACCATGCCAAACGTCGGCACGAAAATGTTGTTGATGATATGCGGGATGGGCTGTCCGTTGGCGAAGGCCAGCATGTTCTCGTTGGTGTTGATCAGCAGGAACGGCTCCAGCACCACGCTGTTCACCACCGACTGGTGAATACCGAGCGTGAACAGGAAGTTGCCGAAGCTGTAGATGAAAATCGTCCCCGGCAGGCTGGTGTTGATCAGCCGCAGCGGCTGCTGGATGAAGGTGGTGATCAGGTGGATCAGATCCGTGTGCAGCACGTTTGCCAGCAGCGCCGCCAGCACGGCGAACACCGACAGCGTAAGAATGGTTGGGATCAGCGCGGTAAAGGATTGGCTGACCGCCGGGGGCACGTTCTCCCCCAGCGAAATGTGCAGCGCCTTCAGCCGCGAAATGGCGATAAACAGCTCCGTTGAGAGCAGCCCGATCAGCACCCCGGCGAAAATCCCGGTTGAGCCGATATTGGCGAACGTCAGCACCTGGGTGACGCTCACCGCGGCGTCGCTGCCGACGGGCGTAATCTGTAAGCGCATCGGCATCATGATGATAAAACTGCTGACGGCGATAACCACTGCCGAGACCGGATTGTCGAAATCTTTGTTGCGCGCCAGCGACCAGGCAATCATCGGTGCCAGCAGCAGCGCGGCAATGTTCAGCGTGCCGTTGACGATCGCCTCGCCCCACACCTTAAACTGTGTGAGCGTGTCGCCCTCAAAAATCCACGGGAACACCACGTTGTTCACCAGCACCGCCAGACCGGCGAGGATGAAAATCGGCATCACCGTGGCGAAGGCGTCGCGCAGGGAGCGCAGGTGCACCTGGTTTGCCAGGCGCGCCGAGAACTCAACAAATTTATCGACAAAAGACTGCATGTGCGGTGTTATTTTTGCTTCAGACATAGCGGATAGTTCCCATCAATCAGTCACAAAAACGGCCCGGCAGCGTACGGCTTACATCTCGCGTCCGTTGGTATGAATAACCTGTTTTAACCACGCGTAGCTTTTCTTCGGCACGCGCCTGAGGTCTTTCAGGTCGTGGTTTTCCCGGTTGACGTACACAACGCCGTAGCGCTTACGCATGTCGCCCTGGGAGCTGAGAATGTCGATTAACCCCCAGCCGAGGTAGCCGATCACCTCTGCCCCGTCCTCGAACATCGCCTCCTTCATGGCCTCGATATGCGCCCGGTGATAGTCAATGCGGTAGGTGTCCTCAATCGGGTTCACGCCGTCCCAGGACTCAATCACCCCTATGCCGTTTTCGATCGGGAAGACCGGCATGCGCCAGTCGTTGGCGTAGCGGGTGATGATGGTGCGAAAGCCCAGCGGATCGATCTGCCAGTTCCACTCGGTGGCCTTCAGGTACGGGTTATTTTTCTCGCCGTGCAGCAGGTAATAGTTCACCGGCGTGCCTTCCGGTATGGCGTCGCTGTCCAGCGTTTTGCTGGCGTAGTAGCTGAAGGCCATAAAGTCGTTTCTGGTGCGCGCCAGCAGTGCTAAATCCTCGGCGCGGTAGATATCGCCAAAACCCTCCTGCTCCACCACCGCCATCACCGCCGGGCTGTAGCCCTGACCGGCAAAGACGCGCAGCAGGTTCTGGTTGAGGAATTCGTCATACTGCTGGGCGCAGAAGATATCGCGCGGCTTGCAGGTGGCCGGATAGATCAGCTGGTGCGCCAGCATGCCGCCCATCAGCTGGCCCGGTTTTGTCTGGTGCAGGTACTCGGTCAGCGCCATGTGCGCCACCATCGCATGGTGCTGAAGCTCATAAAGCTCGCGCAGGGTTTGCTCCCCTTTCATGTAGCCGGAAATGCGGAACGCTTCCGGCATATGGAAGATGTTCTGCTCGTTAAAGGTCAGCCAGTACTTCACGCGGTCGCCGAAGCAGTCGATCATCTTTTTGCCGTAGCGGATAAAGGCCTCCATCACGCGGCGGTCGTTGAAGCCGTTGTACTCCTGCGCCAGCGCCAGCGGCATGTCGAAGTGGTAGAGGCAGACCATCGGCTCGATGCCGCGGGCAATCAGATCGTCGATAAAGCGGTCGTAAAACGCGATGCCCTCGTCGTTGAACGCGCCGTCACCCTGCGGACAGACGCGGCTCCACGAGATCTGAAAGCGGTAGCAGTTCATGCCCAGATCCTGCATCAGGTCGAAATCTTCCCGGTAGCGGTGGTAGGAGTCGGTTGCCACTTTCCAGTCGGAGATATTCTCCCCGGCTTCGCGAATGTCGTAGACCGACATGCCCTTCCCGCCCTCGTTCCAGGCCCCTTCCGTCTGCATGCTGGACACCGAGTTGCCCCATAAAAAGTTGGCCGGCAGCGATTTATTCATGCTCTCTCCCTATATGACTAGTCATTTAAAATTTCATGACTAGTCATATAGGCGAAGATGAAATTTGGATCAAAGGTAAGGATCGTTTTTTGTGAGCAGTGCGGGAAAAAAAGCCCCGGCAGGCGAAGCGCCACCGGGGATGAGGAGGGTTATTGTTGCGCCAGCTGGCTGCGGCGATATTCGCCCTGCCGCTCCAGCATCCAGCCCGGATATTCGCGCGGCAATGCGCTGACGGCATCCAACTGCTTAAGCTCGTCTTCGCTTAAGCGGATCCTGGTCGCGGCAATGTTGTCGTCCAGCTGATCGACGCGTTTCGCACCAATAATCACGCTGGTTACCGCTTTCTGATGCAGCAGCCACGCCAGGGCGATTTGCGCGACGGAGGCGCCTTTGCCTTCGGCAATCGTGCGCATTACGTCCACGCAGTCGAAGGCGCGCTCTTTATTCACCGGCGGGAAGTCGAACTCCAGACGGCGGCCTCCGGTTTCGCTCTGCCCGTCGCGGCCATATTTTCCGCTCAGCAGGCCGCCCGCCAGCGGGCTCCAGACCATCAGCCCAACGCCTTCGCTTTGCATCATCGGCACCAGCTCGCGCTCAAGATCGCGCCCGGCGATGGTGTAGTACGCCTGCAGCGACGCGAAACGCGCCAGCCCGAGGCGTTCAGAGATACCGAGCGCTTTGGCAATCTGCCATGCCGCCCAGTTCGAGACGCCGATGTAGCGCACGTGGCCGTGCTGCACCAGGTTATCCAGCGCATAGAGCGTCTCTTCAATCGGCGTTGCGGGGTCAAAGCCGTGAAGCTGGTAGAGATCGATATGATCGAGCTGCAGTCGGCGCAGGCTCTCCTTCACGCCGCTGATAATGTGATACCGCGAGCTGCCGCGCGAGTTCACTCCCGCGGTGCCGGTTTCACCGAACACTTTGGTGGCAACCACCACATTTTCGCGCGGAACGTTGAGGTTTTTCAGCGCCCGCCCGAGGATCTCCTCCGAGCGCCCTTCCGAGTAAACGTCGGCGGTGTCGATGAAGTTGATCCCGGCATCCAGCGCGCGGCCCACCAGCTGCTCGGCTTCGCTCTGCTGCAGCTGGCCAATTTTGCCCCACATGCCGCCTTCACCGCCGAAGGTCATGGTGCCGAGGCAGAGTTCAGAAACAAACAGACCGGTATTGCCCAGTTTTTGATAACGCATAAGTCATTCCTCGCATGTCGATTGGGTGCCTGTTAGTTATACCCGCCCCTCAGCCATCGCGAATGTGGCGTTCCTGTCCGTTTCTTGCCCAATCCTCTGAATTTATCCGCGCGGGGCATCACCAAAGACGCTGTAGTCCGGGAGCTGCACCTGCTGATAGGGCTCCCAGCCGCCGCCGAGCGCCTTGTAAAGCGCCACCAGATCGAGCGCGCTCTGCACCTGCGCCTGCGCGCGCTGCTGCTCGGCCTGCGCCAGCTGCCGCTGGGCGTCCAGCACGTCGATAAAGCTGGCGATCCCCTGCCGGTAACTGTCGCTGGCTAAATCAAAGGCGTTTTGCAGGGCGTCGATGGTTTTCGCGAGGCCCGCTTCACGCTGCTGGTCGGTGCGATAGCTCACCAGCGCATTTTCCACGTCCCCGAGCGCCGTCAGGACCGTCTGGCGATAGTCCAGCACCGCCGCGCCCTGCTGCGCGCGCGCCACCTTGACGCTGGAGACTAGCCGCCCGCCCTGGAAGATGGGAATGGAAACCTGCGGGCCGAAGCTGTAGAAGTGGCTGCTCCAGTCGGTCAGCCAGCTGCTTTCGCTGTTGCGCAGGCCAAACTGCCCGGAGAGGGTAAAGCTTGGGAACAGCTCGGCCACCGAGACGCCGATTTGCGCCGTGGCGGCATGAAGGTTCGCCTCCGCTTCGCGCACGTCCGGGCGACGGCGCGCCAGCGTGGACGGAATGCCGGTCTGCACGATATCCGGCAGCGCGGGCATCGGCTGCGCGGATTGTAGTTCTGCATCCAGCGCCCCCGGCGGCTTGCCGAGCAGGATCGCCAGGCCGTTCATCGCCTGGCGCTCCTGCGCCTGATACTGCGGCAGCTGCGCTTCAAGATTGCCCAGCTGCGCCCGGGCGTTTTCCACGTCCATCTGCGGAGACAGCCCGCCGCGCTGGCGGCTTTCGGTGAGGTCCAGCGTCTGCTGCGCGCTTTTAATCTGGGTGTTCAGGGTGGCGATAATGCTCTGCGCCCCGCGCAGCTGGAGCCACGCGCGCGCCACTTCCGCTTCCAGGGATACCAGCGCGTCGTTGCGCTGCTCGATAGCGGCTTTCTGCTGCGCCTCGGCGGCTTCCACCTGACGGCGCACCTTGCCCCAGAGGTCGATTTCCCACTGGGCGTCGAAGCTGCCCTGGTAGAGGTGAATCGGCTGCGTCAGCGGGCCCAGCGCGCCTCTCAGTTCTGGATCGACATTATCCAGCTGGTCGTACACGCCGTGGGATTTTAGCTCCCCTTCCAGCCCGAGCTGCTGGCGCGTCGCCTGCAGATTGCCGTTCACCGACGGGAAAAAGGCCCCGCCCGCCTGGTTAATCTGTTCACGCGCCCCGGCTATGCGCAGCACCGTTTGCTGCAGCGTCAGGTTCCCGGCGATGGCGCGCTCGACAAGGCTGTCGAGCTGCGGCGAGCCGAAGGTTTTCCACCAGCGCGGGTTCGTCGCGGCGGAGGTGGTTTGCGATTTCACCCCGCTGTCGCCCTTATCGTTCCAGTGCGTAACGGCGGGCGGCGCAGGCTGCTGGTAGTCCGGCCCGACGGCGCAGCCCACCAGCAGCATCATAATCATCAGGGGGTGTAAACGTCTGTGTATCATCAGTGTGCTCCTGCACTCCCCTCGCTCTTAACCGGCGAGAGCAACAAACAAAACGGAATCAGTAACAAAGCCACCGCGCTCAGGATGGTGAAGACGTCGATGTAGGCCAGAAAGCGCGACTGCTCGATCATCGTCTGGTACATCCGCCCGGTGGCAATCCCGGTCGGGTCGCCCACCTGGGTGGTGAAGTCCTGGATCGCCTGGGCGCTTTCGCGTATCGCCAGCTGGAACTGCTCGTTAAACGGCGAGGCGTGGTACGCAAGGTGCGCGCTGTGCGCCTGCGCACGTTCGGTGATGGCGGCCGTCGAGAGCGAAATACCGATGGACCCCGCCACGTTGCGGAACATGGTAAACAGCGCCGCCGCATCGGCGTTAAGCCGCCTCGGTATAGAAATGAAGGCGATGGTGGTGAGCGGCACAAACAGGAACCCCAGACCAATCGACTGGGCGCTGCGGAACAGCACCAGCGTTTCGAAGTCTATATCCGGCGTCAGCGTGCGCGACCAGAAGAACGACACCGCCAGGCAGGTAAAGCCAAAGGCGATGATCCAGCGCGTCTGCACCACCGGCATCAGCTTCAGCACCAGCGGGATGGTCAGCACGATCAGCACCGCGCCGGGCGACAGCACCAGCCCGGACCAGGTGGCGGTATAGCCCAGATCCTGCTGCGCCAGCTGCGGAATCACCACCGAGCTGCCGTAGAGGATCATCGCCATCCCCGCCATCAGCAGGCTGGAGATCGCGAAGTTGCGGTCTTTCATGCAGTGGAGGTCAACTACCGGCTTTTTGGCATACATCAGCCAGTAGATTGCGCCGATAATGCCGACCAGCGTCAGCACCGCGAAGGTGCGGATAAAGTTCGAGTAGAACCAGTCGTCATCCTCGCCCCGATCGAGCATCACCTGCAAACAACCGAGACCGAGGGCGATCAGGCCGATCCCCGTCCAGTCGATCGTCAGCTTCTCTTTTGATTTGCTCTCCCACGGCGGATCTTCCAGCAGCTGGTAGATCGCCAGCACCGTCACAATCCCCACCGGGATGTTGATAAAGAACACCCAGCGCCAGGAGTAGTTGTCGGTGATCCAGCCCCCCAGCGTCGGGCCAAGCACCGGCGCAACGATAATGGCAATGGAGGAAAGCCCAAACGCTTTGCCCCTGTCCTCAGGCTTGAAGTAGTCGAGCAGCACCGACTGCTGGGTGGGCTGTAGCCCGCCGCCAAAGAAGCCCTGCATCACGCGGAACAGAATGATTTGCCAAAGCTCGGTGGCAATGCCGCACAGGAACGAGCAGATGGTGAACATCACGATGCAAATGAGGAAGAACTGCTTGCGGCCAAACAGCCGGCTCAGGAACGCCGAGATGGGCAGCACGATGCCGTTCGCCACCAGGTAGCTGGTCAGCACCCATGTGGATTCGTCATAGCTGGCCGAAAGCGACCCCGCCACGTGCGGCAGCGCGACGTTGACGATGGTGGTGTCCAGAATTTCCATAAACACCGCCAGGGTGACGACAATCGCCACCGCCCACGGGTTACTGGCGGGCTTCCAGTTATCGTGGCTGTGATCCGTCATTCCACGGTAACCTTCGGTTCAACCGACAGCCCCAGCGGCAGCGGCTTGTTCGGATCCAGACCTTTATCAATGACGATTTTTACCGGCACGCGCTGAACAATCTTCACGAAGTTACCGGTGGCGTTTTCCGACGGGAAGGCGGAGAAGCGCGAGCCGCTGCCCTGCTGGATGCTGTCGATATGGCCTTCAAGCTCCATATCCGGCCAGGCATCCACGGAGACGCTGACCTTATCGCCGGGCTTCATGCGCTCAAGCTGGGACTCTTTAAAATTCGCCACGACCCATACGTTCGGGGAAACCAGCGAGAACAGCGCGGTGCCCGCCTGCACCAGCGTGCCGGGCTGCACGTTGCGTTTGGTGACAAAGCCGTCGAACGGGGCGCGGACTTCGGTATAAGAGAGGTTCAGGTTCGCGGTTTCCAGCTGCGCTTTGGCCTGATCGACCTGACGCTCGCGGGCTTCCACGTTGGTCTCCTGCTGGCGAATCTGCAGCTGTATCTGCTCCGCCACTTCCAGCTGTGCCTGGGCGCTGGCCAGACCGGCCTGGGCGCTGCGCAGCTGAGCGTTCGCGGAATCAATACTTTGCTGGGTGGTCGCGCGCGGGTCGACGCCGCGCTGGCGCCGGTACTCTGCCTGCGCGTTCGCCAGATCGGCCTGCGCTTTCAGCACCTGCGCTTTGGCTTCGTCACGCTGGGCGGGATACTGCACTTTTGAGAGCGCCAGCTGCGCCTGGGCCTGGTGCAGCTGTGCGATAGCCAGCCCAAGCTGGGCCTGAGCCTGATCGCGCTGGGCGGTGGTATCGCGAGGATCGATGACCACCAGCAGGTCGCCCTTTTTCACGCGCTGGTTATCGCGCACGCGAAGCTCGGTAACGTAGCCCGCCGTTTTGGGGGCAATCGTCACCACGTCGCCGTCGGTAAAGGCGTCGTCGGTGGTCTCTTCGTTACGGGTTAAAAACCACCAGACCAGCGCCACAACAACCATCACCACCACGACAATGCCGAGGATAATTAACGGTTTTTTGCCCGGGCGTTTACGCTCGTTATTGTTTTTTTCCTGCTCGTCAGCAGGCGGATTTTGTTCTTCTGCCATAGTTCAGCAACGGTCCTGTCAGTGAGCGGCATCACAGTATGCCGTTCACTAAAGCTAGGACGTTGCTATACATTTGCCAGGAAAAACTGACAAATTGCGCACTATATGAGAAGGAATAGTCCGAAACCAATCGCCGCAGCCCAGAGCAGCATCGGAATCGACCAGAGGTGGAAGCGCCACCAGATGCGGCGGTCGTTGGCCATCCGCAGGGCGATCAGGTTTGCCAGGGAGCCGGGCAGCAGCCCAAACCCGCCGATGTTGACCGCCCAGGCCAGCAGCGTGTCCGGCGGAACGTAGTTGAGCAGCAGAATGGTGGCAGGCACGTTGCTGATAAACTGCGACAGGCCAATCGCCGTGAGCCACAGCCCCGGCTGCGACAGACCGCTGACGCTGTGCAGAACGTTTTGCAGCACCGGAAGCTGAATAAGCAGATGCACGTCGATGAACATCGCCATAAAGACCAGCAGCAGCGTCCAGTCCACGCTCACCAGCACGCGCCGCGCCAGCACGACAAAGCCCGCGGCGACGAGCAGGACGCCCGCCAGCTCATACTTCAGCTCCAGGGCGAACAGAAAGACGATGTATAACCCGAGACAGCTCCAGACCAGCCGCGGCTGCCACTGCGGGCCCGTGGTCCCGCTATGGTATTGCAGCTTTTTATCCGGAAACGCGAACCAGCAGACCGCCAGCAGCGACAGCATCATCACCAGCGCCAGAGGCGCCATCTGCCAGGTAAAGGCGGCGAATGACAGGCCGGAACGTCCCCAGAGAAGTATATTTTGCGGGTTACCGATGGGCGTCAACAGAGAACCGGCGTTAACGGCGAGCGCTTCAAAGATGATCAAGCGGCTGACAGGGATCTCGCAGAGCTTACGCAGGGTGAGAGTGAGGGGCACGATGATAAACAGCGCCACATCGTTGGTCAGAAACGTCGACAGCACCGCGGCGGAGAACACCATAAACAGGGCCAGCCTGCGCTCGGTGGCAAAACGGCGCACCATTTTACGCCCCAGGACGTCAAAATAGCCGCTCAGCTCGACCCCTTTGGTCAGCATCATTAACCCGCTCAGGGTGATGATGGTTCGCCAGTCAATCGCCGCAGACCAGGCCTGTGGCGCAAACGGCACAAACAGGCTTAACCCGGCGCCAGTAATTAATAAGAGATGGAAGAAACGATCGCGTGACAGGGCCTGCAGTCCAGGGATTTTCATTCAGCGGAGGGACCATATTTAAGGGTAAATTCGCGAAACTTCACCAGCGTCTCTTCGCTAACGTGGTGCTCCATTCCTTCCGCATCCCGGCGGGCAATTTCCGGGCTGACGCCCAGCACCAGCAAAAAGTTCTCGACAAGCTGATGGCGCTCGCGGCTCTCCTGCGCAAGCTTCTCCCCTTCCGGCGTCAGAAACACGCCGCGCCAGGGGATCATTTCGATCAGGCCTACCGAGGCCAGACGTTTTAACATTTTAGCGACCGTTGGCTGCGAAACCCCCAGCCTGGCGGCCATATCAACCTGACGCGCTTCCCCAACCTCGCGGATCAGATCGGAAATCAGCTCAACATAATCATCAATCAGTTCACGCCGGTGCGCTTCACGGACCTGGCGAAAACCTTCGACATGTTCTTCAACATTCACCAGTTGCGTCGTTTTTTTAATGGTTGGCTTACCTGCGCGACGGTTCATTGTACTTCCTCAGTGGGGTGACGCTTCCAGCGCCCGGTATCGAGAGCGCACATTGTAAACCATAGCTCTGCAAGCACAAAAAATTAACGAAATAGCCATAGCTATACAATATAGCCTGTGCTATATCTGTATGTAATGCAGTCACCCTTCACGGATCGAAGGGATCAAACATCAGGAGGTCTTATGAACGAATTCAAGAGGTGTATGACCGTGTTTACCCACTCTCCTTTTAAAGTGCGCTTAATGCTGTTGAACATGCTGTGCGATATGTTTAACAACAAACCGCATCAGGACGACAAACCTTCCCACTAAGCGGCGTTGCGGTACGCCGCTTCATTTTTCTGTCACACTTCCGCTGTAAACTGACCAATTCCCGATAATTTTTGCGGATTTGCAGCCCCCCTCGCAAAACATCTGTTTAGCAACTGTTGACCTTAATTCACGCTCGCACTATCTTCTTGCAGCCCTGCACAATTTGCGGCTCGCTGAAGCGGACCACTCATTCCCTTTCCACGCACTGTCCGGCAGGCTTTGACCCTTGGCGCCAGGGTGAGCACATGGCGTTTTTGTGATAGTGACCTATGAATGTAACCCTGTTAGATACCATCGTTACCCGCAGCCGGGCCTTAAGCCCGTGGACGGGATTTTACTTTTTGCAGTCGCTGCTGATTAACTTTGCGCTCGGCTATCCCTTCAGCCTGCTTTATGCAGTGGCTTTCACCTGCATCCTGCATGTGCTGTGGCGAGCGGCCCCGCGCGTGCAGAAAGCGTTGGTGGGGGTCTGCTCGCTGGTTGCTGCGATGTATTTCCCGTTTGGCCAGGCCTACGGCTCGCCAAACTTTAATACCCTTCTCGCGCTGCACTCCACCAATATGGAAGAGTCGACGGAGATCCTGACGATCTTCCCCTGGTACAGCTACGTGGTAGGGTTATTTATCTTCGCGTTGGGCGTTATCGCCATCCGCCGTCGGTCGGGCGAGAAAAAATCCTGGGGTAAAATCGAAATACTCTGTCTGGTCTTCAGCCTTGCCGTGGCGTTCGTCGCCCCCATCCAGAATATTCCCTGGGACGGTAAGCTAAGGCTCATCAATATCGGCTATCCGGTTTTCCGCTTCGTGAAAGACGTCGTCGTGAACAATAAAGAGGTTCTCGACGAGCAGGCGCGCATGGCTGAACTTTCCAATATGAAAGACACCTGGAACGTGCTGGCGGTTAAGCCGAAATACCATACCTATGTGGTGGTGATTGGCGAGAGCGCACGTCGCGACGCACTGGGCGCCTTCGGCGGGCACTGGAATAACACGCCGTTTGCCAGCTCGGTCAACGGTACCCTGTTTACCGATTATGTGGCGGCCAGCGGTTCAACGCAGAAATCGCTCGGCCTGACGCTGAACCGCGTGGTGGATGGCAAACCTCAGTTTCAGGATAATTTCGTCACCCTTGCCAACCGCGCCGGTTTTCAGACCTGGTGGTTCTCCAATCAGGGGCAAATTGGCGAATACGACACGGCCATCGCCAGTATTGCCAAGCGTGCTGACGAAGTGCAGTTCCTGAAGAGCGGCGACTTTGAAGCCGACAAAAACACCAAAGACGAGGCGCTGCTGAAGATGACGGCGCAGGTCTTTGCTACCCCGCGCACCCAGCCGCAGCTGATTGTCCTGCACCTGATGGGGTCGCACCCGCAGGCCTGCGATCGCACTGGCGGGAAATACGCGGAGTTTGTGCAGTCTAAAGAGACCTCTTGCTATCTCTACACCATGACTCAAACTGACGAACTGCTCAGCAAGCTTTACGATCAGCTGCGCAACACGGGCGAAAGCTTCTCCGTGGTCTATTTCTCGGATCACGGGCTGGCGTTCAAAGAGCGTGGTAAAGAAGTGCAGTATCTGGCGCACGACGACCAGTTCCAGCAGAATTTCCAGGTGCCGTTTATGGTGCTGTCGAGTGATGATAAAACGCATCGCGTTATCAAAGCGCGGCGCTCGGCGAATGATTTCCTGCAGTTCTTCTCGCAGTGGACGGGGATTAAGGCCAAAGAGATAAAAAATAGTTACCCGTTTATCTCCAACAAGAAAGCGCCCCCAGTGTACGTTACCAACTTCAAGTTACAGAAAGTTGACTACAACCATTTGGGTACGGATATTTTTGATATTAAGAGTAAGTAAGCTGTGCGGTCTGATGCGCTCACCCTGGCCCTCTCCCACTGGGAGAGGGTACAAACAAAAAAAAATCCGCCACATTGGGCGGATTTTTTATTAGCTCACCGAAGTGATTAGAAGCGGTAACCTACGCCCGCGATCCAGGTGCCAACGTCAACGTTGCGGATACGGCTCTGCTCATAGGAGAAGTCCAGAGCAACGTTTTCGATTGGGTTGAACTGCATACCCGCGCCATAGGAGAAGCCGTAGTCGCTGTTGCTTGCAGTGCGGTTCAGACCCTGGTTTTCGGTCTGCTGGAATTTACCGTAGCCAACACCTACAACACCGTAGATGCTTGCCCAGTCGTTCAGACGGTAAGCTGGACCAGCAGTGATACCGTAGTACTGGCCTTTGTTGTATGCGCCGTTTTCAGTACGATCTTTCTCGGTGTAGGTGAAAGAACCGATCACGCCCAGCGGGTTGTTATCCTGCTCGTAACGATACTTCAGGTTGAAACCGTTGGTTTTGTTCATCACGCCCTGCATATCGCTCTGAGCGTAACCACCAGTTACGGTAGAAGTAGCAGCTACAGCGGTACCTGCGGAAACAGCCAGTACAGCGGCCAGTGCTGAAAGACATGCAATTTTTTTCATAACCACCTCAAATGTGCTTCAAGTAAGTCCGTAAGTTTTAAATATATCAAAAAAATTTGCGAAACTCTTTGTGATTCGTGATGTCTAACGAGGCCTTTCCTGTAACAGAACGTTTCCAACCTCAGCTAACTCTTTCAAATCACATGCGATTTTTCCTACTAAACGCCCATATTGCGCGTCTGCGCCGTTATATTCATCCAGATTATTCCTAATCTTTCAGGTGATAAATCCACCAGCGCTTAACCATTTTACGGATTTCACGGGTCTTTTTTTTCAACGTAGTCTCAACCGTAGCTGTATATTTCCTTTACACTGCAACCTTTACTCCATTTGACATTAGCTTACAGGAGAAAGGATGCCTGGGTTATCTCGCACGTCGTCGGTCTGGTTGCCGGTAGCCGTCATACTTATTGCCATGCTGTCCATCCAAAGCGGTGCTTCGCTGGCAAAATCGCTTTTTCCACTGGTGGGTGCGCCCGGGGTGACAGCCCTGCGTATCGTGCTGGGCACGGCGATACTCGTTGCCATTTTCAAACCCTGGCGTCTGCGCTTCAAAAAAGAGCAACGGCTCCCCCTGCTTTTTTATGGCCTGTCCCTCGGGGCAATGAACTATATGTTCTACCTCTCCATCCAGACCATCCCGCTCGGGATCGCCGTCGCGCTGGAGTTTACCGGCCCGCTGGCGGTGGCGCTTTTCTCATCACGTCGTCCGGTGGATTTTATCTGGGTCGTGCTGGCCGTTCTGGGCTTATGGTTCCTGCTGCCGCTCGGTCAGAATGTCTCTGAGATTGACCTCACGGGCGCAGCGCTGGCTCTGGGAGCAGGAGCGTGCTGGGCAGTCTATATCCTCACCGGGCAGCGCGCGGGTGAAGAGCATGGCCCGGCAACGGTCGCCCTGGGTTCCGTGATTGCGGCTATCGTTTTTGTGCCGATCGGTATGGCGCAGGCCACGGAGTCTATCTGGCAATGGTCAGTCATGCCCATTGGGCTGGCGGTCGCTATTCTTTCAACGGCTCTCCCCTATTCTCTGGAGATGATCGCCCTGACGCGTCTGCCGACGCGCATATTTGGCACCCTGATGAGCATGGAGCCCGCCCTTGCGGCAATCTCCGGGATGGTGTTCCTGGGCGAAACGCTGACGTTTACCCAGACGCTGGCGCTCTGCTCAATTATCGCGGCGTCGATGGGGTCAACGCTCACCATGCGCCCTGAGCCCAAAGTTGAGAAAATCGACATCGGCTAATGCCATATATTCTGCATGGCTTCACGGCCATGCAGAATAAAGGCCAAAGCGCCATCCGTTATAATTCCTTACATAGTTTGTCATATTATCGAAATATCCTGCCCCGTCTATTTCCCTTACGGTGAATTAAGATTGATCTGTATCAATTTTAAAATTTTCTACTAATTTCAATCATTTAAATTATCAACCTCCTTCTCGCTATTAAACCGATAGGCACAGCCAGACCGCAGAGAAAAAATCCGGTGCTATACTTAGTTCCGTAATTACCTGGGACATAAACATCAAGAGGATATGAGATTATGAGTACCGCTAAACTGGTGAAAACGAAAGCGTCTAATCTGCTTTATACCCGTAACGATGTATCGGATAGCGACAAAAAAGCGACCATTGAGTTGCTGAATCGCCAGGTGATCCAGTTCATCGATCTTTCGCTGATCACCAAACAGGCCCACTGGAATATGCGCGGTGCAAACTTTATTGCCGTCCATGAAATGCTGGATGGCTTCCGCACAGCACTGGTGACACACCTCGATACGATGGCTGAACGTGCCGTACAGCTGGGTGGTGTCGCGCTTGGGACCACGCAGGTGATCAACAGCAAAACGCCGCTGAAAAGCTACCCGCTGGATATTCACACCGTTCAGGATCACCTGAAAGAGCTGGCGGACCGCTACGCGATTGTGGCCAATGACGTGCGCAAAGCGATTAGCGAAGCGAAGGATGAAGATACCGCAGACATCTTCACCGCCGCGTCCCGCGACCTGGATCAGTTCCTGTGGTTTATCGAATCTAACATCGAGTAATCCATACGACTTTCCTATCAAACCCTCGCCTCTGGTGAGGGTTTTGCACATTTATGGTGCACAGATTTTGCCTGAGACGGTGCAAAAGTGAAGAAATTGTAATAATCACCTCACACAACCGTTAATGGAAGATTGTTTTTTCGTCAGAATTTACGCTAAATATCTCCCCGTCAGTTGACCCAAACGAAGCGCACCAAAATGGTGCTCCATGCTGGTGCAACACGACATCATTGCCACGCTTTTTGTGCAATGCATGATTCCATCCCCTTTGCAAAACAACAGCTTGTAAAGTTGGCACGATTTTTTCATTGTACCAGTCGTTCTCGCAGGGGATCGCCCCGTGGATATAAAAGGAAATGCTATGAAGTCTGTATTAAAAGTTTCACTGGCTGCACTTACCCTGGCTTTTGCGGTGTCCTCTCAGGCTGCCGACAAACTGGTTGTGGCGACCGACACGGCGTTCGTTCCGTTTGAATTCAAACAGGGTGACAAATACGTTGGTTTTGATGTTGATCTGTGGGCCGCTATCGCCAAAGAACTCAAACTGGACTACACCCTGAAGCCGATGGACTTCAGCGGCATCATCCCGGCGCTGCAAACCAAAAACGTCGATCTGGCGCTGGCGGGCATCACCATTACCGAAGAACGTAAAAAAGCGATCGACTTCTCCGACGGCTACTACAAAAGCGGCCTGCTGGTGATGGTGAAAGCGGACAATAACGATGTTAAAAGCGTGAAAGACCTCGACGGTAAAGTGGTGGCAGTGAAGAGCGGCACCGGTTCCGTGGATTACGCGAAAGCGAACATCAAAACCAAAGACCTGCGCCAGTTCCCGAACATCGACAACGCGTACATGGAGCTCGGCACCAACCGTGCTGACGCCGTTCTGCACGACACCCCGAACATCCTGTACTTCATCAAAACGGCTGGTAACGGCAAGTTCAAAGCCGTGGGCGACTCTCTGGAAGCGCAGCAGTACGGTATCGCGTTCCCGAAAGGCAGCGACGATCTGCGCACGAAGGTTAACGGCGCGCTGAAAACCCTGAAAGAGAACGGCACCTACAACGAAATCTATAAAAAATGGTTCGGTACTGAGCCTAAATAATAAGACGTAAAAATGACGTTCACTCGGGGGCGACCTTTCGCCCCTGCTATTTTTGAAACACGGTAACAGTAACAGGAAATTATCATGCAGTTTGACTGGAGCGCCATCTGGCCTGCCATTCCACTCTTGCTTGAAGGCGCTAAAATGACCCTGTGGATTTCGGTCCTCGGTCTGGTTGGCGGGTTGATTATCGGTCTTGTCGCCGGTTTCGCCCGCACCTACGGCGGCTGGATTGCAAACCACATCGCACTGGTTTTCATCGAAGTGATCCGCGGCACCCCGATTGTCGTGCAGGTCATGTTCATCTACTTCGCCCTGCCAATGGCCTTTACCGACCTGCGCATCGATCCGTTCAGCGCGGCCGTCGTGACCATTATGATCAACTCGGGCGCCTATATCGCGGAAATTACCCGCGGTGCGGTGCTGTCGATTCATAAAGGTTTCAGCGAAGCCGGTCTGGCGTTAGGTCTGTCTCGTCGCGAAACGATCCGCCACGTTATTCTCCCGCTGGCGCTGCGCCGCATGCTGCCGCCGCTGGGTAACCAGTGGATCATCAGCATTAAAGATACGTCGCTGTTCATCGTTATCGGCGTGGCCGAACTGACCCGTCAGGGCCAGGAAATTATTGCGGGCAACTTCCGCGCGCTGGAAATCTGGAGTGCGGTCGCCGTTGTCTACCTGATCATTACGCTGGTACTGAGCTTCGTTCTGCGCCGTCTTGAAAGAAGGATGAAAATCCTGTGATTGAATTTAAAAACGTTTCCAAGCACTTTGGCCCAACCCAGGTGCTGCACAATATCGATCTGAACATCAGGCAGGGTGAAGTGGTGGTGATTATCGGGCCGTCCGGTTCCGGTAAATCGACCCTGCTGCGCTGCATCAACAAGCTGGAAGAGATCACCAGCGGCGATCTGATCGTCGACGGCCTGAAGGTGAACGACCCGAAGGTGGACGAGCGTCTGATTCGCCAGGAAGCGGGCATGGTGTTCCAGCAGTTCTACCTGTTCCCGCACCTGACGGCGCTGGAAAACGTGATGTTTGGCCCACTGCGCGTGCGCGGTGCCAACAAAGCGGCGGCGGAAGCGCTGGCAAAAGACCTGCTGGCGAAGGTTGGTCTGGCGGAGCGTGCGCACCACTATCCTTCCGAGCTCTCCGGCGGCCAGCAGCAGCGCGTGGCGATTGCGCGCGCGCTGGCGGTGAAGCCGAAGATGATGCTGTTTGATGAGCCGACGTCCGCACTCGACCCGGAGCTGCGCCACGAGGTGCTGAAAGTCATGCAGGATCTGGCGGAAGAAGGGATGACGATGGTGATCGTGACCCACGAAATTGGCTTTGCTGAGAAGGTGGCCTCCCGCCTGATCTTTATTGATAAAGGCCGCATCGCCGAAGACGGCAATCCGCAGGCGCTGATCGCGAATCCGCCGAGCCAGCGTTTGCAGGAGTTCCTGCAGCACGTCTCCTGATCCCTCGCTTCATACCGAGCCGGGCTTGCCCGGCTTTTTTACGCCAGATTGTTCCCAAAAACTCTCCTGCGCCCCTTGCCCTCTATACTTATCATTTTGCACGATATTTTTTGTCGGAGGACGCCGTGCCGTGGATCCTGCTGCTGTTGATAAGCCTGTTTAGTGCGCCATCGCTCGCCGTGGCGATCCCCGGTGTCACCACCGGAACGACCGCTACCCAGCAAAGCACGCCGCCTCCGGAACCGGATGCTGAACAAAAAAAGGCGGCTTACAGCGCGCTTGCCGACGTCCTTGAAAACGACGCCTCCAGAAAAGAGCTCATCGAGCAATTGCGCAAAGCCGCCGCCACGCCGCCGCAGGAAACCGTTCCGACCCTCACCCCGCCGCCAGTGGAAGAACAAAAAACGGTGCTGGAAAACATCACCGACGTGAGCCGCCACTATGGGGAAGCGCTCTCCTCACGCTTTGCCCAGCTTTACCGCAACCTGATGGGATCCCAGCACAAGGCGTTTAACCCGCATACCTTTACCGCCGCCGCCACCCAGTTTTTGATGCTGGCCGCGGCCGTGTTTATTTTTTACTGGCTGGTGCGCCTGTGCGCCTGGCCGCTGTACCGCAGGATGGGCCACTGGGGGCGAAAAAAGAACCAGCATAAAAACAGCTGGCTGCACCTCCCCGCTATGGTTGCCGGGGCGTTTATCATCGATTTACTGCTGCTGGCGTTAACGCTGTTTGTCGGTCAGGTGCTGGCGGACCGCCTCAATACGGGCAACAAAACCATTGCCTTCCAGCAGGCGCTCTTCCTGAACGCGTTTGCGCTCATCGAATTTTTTAAAGCGGTGCTGCGCGTCATCTTTTGCCCGCGCGTGCCTGAGCTTCGCCCTTTCAATATCAACGACGACAGCGCGAAATACTGGGCCGTGCGGCTAAGCGTCCTCAGCGGCCTGATAGGCTACGGCCTGCTGGTTGCCGTGCCGATTATCTCCAACCAGGTTAACGTGCAGTTTGGCGCGCTGGCGAACGTGCTGATTATGCTCTGTATAACCGTCTGGTCTCTGTACCTTATCTTTCACAATAAAAGGGCGATCACCGAGAGTCTGCTGCATCTGGCCGACCGTTCCCTCTCTTTTTTCAGCCTGTTTATCCGCGCCTTCGCGCTGGTGTGGCACTGGCTGGCAAGCGCGTACTTTATTGTGCTGTGCTTCTTCTCGCTGTTCGACCCGGGAAACAGCCTGAAATTTATGATGGGGGCGACGTTTAAAAGCCTGGCGATTATCGGCATCGCGGCATTTGTGTCCGGGCTGTTGTCCCGCTGGATCTCGAAAACCATCACCCTGTCGCCGCAGGTGCAGCGTAATTACCCGGAACTGCAAAAACGGGTGAACGGCTGGATGTCGGTGTCGCTCAAGGTGGCGCGCATTCTGACCGTCTGCGTGGCGATCATGCTGCTGCTGAACGCGTGGAGCCTGTTTGATTTCTGGAACTGGCTGCATAACGGCGCCGGCGAGAAGACCGTCGATATTTTAATTCGTATCGCGCTGATTCTGTTCTTCTCCACCGTTGGCTGGACGCTGCTGGCGAGCCTTATCGAGAACCGCCTGGTATCGGATATTCACGGCAGACCGCTCCCCAGCGCCCGCGCGCGCACGCTGTTGACCCTGTTCCGTAATGCGCTGGCGGTGATCATCAGCACCATCACCATCATGATCGTGCTGTCGGAAATCGGCGTGAATATCGCCCCGCTGCTGGCGGGTGCCGGCGCGCTGGGGCTGGCGATCTCCTTCGGTTCGCAAACGCTGGTGAAGGATATTATTACCGGCATCTTTATCCAGTTTGAGAACGGAATGAATACGGGCGATCTGGTGACCATCGGGCCGCTGACCGGCACCGTGGAGAGGATGTCGATTCGCTCGGTGGGCGTGCGTCAGGATACCGGGGCGTACCACATCATTCCGTGGTCATCGATCACCACCTTCGCCAACTTTGTGCGCGGCATTGGCTCCGTTGTGGCGAACTACGATGTGGATCGTCATGAGGATGCGGATAAAGCGAAGCAGGCGCTGAGGGATGCGGTCAGCGAACTGATGGAGATGGAGGATATTCGCGGGCTGGTGATTGGCGAACCGTCGTTTGCCGGCATCGTTGGGCTGACCAACACGGCGTTCACCCTGCGCGTGTCGTTCACCACGCAGCCGCTGAAGCAGTGGACGGTACGCTTTGCCCTCGACAGCATGGTGAAAAAGCACTTCGATCTGGCGAACGTGCGAACGCCGGTGCAGACGTATCAGGTGTTGTCGCCGCCCGCCTCGCCGCTCCCTC
Source organism: Enterobacter sp. 118C5 (assembly GCF_034107645.1). Taxonomy (NCBI): domain Bacteria; kingdom Pseudomonadati; phylum Pseudomonadota; class Gammaproteobacteria; order Enterobacterales; family Enterobacteriaceae; genus Enterobacter; species Enterobacter sp. 118C5. The sequence goes on along the minus strand of NZ_JAWNEU010000003.1, from coordinate 245,103 downwards.
CGCAGGAACCGACGCTGTAACCGAGCCGGGTGGCGGCTTCGCCTGACCCGGCCTACGAGGGGGTACTATTTGCGACGTTTGTTATCGTCCATAAACGACCAGGCGATAAAGCGGCTCTGCTTCTGGCCCTGCGCCATCTCTTTTTTCACGACTTTTACGGCGCCCGCTTCGCTCAGGGCGCGGTAGAGCGGCGGCAGGTTATCCCCGCGGGAAACCAGCGTCGTGAACCACTTCACCTGACGGCCAAACTGTTTGCTTTCCGCAATCATGCGCAGGATAAAGGCAACTTCACCGCCCTCGCACCACAGCTCCTGCTGCTGCCCGCCAAAGTTCAGCGCGGCGTCTTCCGCCTGACCGAGGTTGCGGCGTTTACGCTCGCTGCCCGCGCGGGCCGCTGCCGCCGAATCATGGAACGGCGGGTTGCACATCGTGGCGTCATAGCTTTCGTTTTTATGAATAATGCCGTTGAAGATCGACGCCGCATCTTTCTGACGACGCAGACGAATGGCGCGGCTCAGGCCGGGGTTAGCGCTGACGATCGCCTGCGCGCTGGCAAAGGCCTCGGCGCCGATTTCGCTCCCGGTAAAGCGCCAGCGATACTCATGCACGCCAATCAGCGGGTAAATCAGGTTTGCCCCGGTACCAATATCCAGGACGGAAGCCTGCGGTGGGATCGCGCCGTCACGATCTTCGGCGAGAAGATCGGCAAGGTGATGGACGTAATCAGCCCGGCCCGGAACGGGAGGACAGAGAAAGCCTTCCGGGATATCCCAGTGCGCCACGCCGTAAAAATGCGCCAGCAGCGCTTTGTTCAGCGTTTTCACCGCCTGCGGATCGGCAAAGTTGACGGTCGGCTCACCCGCTGGGGTCTGGACAATGTAGTCCTGCAGCGCAGGGCAGCTCTGGCACAGGGCGCTCATGTCGTAGCGGCTACGGTGGCGGTTTCGCGGGTGCAATCCCGGCTTTTGGGAAGTCATGGCATTCTCCTTTAAACAGCGGCGTAAGATACCCTGTGCTGGCCCAGCGGTAAATCTTTCTCTGCGGCGCTTAAAAAAACGCCGTAAATCAAACACCTCTACGTCTATGATCTGTCAGCGAATTGTCAGTTTTTATCGTTCAAAAAATAAGCAGATCATCATCAAATATTTGCGCTAAGTCACACTCGTCAGGCTTCTAAACTTAAAGGGAATCACCTGTTGTTTCCTCATGAGGATGTGATTATGAAAAAGTACCTGACCCTTGCTGTTATCGCCGGCGCCCTGGCGACCGCTTCATTTTCTGCAATGGCCGTTCAGTCACTGAATGAAAGTACCGATACCAGCCAGCTGCGTCCGGCGGGCACCGTCTCGGTTAGCCGCGCAAGTAACCTGGACGATCTGCAAAACAAACTGGCCGAGAAAGCCCGCCAGGAAGGTGCGAAAGGCTTTGTGGTGAACTCCGCAGGCGGAGATAACCATATGTACGGCACGGCAACCATCTATAAATAATTTCCCTCTTTATAAGACTGCATCTGCCTGCCGGATGCAGTTCGTTTTCCCCTTTATCTTGATTGTTCATTTTTTAACCCCATATTAAAAGCAGGGTATATACCGATTGCAGGAGGATGCTATGGCTTCCGGCTGGGCGAATGATGACGCCGTTAACGAACAGATCAACAGTACTATTGAAGATGCGGTTGCGCGCGCTCGCGGGGAGATTCCGCGCGGCGAAAGTTTGAAGGAGTGCGAAGAGTGCGGAGAGCTGATCCCTGAGGCGCGGCGTAAAGCCATTCCCGGCGTAAGGTTATGCATCAGCTGCCAGCAGGATAAAGATTCAAAAAATGCTTCACATTCAGGTTATAATCGCAGAGGATCGAAAGACAGCCAGCTACGTTGACTTTCCTTTACCTAAGTTAACCGCGTGGGCGCTTACCTTTACGCTCACGAATTTTAGCGAACCGCGTAGCAAAATGTGCCCTTCATCTATCTTCTGTAAAGCGCAGCAACAAGAAGTGTAAAGCGCAACTTTGATTTAATTAATAATCAATAAGTTATTTGTCATTCAATTTTTTTGATTGACCACGTCAATTCTCTTCGATTTTATCCCCCCGAAAAAAACGTGATACTTATCACATCGACGGAACATCGTCCCCTTAACAGAAAACACCTGCGAGAGATTAATTATGAAAACCATCAAATATGCTGTAGCTGCTGTTGCCCTGTCCGCTCTGTCTTTTGGCGCATTCGCCGCAGAGCCTGTTTCATCAACTCAGGCCCAGAGCATGAATAAAATCGGTGTGGTGAGTGCAGAAGGCGCAACCACGCTGGACGGTCTGGAAGCTAAGCTGGCTGAGAAAGCGGCGGCTGCCGGTGCAAGCGGATACACCATCACCTCCGCTAACACCAATAACAAACTGAGCGGTACTGCGGTTATCTATAAATAATTGCCTGAATGAATGCTGTACCCTCGCCAAACCCTCTGGTGAGCTGCTCCAACCCTCATTGACCCTGTTGTTACCCTTGTTTGCCCGTCCGCCACTGGACGGGCTTTTTTTTGCCTAAAACGACTGCGCCACGCGCTGTAACCCCGCTTCCACCGTCTCAACCTCCCCTGTCGCCAGCAAGCAGCAGGCCATTTGCAGCTTGATGGACTGTGGAACCGGCACATTCCCGGCCAGGCACTGCGTAATCCAGTGCGCGGTAACCTGCGGATCTTTCGACTCCGGCAGGAGAACATCGCTGTTGTCTTCCCCACGCTCGAGCACAACGCGCGTACCGGCAGGATCGATCAGCATCAGCTGAGGGCAGCGCTGTGGATTGGCATAAACTTCACCTTCCGTACCGTGCATCAGCAGCGCCCTGCCGCCAATCTCCTCAAAAAATTTCCCAACACGCCCCACGTATTCCGGGTGTGAGACGCTGGAAAGTCGCAGTGCGGCGTCTTCAGCAAACGGCGTCGCCAGCTTCGCCAGAGTATGCGCGCTGTTGCGCACGCCCATGCGCCAGCGCATGTCCAGCTGCTTTTCCAGCGGCGGGCAGAGCGCGCGCACGGGAATATAGACCGGCTGGTTCCCCTCCAGCTTTGCCTGCGCCTGGCCGGCATGAAGAGTCGGTTCAATGCCCAGCAGTTCAAAGATGGTTTCTGTCAGCACGCGCGTGGGATCTTCGCTGACCCCGTGTACCACCACCGGGAACCCCAGCTTATGTAATAAGATCGCCAGCAGCGGGGTCAGGTTTGCCTGCTTGCGCGCGCCGTTATAGCTCGGGATTACGATCGGCATCGGTTTTGCCACCGGCGGCGTTAAGCGCAGCGTTTGCGCCTGCATCGCCTCGTAGAAACCGCGCATCTCCGCTTCGCCTTCACCTTTGATGCGCAGCGCAATCAGGATTCCGCCCATCTCCAGGTCCGGTACCTCGCCATTGAGCATACGGGTATACAGGGCGCGAGCGGTCTCATGGTCCAGATCGCGGGCGTGGTTTTTGCCCCGGCCTACCTCTTTGATAATCTTGCGATAATCCACGACATCTCTCCTGAAAATATCATCTTGTTAACAATATAGCCCCGTTGAACGTCTGGACGTTAGTTTTTTTCGACACAATCAACGCTCTGTTTTTATGGCGAAAAATGAAACTCAAGCATTATTTCAATTATTTGTGATTTCTACAGAAGATTCTTAACGCATCAATATTTGATTAAATAACCAGCGGAAAGTCATTAAGGGTCAACGGTGAAAACGTCCAGGCAACGCTATCACCAGAAACATACCAGGATTTGTTATGAACAAGGTTGCTTTAGGTTTAATCATCGCCGCAATGATAGGATGTTCTGCATCCGCATTTGCGACAACAAACGGTGAAGGTCAGATCAATTTCACCGGTGAAATTATCGATTCTGCTTGTCAGGTCGTGAATGGGTTAAGTAACCCATTAAATGTTCAGCTGGGTAAAGTGTCTAAAACGGTATTTACCGGCGCAGGCTCTACCAGCACATTAACGAAGTTTGATATTCAGTTAACGAATTGCCCGGAAACGGTCACTTCCGCTGCGATTAACTTCGGCGGTACGCCGGATGCGAATAACAACGCCACGCTGGCCTTAACGCCGGATACCGATGCGGCTACGGGTGTCGCTATTCAGCTGGTTGACGCGTCAGAGCAGCCAGTCACCCTGTATACGCCGTCTCAGCAATATCCATTAGCCTCCGGCACGGCGGTTAACGATCTTGAGTTCGGCGCTCGTTATATCCAAACCGGCGCTGCGATTACCGCAGGCCCTGCTAACTCTGTATCGACCTTCACCGTTATTTATAACTGATCTTATCAATCCTGAGATATTAATGCTTTTGCGGGCATTAATATCTCATCTATTTATTGAGAAATCTTTATGCGCCACGGTTATTTACTGAGCACTCTTTTACTGGTAGCCGCCACTGCACATGCGGGCGTCATTATTAATGGCACCCGTCTGGTCTATCAGGGAGATAAAAAGGAATCCTCTCTTGGTCTTTCAAATCCAGATGCGACGGATTATCTGGTGCAGTCCTGGGTTGATTCCGGCGGTAAAAACCCGGCCAAAGCCCCGTTCCTGATCACCCCGCCGCTTTTCCGTCTGGATGCAAAAGAAGATAACGTTCTGCGCGTGGTGCGTACGGGCGGAAATTTACCGGAAGACAGGGAATCCCTGTACTGGTTGAATATTAAAGCCATCCCTTCCTCAAAACACGTTGAGGGGATAAATACGCTGCAAATCGCCATTAATACTCGAATCAAATTACTGTATCGCCCGTCTGCGGTAAAAGGCAGACCAGAAGATGTGGCCGATAAACTTGAATGGCGCCGCGAAGGTAATGAGCTGGTGGTGAATAACCCTACGCCGTTCTATATGAATTTCCAGACCGTTACGCTGAATGGTCATAAAATCACTAAAGCCACCTGGGCCGTGCCGAAAACGGAAACGCATTTTGCTCTACCTGGCAATGTCGGGGGCTCAAGCGTCACGTATTCCATTATTACTGATTACGGCAGCATCAGCCATACCTGGTCGAAATCCGTTCATTAATACTTCCCCGGTAATAAAATAATCATGTACAGCGATAAAAAGCCGTTCACCTGCCGATTTTCGTCATTGCTGGTCATTCTTTGTGGCCTGGCAATGGCGATCTTTGCGCAGCAGGTTATGGCTGATGATTATTTTAACCCGGCCCTGCTGGATATTGATAATCCCCAGCAGGGGAAAACCGATTTGTCCGTCTATGAAAAAGGCCCAGGCCAGGCGCCGGGTAAATATCAGGTCGCGATATTTATCAATAACAATAAAATTGATACCCGCGATGTCACCTTTACTCTGCAAAAAGACGCTCAGGGCAACAGCACGCTGCAACCTTGCTTTACCCTGGACGATTTAAAAAGCCTCGGCATCAAAACCAAAAAATATACGCAGCTGATGGCCAAAGGCCAGTGCGCCGATTTACACGCCATCCCTGCCGCATCCGCGACTTTCCGCGTTCGCAACCAGCAGCTGCTGCTGAGCATTCCCCAGTCGGCGCTCGGTCAGGTGCCTCGCGGTTACATTGACCCAAAAGAATTTGACGAAGGGATCAACGCGGGCCTGCTTAACTACAGCGCAAACGCCAGCCAAAGCCATGCGCGCCAGCAGGGTGAACAGGACACCAGCAGCCAGTACGTTAACCTGCGTCCAGGTTTGAACATTGGCGCGTGGCGCGTTCGCAACTATTCCACCTGGAATCGCAGCACCACGGGTAAGGAGGAGGACCAGAAATTCACCTCCGTTTATACCTACGCGCAGCGCGACATTGTGGCGATGAAAAGCGACCTCACCGTCGGCCAGAGCTCCTCCCCTTCCGACGTTTTTGACAGCGTCCCCTACACCGGGGTGGAGCTGAAATCCGATAACGACATGCTGCCGGACAGTGAAAAAGGCTACGCTCCCATTATTCGCGGCACCGCCCACAGTAACGCGCTGGTGGTGGTACGCCAGAACGGGTACATCATTTATCAGAACACGGTCGCACCGGGCGCGTTCGAAATTAACGATCTCTACCCCACCGGCAGCAGCGGCGATCTTCAGGTCACCGTGAAAGAGACCGACGGCAGCGAAAGCCATTTCGTGGTGCCGTTTGCCTCCGTGCCGGTATTGCAGCGTGAAAAAAACCTGCGCTACAGCGTGACCGCCGGGCGCTATCGTTCTTATGACAAAGACGTGGAAAAGACCCCGTTTGCCCAGGGCAGCGCCATCTACGGTTTACCCTACGGTTTTACCGCCTACGGTGGCGTGCAGCAGAGCAGCCATTATCAGTCTCAGGCGGCAGGTATCGGGAAAAACATGGGCGATTTAGGGGCGTTCTCGATCGACGTCACCCGCGCCAAAGCCCTGTTGAAAAAACAGCAGGCCAGCAAAGGCCAGTCGTGGCGCGTGCGTTACAGCAAAGATATCGCCCGCTCTGGCACCAACTTCACGCTGGCGGGCTACCGCTATAACAGCAAGGGGTTTTACACCCTCGAAGACACCATGGAGTCCTATACCCACTCTGACGACTGGTCTGCACCTCAGCAGCGCCGCGCCCGAACCGAAGCCACCATCGACCAGACGCTGCCGGAAGGCTGGGGGTCCGTCACCCTGAGCATGGTGAAAGAGACGTACTGGAGCCAGAGCCAGAACATGACCTCCTTGAGCGTCAGCTACAACAACAGCTGGCACGGCGTGAGCTACAGCCTCAGCTACAGCATGAACAAAAACACCAGCGACAGCGATGAAGACGGTAATGAGGTCACGAACGACAACCAGTTCTCGCTGAGCGTCTCGGTGCCGCTGGACCACTGGATGCATAACACCTGGGCCACGTACAACCTGAACAACACCAAAGACGGCACGACGCAGAATATCGGCCTGAACGGCACGGCGCTGAAAGAAGACAACTTGAACTGGAACATCCAGGAAGGGCTGAGCAGCACCGGCAGCGGTAACTCCACCAGCATCAACGCCGACTACAAAGCGACCTATGGCGAAGTGAGCGCAGGGGTCAGTCAGGACAAATATCAGCAGACCGTGAACGTCGGTTTGCAGGGCGGCGTGGTTGCCCATGCTAACGGGATAACCCTGAGCCAGCCGCTCGGTGAGACCATCGCGCTGGTAAAAGCGCCGGGAACCCACGGGACGCACATCGCGAACCAGACGGGCGTTGAGACCGACTTCCGCGGCTACACCGTCGTGCCGTTTGTTACCGCGTATCGCCACAACACCATTGCGCTGGATACCGAAACGCTGCCGGACGACGCCGACGTCACCCACGCGGCGCAGATCGTCACCCCAACCCGCGGGGCCGTGGTGCGCGCCAGCTTTAATACCCGCGTAGGTAACCGCGTGCTGATGACGCTGACACAAAATGGTAAACCGCTGCCCTTCGGCGCAACGGTCACCACCGAGGATAAAGACAGCGAATTTATTGTCGGGAACGACGGCCAGACCTACCTGTCGGGTCTGCCACAGCAAGGGCATCTCAACGTTTCCTGGGGACAGGAGGCGAGCGAGCACTGCGTCGCTGACTATGCGCTAACGGATGAGAAAGAGAAAACCAGCATCATTAACGCTGCCGCGCAGTGTCATTGATCTACCGTTCAGGCTAACGATTATGCAAATGATTAAACAGTGCTTTTACTTACTGGTTCTGGGAACCGCCGCGTTATTTATGCCGCATGCGAAGGCGACCTGTACAACGCCGGACCTGCCGAAGATGATTAACGTGGCGTCAATCTCCGTTCCGACAACGCTGGCGGTAGGTGAGACCATTCCTGGAACAGAACAGGTTGCCCATGTCGCCGGTAACTGCGATCAGGCCGCAGATAGCGGCCTGGAGATCGTATCCTGCTACTACGGTACGGGAGCAGAGATCCCAGGACTAAAAGGTGTCTACGACTCTGGTGTTCCCGGCGTTGGGGTGGCATTGATGAACGATCGGGGGCAGCGCATCAGCGGAGCAGGCGGCGTTAACTGCATCTCAACGGGAACGCCGGTGGGGTATGTTTCCAGCGATGGCAAACAGAGCTTTAATTTTGACGTTACGCTGGAGCTGGTCAAAACCAGCGATACGGTAGCGTCTGGCACGCTCGATCAGAGCCAGACTCGTTTTGGTATCGGGGTGTATCACCACGAAGGGATCGGCAACCCTAACGACATCGCCTATGCGGGCAACGTCATCCTTAAAGAGGTCACCTGCTCCGTCCTGCCAAAAAACCTGACGGTTAACCTTGGAGATTTCCCGGTCAGCGACTTTGTCAGCGTGGGGATGCTCTCCTCTCCAGCGCAGAATTTTGACGTCACGGTGCACTGCGACAGCACCGTGCAGCCCGAAGTAAAGATCACCAGCTCAAACGGCTATGAAACGGCGTTTGAAGGAGTGCTGAAACTCACGCAGCAGCCCGGAGCCGCAACGGGAGTCGGCGTCAGGATGCTGTTCGACAACAACATTGCTACCTTCGATACCTACGTCAATACCCGAAGCGAAGCCATCGCCAACGAAACGTTGACCATACCGTTTGAGGTGCGGTACGAGCAGGTCAGCGATGTGGTCACACCCGGTCCTGCAAACACCGTTGCTACCATCACTCTCGCCTATAAGTGACCAACATGAAAAAGACCATTGCGATTCTGGCGCTGGGGCTGATTGCCCAGGCTCACGCTGACGACATTCAGATCCAGATGACGGGGAATATTTACGCCAACACCTGCGTCATCGACAGCGCCAGCCGAAACCTGACGGTGGATCTGGGCCAGGCGGTGTCGGGCAGCTTTAAAGACGTGGGCGATACCGGCGAGTGGAAAGACTTTTCCCTTTCTGTGTCGCACTGCCCGGCCACGCTTGCTCTCGCCACGGCCTTTTTCTACGGCCAGCCCGACAGCGCGCACCCGACTAAGTTCGCCAATATCGGCAGCGCAAAAGGGCTGGCGCTGGAGCTGGCAGACCGTCAGGACAAAATACTGATTGCCCCGCAGGCGGCCTTTAACGTCGCCATTAACCCGAGTGACCACACGGCCACGTTTCCGTTGTCTGCACGCTATTACGCTACCGCCATGCCCGTCACCGCCGGCACGTTCAGCAGCGTGATTCAGGTGACCTTCACTTACCAGTAGGAACGCGCCTCTTAGCACGGATGCTTTTTCCACGCCCGGCGGTCAGTTTTGCCGGGCGTTTTTTTACCTCCGGCACCTCCGGCTGTTCAATCGGGAAAACAGGCAGCGCGTTCAGCAAACGCTGACCGTAGTTTTTGGTGAGCAGACGCTTGTCGTAAATCACCACCTCGCCCCAGCAGCCGTGGCTACGAATAAGACGCCCCACCTGCTGAATCAGGTTAAACGACGCCGCAGGCAGGCTCTGCACCTCAAACGGATAGCGATTGAGGCTTTTCAGCCACTCGCCTTCGGTGATCACCACCGGGCTGTCGATGGGCGGGAAGGCGATTTTATGGATATGCACCTGCGTCAGGTAGTCACCCTTCAGATCCAGACCTTCGGCAAAAGACTGTAGTCCCACCAGCACGCTGCGCTCGCCGCTGTCGATGCGCTTGCGGTGGGTTTCCACCAGCCGGTAACGTGGCTGGTCGCCCTGCACCAGCAGGAGTAAACGCAGATCGGTAACGTGTTCGAGGAAACGCTGCATCGCGCGCCCGCTGGCAAACAGCACCAGCATGCCGGGGTATTTTTTGCTCTCGACCTGCTCGCGGAAGTAGGCCGCCATCTCGGCAATGTGCTGCTCTTCGTTGTCGATAAGCGGCTCGAATTTCATGCGCGGAATGACCAGCTTGCCCTGCTCGCAGTGGTTAAACGGCGAGTCCAGCGCCACAAAACGGTCGCCCGCTTTCTCCTTCAGGCCGCTCATCTCCTGTAGCCTGGAGAAGCTGTTCAGGGAGCGCAGGGTCGCGGAGGTGACCACCACGTGCGGCACGCTGCGCCAGATGAGCTTTTCGAGCTGATCGGCCACGCGGATGCCCACGCAGTGGAAAAAGAGGTGCACCTGCCCGTCCCGCACTTCGCGGGTGGCCCATTTGGTGACCGGCGCGCCCGAGGCCTGCGCCATCGAGGCCAGCCGCCAGAGCTTGCTCTGCGCTTCGAACATCCCCAGCGCGCGGTTCATCTGCAGCAGGATGCGGTGCAGACGCACCACGTCGTGCGAGCCGGTTTTCTCGCTGAGGTCGTTCAGGAACATCTCCGCCAGTCCGCGCAGCTTTTCCAGATGCTTTGCCAGCTGCTGGCAAATCTCCATCACCTCTTCCGGTAGCTCCCCCATCGCAAAGCGGTGTTCCGCTTCCTGGGCGGCGGGAAGATAGAGGTTCAGGATGTTGTTCAGGGACGAAATAAGGCTATAGACCTCTTCGCAGTGCTCGCTCAGCCGCTCAGGGACCGCTAGAGGCGGCGTGGTTTTCGGGCGGAACTGCTCCATGCAGGTCGCCACCAGCTTGCAGAAGAGATCGAGCTGCAGGCGGAACCACGGCGCCGTAATTTCAGCGCTCATCTCCAGCGCGTCCCGCGCCACGTCCGGCAGATGGTGGCCTTCGTCGAGCACCAGCAGCAGGTTTTTGGGTTCCGGCAGCACCGCTTCGCTTTCGAGCGCGGCCATCACCAGCGCGTGGTTGGCGACAACCACTTCGGCTTCCTGGATCTCGCGCCGGGCGACAAAGAACGGGCACTCGCGGTAGTAGTGACAGTTGCGGTTCAGGCAGCTCGCTTTATCGGTGCTGAGCCTGCGCCATAAGTCGTCGCTAATCGCCAGGCTGGTGTGATCCCGCAGCCCGTCCCACTTATAGCCGTCGAGTTCGGCTTTGAGCTTTGCGCACTGCTCCTGCTCTGCCTTGTTGTTTGGCGTCAGCTCATCATCCAGAAAGGCGAGCAGATCCTGCTGCGAGGGCTCGCTGCTGGCCAGCGCCGCCAGGTTACGCGGGCATACGTAGCGCCCGCGTCCAAAGGCGGCGGTAAACCGGAGGTCGGGGATGATTTTGCGCAGCAGGGGTAAATCTTTGCTGAAGATCTGGTCCTGCAGCGCCACGTTGGCGGTGCTGACCACCAGCGTTTTGTCCTCCTCCCGCGCTATCGCGATGCCGGGAATGAGGTACGACAGGGTTTTCCCGACGCCGGTCGGGGCTTCAATCGCCAGATGTCGCCCGTCGTCCCCGGCGAGCGTTTTTGCTACGTCGGCAATCATCTGCCGCTGCGGCGCTCGGGGGATAAAATCGGGGATCTGCTGTTGTAGCGCCTTATACCATGCGCCAATTTGCGCTTTCAGCGCCGCGGTTAAAGCCATCGGGAAACCTGAAATACTGTATAAACAGCCACTATTGTGGCACTTTCTCTTCGCTGCGGCAAAAAGAAAAGCCCGGCTTTACGACCGGGCTTCCAGATTACTGCGGGTTAGCAGGCTTGCGCGGGCGGCGTCGGCGCTGCCCTTCCCCTGCCGGTTTCCCTTCCCCGCTGCGCCACGGGCTTTCACCGGCCGGCTTGCCGTCGCTGTTACGACGCGGCGGTTTGCCCGATGACTTCGGCGCGCCGCCTTCGGCACGACGCGGCTGCTGGCCGCGACCGCCGCCGCCCTGACCGCGACCGCCGCCCTGACGACCGTTCTGAATCGGCTCGGCTTTGATGGACGGGTCCACTTCGTAGCCCGGGGTTTCGATGCGCGGGATCTCTTTCTTCAGCAGACGTTCGATGTCGCGCAGCAGCTTGTGCTCGTCCACGCAGACCAGAGAGAGCGCCTCACCGGTCGCCGCCGCACGGCCGGTACGGCCGATACGGTGAACGTAATCTTCCGGGACGTTCGGCAGCTCGTAGTTCACCACGTGCGGCAGCTCTTCAATATCGAGGCCGCGGGCAGCGATGTCGGTCGCCACCAGCACGCGGATGTCGCCGGATTTGAAGTCCGCCAGCGCGCGGGTACGCGCGCCCTGGCTCTTGTTGCCGTGGATCGCCGCGCTGCGGATGCCGTCTTTATTCAGCTGTTCCGCCAGGTGGTTCGCGCCGTGCTTGGTGCGGGTGAAGACCAGCACCTGCTGCCAGTTACCCTGGCCGATCATCTGGGAGAGCAGCTCCCGCTTGCGCTTTTTATCCACAAAGTGAACGTGCTGCGTCACCTGCTCGGAGGCGGTGTTGCGGCGCGCTACTTCCACTTCCAGCGGGTTATGCAGCAGCTTTTCCGCCAGCGCCTTGATCTCATCGGAGAAGGTCGCGGAGAAGAGCAGGTTCTGGCGACGCGGCGGCAGCTTAGCCAGCACGCGACGAATATCGTGGATGAAGCCCATGTCGAGCATGCGGTCGGCTTCGTCCAGCACCAGAATTTCAATGCTATCAAGCTTCACCGCGTTCTGGTGTTCCAGATCCAGCAGACGGCCCGGCGTTGCCACCAGCACGTCCACGCCGCCGCGCAGCTTCATCATCTGCGGGTTAATGCTCACGCCACCGAAAACCACCAGCGAGCGGATGTTGAGGTAGCGGCTGTACTCACGCACGTTCTCGCCAATCTGGGCCGCCAGCTCGCGGGTTGGGGTGAGGATCAGCGCGCGCACCGGACGACGGCCTTTGGCATGCGGCTGGTTTTTTACCAGCAGCTCTAACAGCGGCAGCGTAAAGCCCGCGGTTTTACCGGTACCGGTCTGGGCGCTGGCCATCAGGTCACGGCCCTGAAGCACGGCCGGAATAGCCTGCTGCTGGATAGGGGTTGGCTCAACGTAGCCCTGCTCTGCGATCGCGCGCAGAATTTCCGGGTTCAGGCCAAGGGAATCAAAAGACATAAAAACTCCGAACCGCCCCGACCATCACAGGTGTAGTTTTCAGGGAGATATCACGAATAGAAGGACAAAAACCACAATGTCGCGAAGGTGCGGAGTGTAGCAGCTTTTGTGACGTGGCGCATAAAATATCCCTGTCGTATCCCTCGACGGATTAGCGATTCAGGTATAATTTTAATCAATCGATTGATTAATTTTTAATACCACCATGAATACGACACCGACGACAACCAAAGGTGAACAGGCCAAAAGCCAGCTTATCGCCGCCGCGCTGGCGCAGTTTGGCGAGTATGGCCTGCATGCCACCACGCGGGATATCGCCGCCCAGGCCGGGCAAAACATTGCGGCCATTACCTACTATTTTGGCTCAAAAGAGGATTTATACCTCGCCTGCGCCCAGTGGATTGCCGATTTTATCGGCACCAACTTTCGCCCGCACGTTGAGGAGGCCAGCGGGCTGCTGAGCCAGCCGACGCCGGATCGTACCGCTATCAGGCAGCTTATTCTCAATGCCTGTCACAATATGATCCGCCTGCTGACGCACGACGATACGCTCAACCTGAGCAAGTTTATCTCCCGCGAGCAGCTCTCCCCCACCGCCGCCTACCAGCTGGTACACGATCAGGTGATTGCCCCAATGCACACCCATCTGACCCGGCTGATTGCCGCCTACACCGGACGGGACGCGAGCGATACCGACACCATTTTGCATACCCACGCCCTGCTGGGCGAAATTCTCGCCTTCCGTCTGGGGCGTGAGACCATCCTGTTACGCACGGGCTGGACACAATTCGATGAGGATAAAGCCGCGCAGATTATCCAGGTCATCACCTGTCATCTCGATCTGATCCTGCAAGGCTTAACGCAAAGGAGCCTGAAGTCATGAAAAAACCTGTCGCCATCGTTCTGGTGGTTGTTGTATTGCTTGCCGCGGGAATCGGTGGCTGGCTGTGGTATCAGAGCCAGCAGGATCGGGGCCTGACGCTGTACGGTAACGTGGATATTCGTACTGTGAATATGAGCTTCCGGGTTGGCGGGCGTCTCGCCTCGCTGAACGTTGACGAAGGCGATGCCATCAAAGCCGGGCAGACGCTGGGGATGCTGGATAAAGCCCCCTTTGAGAACGCGCTGATGCAGGCCAAAGCCGGCGTTTCCGTCGCGCAGGCGCAGTATGACCTGATGCTGGCGGGCTATCGCGATGAAGAGATTGCCCAGGCCGCTGCCGCCGTTAAGCAGGCCAAGGCCGCCTACGACTACGCGCAGAACTTCTACAACCGCCAGCAGGGACTGTGGAAAAGCCGCACCATTTCCGCCAACGATCTGGAAAACGCCCGGTCATCCCGGGACCAGGCGCAGGCAACGCTGAAATCCGCGCAGGATAAATTAAGCCAGTACCGCTCCGGTAACCGCGAGCAGGACATTGCCCAGGCGAAAGCCAGCCTTGAGCAGGCGCAGGCGCAGCTGGCTCAGGCGGAACTGGATCTGCACGACACCACCTTAACCGCCCCGTCTGACGGCACGCTGATGACCCGCGCGGTGGAGCCGGGCAGCATGCTCAGCGCGGGCAGCACCGTCTTAACGCTCTCCCTGACCCGTCCGGTCTGGGTGCGCGCCTACATTGACGAGCCAAACCTCGGCCAGATGCAGCCGGGGCGCGAGCTGCTGCTCTACACCGACGGCCGCCCGGACAAGCCGTATCACGGCAAGGTCGGCTTTGTCTCCCCTACCGCCGAATTCACGCCGAAAACCGTTGAAACGCCGGATCTGCGTACCGACCTGGTGTACCGCCTGCGCATCATCGTCACCGATGCGGACGACGCGCTGCGTCAGGGCATGCCTGTTACCGTGACCTTAAACGACGGGGAACGTCATGAATGATGCGGTTATCCAGCTCAACGGTCTGGTCAAACGCTTCGCGGGCATGGACAAGCCGGCGGTCGCGCCGCTGAACTGCACCATTCAGAAAGGCTACGTGACCGGACTGGTCGGCCCGGACGGCGCGGGCAAAACCACGCTGATGCGGATGCTGGCGGGGCTGCTGAAGCCGGATGAAGGCTCAGCCAGCGTGCTTGGCCTGGACCCGATTAAAGACGACGGCGCGCTCCACGCTATGCTCGGCTATATGCCGCAGAAGTTTGGCCTGTACGAAGATCTGACGGTGATGGAAAACCTCAATCTGTACGCCGACCTGCGCAGCGTCACCGGTGAAGCCCGGCAGAAAACCTTCGCCCGCCTGCTGGAGTTCACCTCCCTCGGCCCGTTTACCGGGCGGCTGGCGGGCAAGCTTTCCGGCGGGATGAAGCAGAAGCTGGGGCTGGCCTGCACGCTGGTGGGCGAGCCGAAGGTGCTGCTGCTGGATGAGCCCGGCGTGGGCGTGGACCCGATATCCCGCCGCGAGCTGTGGCAGATGGTGCACGAGCTGGCGGGCGACGGGATGCTGATCCTCTGGAGCACCTCCTACCTCGACGAAGCGGAGCAGTGCCGGGACGTGCTGCTGATGAACGAGGGCGAACTGCTCTATCAGGGTGAACCGACCGAGCTGACGCAAACCATGGCCGGGCGCAGCTTCCTGCTGCACAGCCCGCAGGAGTCTAACCGCAGGCTGCTCCAGCGGGTGCTGAAGCTGCCGCAGGTGAGCGACGGGATGATTCAGGGCCGCTCGGTGCGCGCGATCCTCAAAAAAGAGGCCACCGTCGACGATATTCGCCGTGCGCCAGGCATGCCTGAAATTGAAATGGACGAGACCGCCCCGCGCTTTGAAGATGCGTTTATCGACCTGCTGGGCGGTGCGGGCACGTCAGAATCGCCCCTTGGCGCGATCCTGCACACGGTGGAAGGCACTCCGGGCGAAACGGTGATCGAAGCAAAATCGCTCACCAAAAAATTCGGGGATTTCGCCGCCACCGACAACGTGAATTTTGCCGTGAAGCGCGGCGAGATATTTGGCCTGCTCGGGCCGAACGGCGCGGGAAAATCGACCACCTTTAAGATGATGTGCGGCCTGCTGGTCCCGACGTCCGGCAAGGCGCTGGTGCTGGACATGGATCTGAAAGTCAGTTCCGGCAAGGCGCGCCAGCATCTCGGCTATATGGCGCAGAAGTTCTCGCTGTACGGCAACCTGACGGTCGAGCAGAATCTGCGCTTTTTCTCCGGCGTGTACGGCCTGCGCGGGCGGGCTCAGAATGAAAAAATCCGCCGCATGAGCGACGCCTTCGGGTTAACGAATATTGCGTCACACGCCACCGACGAGCTGCCACTCGGCTTTAAGCAGCGGCTGGCGCTGGCCTGCTCGCTGATGCACGAGCCCGATATTCTGTTTCTGGATGAGCCCACCTCGGGCGTTGACCCCATTACCCGCCGCGAATTCTGGCTTCACATCAACAGCATGGTGGAAAAAGGGGTGACGGTGATGGTGACCACCCACTTTATGGACGAGGCGGAGTACTGCGACCGCATCGGGCTGGTGTATCGCGGCAAGCTGATCGCCCACGGCACGCCGGACGACCTGAAGGAGCAGGCCGCTGACGAAGAACAGCCAGACCCAACTATGGAGCAGGCGTTTATCACCCTCATCCACGACTGGGATAAGGAGAATACCCATGCGCAGTAGTGCCCTTTCCTGGCGCCGGGTGCGCGCGCTGTGTATCAAAGAGACGCGGCAGATCGTGCGCGACCCCAGCAGCTGGCTGATTGCGGTGGTGATCCCCCTGCTGCTGCTGTTTATCTTTGGCTACGGCATTAACCTCGACTCCAGCAAGCTGCGGGTCGGCATTTTGCTGGAGCAGCAGAGCGAAGAGGCGCTGGACTTCACCCACGCCATGACCGGCTCGCCCTATATTGACGCCACCGTCAGCGACAACCGGCAGGAACTGATCCAGAAAATGCAGGCCGGGAAAATTCGCGGCCTGATCGTCATCCCGGTGGATTTCGCCGCCAATATGGCGCGACCGGGTGCCGATGCGCCGATCCAGGTGATTACCGACGGCAGCGAGCCGAACACCGCGAACTTCGTGCAGGGCTACGCGGAGGGCATCTGGCAGCTCTGGCAGATGCAGCGCGCCGAAGACCGGGGTGAGACGTTTGAATCGCTCATTGACGTGCAGACGCGCTACTGGTTTAACCCCGCCGCCATCAGCCAGCACTTTATTATTCCGGGCGCGGTGACCATCATCATGACGGTGATCGGCGCGATACTGACCTCGCTGGTCATCGCCCGCGAGTGGGAGCGCGGCACCATGGAGGCGCTGCTCTCCACCGAGGTGACGCGGGTTGAGCTGCTGCTGTGCAAGCTCATCCCCTACTACTTCCTCGGCATGCTGGCGATGCTGCTCTGCATGCTGGTCGCGGTCTTTATCCTCGGCGTGCCGTACCGCGGCTCGCTGGTGGTGCTGTTCTTTATCACCAGCCTGTTTTTACTCAGCACGCTGGGAATGGGGCTGCTCATCTCCACCATCACCCGCAACCAGTTTAACGCCGCGCAGGTGGCGCTGAACGCCGCCTTCCTGCCGTCGATTATGCTCTCCGGGTTTATCTTCCAGATAGACAGCATGCCGGCGGTGATCCGCGCCGTGACCTACGTCATTCCGGCGCGCTACTTCGTGAGCACGCTGCAGAGCCTGTTCCTGGCGGGGAATATTCCGGTGGTGCTGATTATCAACACCCTGTTTTTGATGGCGTCGGCGGTGATGTTTATCGGGTTGACGTGGCTGAAAACCAAGCGGCGACTGGATTAAGGAGCGCACATGTTTCACCGTTTATGGACACTGATCCGCAAAGAGCTGCAGTCCCTGCTGCGCGAGCCGCAAACCCGCGCCATTCTGGTGCTGCCGGTGCTGCTTCAGGTTTTACTGTTCCCGTTTGCCGCCACCCTTGAGGTCACTAACGCCACCATTGCCATTTATAACGAAGACAACGGCAAACACGCCGTCGAGCTGACGCAGCGCTTTGCCCGGGCGAAGGCTTTTACCCATATCCTGCTGCTGAAAAGCCCGCAGGAGATCCAGCCCACCATCGACACGCAAAAAGCGCTGCTGCTGGTGCGCTTCCCGGCGGATTTCTCCCGCAACCTGGATACCTTCCAGACCGCGCCGATGCAGCTGATCCTCGACGGGCGCAACTCCAACAGCGCCCAGATAGCGGCCAACTACCTGCAGCAGGTGGTGAAGGATTATCAGCAGGAGCTGATGGAGGGCAAACCGAAGCCCAACAACAGCGAGCTGGTGGTGCGCAACTGGTACAACCCGAATCTGGACTACAAGTGGTTTGTGGTGCCGTCGCTGATCGCCATGATCACCACCATCGGAGTGATGATCGTGACTTCCCTTTCCGTTGCCCGCGAACGCGAGCAGGGCACGCTGGATCAGCTGCTGGTCTCGCCGCTCGCCACCTGGCAGATTTTCGTCGGCAAAGCGGTGCCGGCGCTGATCGTCGCGACGTTCCAGGCCACCATCGTGCTCGGCGTGGGGATATTTGCTTACCAGATCCCGTTTGCCGGATCGCTGGCGCTGTTTTACTTCACGATGGTGATTTACGGGCTGTCGCTGGTGGGGTTTGGGCTGCTGATTTCGGCGCTCTGCTCCACGCAGCAGCAGGCGTTTATCGGGGTATTCGTCTTTATGATGCCGGCGATTCTGCTCTCCGGATACGTTTCGCCCGTCGAGAACATGCCGGTGTGGCTGCAGGATTTAACGTGGATAAACCCGATTCGACACTTTACGGATATCACCAAGCAGATCTATCTGAAGGATGCGAGTCTGGACATTGTCTGGGGGAGTTTGTGGCCGCTACTGGTCATAGCGGCCACGACGGGCTCAGTGGCCTATGCGATGTTTAGACGCAACATTGCGTAGCTTTTTCTCTTTGGTGAGCAGCGACACTACCGCTGGCCCTGCGAGAATTGCCAGACCCGCCAGGGCCAGCAGCAGGTTGTTTTGCAGCACGCGTGACAGCAGCCAAAGCACGATCATCGCGGCACCAAAGTACCAGGTGGTGGTGAGCTCTTCGAGCACATCACCTACCTCGCGCCAGCGCGCTTCATGGTGGCGCTGTAAGAACAGCATCGACAGCACGGTGACGCCATAGAGGACGCATAGCCCTAAGCCAACACGCACCAGCGTGCCGCTCATCCAGCCCATCACCAGTACGGCCACGACCAGTAAATGCAACATTATCTGCCAGCAACTCAAACCGGTTGCGACACGAACACGTTGTTGCCACTTCATGGCTTCTCTCCTGAAGGATTTTTCTCTGCTTAATCAGACTACCGCACTTTACGGAAAATTCCGTAACGCCGCATCTTTTTGTGACGCCGACTACACTTTATTTTCATCGGGATAGTCACCCAGGAAGGTGTTTATGAGCAAAAAAACGCAGCATTTCTCGCTTAAGGTGCTGACGATTAACATTCATAAGGGCTTCACAGCATTTAACCGCCGCTTCATTTTACCGGAGCTGCGCGACGCGGTACGCACCGTCAGCGCGGACATTGTCTGCCTGCAGGAGGTGATGGGCGCGCACGAGGTACACCCCATGCATTTCGAAAACTGGCCCGATACGCCGCACTATGAATTTCTGGCCGACACCATGTGGAGCGATTACGCTTACGGCCGCAACGCGGTCTATCCGGAAGGCCATCACGGTAATGCGGTGCTGTCGCGTTTTCCTATCGAACATTATGAGAACCGGGACGTTTCCGTCGGGGAGAGCGAAAAGCGCGGGCTGCTTTACTGCCGCATTACGCCGCCGGATCTTGACGTTCCCGTTCACGTGGGCTGCGTTCACCTCGGACTGCGTGAAGCCCACCGTCAGGCGCAGCTGGAGATGCTGGCTGACTGGACCAATGCGCTGCCGGAAGGCGAACCCGTGGTGGTGGCCGGAGATTTTAACGACTGGCGGCAGCGTGCCAACCACCCTCTGAAGGTGAATGCGGGGCTGGAGGAAATTTTCACCCGGGCACATGGTCGTCCCGCACGGACGTTTCCCGTGCGCTTTCCCCTGCTGCGCCTGGACCGCATCTACGTGAAAAATGCGCATGCCAGCAGCCCGACGGCGCTGGCGTTACTTAACTGGCGACATCTTTCCGACCATGCCCCGCTGAGCGCGGAGATCCACTTATGAAATGCACATGGCAGGAAGGTAACCGTATTACGCTGCTGGAAAACGGCGATAACTTTTATCCGGCGGTCTTTGAGGCGATTAGCCACGCACAGCAGAAAGTCTACCTTGAAACGTTTATCTGGTTTGAAGACGACGTTGGCAGGCAGTTGCACAGCGTACTGCTGCATGCCGCCCGGCGCGGGATAAAAATCGAGGCCCTGCTCGACGGGTATGGCTCGCCGGATCTTAGCGATGAATTTGTTAACGAGCTCACCGCCGCTGGCGTGGTGTTCCGTTACTACGATCCCGGTCCGCGCCTGTTCGGCATGCGAACCAACCTGTTCCGCCGCATGCATCGCAAAATCGTGGTGGTGGACGAAACGGTGGCGTTCGTGGGCGGCATTAACTACTCCGCCGAGCATATGTCGGATTACGGCCCGGAGGCCAAGCAGGACTACGCGATCCGCATTGAGGGACCGGTGGTTCAGGACATTCAGCTGTTCGTGCTGGAAAACTTGCCCGGTAAAGAGGCCGCTCGCCGCTGGTGGCGACGCCGTCATCGCCCGGAAGAGAACCGCAAGCCCGGCGAAGCGCAGGCCCTGTTTGTCTGGCGGGACAACGAGGAGCATCGGGACGACATTGAACGTCATTACCTGAAGATGCTGGCCAATGCGAAGCGCGAAGTGATTATCGCCAACGCCTATTTCTTCCCCGGCTACCGTATTCTGCACGCCATGCGCAACGCGGCCCGACGCGGCGTGAGCGTTAAACTGATTGTGCAGGGCGAGCCGGATATGCCGATTGTGAAGGTGGGCGCCCGCCTGCTCTACCGCTACCTGGTGAAAAGCGGCGTGCAGATTTATGAATACCGCCGCCGCCCGCTGCACGGCAAAGTGGCCGTCATGGATGACCACTGGGCAACCGTCGGCTCCAGTAACCTCGATCCGCTGAGCCTGTCGCTTAACCTGGAAGCGAACCTGATCATCCATGACCGTCAGTTTAACCAGACCCTGCGCGATAACCTTCAGGGGCTTATCCATAAGGACTGCGTGCGGGTGGATGAATCCATGGTGCCGAAACGGAGCTGGTGGAACGTTGGCATCGGCGTGGTGGTGTTCCACTTCCTGCGCCACTTCCCGGCGATGGTCGGCTGGCTGCCGGCGCATACGCCGAAGCTGGCGCAGGTGGATCCGCCGGTACAACCCGAAATGGAAACCCAGGACCGCATTGAAGCGGAAGATGGAGGCAAACCCTGATGTCAAAATCTCATCCTCGCTGGCGGCTGGCAAAAAAAATCCTCACCTGGGTGTTCTTCATTGCGGTCGCGGTACTGCTGGTGGTGTACGCGCAGAAAGTGGACTGGGAGGAGGTGTGGAAGGCTATCCGCAACTATAACCGGCTGGTGCTGCTGGGCGCCGCAGGGCTGGTTGTCGTCAGCTACCTGATGTACGGCTGCTATGACCTGCTCGGGCGCGCCTACTGCGGCCACAAGCTGGCTAAACGTCAGGTGATGCTGGTGTCGTTTATCTGCTACGCCTTTAACCTGACGCTGAGCACCTGGGTCGGGGGGATTGGCATGCGCTATCGCCTGTACTCGCGGCTTGGCCTGCCGGGTGGGACCATCACGCGTATTTTCTCACTAAGCATCACCACCAACTGGCTGGGCTATATTCTGCTCGGCGGGGTGATTTTCACCATTGGCGTGGTGCAGCTGCCCGCGCACTGGTATATCGACGAAGCCACGCTGCGCATTCTCGGCGTCGTGCTGCTGCTGATTATCGCCGTGTATCTGTGGGCCTGCGCCTTTGCTAAGCGTCGCCATATGACCATTAAAGGGCAGAAACTGGTCCTGCCGTCGTGGAAGTTCGCGGTGCTGCAGATGGCGGTATCCAGCGCCAACTGGATGGCGATGGGGGCAATCATCTGGCTGTTGATTGGCGAGGACGTGAATTACTTCTTCGTGCTGGGCGTGCTGCTGGTGAGCAGTATCGCCGGGGTTATCGTGCATATTCCGGCGGGGATTGGGGTGCTGGAGGCGGTATTTATCGCGCTGCTGGCCGGAGAACATGTTTCACAGGGGACGATTATTGCCGCTCTGCTCGCCTACCGCATGCTCTATTACTTCCTGCCGCTGGCGCTGGCAACGGTCTGCTATCTGGTGCTGGAGAGCCGGGCGAAGAAGCTGAGGGCGAAGAACGAGAAGGCGATGGCGAAATAATCCCCCCTCACCCCGGCCCTCTCCCCAAAGGGGAGAGGGTGTTAAAGTCCCCTCTCCCCTTTGGGGAGAGGGTTAGGGTGAGGGGCAATCTTTAGCGACGGTTGCCAAAAATCCGCAGCAGCATCAGGAACAGGTTGATGAAGTCCAGATAGAGCGTCAGCGCGCCCAGAATCGAGTATTTGCGCAGGTTGGAACTGTCGCGCACGTCGATCTGCTCGCCAATGTTTTTCAGCTTCTGGGTGTCGTAGGCCGTCAAGCCAACGAAGACCACCACCCCGATGTAGGTCACGGCCCACATCAGCGCGTCGCTCTTCAGCCACAGGTTCACCAGCGACGCCAGCACAATCCCGATCAGCCCCATAAACAGCATGTTGCCTAAGCCGCTCAGGTCACGCTTGGTGGTGTAGCCATAGAGGCTCATCGCGCCAAACATACCGCCGGTCACCACAAACGTGCTGGCGATGGAGGAGTAGGTGTAGACGATGAAAATGCTGGAGAGCGTCAGCCCGGTCAGCGCCGAATAGAGCATAAACAGCGTGGTCGCCATTCCGGCACTGAGCTTCTGCACCAGGCCAGAAAGCACAAACACCAGCGCCAGCTGCGCGATAATCAGCCCAAAGAAGGTGATTTTGCTGGAGAAGATAAACATCATCAGCTCAGGCGTGTTCGCCGCATACCACGCGATGAACGCGGTAAGCAGCAGGCCGACCGTCATCCAGCCGTACACCTGTGCCATATACGTCTGCAGGCCGCTACGGGTCTGCTGTACTATTGAATCGGAACGCGGAAATCGGTCCATGATTCACTCCTGATTAAGGTTAAGAAGACACACACGTTAAGAGTAACACATCCACGTAAACCGACTACCAACGGCTGGCGGCCTGTTTATCGCTGTCGCGAGATTCCACCCAGCGGTCGCCTTCCGGCGTGGCTTCGCGCTTCCAGAACGGAGCTTTGGTTTTGAGGTAATCCATAATGAACTCCCCTGCCGCAAAGGCGCTACCGCGGTGCGCGCTGGTCACGCCGACAAAGACAATCTCTTCGCCGGGCCACATCTCGCCGATGCGGTGGATAACCGTGATCCGCCCAAGCGGCCAGCGGCCTCGCGCTTCATCCACAATTGCCGCCAGCGATTTCTCCGTCATGCCCGGATAATGCTCCAGCGTCAGCGCCTTCACGCTGTCGCCGAGATTGTGGTTACGCACTTTACCGGTGAAGGTAACGACCGCGCCGTCTTCATCGCGCTCCGCCAGCCAGTCATATTCTGTACCGACGTTAAAGCGCTCGGGACCGACCAGAATTCGGGTTTCCGCCATCTTATCCCCCTGTGACCGGCGGGAAGAAGGCCACTTCATCCCCTTCGGTCAGCGGATGGGTGAACTCCACCAGCGTCTGGTTAACGGCGGCCAGCAGTTTGCCTTCGTCCAGCGCCAGCGCCCAGCGGTCGCTTTGTGCCGCCAGATGCGCGCGCAGGGCGGCGACGTTTTCAAAAGAGGCGTCCAGCGTCAGGCTGTCGGTATTGACCAGCTCGCGCACCTGGGCGAAAAAGAGCACCTTAATCATAGCTGTCCACCTTAAAATCACCGGATTTGCCGCCGCTTTTCGCCAGCAGACGAACCGGGCCAATCACCATATCTTTCTGCACCGCTTTGCACATGTCGTAGATGGTCAGCGCGGCGACGGAGGCCGCCGTCAGGGCTTCCATCTCCACGCCGGTTTTCCCGGTTAAGCGGCAGAGGGACTCAATACGCACGCGGTTGTGCTCCGGCTGCGCCTGCAGGTTCACTTCCACCTTGCTCAGCATCAGCGGATGGCAGAGCGGAATTAAGTCCCAGGTGCGTTTCGCAGCCTGAATACCGGCAATGCGGGCGGTCGCAAACACGTCACCCTTGTGATGGCTGCCGTCGATGATCATCGACAGCGTTTCGGGCAGCATGGTGACGAACGCCTCCGCGCGCGCCTCGCGCACCGTTTCCGCTTTGGCAGAGACGTCCACCATATGCGCTTCGCCAGCGGCGTTAATGTGGGTCAGTTGTGACATAGCTTATTTCTTTAAATGGGAATGAAAATTACACGGACGGGTACGGGCATCCAGCTGCGGGGCAATAATATTTTCCCACGCGGTGCGGCAGGCTTTGGTCGAGCCCGGCATGGCGAAAATCAACGTCCTGTTCGCCACGCCCGCTACGGCGCGAGACTGAAGCGTGGAGGTGCCGATCTCTTCAAACGAGAGCATGCGGAACACTTCGCCGAAGCCTTCCACTTCGCGGTCGAACAGCGGGAGCAGAGCTTCCGGCGCCTGATCGCCTGCGGTAAAGCCGGTGCCGCCGGTGATCAGCACCACCTGGACGTCGTCACTCGCAATCCACTGCGAAACCTGCGCGCGAATGGCGTAACGGTTCTCTTTGACGATCGCTTTATCAACAATATGGTGTCCGGCTTCGTGGGCCGCCTCGCGCAGCCAGTGGCCGGAGGTATCATCCTCTTCGCCACGGCGGTCGGAAACGGTAAGAATAGCAATGCGTGTCGGGATAAATTCCGCGCTTACCTGACTCATCTTCTGGTTCCTTCTAAAGCCTGATTACCCGCCGATATAGGACAGGTTCTGAGTAATGCCGGTGTTGCCCTGATGCAGGAAATGGGTCTGCTTTTTGTGCGTCAGCGCCCCGGAAATGCGCGCTTCAAGCGCATCCTGCTGAGCATCGTCTGCCAGCAGATCGCGCAGATCTACACCGCCGTCGCCGAACAGGCAGAGATGGAGCTTGCCCACCGACGATACGCGCAGCCGGTTGCAGCTGGCGCAGAAGTCTTTCTCATAGGGCATGATAAGCCCAATCTCGCCTTCGTAATCCGGGTGACAGAAGACCTGTGCCGGGCCGTCGCTACGCTGGCGGATCTGGTGGATCCAGCCGCGTTTCAGCAGTTCGTCGCGCAGCACCATGCCGGAGATGTGATGGCGACGGAACAGCTCGCTGCCCTCGCCGGTTTCCATCAGTTCAATAAAACGCAGTTGAATGCGGCGTGGTTTGATCCACGCCAGGAAGGTGTCGAGCTGATGGTGGTTAACGTCGCGCATCAGCACCGTGTTGACCTTGACCTTTTCGAACCCGGCGGTAAACGCCGCGTCGATGCCGTCCATGACCTGGCGGAATTTATCCTGCCCGGTAATGGCGTGAAACTGCCGGGCATCAAGGCTGTCCACGCTGACGTTGATAGCGGTTAAGCCCGCATCGCGCCAGTTGGCCACGTCACGCGCCATGCGGTAACCGTTTGTGGTCACCGCAATCTGGCGGATGCGTTCGTTTTCACGAACGGCGGCAATGATGTCGGGGAAATCACGACGCAGGGAGGGTTCGCCCCCGGTCAGACGGACTTTTTCCGTACCGAGCTCAGAGAACGCACGCGTGACGCGGCGCACTTCGTCCACGGAGAGAAAGCCATTGTTGGTGACGCTGCCCGGCTTGTAGCCATCAGGCAGGCAGTAGGTGCAACGGAAGTTGCACACGTCGGTAATCGACAGACGCAAGTAGTAAAACTTACGCGCGAAAGCATCAGTAAGTTGTGAAGCCATGTACACCTTTCCAGATACGGGAGGCACAGTCATTTCTTTCTGTACCCTGGTGGCAAATCCGCCACGGCCAGGGCGCCATATCATTCGACACAGGCGCCAGGGCTAGAGTGTATGTTTTCAGTTGAGAAAACGTGGTTATGGCGATAGTAGCGCGGAAATTCTCACTTCGCCATCATCGCTTTACGCTATATAATTATGTATATAGCGACTCAGTCCTGCATTTTCACTACAGAATACCTAAAAACCGCATTTTCGCATTGATATACGTCATTTTGCGTTGGGTGAGGCATCGTCTTTTGGGGGTAGTTAAGTTACTGTTACGCGATTACGGGTGAAAAGGAATATGTATGCGCAGTCGCACTTTTGCGGATCTTGACCGGGTGGTCGCTCTTGGCGGAGGCCACGGCCTGGGCCGCGTTATGTCCTCTTTGTCGTCACTGGGCTCACGGCTGACAGGAATAGTGACAACCACCGACAACGGCGGCTCAACCGGGCGGATCAGGCGGGCTGAAGGCGGCATTGCCTGGGGAGATATGCGCAACTGCCTGAACCAGTTAATTACCGAGCCGAGCGTCGCGTCGGCGATGTTTGAGTACCGTTTTGGCGGCAATGGTGAACTTTCCGGGCATAACCTCGGAAATTTAATGCTTAAAGCGCTGGATCACCTGAGCGTGCGCCCGCTTGAAGCCATCAATTTGATAAGAAACCTGCTGAAAGTGGATGCGTTTCTGATCCCGATGTCTGAACAGCCGGTGGATTTAATGGCGATTGATGCCGACGATCACGAAGTGTACGGCGAAGTGAATATCGACCAGCTTCTGCTGCCGCCAAAAGAGCTGATGACCTACCCGAACGTGCCGGCGACGCGTGAAGCCGTCGAAGCCATTGGCGAAGCGGATTTAATTCTGATCGGCCCCGGCAGCTTTTATACCAGCCTGATGCCGATCCTGCTGGTGAAAGAGCTGGCGCAGGCGCTGCGTCGCACCCCTGCCCCGATGGTCTATATCGGTAACCTCGGCCGCGAGCTGAGCCCGGCCGCGGCGAGCCTGTCGCTGGCGGACAAACTCAATTTGATGGAGCATTACGTCGGGAAGAAGATCATTGACGGCGTGGTGGTGGGGCCAAAGGTTGATGTGTCCGGCATCGGCGATCGCCTGGTGGTACAGGAGCCGCTGGAGGCCTCAGACATCAAGTATCGCCACGACCGTCACCTGCTGCGCGAAGCGCTGGAGAAGGCGATTCAGGCGTTGGGTTAGGTTCGTTTGGTGCGGCCTGATGCCCTCACCCCGACCCTCTCCCACAGGGAGAGGGAGAAAACAACGCTTACTCACGATGCCGCGATAAACAGATCCCGCAGCTGATGAAGCTGGTCGCGGATCTGCGCCGCCTCTTCGAATTCCAGGTTCTGGGCGTGCTGCATCATTTGCCCTTCCAGCTCGTGGATTTTCTGCTGCAGCGCCTTCGGCGTCAGCACGACGGTATCTTCTTCCACCACTGAACGCGCCTTGCCGCGGCCTTTCGCTTTGGTCTTCGCAATGTTCTGACCCAGCGCCAGAATATCCACCACCTTCTTGTTCAGCCCCTGCGGCGTGATGCCGTGCTCTTCGTTGTAGCGCTGCTGTTTCTCGCGGCGGCGTTCCGTTTCGCCAATCGCTTTCGCCATCGACGGGGTGATTTTGTCCCCGTACAGAATCGCTTTCCCGTTGACGTTACGCGCGGCGCGGCCAATGGTCTGGATCAGGGAGCGCTCAGAGCGCAGGAAGCCCTCTTTATCGGCGTCCAGAATCGCCACCAGCGAGACTTCCGGCATATCCAGACCTTCTCGCAGGAGGTTGATCCCCACCAGCACGTCAAACTCGCCCAGACGCAGATCGCGGATGATCTCCATACGCTCCACGGTATCGATGTCCGAGTGCAGATAGCGCACCTTCTCACCGTGTTCTTCCAGATACTCGGTCAGGTCTTCCGCCATGCGCTTGGTGAGCGTCGTCACCAGCACGCGCTCGTTGATGGCGGAACGGGCCCGGATCTCAGAGAGCAGATCGTCCACCTGGGTCGCCACCGGGCGCACCTCGATAACCGGGTCCAGCAGACCGGTCGGACGGACCACCTGGTCGATCACCTCATCGCCGGATTTCTCCAGCTCGTAGTTGCCCGGCGTGGCCGACACGTAGATAGTTTGCGGCGCCAGCGCCTCAAACTCTTCAAACTTCATCGGACGGTTATCCAGCGCTGACGGCAGGCGGAAGCCGTACTCCACCAGCGTCTCTTTACGCGCGCGGTCACCGCGGTACATCCCGCCGATCTGCGGGATCGTGACGTGGGATTCGTCGATCACCAGCAAACCGTCGGCCGGAAGGTAGTCAAACAGCGTCGGCGGCGGCTCGCCCGGCCCGCGCCCGGAGAGGAAGCGCGAGTAGTTTTCGATACCCGAGCAGTAGCCCAGCTCGTTCATCATCTCCAGATCGAACTGGGTGCGCTGGCTCAGGCGCTGCTCTTCCAGCAGCTTATTGTTGGCCAGAAGCACCTTACGGCGCTCTGCCAGCTCCTCTTTGATCTCTTCCATCGCCTGCACGATACGCTCGCGTGGCGTTACGTAGTGCGTTTTAGGGTAGATGGTAAAACGCTGGATCACCGACTCAACGTGGCCGGTCAGCGGGTCGAACAGCGACAAACGTTCGACCTCTTCGTCAAACAGCTCGACGCGCAGCGCCATATCGTCCGATTCCGCCGGGAAGATGTCGATCACCTCACCGCGCACGCGGAACGTCCCGCGCTGGAAGGCCTGGTCATTACGGGTGTACTGCAGCTCGGCCAGACGGCGCAAAATCGCGCGCTGATCGATGATCATCCCCTGCGTCAGGTGCAGCATCATCTTCAGATAGAGATCCGGGTCGCCCAGGCCGTAAATCGCCGAAACAGACGCGACCACAACCACATCGCGACGCTCAAGCAGCGCCTTGGTCGCAGACAGTCGCATCTGTTCGATGTGCTCGTTCACCGAAGCATCTTTCTCGATGAAGGTGTCAGAGCTCGGCACATAGGCTTCCGGCTGGTAGTAATCGTAGTAGGAGACGAAATACTCCACCGCGTTTTCCGGGAAGAACTCTTTCATCTCGCCGTAAAGCTGTGCCGCAAGGGTTTTGTTAGGTGCAAGCACCATAGTGGGGCGCTGCAGGTCAGCGATCACGTTGGCGACAGTAAACGTTTTGCCCGAGCCGGTTACCCCCAGCAGCGTCTGGTGCGCCAGCCCGTCCTCCAGCCCCTCTTTAAGACGACGGATCGCCTCAGGCTGATCGCCAGATGGGCGGAAAGCAGAATTCAGTTTGAACGGTTTACTCATGGGCGACGACCTGATGACGTTATAAGCGGCAGGTGAGTAATTTTACTCGTTGTTGGCAGGAATGCCAGTAAAAAACACTGGATGAAAAACCAGTGGCGTGTCAGGATATTTAGCGTAGCGGCGGAGTCATTAGCGCGTTAGCGGACAAAATTTAGGCTCCGACGAGATAAAAAACCAGCCAGGCTGGGTTATCCCCAGAACTTTTTCTTTTTTAACATTTGTCAAGCCAGGTAATGATAGTTTTATGGCAACGAGTGACACTTTCATTACGGTAATTGCTTTTATCTAAGCAATTAAATTTTAAACGATATTTTCTAAAGCCGCGTTTCGCGTCAATTTGGGCGAAAGCCGCGTCTTCTCTCGCTTATCGCGTGTTTTCTAACTCTAATGCACATGGTTATCCACAGGAATAGTGGATAACTGCTTCCAGCCCGTGCAGACCGCCGCTCAGCAAATTCCCGGATTTTCCCACGAGGCGGCAACAAAAAATTTTTATAGCTATTTTTTGACGATAAACAGTTGAGTCATTCATAACCAACAGATGCGATCCTGCTCACGTTTCGGCCATTTTCCGTCCTGCACCACGACTCAACATTCCCGGCACCACCGATGTGCAAGCCACGCGTTTTTACCCTGCTCTCCTGTGGCTTATTCCTAAAAAAGGCGTTTTTTTAATCGATTTCAGGTTTCTGGCAGGAGTTTTGCAGCTTCACATCAGGCCTATCCCTACGCATTTTTAAGGAGAGAAAGATGTTGAGTCTGCGTGCAGTGAATCAGTTTTACGGAAGCCAACATACGCTATGGAACGTGGATTTAGATTTTCCGCAAGGGATGTGTACAGGCGTTGTTGGCCTGCCGGGGATGGGCAAAACCACCCTCATGAACTGCATTACAGGAAAAGTGCCCGTCGATAGCGGCACCATCATCTGGCATGAAGCGGGCGCACCGCCGCGTGATTTGCTTAGTCAGCCACCGGAACAGCGTTCAGGGCCGGGAATAGGCTATGTGCCGCAGGACAGGCGTATTTTTTCTCAGCTGACGATTGAGGAGAATCTGCATATTGCCATGCGGGCGGTGGGGAAACCCGACCCGGCGGCGAAAAGCGACGTGTACGATCTGTTCCCGGAACTTTACGCGCGACGTCAGACGCGGGGCAATGCTCTTTCGCCAGAGGATCAGTATCAGCTCGCCCTGGCGAATGCGCTGGTCAACCGCCCGCGGATGCTGATTCTGGATGAACCCATGCACGGCGCGGGACACGGCTTTGCCCAGAAGCTGGCGCAGCTGCTGGTGCGCTTAAACCGGGAGTTAGGCATGACGGTGCTGCTGGCGGAGCAGCAGCTGTCGTTTATCCGCCGGGTGGCGGATCGGTTTTGCATGCTTTATCGCGGGCGTAACGTGGCGCAGGGCCACGTTAGCGAGCTGAACGATGAGCTTATTGCCCACTGGATGTCGCGGGAAGCAAGGCGCTGAGGTCGAGATAGCGCCCGGTTTCGGCCTGCTCAGCATCGCCAGCAATCCAGGGGATTTCCCCGAGGAACGGCGCCGGCAGCACGCGCTTTAGAGTCGCCAGATATTCCTGATGCCGCCTGCCCGGCGCCACCACGTCGTTGGCTATCCAGCCTGCCAGCGTCAGCCCTGCCTGCTGAACGGCCTGCGCCGTCAGCATGGCGTGATTGATGCAGCCCAGCTTCACGCCGACGACCAGAATGACCGGAAGCCGCTCGGCCTGCACCCAGTCAGCAAACGTCTGCGTGTCCGAAAGCGGGGTAAACCAGCCGCCCGCGCCTTCCACCAGCACCCAGTCGGCCTGGCTTTCCAGCGCCCGTAACCCGTCAGACAGCACGGCGAAATCAATCGGACGGCCTTCGTCAGCGCTGATAATGTGCGGCGACGTCGGCTCGGCAAAGGTATACGGATTCACCGCCGAATAGGCGAGCTCAAGGGTACTGTGACGCTGGAGCGCCAGCGCGTCGGTGTTGCGTAACCCTTCCGCCGTCATCTCGCTGCCGGAGGCGACGGGCTTATATCCGGCGGTGTTTTTCCCAAGCTGTCGTGCCGCCTGCAGCAGCGCAGCGCTGGCAACCGTTTTGCCCACTTCCGTATCCGTGCCGGTAACAAAATAACGTTCAGTCACGTTCGATAATCCCATGAAAAAGTTGATAAGAGAGCGGGAAAAGGCCCCGCTGCTGCGGCCAGGCCAGCTCCAGGCGCTGCAGCTGCCCCCGGGTCAGCGGTTTTTTCTCCCGCCCGGCGTGCAGGTGCGTGGCGCCGATGCCCTTCAGCGAGCGCATAGCGCTGAACGCATCGCTAAAATTAAGCGTGATGGTCTGTACCGTGCTGCGACAGCGCCAGCCTGCCAGCGCCTGCGTCACCTGCTCATGCGATAAGAAGCGGTTGGCGTGCGGCTGCTCATCCACCGCTTTCCACGCCTGATTCAGCTCCGGCAGCGAGCTTTCCAGCAGGGTGGTAAAAGCGACCTTTCCGCCCGGTCGTGCGACGCGATAAAGCTCGCGTAACGCCTGCGGCAGGCTGCTGCACCACTGCACCGCCAGATGGCTCCAGACCAGATCGAACTGCGCGTCCGCGAGCGGGATAGCCTCAATATCCGCCGCTAAATAGTGATGCGCAGCCTGCTGCAGGCGCGCCTCGTCCAGCATGGCGGGCGACAGGTCGATGGCCGTCACCTCGCTCCCCGCCTCGCGCCAGTAGCGGCTGTTGCTGCCGGGACCACAGCCGGCGTCCAGCACCTGCAGGAAGCGGTTCTCGCCAAGCGCGGCCAGAAGCCCCTGCGCGCTCTGACGCTGCAGCTCATCGTGCTGCGAATAGCTCCGCGCGGCCCGGCCAAACGCCGCTGCAACGGCCTGCTTATTCACCGGCATCATGAAGCGCCTCCAGCAGCGTCTGGATATCCTGCGCCTCATGCGCCGCCGTCAGGGTTAAGCGCAGACGCGCCGTCCCCGGCGGGACGGTCGGCGGACGAATGGCCGTTACCCACATCCCGCGCCCGCGCAGCGCCTGGGCCAGCGCCAGCGCGCGACTGTTTTCGCCGACAATCACCGGCTGGATCGCGCTCTGCGAATCGGGACTCTGGAAGGGAAGCGCCGCCAGTCCCTGACGGAAGCAGGAGATGTGCTCTGCCAGCCGCTGGCGACGTTCATCCCCTTCTGCGCTGCGGATCACCGCCAGCGACGCCGACAGCGCCACGGCCTGCGCCGGGGGCATGCTGGTGCTGTAGATAAGGTGACGGGCAAACTGCAGCAGATAGTCGGCGACCGGCTCGCTGCACAGCACGGCGGCGCCGCTGACGCCGAAGCCTTTGCCGAAGGTAACCACCAGCAGTTCCGGCTTCACGTTTTGCTGATGGGCGCTGCCGCGTCCTTCGTCGCCCATCACGCCAATGCCGTGGGCATCGTCGACCAGTAGCCATGCGTTTTGCCGCTTTGCGGCCTCGTGCAGTGCGGCAAGCGGCGCGCTGTCGCCGTCCATGCTGAATACCCCTTCCGTGACCGCCAGCTGTTGCCCGTCGCAGGGCTTATCCAAAAGCGTAGCGAGCTGTGACGCATCGTTATGGGCAAAGCGGCGCAGCTGCGCCGGGCTTAAGTTTGCCGCCTCCAGCAGCGAGGCGTGGCTTAAGCGGTCGGCGACAATGCGGTCCTCTTTCCCCATCAGGGCCGCGATGACCGCCTGGTTGGCGGCAAAGCCGGAGATAAAGAGCAGCGCGCGCGGGTAGCCCAGCCAGTCGGCCAGCTCTTCCTCAAGTGCCTGATGCGCCGTGGTGTAGCCGCTGACGTGTCCCGAGCCGCCGCTGCCCACGCCAAACCGCTCCGCGCCCTGCTGCCAGGCGCGGACGATGGCCGGATGCTGGCTCAGCCCGAGATAGTCGTTGCTGGAGAAATTACAAAACTGCCGTCCCTCGCGGGTCAGAAAACGGCCCGCGCCGTTTTCCACTACCCTGCGAACGCGAAACGCCTCTGCCGCCCGGCGTTCTTCCAGCGCGGCATTAATCCGTGCCTGCCAGGTCATACGGCTGCCGCGTTGTAGAACTGGTCGGTGTCGGCGTTGAAAATCTGCTGCTCCAGCTGCTGCTGTTGCTCGTTATCGCCCGTCAGCACCTCGGTCTGGTGCGGGTTCAGCCCCAGCTTGCGGAACAGCTGAACGTCTTTGTCCTCTTCCGGGTTCGGCGTGGTCAGCAGCTTGCAGCCGTAGAAGATGGAGTTGGCCCCGGCCATAAAGCACATCGCCTGAGTTTGCTCGTTCATCTGCTCGCGGCCCGCAGAAAGGCGGACGTAAGAGGTTGGCATCATGATGCGCGCCACCGCGATGGTGCGGATAAAATCAAATGCATCCACGTCCTCGTTATCCGCCAGCGGCGTGCCTTTGACCTTCACCAGCATGTTGATCGGCACGCTTTCCGGCGGGGTTGGCAGGTTCGCCAGCTGCAGCAGCAGGCCCGCGCGGTCTTTCACCGTTTCGCCTAAGCCAACGATCCCGCCGGAGCAGACCTTGATCCCCGCGTCACGCACTTTGTCCAGCGTGTCCAGGCGCTCCTGGTAGGTGCGCGTGGTGATGATGTTGCCGTAAAACTCCGGCGAGGTGTCCAGGTTGTGGTTGTAGTAGTCCAGCCCCGCCGCCGAGAGGCGCTGCGCCTGCTCCTCGTTCAGCGTGCCGAGCGTCATACAGGCTTCGAGGCCCATCTCCTTCACGCCCTTCACCATCTGCTCCAGATACGGCATGTCGCGGTCGTGCGGATTCTTCCACGCTGCTCCCATGCAGAAGCGGGTTGAGCCGGCGTTTTTCGCCTTGCGAGCGGAGTCGAGCACCTGCTCCACCTCCATCAGGCGCTCGGATTCGAGACCGGTTTTGTAGCGCGCGCTCTGCGGGCAATATTTGCAGTCTTCAGGACAGGCGCCGGTCTTGATCGACAGCAGCGTGCTGACCTGAACATGACGCGGATCGAAGTGCTGACGATGCACCTGTTGGGCTTCAAACATCAGCTCAAGGAAAGGTTTGTTGAATAATTCAGTAACTTGCGACATCGTCCAGCGTGCGTGGTGAGCCATTGGGCTTCTCCAAAGGGTTTTGTTAATTTTCGGTTCGGTTTATACTCGTAAACCTAAAACTTTTCAAAATGGTTTACAAGTCGATTATGACCCAGGACGATCTCGCCTTCGACAAGCAGCATATCTGGCACCCTTACACCTCCACCACCCGCCCCCTTCCCGTCTATCCGGTGGCCTCGGCCCACGGCTGCG
This sequence comes from Enterobacter sp. 118C5, assembly GCF_034107645.1. Classification (NCBI taxonomy): domain Bacteria; kingdom Pseudomonadati; phylum Pseudomonadota; class Gammaproteobacteria; order Enterobacterales; family Enterobacteriaceae; genus Enterobacter; species Enterobacter sp. 118C5. The sequence continues at coordinate 210,855 of NZ_JAWNEU010000003.1, read as the reverse complement.
AGCTGCACCTCGCCAGCGGCGAGCGGCTGGTTGACGGGATGTCCTCCTGGTGGGCAGCCATTCACGGCTATAACCACCCGCGCCTGAACGCGGCGATGAAGGCCCAGATTGACCAGATGTCGCACGTGATGTTTGGCGGAATCACCCATCAGCCCGCGGTGGATTTATGCCGTCGCCTGGTGGCGATGACGCCTGAATCGCTGGAGTGCGTGTTCCTGGCCGATTCCGGCTCGGTGGCGGTGGAAGTGGCGATGAAGATGGCGCTGCAGTACTGGCATGCGAAGGGCGAAACGCGCCAGCGGTTCCTCACCTTCCGCAACGGCTATCACGGGGATACCTTCGGGGCGATGTCGGTGTGCGATCCGGACAACTCGATGCACAGCCTGTGGAAGGGCTATCTGCCGGAAAACCTGTTCGCCCCGGCCCCGCAGAGCCGCTTCGACGGCGAGTGGAACGAGATGGACATGGTCGGTTTCGCGCGGCTGATGGCGGCGCATCGTCATGAGATTGCCGCCGTGATCCTGGAACCGATTGTGCAAGGCGCGGGGGGGATGCGGATGTACCATCCGGAATGGCTGAAGCGCATTCGCAAGATGTGCGACCGCGAGGGCATTCTGCTGATTGCCGATGAAATTGCCACCGGCTTTGGCCGCACCGGCAAGCTGTTTGCCTGCGAACACGCGGGGATTGCGCCGGATATTCTGTGTCTGGGCAAAGCGCTGACCGGCGGCACCATGACGCTCTCCGCCACCCTCACCACCCGTCAGGTTGCCGACACCATCAGCGACGGCGAGGCGGGCTGCTTTATGCACGGCCCGACGTTTATGGGCAACCCGCTGGCCTGCGCCGTCGCAAGCGAAAGCCTCGCCATTCTGGAGAGCGGCGAGTGGCAGACGCAGGTCGCAGCGATTGAGGCGCAGTTGAAAGACGCGCTGAGCGCCGCATCGGGTGCAAATTTCGTGGCGGACGTGCGCGTGCTGGGTGCCATCGGGGTGATTGAAACCACCCATCCGGTGAACATGGCGGCGCTGCAGCGCTTCTTCGTTGAGCAGGGCGTCTGGGTGCGGCCTTTCGGCAAGCTTATCTATCTGATGCCGCCGTACAGCATCACGCCGGAGCAGCTGCGTAAATTAACCGACGCGGTCGTAACAGCCGTTAACATTCCCGCGCATTTCGCGATTTAACCCCATGCGTTACACTTCCTGAACGAGTGAATAACGAGGGTAAACCGTATGAAAATCATCAGTAAAGATCTGCGCGACGGTGAAAAACTTCCGGAACGCCACGTTTTCAACGGCATGGGGTATCAGGGCGATAATATCTCCCCGCACCTGGCGTGGGACGAGGTGCCGGCCGGAACCAAAAGCTTTGTCGTGACCTGCTACGACCCAGACGCGCCGACCGGCTCGGGCTGGTGGCACTGGGTTGTGGCGAACCTGCCTGCCGACACGCGCGTGCTGCCGCAGGGTTCCGGTTCCGATCTGGTTGCCCTGCCTGAGGGTGCGATCCAGACCCGCACCGACTTTGGTAAAGCGGGCTACGGCGGCGCGGCGCCACCAAAAGGGGAAACCCACCGCTATATCTTCACGGTGCACGCGCTGGACGTGGAGAAAATTGAGGTCGATGAAGGGGCGAGCGGCGCGATGGTCGGGTTCAACGTGCATTTCCATACGCTTGGCAGCGCGTCGATTACGGCGATGTATTCATAATCGAGCGGGTTAATGGCCCCTCACCCTATCCCTCTCCCCATAGGGGAGAGGGAACTTGAACACCCTCTCCCCTATGGGGAGTGGGCCGGGGTGAGGGGAAACATCACAGCACGGAAGGCAACAGTCCCACCAGCCTCCCCTCTTCCAGAAGCTGCATCGCCTTATCAATATCCGGCGCAAAGAAGCGGTCATCATCGTAGTGCGATACGTGCTCGCGCAGCGCATGGCGCGCCTGCTCCAGCAGCGGGCTGGATTTTAGCCCATCACGCAGATCGATACCCTGGCACGCCGCCAGCCATTCCACCGCCAGCACGCCGCGGGTGTTGGAGGCCATTTCCCACAGACGACGTCCGGCAGCCGGGGCCATCGAAACGTGATCTTCCTGGTTCGCCGAGGTTGGCAGGCTGTCCACGCTGTGCGGGTGCGACAGGGCTTTGTTCTCGCTTGCCAGCGCCGCCGCGGTCACCTGGGCAATCATAAAGCCCGAGTTGACCCCGCCGTTACGCACCAGGAACGGCGGCAGCTGGGACATATGTTTATCCATCATCAGCGCGATGCGGCGCTCGGATAACGCTCCGACTTCGGCAATCGCCAGCGCGATATTATCCGCCGCCATCGCCACCGGCTCGGCGTGGAAGTTGCCCCCGGAGACCACCTCGTTTTCCTGGGCGAACACCAGCGGGTTGTCGGACACCGCATTGGCCTCCACCAGCAGCACTTCTGCCGCCTGGCGCAGCTGCGTCAGGCATGCGCCCATTACCTGCGGCTGGCAGCGCAGGGAATACGGATCCTGCACCTTCTCGCAGTTATGGTGTGAATCCGCAATCTCACTCGTATCGGTAAGCACGTGGCGGTACATCGCGGCGGCGTCAATCTGCCCGCGCTGGCCGCGTACGTCATGAATACGCGCATCAAACGGACGGCGCGAGCCCAGCACCGCCTCCGTGGTCAGCGCACCGCACACCACCGCCGAGGCAAACAGATCTTCCGCTTCAAACAGGCCGCGCAGCGCGAAAGCGGTCGACGCCTGGGTGCCGTTCAGCAGCGCCAGCCCCTCTTTCGCCGCCAGGGTGATCGGGGCTAATCCTGCTTTTTTCAGCGCCTCTTTCGCAGGAAGCCATTCGCCCTGCCAGCGCGCTTTGCCTTCACCCAGCAGCAGCAGCGACATATGCGCCAGCGGCGCGAGATCGCCAGACGCGCCGACGGAGCCTTTGGCGGGGATCCACGGATAGACTTCCGCATTCACCAGCGCCATCAGCGCCTGGATCACGCTCAGGCGGATGCCGGAGAAGCCGCGCGCCAGGCTGTTAATCTTGAGGACCATCATCAGACGGACAATCTCGTCGTCCAGCGGCTGGCCGACGCCCGCCGCGTGGGAAAGAACCAGAGAACGCTGCAGGTTTTCCAGATCGTGCGTGGCGATGCGGGTCTGCGCCAGCAGGCCAAATCCGGTGTTGATCCCGTAGGCGGTGCGCCCTTCGGCAACAATCGCTTCTACGCAGGCGACGCTGTCGTTTATCGCGGCGTGGGCGCTTTCATCAAGTGAAAGGGTGACCGGCTGGCGCCAGACGTTACGCAGCTGTTTGAGCGTCAGCGAGCCGGGAGTGAGTGTTAACGCGTTCATGCATGCTTTCCTTGTGTGGCAGGGATCATCGGCAGGTTCAGTCCCTGCTCTTTGGCACAGTCAATGGCAATCTCGTAACCCGCATCCGCGTGACGCATCACCCCGGTTGCCGGGTCGTTGTGCAGCACGCGGGCGATGCGCGCGGCCGCTTCATCGGTTCCGTCACAGACAATGACCATTCCAGAGTGCTGGGAGAAGCCCATCCCGACGCCGCCGCCGTGGTGCAGCGAGACCCAGGTGGCGCCGCTGGCGGTATTCAGCAGGGCGTTAAGCAATGGCCAGTCGGAGACCGCGTCAGAGCCGTCGCGCATGGCTTCGGTTTCACGGTTCGGGCTGGCTACGGAGCCGGAGTCCAGGTGGTCGCGGCCAATGACGATCGGCGCGGAGACTTCACCGCTGCGAACCATTTCGTTGAAGGCCAGGCCCAGCTTTTGCCTCCACTCCAGCCCTACCCAGCAGATGCGCGCCGGTAAGCCCTGGAAGCTGATGCGCTCGCGGGCCATATCCAGCCAGTGGTGGAGGTGTTCGTCGTCTGCGACGATCTCCTTCACTTTGGCGTCGGTTTTGTAGATATCTTCAGGATCGCCGGACAGGGCCACCCAGCGGAACGGGCCGATGCCGCGGCAGAACAGCGGACGAATATAGGCAGGCACGAAGCCCGGGAAGTCAAAGGCGTTATTCACGCCCATCTCTTTCGCCATCTGGCGAATGTTGTTGCCGTAGTCAAAGGTCGGAATGCCCATCTGGCTGAAGGCCAGCATTGCGGAGACGTGTTCTGCCATGGCCCGTTTGGCGGCGAGCACCGTGCCTTCCGGGTCGGTTTCCGCTTTTTGCTGGTATTCTTCCCACGTCCAGCCTTTTGGCAGGTAGCCGTGCAGCGGATCGTGGGCGCTGGTCTGGTCGGTGACGAGATCCGGGCGCACGCCGCGGGCAACCAGCTCCGGCAGAATATCCGCCGCGTTGCCGCACAGGGCAATCGATACGGCTTTACCTTCTGAGGTGTATTTTTTGATGCGCGCCAGCGCGTCATCCAGATCGTTTGCCTGTTCGTCGACGTAGCGGGTGCGCAGGCGGAAATCAATGCGGCTCTGCTGGCACTCAATGTTCAGCGAGCAGGCACCGGCAAGCGTGGCGGCCAGCGGCTGCGCGCCGCCCATGCCGCCGAGACCCGCAGTCAGCACCCAGCGCCCCTTCAGCGAGCCGTTATAGTGCTGACGCCCCGCTTCCACGAAGGTTTCGTAGGTGCCCTGCACAATCCCCTGGCTGCCGATGTAGATCCAGCTCCCGGCGGTCATCTGGCCATACATCGCCAGCCCTTTCGCGTCCAGCTCGTTGAAGTGTTCCCAGGTGGCCCAGTGCGGCACGAGGTTAGAGTTGGCGATCAGCACGCGCGGCGCGTTCTTGTGGGTTTTGAACACGCCAACCGGCTTGCCGGACTGCACCAGCAGGGTTTCGTCGTGTTCGAGTTCGGTCAGGGATTTTACAATTGCGTCATAGCATTCCCAGCTGCGCGCGGCGCGGCCTATGCCGCCGTAGACCACCAGCTCGTGGGGATTTTCCGCCACCTCAGGATCAAGGTTGTTCATCAACATGCGCAGCGGGGCTTCGGTGAGCCAGCTTTTAGCGGTAAGCGTGGTGCCGCGCGCGGCGCGGACGTCCTGCTGGCGGTATTTACTTGACGACATTGTGTGCTCCTCATAAGGGACAGATGATGCATTTAGATATACTTGTATAGACAAGCACACACAAGGTCGTATTTAACAAAAAAGATACAATTTTGTTATATTGCGTTAGCGATCACGCTTATAAAACTTATGACATAAAGTGGCCCTGCAGCCGGTAACGGTTCCCCGGGAAAAGCAGTCGGGCGTGCGACACGATGTGCGATGACGACCAGGTACGGCGGCGGATCAGCAGGCACGGATCGTGTTCTTTAATGCGCAACAGCTCGCACTCCTGCGGCGTCGCGCGCACGGCTTCCACAATGTGCTCCCCTTCCGTGAGCGGTGCGACGAGCGAGAGATAGGCGTGCGGCGTGGTGTGGGTGTAATCCTGGTTCAGATAGTCCGGTATCCGCTCTGCGCTGACGCAGCGATCTTCAATCTGCACCGGAACGTCGTTTTCAAAATGCACCATCACAGAGTGGAAGATGCGGCTGCCCTCTTTGACGTTCAGCTCAACGGCCTGCTCGGCGCTGGCCTGAGTCTCTTCCAGCACCAGCACTTCGCAGCGGTGCTGATGGTTACGCGCGGCAATTTCGTCCGCGATGCTGCGGATTTCAAACAGCGCCGACTGTCCTTTGGGCTCCGCCACGAAGGTCCCAACCCCCTGCAGGCGCACCAGAAGCCCTTCGTCGGTGAGCTCGCGCAGCGCCCGGTTGACGGTCATCCGGCTAAAACCGAACTGCGCCACCAGCTCAGCCTCCGACGGAATGCGATCGTGCGGGCGCCAGACGCCGGTAGCAATCTTTTCGCTGATCGCCTGCTTCACCTTTTCATAAAAAGGCGCGGGAGGGCTCGGTTGCGGCAGGGGCGAGCGTGAAAACATCATGACTCCTTAAAAAGTGTTATGCCCACCAGTGAGCAATTTGCCAGGCCAGACGGGCGGCGAGCTTTGCGCCCTGTCCGTCCCGATCGTACTGCGGGTTAAACTCTACCAGATCGGCGGCCTGCAGCTTACCGCTGCGGCAGATTTGTTCGATAACCGGCAGCAGATCCAGCGCCGGAACCCCTAATGCCGCAGGGGCGGAAACGGCAGGCATTTCGCCCGCGGGCAGGACGTCCAGATCGATCGTCAGATAGACGCGATCGGCCTGCGCCAGCACCTTTTCCAGCGCCGATAATGCCTCGCGCCTGAAATGGAGATCCTCCACCAGCGTAGCGTTCAGGCGTTCGGCCTCATCCCACAACGCCTGAGTGTTCGCCGCGCGGCTGACGCCAAAGCAGGCGTAGCGAAACTCGCGCCCGCGTTCATCGCAGTAGTTAGCCAGCTGACGAAACGGGGTGCCGGACGTCGCCCGGTCGGCCTTGCGCAGGTCAAGATGCGCGTCCAGGTTTATCACCGCCACGCGCTCGCCGGGGAACGCATCCAGAACACCCCGGCCGTGCGCCCAGGCGGTTTCGTGCCCGCCGCCAAAGACCAGCGTGCGCATCCCGGACTGCTGGCAGGCCGTCACGGCATCGCTTAACGCCCGCTGTGCGGGTTCAAGCTCATCGCCTTCAACGTACACCGAGCCCATATCCGCCAGCCGCTCGTGTCCCTGATGGCTTGCCATATTCGCCAGCGCTTTGCGCAGGATATCAGGGGCCTGCGCGGCGCCGGGCCTGCCCTGATTGCGTTTAACCCCTGCATCGCACTCAAATCCTACCAGCGCGATGCCGGATGAAAGCGGCGTGAACTGCCCCTGCTGCTTTATCGTCTGGAAAATGCGCGTTGCATAGGTGGCCTCGGCGCTGTCGTCGCGCCCCTGCCAGACCGTTTCGGCTACGGGCCGCCATAAGCTCATGCTGCCTCCCCACGGAAAACGCGTTGATAAAGCGGGTTGCGCCCCGGCTCGTAGACCATCTCCACCGGATGGCGAGCATCCCAGACGATAAAATCGGCAACAAACCCCGCCCGCAGCTGCCCGTGGGTTGCGCCACGGCCCAGCGCCTGAGCCGCATGGCGCGTGACGCCAGCCCAGGCCTCTTCAGGGGTGAGGCCAAACTGGACGCAGGCCATGTTCATCGCCAGGTGCAGGCTCGCAAACGGGCTGGTGCCGGGGTTATAGTCGGTGGCGACGGCCATCGTAACACCGTATTTTCGGAGCTGTTCAACCGGCGGACGCTGGCGCTCCTGCAGAAAATAGAACGCCCCCGGCAGCAGGACGGCAACCGTGCCGCTTTGCGCCATCGCCTGAACGCCCGCGTCGTCGAGATATTCGATATGATCGGCCGACAGCCCGTTATACTGGCTGACCAGCGCCGCGCCGCCCTGATTCGACAGCTGTTCAACATGCCCTTTCACCGGGATACCGAGCGCGGCAGCGGCCTGGAAGAGGCGCTCGGTTTGCGACGGGGTAAAGCCGACGTTTTCACAAAACACGTCTACTGCTTCATATAGCTCTTTTTGCCACAGCGCGGGCAGGATCTGCTCACAGACCAGCGCGAGGTACGCATCCGGATCCTGTCGATATTCTGCCGGCACCGCATGGGCAGCCAGCAGCGTTGGGCTGATATCGATCGGATTATCGAGGCTCAGCTGGCGGGCAACCTGCAGCATCTTCTCTTCGGTATCAAGGTTTAGCCCGTATCCCGATTTGATTTCAACGGTCGTTACCCCTTCATTCATCAGACGCTGGAGCCGCTGCTGCGCCAGCTTAAGCAGGGTTTCGGGTGAGCTGCTGCGCGTTGCCGTCACGGTGGCGTTAATCCCGCCCCCCTGAGCGCTGATGGTCTGGTAAGAGACGCCGTTCAGACGCTGCTCCCACTCCGCCGCGCGGTCGCCGCCGAACACCAGATGGGTATGGCAGTCAATCAGGCCTGGCGTGACCAGACGTCCCTCAAGATCGATGACGTGACGGTGTCCGGAAGGAAGATCAGATTCAGGGAGCACGGCAAGGATAGTTTGGCCGCGCACGACCAGCGCGTGCTGCTCTTTCAGGCCATAAGGCGCGGATGTATCGGGAACCATTGTTGCCAGGCGCGCATTTCGCCATATTACATCGTCAGGATGAAGCTGCATGGGCATTCCACTTGTCATGGGTTGTATAGACATTTATTTGCATCCATCGTCGGCTGTCAACCGCCTTGAGGGAAAATGTTATTTATTTGTGATGACTTTCCCGTCACCTCCGGGCAAAAAATGCAACTTTTACCCTTTTTATCTTCCCGTTTCGCTCAACTTAGTATAAAAAAGCAGGCTATTTCGTCTATCCCGTAAAGACTTGCATACCCAGGAGCTTCACCTTGAACATTTCCAGGATTTCCCGTCTGGCGTTAGCGCTCGCCTTTGGCGTGACATTATCCGCATGCAGTTCTACACCACCGGATCAGCGTCCTTCTGAGCAGGTAGCGCCCGGTACCGCCTCCCGCCCGATTTTGTCAGCGGATGAAGCGAAGAATTTCGACCGCGCCCATTACTTCTCGTCGATGGATCCTAACGCCGCACCGTGGACACCGTCTTCGATTAACCTGCCTAAACAGCCTGACTTCGTTGTTGGCCCGGCTGGCGCGCAGGGCGTAACGCATACCTCTATCCAGGCAGCGGTTGACGCGGCGATCGCTAAACACAGCGCGTCTCGCCAGTACATCGCGATCCTGCCGGGTGAATACGAAGGCACCGTGTATGTTCCGGCGGCTCCTGGCAGCATTACGATTTACGGTCTGGGCGAAAAAGCCATCGATGTAAAAATTGGCCTGGCGATTGATTCCGAAATCGACAGTACCGCCTGGCGTCACCTGGTAAACCCGGCAGGCAAATATATGCCGGGCAAACCGGCGTGGTATATGTTTGATAACTGCCAGAGCAAGCGTTCCGCCACCGTTGGCATGATGTGCTCGGCGGTATTCTGGTCGCAGAATAATGGCCTGCAGCTGCAGAACCTGACCATTCAGAATACCCTGGGTGACAGCGTGGATGCCGGTAACCACCAGGCCGTTGCGCTGCGTAGCGACGGCGATAAGGTGCAGATTAACAACGTCAACATTCTGGGCCGTCAGAACACCTTCTTCGTGACCAACAGCGGCGTACAGAACACGCTGCAGAACAACCGTCTGACCCGTACGCTGGTGACCAACAGCTACGTTGAAGGTGACGTGGATCTGGTGTCCGGTCGCGGCGCGGTGGTGTTTGATAACACCGATTTCCGCGTGGTGAATTCCCGTACCCAGCAGGAAGGCTATGTGTTTGCTCCGGCAACCCAGTCTAACCTGTTCTACGGCTTCCTGGCCGTGAACAGCCGCTTTAACGCGGCCGGTGACGGCGTGGCGCAGCTGGGCCGCTCCCTGGACGTGGACTCCGCTACCAACGGCCAGGTCGTTATCCGCGACAGCGTAATCAACGAAGGCTTTAACGTGGCGAAGCCGTGGGCTGATGCCGCTATCTCTAAACGTCCGTTCTCCGGCAATACCGGTGCGGTGGATGACAAAGGGAACGTGCAGCGCAACCTGAACGACGCGAACTTCAACCGCATGTGGGAATACAACAACCGCGGTCTGGGCAGCAACGTGGTTGCTGAGCCGAAGCAGTAATATAAGAGTAAAAGGGGGATGTTAATCCCCCTTTTTACTGCGACTGGATACGTCAGGCACCAAACTTAAGATACGCATCCAATAGTTGCATAATCGCAACCATGAGTTGCAGGAACAGAATTGCCCATTCCACACCGCTCATACGCCACTCCTTTGGTATAGAGCACTTCTCCTCTGATTTACCTTTCCGCTGCCTGTCACCAGAGGTGTGTTGGTTATGTTTTGATGTGCTCCGCAGTTTAGGCACCGCCGGCACCACCCGACAGCCAGGACTTAAAAGGGATCCTGAATTGCGGAACTGCAACACATCAAACCAACGGACAGAATGATATCAGACCATTACTGTACATAAAAACAGTTAAAGGGAGTTTAGGAATTTATAAAGAGAACACAAATAACCAACTGATTATATTAAATATTTATATCTCACATCGTCTCATAATCTTTTTTCTTCGTTGATGATGAATTTACATCACCTCAAGCCAATATTATGATGGACGTGTTGGTTACGTTTTGATGTGCTCACCCGGCAACCACCGGGCATAAAAAAACCTCGCATTCGCGAGGTTTTTTGTTTTAAGCCGCTTAGTGAGCGTTAACGACCACCCACATTGGTCCCTGGCCGACCGCATAGCGTCCTTTCTCTTCCAGCAGCCCCTGCTCGCCTTTGATTTCATATAGCGCGATGTGGTGGGATTTCTGCCCCGCCGCAATCAGGTATTTACCGCTGCGATCGATATTAAAGCCGCGCGGCTGGGTTTCCGTTGGCTGGAAGCCTTCAATCGCCAGCACGCTGCCATCTTCGGAGACGCTGAAGACGGTAATCAGGCTGGAGGTACGATCGCAGGCGTACAGATGGCGGCCATCCGGCGTGATGTGAATATCCGCCGCCCAGCGGGTGTCGGAGAAGTCAGACGGCATCATATCCAGCGTCTGCACGCACTCAATCTGGCCGTTAGGATCTTTCAGCTCCCATACGTCCACAGAGCTGTTCAGTTCATTAACGACGTAGGCATATTGCTGGTTCGGATGGAAGACCATATGGCGAGGACCTGCGCCCTCAACGGTGGTGACTTCAGCAGGATTCTGCGCCACCAGGTGACCATCGTCGCTCAGGGTAAACAGGCAGATACGATCCTGCTTAAGCGCAGGCACCCACAGCGTGCGGTTGTCCGGAGAGATATTCGCCGAGTGGCAGCCTTCAAGCCCTTCCACGACATCCACGGTATCAACCGGAAGGCCATTTTCCAGACGCGTAACGCTAACGCAGCCTGCGTTGTATGAGCCGCTGAAGACAAAGTTGCCTTTACGATCGGTCGAGATGTGGGTTGGGCTGCCCGGCAGTGGCGCTTCAGCGGTGTAGGTCAGCGCGCCGTCGTCAGGAGAGATGCGGTAGGCCAGCACGCGAAACTCCGGACGCACGCCCACGTACAAGAAACGTTTATCCGGGCTGACGACCATCGGTTGCACCTGGCCCGGCACATCGACAACCTGAACCAGCGTGAGCGAACCTTCTGCATTCAAGCGCCAGACGTGGATCTGCTGACTTTCAGGACTGGCGGTATAAACGGTTTGTTTCATGAATACTCCTTTCCTCACTGCACGTGAAAGTGATTATTTTTAACGGTGAATGCTGAATTTTAGCCAGGAATTTTGCAGCGATTTACTCTCGGTGTAACATCCCCTGAGACCTAAAATTCAACATTAACCCGGAAGAACAAATGACCTCGCGTGTGATTGCACTGGATTTAGACGGAACATTACTTACCCCTCAGAAAACCCTGCTCCCCTCTTCCCTTGAAGCGCTTAAACGTGCGCAGGAAGTGGGATATCAACTCCTTATCGTAACGGGTCGACATCACGTTGCCATTCACCCTTTTTATCAGGCACTGGCGCTAGATACACCTGCAATTTGTTGTAATGGCACTTATTTGTATGATTATCAGGCAAAAAAGGTTTTAGCCTCCGACCCGCTGCCGGTTCCCCAGGCGCTGCAGCTGATTGATCTTCTGGATGAGCATAACGTTCACGGCCTGATGTACGTGGATAACGCGATGGTGTACGAGCGCCCAACCGGCCACGTGGTGCGCACCAGCAACTGGGCATTGTCCCTGCCTGAAGCGCAGCGTCCGGTCTTTACCCAGGTTTCCTCCCTGCGCCAGGCGGCCCGGGATGTTGAAGCTATCTGGAAATTCGCCCTGACGGATGAAGACACCAACAAGCTGAACACCTTCGCGAAACACGTCGAGGACACGCTGGGGCTGGAGTGCGAATGGTCCTGGCACGATCAGGTGGATATTGCCCGCAAGGGTAACAGCAAAGGCAAGCGCCTGACGCAGTACGTGGAATCAAAAGGCTGGTCTATGCAGGACGTGATTGCCTTCGGCGACAACTACAACGACATCAGCATGCTGGAAGCCGCCGGTACGGGCGTGGCGATGGGCAATGCCGACGACGCGGTAAAAGCGCGCGCTAACGTGGTGATTGGCGACAACACCACCGACAGCATCGCGCAGTACATCTATACCCACCTGCTGTAATCAGGCGGTAATCGAGACGCTCTTGATTTGCGCGTAAAGCCACAGGCCGGGCTTGATTGCTAACTCATCCCTGGCCCACGGGCTGATGCGCGCCCAGAGCGTCCTGCTGCCCACGTCGAGCTTCACTTCCACCTGCCCGTTATCATCAAAACACTCCGCCACTTTGGCGCGCAGAATATTTCGAATACTGGTTTGCAGCGGCGGCTGCAGCACCAGCGAGACGTCCGATGCCTGAATGCGAATACGCAGCGCGGACTGTAACGGTTTATCGATCTTATTGACCCACAGATGCTGGTCGCCCAGCGCCAGGGCGGTCATCGCGTAGTGCGGATGATGCTCCAGAACGCTGACCTTCAGGATGCTGCTCTGCTGCTCTCTGGGTAACCAGGGGTGCATCACGCTGCTGCCCCACACCTCTTCCAGATTGCCGAAGGCCTTCACGCTGCCCTCTTCCAGCACAAGCACCTTATCGGCCAGATGGAGGATCTCATCCAGTGAATGGCTGACGTAAAGCATCGGAATATTAATTTCGCGGGTCAGACGCTGCAGGTAAGGCAGAAGTTCGCGCTTGCGCGGTATATCCAGCGAGGCCAGCGGCTCGTCGAGCAGCAGCAGTTCGGGGGCGGTAAGCAACGCGCGGCCAATGGCCACGCGCTGTTTCTCACCGCCGGAGAGCGAGGACGGCAGCCTGTCGAGCAGGGGTTCAATGCCTAAAAGCGTCACCAGCTTATCAAATTGTCCGGCCATGCTTTTCGCCATGCCGTAGCGCAGGTTGCCGCGCACGCTGTAGTGCGGGAACAAGCGCGCGTCCTGGAAAACATAGCCGATGCGGCGTTTATCCGGCGAGAGGTAAACCTTGTTCTCCACGTCATTCAGGACGCGGTTATTCAGGACAATACGGCCTGACTGCGGGCGCGTCAGGCCGCTGATGGCGTTAATCAGAGACGTTTTTCCCGCGCCCGACACGCCGAAGACGGCGGTGATGCCGCTTGCAGGCAGCGTCTCGTTAAGCGTCAGGGTGTGGTTTCCCAGCGTCTGGGTGAAATTCAGTTCCAGCATCGTTATTTCCCCATCCGCTCGCGGCTCAGACGCGCCAGCCATTCAGAAACCAGCAGCGAAACCAGGGCTAGCACGATGGAGATGATGCACAGCCGCGCTGCGGCACTCTCTCCCCCCGGCGTCTGGATCAGAGTATACATGGCCGACGGAATGGTCCGCGTCTCGCCGGGAATGTTCGACACAAACGTGATGGTCGCACCAAACTCGCCCAGCGAGCGGGCGAACGCCAGCACCGTCCCGACAATGATGCCCGGCAGCGTAAGCGGAAGCGTGATGGTAAAAAAGACGCGCCAGCGCCCGGCGCCGAGCGTGCGGGCTGCCTGTTCGAGCTTCATATCCACGCCTTCCAGCGCGAGGCGGATCGCTCTGACCATCAGCGGGAATGACATCACCGCCGCCGCCAGTACCGCACCGCGCCAGCTAAAGGCAAAGGTGATTCCGAACCAGTCGTAGAGCTTTTCGCCGATAAAGCCGCGTCGCCCCATCGAAATCAGCAGCAGATAACCGACCACCACGGGCGGCAAAACGAGAGGAAGATGAAGGACGCTGTCGAGCAGGGCTTTGCCGGGAAACCGACAGCGAACCAGTAGCCAGGCAAAAAAGATCCCAAAGGGCAAACTCAGCGCAACCGCAAGGGAGGAGACTTTAAGGCTCAGCAGAACAGCCTGCCATTCAGGATCGGTCAGTATCATCAGTGAGTCGTAAATCCATAACGTTTAAAGATTGCGGACGCCTCCGGCCCCTTCAGATAATCGCGGAAGGCCGTTACGGTCGCATTTTTATGTCCATCAACAATCGCCACAGGATATTCCACTTTCTTGTGTGAGTCTTCCGGGAAGGTGGCAACCACTTTTACGCCCTTGCTGGCAACGGCATCGGAGCCATACACAATGCCCAGCGGAGCTTCGTTACGTTCCACCAGCGCCAGCGCGCCGCGCACATCTTCCGCCGGGGCCAGTTTTGGTGACAGGGTCTCCCATGCGCCCAGCTTTTGCAGCGCTTCTTTAGCGTAAATCCCGGCCGGAACGTGTTCCGGGTCACCCACCGCCAGACGGCCACCGTTCAGCAGACGAGTCCAGTTTGTCTCTTTGTTGATGGTGAATTCACCCTGCGCGCTGGCCTTCGGTGCAACCACAACAAGGCTATTCCCCAGCAGCGTTTCGCGGGTCGCCGCATCAATCGATTTTTTCTCCACCGCGTAGTCCATCCACTTCTGGTCAGCAGAGATAAACAGATCTGCCGGAGCGCCCGCTTCTATCTGGCGTGCCAGCGTAGAGGAAGAGGCAAAAGAGGAGACCACCTCGACGTTTTTCTCTTTTTTATACGCCGCCGCAATATCCTGCAGCGCGTTGGTCAACGACGCCGCCGCAAAGACCGTGATTTTACCTTCGTCCGCCAGCGCGTGTCCGGTAAGTGAAAGCGTCAGCGTTGCCCCTGCGAAAAGGCGTACCCATGAACGTGCCATCTGTAACTCCTGTGAGTATCGTTATATACACATCAATATAACGGTATCGTCAGAGAGATCCCAGCGGTAATTCGTACCGCTCAAGAGGTAATCGGTGTGATGCGTTAAATAATATCGGCGAAAGTAAGAAAAGCTTGAGAGCAAAACGCCCGGGCAAGCCGGGCGTTTTGTGGGAAATTAATGCTGCTTTTTCGCACGGTCTCTGTGACCGATATTCGAAAAGACGTTGAACACTTCACCCAGGCCGTAGATGGCACCGAGGATGATGGCCATCACTACTGGTACCATGATCACGGCGAATACCAGACTTTTCAACAACTCTAACATGGTTTTCTCCAGATTTTGTGAATGGACTATTCTACCCCGAAAAGTAAGAAAAACATCCCCTTTTGTGCGGTGCCCTTTGCGCCCTGCACCATTTGGGTCACAATATTCTTTTTGCCAGGACACTGTTATGCAGGCCGAAATTCTTCTTACTCTCCGACTTCAGCAAAAGCTTTTCGCCGATCCACGACGTATTGCCCTGCTTAAACAGATAGAACAAACCGGATCAATTAGCCAGGGCGCTAAGAACGCCGGGATTAGCTATAAAAGCGCCTGGGATGCCATCAATGAAATGAACACCCTGAGCGAACAACCGCTGGTGGACAGAGCCACAGGGGGCAAAGGCGGTGGAGGTGCTGTCGTCACACGTTACGGCAAGCGCCTGATTCAGCTTTACGATCTCCTGGGACAGATTCAGCAAAAAGCGTTCGATGTATTGAGTGACGACGACAACGTTCCGCTGGACAGCTTGCTGGCCGCCATTTCCCGCTTCTCGTTGCAGACCAGCGCCCGCAACCAGTGGTTTGGTACGGTGACGGCGCGCGATAATCTCCAGGTACAGCAGCATATTGAGATCCTGCTTGCCGACGGCGTCACTCGTCTGAAAGCGGCGATAACGGCGCAGAGTGCACAGCGCCTCGATCTGGATGAAGGCAAAGAGGTGCTGGTGTTGCTGAAAGCGCCATGGGTAAATATCACACGCGACCCAAACGCGGCAAAAGCGGCTGATAACCAGCTGCGCGGCACCGTCAGCCATATCGAACGCGGCAAGGAGCAGTGTGAGGTGCTGATGCCCCTGGCAGACGGACAGGCGCTCTGCGCAACGGTTCCGCTCAGCGAGGCGGACGGTTTAGAAGAAGGTGCTATCGTCACCGCATATTTCAACGCAGACCGGGTGATTATCGCCACATTGTGCTGAGCGCATTGACAATCGTGCCGACAGTGCGTATCCCTGACATCTGTTGCTGCAAAAAATGGGATACATCATGTCATCATTGCATATTTCGCAAGGTACGTTTCGTCTTAGCGATACCCGAACGCTGACGATTGCCGGTCTGACAATACGCGCGGGTGAAAGCTGGGCGTTTGTCGGCACAAACGGCAGCGGTAAATCCGCGCTGGCCCGCGCGCTGGCGGGAGAGCTTCCCCTTCTCAAAGGCGAATGCCGGAGCGATTTCACGCGCCTGACGCGCCTGTCCTTTGAACAGCTGCAGAAGCTGGTCAGCGACGAGTGGCAGCGCAATAACACCGATTT
Organism: Enterobacter sp. 118C5; assembly: GCF_034107645.1. Lineage (NCBI taxonomy): Bacteria > Pseudomonadati > Pseudomonadota > Gammaproteobacteria > Enterobacterales > Enterobacteriaceae > Enterobacter > Enterobacter sp. 118C5. The sequence goes on along the minus strand of NZ_JAWNEU010000003.1, from coordinate 194,649 downwards.
GCTCAGTCCTGGCGAAGAAGATACCGGCCGCACGGCGGCGGAAATTATTCAGGATGAGTTGAAAGATCCCGCTCGCTGCCAGCATCTGGCCGAACAATTTGGCATTTCCGCGCTGCTGAACCGGCGGTTTAAATATCTCTCTACCGGCGAGACGCGGAAAACGCTGCTGTGCCAGGCGCTTATGGGCCAGCCGGAGCTGCTGATTCTGGATGAGCCCTTTGACGGGCTGGATATCCACTCCCGCGCCCAGCTGGCCGCCCTGCTGGGCTCTCTGAATCAGGAAGGCTATACGATCGTACTGGTGCTGAACCGCTTTGATGAAATTCCTGATTTCGTGCAGAACGCGGGCGTGCTGGCAGACTGCAGCCTGATCGAAACCGGGGAAAAATCCGCCCTGCTCCGACAGGCGCTGATAGCCCAGCTTGCGCACAGCGAAAAGCTGGCGGGCATTGCGCTGCCGGAGCCCGACGCGCAGGCAGCACGCCACGGTCTCGATCCCCGGCAGCCGCTTATCGTTCTGCGCGACGGGGTGGTCTCCTATGATGACCGTCCGATCCTTAACCACCTCAGCTGGACGGTCAATCCTGGCGAACACTGGCAGATCGTCGGCCCCAACGGCGCGGGGAAATCCACGCTGCTGAGCCTGATCGTCGGCGATCACCCGCAGGGCTACAGCAACGATCTGACGCTGTTTGGCCGCCGTCGCGGCAGCGGCGAAACCATCTGGGATATCAAAAAGCACATCGGCTACGTCAGCAGCAGCCTGCATCTGGATTACCGGGTCAGTACCACGGTACGCAACGTGATCCTATCCGGGTATTTTGATTCCATCGGCATTTATCAGGCGGTGTCGGATAAACAGCACAAGCTGGCCCAGCAGTGGCTGGATATTCTGGGGATGGATAGCCGGGTGGCTGACGCGCCGTTTCATAGCCTGTCGTGGGGGCAGCAACGCCTGGCACTGATCGTTCGCGCGCTGGTAAAACACCCTACGCTCCTGATCCTCGACGAGCCGCTGCAGGGGCTGGATCCGCTTAACCGACAGCTGGTCCGCCGCTTTGTGGACGTGCTAATTAGCGAAGGTGAAACGCAGCTGCTGTTCGTTTCACACCATGCCGAAGATGCCCCCGCCTGCATCACCCACCGTCTGGAGTTTGTCGCGGACGGCGAGGGTTATCGTTACCTTCTCAGCAACGTTGGTTAACCACGGAGGGCGTTGCCCTCCTCTTTTCAGATAACTTGCATCAATACATCACTATCTCTTTGATCTAGAATGCGCTGAGTCATCAAAAAAGCGAGTGTGAAAACGAGTGTAAACGATTCCACTATTTTATCCCATGTCACACTTTTCGCGTCTCTGTTATGCTATGGTTATTACATACCATATGCCCAATGGAGCGAATTATGCGAGTTCTGGTAACAGGTGGTAGCGGTTACATCGGAAGTCATACCTGTGTGCAACTGCTGCAAAATGGTCACGATGTGATCGTCCTCGACAACCTGTGCAATAGTAAGCGCAGCGTGCTGCCGGTGATTGAACGTCTTGGCGGTAAACAGCCGACCTTCGTGGAAGGCGACATCCGCAACGAAGCCCTGATGACCGAGATCCTTCACGACCACGCCATCGAAGCGGTGATCCACTTCGCGGGTCTGAAAGCGGTCGGTGAATCCGTTGCGAAACCGCTTGAGTATTACGACAACAACGTCAACGGTACCCTGCGTCTGATCTCCGCCATGCGCGCGGCAAACGTCAAAAACTTTATCTTTAGCTCCTCCGCCACCGTCTATGGCGATCAGCCAAAAATTCCTTACGTTGAAAGCTTCCCGACCGGTACGCCGCAAAGCCCGTACGGCAAAAGCAAGCTGATGGTGGAGCAGATCCTGACCGACCTGCAAAAAGCCCAGCCGGAGTGGAGCATCGCATTGCTGCGCTACTTCAACCCGGTCGGTGCCCATCCGTCTGCCGATATGGGTGAAGATCCGCAGGGGATCCCGAACAACCTGATGCCGTACATCGCTCAGGTGGCGGTAGGCCGTCGCGAGTCGCTGGCCATTTTTGGTAATGACTACCCGACCGAAGACGGCACCGGCGTGCGTGACTATATTCACGTGATGGATTTAGCAGACGGCCACGTTGCAGCCATGCAGCAGCTGGCTGACAAACCGGGCGTGCATATTTATAACCTCGGCGCCGGGGTCGGCAGCAGCGTGCTGGACGTAGTTAACGCCTTCAGCAAAGCCTGCGGTAAGCCGGTGAACTACCACTTCGCTCCGCGTCGTGATGGCGACCTGCCTGCTTACTGGGCCGATGCCACCAAAGCCGACAAAGAGCTTAACTGGCGTGTCACCCGCACGCTTGATGAAATGGCACAGGATACCTGGCACTGGCAGTCACGCCACCCGCAGGGTTATCCGGACTAAGGATCCGTCATGACTTCGTTTAATCCCGTCGATCATCCGCATCGTCGTTTTAACCCGCTAAGCGGGCAATGGATTTTGGTCTCTCCGCATCGCGCCAAGCGCCCCTGGCAGGGGGCGCAGGAGACGCCTGCAAAACAGACGCTGCCACACCACGACCCGGACTGCTTCCTCTGTCCAGGCAACACGCGCGTAACCGGGGATAAAAACCCGGACTACAAAGGCACCTTCGTGTTTACCAACGATTTTGCCGCCCTGATGACCGACACCCCGGACGCGCCCGCGAGCCACGACCCGCTGATGCGCTGCGAAAGCGCGCGCGGTACCAGCCGCGTGATCTGCTTCTCGCCCGATCATAGCAAAACGCTGCCGGAGCTGAGCGTGGACGCGCTGAAAGAGGTGGTCAGCACCTGGCAGGCGCAAACCGCTGAGCTGGGGCAGAGCTATCCGTGGGTGCAGGTGTTCGAAAACAAAGGCGCGGCGATGGGCTGCTCTAATCCGCATCCGCACGGCCAGATCTGGGCGAACAGCTTCCTGCCCAACGAAGCCGAGCGTGAAGACCGCCTGCAGAAGGCCTATTTCGCAGAAAACGGCTCACCCATGCTGGTGGACTACACCCAGCGCGAGCTGGCCGACGGCAGCCGTACCGTAGTGGAAACCGAACACTGGCTGGCGGTCGTGCCTTACTGGGCCGCCTGGCCGTTTGAAACGCTGCTGCTGCCGAAAGCGCACGTTCAGCGCATTACCGATCTCAGCGACGCGCAGCGCGACGACCTGGCGCTGGCGCTGAAAAAACTGACCAGCCGTTACGACAACCTGTTCCAGTGCTCCTTCCCGTACTCCATGGGCTGGCACGGCGCGCCGTTTAACGGTCAAGAGAATCAGCACTGGCAGCTGCACGCCCATTTCTATCCGCCGCTGCTGCGCTCTGCGACGGTGCGTAAATTTATGGTGGGCTATGAAATGCTGGCGGAAACCCAGCGTGACCTGACGGCGGAACAGGCGGCAGAGCGTCTGCGCGCCGTCAGCGACGTCCACTATCGCGAATCAGGAGTCTAAAAATGAGTCTGAAAGATAAAACACAATCCCTGTTTGCTGAGAAATTTGGCTACCCTGCCACCCACGTTATTCAGGCGCCTGGTCGCGTCAACCTGATCGGTGAACATACCGACTACAACGACGGCTTCGTGCTGCCGTGCGCCATTGATTACCAGACGGTCATCAGCTGCGCAAAGCGCGACGACCGCAAAGTCCGCGTCATTGCGGCAGATTACGGTAATGAGACGGACGAGTTTTCCCTCGACGCCCCGATTGTGACGCACGACAGCCAGCAGTGGTCTAACTACGTGCGCGGCGTGGTGAAGCATCTGCAGAAGCGCAACAAGAACTTTGGCGGTGCGGATTTAGTTATCAGCGGCAACGTGCCGCAGGGTGCGGGCTTAAGCTCGTCGGCCTCGCTCGAAGTGGCCGTGGGAACCGTCTTTCAGCAGCTGTATCATCTGCCGCTGGACGGGGCGCAAATCGCCCTGAACGGTCAGGAAGCGGAAAACCAGTTCGTGGGCTGCAACTGCGGCATCATGGACCAGCTGATCTCCGCGCTGGGCAAAAAAGAGCACGCGCTGCTGATCGACTGCCGCTCGCTTGGCACCAAAGCCGTTCCGCTGCCAAAAGGCGCGGCCGTGGTAATCATCAACAGCAACTTTAAACGCACGCTGGTGGGCAGCGAGTACAACACCCGCCGCGAACAGTGCGAAACCGGCGCGCGCTTCTTCCAGCAGTCTGCCCTGCGCGACGTGACGCTCAATGAATTTAACAAAGTGGCGCACGAGCTGGATCCTGTCGTCGCCAGACGCGTGCGCCACGTGCTGACGGAGAACGCCCGTACCGTTGAAGCCGCCTCCGCGCTGGCGAAAGGCGACCTGAAGCGCATGGGTGAGCTGATGGCAGAATCTCACGCCTCCATGCGCGATGATTTTGAAATCACCGTGCCGCAGATCGACACCCTGGTGGACATTGTTAAAGCGGTCATTGGCGACAAAGGCGGCGTACGCATGACGGGCGGCGGCTTTGGCGGCTGCATCGTCGCGCTGGTTCCGGAAGAGCTGGTTCCTGCCGTCCAGGACGCCGTGGCGAAGCAGTACGAAGCGAAAACGGGCATCAAAGAAACGTTCTATGTATGTAAAGCATCACAAGGAGCCGGACAGTGCTAAACGAAACACCCACCCTCGCACCGGATGGTCTGCCGTATCGCCTGTTAACCCTGCGCAACAGCGCGGGAATGGTGGTTACGCTTATGGACTGGGGTGCGACCCTGCTTTCAGCCCGCGTACCGATGCCGGACGGCAGCGTGCGCGAAACCCTGCTCGGCTGCGCCTCGCCCGAGCAGTACGTGAATCAGTCTGCCTATCTGGGCGCGTCCGTCGGGCGCTATGCCAACCGCATCGAGAAGAGCCGCTTTGAGCTCGACGGCGTGCAGTATCCCCTGCTGCCAAGCCAGGGGGAGAACCAGCTGCACGGCGGCCCGGACGGGTTTGATAAACGCCGCTGGAAAATTGTTCGTCAAAACGACGGCGAAGTGCTGTTCTCGCTGGATTCGCTTGATGGCGATCAGGGCTTCCCGGGGAACCTTACCGCCTCCGCGCGCTTTACGCTGACGGACGACAACCGTATCGCCATTGAATACCGTGCGACGGTCGACAAGCCGTGTCCGGTCAACCTGACTAACCATGCCTACTTCAATCTCGACGGCAACCAGTGCGACGTGCGTAACCACAAGCTGCAGATCCTGGCAGATGCCTATTTGCCGGTTGACGAGACGGGCATTCCGTATCAGGGCCTCAAAGACGTGAGCGGAACCAGCTTTGATTTCCGCAGCGCTAAGGTTATCGCCGAGGATTTCCTGAGCGATGACGATCAGCGCAAGGTGAAAGGCTACGACCACGCGTTCCTGCTGCAGGCCAAAGGTGATGTGAAGCAGCCTGCCGCGCAGGTCTGGTCCAGCGATGAGAAACTGCAGATGACGGTGTATACCACCGCTCCTGCTCTGCAATTCTATTCGGGCAACTACCTCGGCGGCACGACGGCACGCGAACACGATGAGTACAGCGACTGGCAAGGCCTTGCATTAGAGAGCGAGTTCCTGCCGGACAGCCCGAATCATCCTGAATGGCCGCAGCCGGACTGCGTGCTGCGCCCCGGTGGAGAGTACATTAGCGTGACGGAATACCATTTTATTCCGAAATGATTTCCAGCCCTCCCATCGGAGGGCTTTTTTCTGCGCGTCTTGCTGAAAATAGCGCCGATCGCAGACAAAATCATAACCCTGAATTCACAAGCATCTTACACTCAGAGACTATTTTCGCTATGGTTAGGGTTAAGCGTTGCTGCTGGCACGGCCACAGCAATATAATGAGAATTGTTATCATTCTAAAAATGCTTGAGGAGTAAGAGATGGCTATTACTAAGCTGGTCCTGGTGCGTCACGGCGAAAGCCAGTGGAACAACGAAAACCGCTTCACCGGTTGGTACGACGTTGATCTGTCCGAGAAAGGCGTAAGCGAAGCAAAAGCAGCAGGTAAACTGCTGAAGGAAGAAGGCTTCAGCTTTGATTTTGCTTACACCTCTGTGCTGAAACGTGCCATCCACACCCTGTGGAACGTGCTGGACGAACTGGATCAGGCCTGGCTGCCGGTTGAGAAATCCTGGAAACTGAACGAGCGTCACTACGGTGCGCTGCAGGGCCTGAACAAAGCGGAAACCGCTGAGAAATACGGTGACGAGCAGGTTAAACAGTGGCGTCGCGGCTTCGCGGTAACCCCACCAGAGCTGACCAAAGATGACGAGCGCTATCCGGGCCACGACCCGCGCTACGCGAAACTGACCGACGCTGAGCTGCCAACCACCGAGAGCCTGGCGCTGACCATCGACCGCGTTGTGCCTTACTGGAACGAAACCATTCTGCCACGCCTGAAAAGCGGCGAGCGCGTGATCGTCGCTGCTCACGGTAACTCCCTGCGCGCGCTGGTGAAATACCTGGACAACATGGGCGAAGACGAGATCCTCGAACTGAACATCCCAACTGGCGTACCGCTGGTGTATGAGTTCGACGAAAACTTCAAGCCAATCAAACACTACTACCTGGGTAACGCGGATGAAATCGCAGCGAAAGCAGCGGCTGTCGCGAACCAGGGTAAAGCGAAGTAATTTTCGCCGGACGTAAAAAAAGCGCGGAGCCTTCCGCGCTTTTTTATTTGTGCGTTAAGACTCAGCCGCGGCGCGCTTTTACCGCATTCGCCAGCTGACGCAGGATGGCATCGGTATCGTCCCAGCCAATGCAGGCATCGGTAACGCTTTTGCCATACACCAGCGGCTCGCTGCCTTCCAGGTTCTGGTTACCTTCAACCAGATGGCTTTCAATCATCACCCCAATTACCGCCTTCTCACCGTTGGCGATCTGCTGACAGACGTCAGTCCCCACTTCCATCTGCTTTTTGAACTGCTTGCTGGAGTTGGCGTGGCTGAAGTCGATCATCACCTGCGGCGGCAGCCCGGCTTTTTCCAGCCCGGCCTTCACCTCTGCCACGTGTTTTGCACTGTAGTTTGGCTCTTTGCCGCCGCGCAGAATGATATGGCAATCACCGTTACCGCTGGTGTTAACGATGGCGGAGTGACCCCATTTGGTCACGGACAGGAAGCAGTGCGGCGCACCCGCGGCGTTGATGGCGTCGATAGCCACCTTAATGGTGCCGTCAGTGCCGTTTTTGAAGCCCACCGGGCAAGAGAGACCGGAAGCCAGCTCGCGGTGAACCTGAGATTCGGTGGTGCGCGCACCAATCGCGCCCCAGCTCATCAGGTCTGCCAGGTATTGTGGCGTAATCATATCCAGGAACTCGCCGGCAGCAGGCAGGCCGCTGTCGTTGATCTCCAGCAGCAGCTTGCGCGCAATGCGCAGGCCGTCGTTGATCTGGAAGCTGTTATCCATATGCGGATCGTTAATCAGCCCTTTCCAGCCCACGGTCGTGCGCGGTTTTTCAAAATAGACGCGCATAACGATTTCCAGCTCGTCCTTCAACTCTTCACGCAGGGTGAGCAGACGCGCCGCATACTCTTTCGCGGCGGCAGGATCGTGAATGGAGCACGGGCCAATCACCACCAGAAGACGATCGTCATTACCTTTCAGGATCTTGTGGATCGCTTTACGAGCATGAGAAACCGTGTTTGCGGCATTTTCAGTGGCGGGGAATTTCTCAAGGAGTGCTACAGGAGGTAATAACTCATTGATCTCTTTAATGCGTAAATCGTCGTTCTGATAATTCATCTTCTTTCCAGCTCTGCCATATCTTTAGTAATGAAAGCAATCCTTTCAATCTATCTTGTCGACCAGGAAGTGTAAACACGGTTTTACACTTCACGCAGATAATTCCTGGAATTCGCCTAAAAATCGCCACAAAATAGCGAAAAATGAGATCTAACCTAAGCTTTTTAACTGTAACAACCATTTTTAAATGCTTAAACGCGATTCCCTACTGACGTAAGTCCGTAAGGCGGAATCTTTCGCCTCTAAAAAGATGCACTGTTGGAGAATGTTATCCAGCGTAACGACAAGAACAGGAGCACCATCATGAAAATGACAAAACTGACCACCCTCTTCCTGACTGCCACACTCACCCTTGCCAGCGGCAGCGTCCTGGCCGCAGAAACGGGGGCTTCAGACAGCAACGGTGATGCCAATGCGGCAGCAGCGGCAGGCCAGGTTGCGCCTGATGCGAAACAGAATATCGCCCCGAATAATGTCGATAACAGCCAGATCAATACCGGCAATACCAACACCGGCGGCACCATGCTGCATCCGAACGGTAGTGCTTCTGACACCATGAATCATGACAATATGAGCTCGGATGAGGTTCATAAGAACTCGATGTGTAAGGACGGCAAATGTCCCGATCCGAACGACAAAGTGGGTAACGACGCCAATACCAAAACCGACGGCACAACCCAGTAATTCTGGATGCGTTAAGTGCGAAAGGAGAGCCCAGGCTCTCCTTTCTTTTTGGAGTAACCTGTTAAAAACGCTACACTAAAATAATAACGAATCAGGAAAGCAGACATGGCGCACACCCACTCACACCCATCTTCTCCCGGCAACGACAACGCAAAACGACTTATGCTGGCCTTTGGCGTTACGGCCACGTTTATGGTTATCGAGGTCATTGGCGGCCTGGTTTCCGGCTCGCTGGCGCTGCTGGCTGATGCCGGACATATGCTGACCGATGCCGCAGCGCTGCTTTTCGCCCTGCTGGCGGTGCAGTTTGCTCGCCGCCCGCCCAACGCGCGCCATACCTTCGGCTGGCTGAGGCTGACCACCCTTGCCGCGTTTGTTAACGCCATCGCGCTGGTGGTTATTACTGTTCTTATCGTCTGGGAAGCCGTACAGCGTTTCAGGCACCCGCAGCCCATCGCCGGGACGACAATGATGGTGATTGCCGTGGCGGGGCTGCTGGCAAATATTCTGGCGTTCTGGATTTTGCATCGCGGCAGCGGGGAAAAGAACCTCAACGTGCGCGCTGCGGCTCTGCACGTGCTGGGGGATTTGCTCGGTTCAGTTGGGGCGATTGTCGCCGCGCTGGTGATACTCTATACCGGCTGGACGCCCGTTGACCCGATTCTCTCCGTGCTGGTGTCGTGTCTGGTCTTGCGCAGCGCCTGGCGACTGCTGAAGGAGAGCGTCAATGAACTGCTGGAAGGGGCGCCGGCATCTATGAACATTGACGAGCTTAGGCGCAACCTGCGCCGTACTGTCCCGGAAGTGCGTAACGTTCATCACGTACACGTCTGGCTGGTGGGCGAGAAACCGGTTATGACATTACACGTCCAGGTGATCCCGCCGCACGACCACGATGCGCTGCTCGAACGCATCCAGCACTTTCTTGAACATCACTATGAGATTGGTCACGCCACCATCCAGATGGAGTACCAGCCCTGTAGCGGGCCGGACTGCCACCTTAACGAGGCGCAGCCCGACCGTTCACATCATCATCACCATTAGCTGGAAAGCGCGTGTGAGCCACGCTCACGCGCGCTCTTGATCCACATCCGGCTGCCGTTCAGGGCAATGAAGGTCAGCAGCAGATATTCCAGCGACATGGCATAAACGCCCTGAAGGGCAAAAATCACCACGCTGATGACGTTGATGATGACCCACAGAAGCCAGTTCTCAACGTATTTACGGGTCATCAGGACCATCGCCGCGATCGACAGCACCATCATGCAGGAATCCCAGAACGGGAAGGCATCCGGCTGAAGCTCCGGCATCGTCACGTTGAGGCCCATAGCGGACATGACCGAAACGGCAACGCGGGTCAGGAACGCAAACACCGGGTTGATGTAGACGGTCATCAAACCAATGGCAACCACGCAGGCAACGAACCAGGCGATGGCTTTCGGCAGGGGCAGCCAGCGGATCTGCAGCTCAGCCTCCTGCTGGCTATTCTGCCGGGACCAGGCGTACCAGCCGTAAATATTGGCGGCGAAGAAAAACAGCTGCAAAAGCAGGCTGGCGTACAGCTGGATCTGGAAGAAGATAATCGCAAACAGCGTGACGTTAATCAGCCCGAACGCGTAGTTGCCGATCTTCTCCAGGCTTGCCAGCCAGATGCACAGCAAACCCGCCAGCGTGCCTACGGCTTCAATCCATGACAGGTCATAGCCACCTGCACCAATTGGTATATGAACCAGAATGTTCTGCGTGCTAAAAAAATCCATCTTTTCCCCAGGGCGTCTTTGAATTAAGTACGTAGTGTAGCCGCAAAATCCAGCATGCGGTTAAGCGGAATTAACGCACCTTCACGAAGGGCGGCATCGACATGGATTTCATGCGCCGCACCGCCTGTCTCGAGCCCTTCGGCAATCGCTTTCAGGCCGTTCATCGCCATCCACGGGCAATGCGCGCAGCTGCGGCACGTTGCGCCCTCGCCCGCCGTTGGCGCTTCCAGCAGCTCTTTCTCCGGTACGGCCTGCTGCATCTTATAGAAGATACCGCGATCGGTCGCGACGATGAGCTGCTTGTGCGGCAGCGTCCTGGCCGCGTTGATAAGCTGGCTGGTTGAGCCAACCGCATCGGCCATATCGACAATCGACTGCGGTGATTCAGGGTGAACAAGAATGGCTGCGTCAGGATAAAGCGCCTTCATGCGGGACAGCGCCTGGGTCTTAAATTCGTCGTGCACAATGCATGCGCCCTGCCAGCAGAGAACGTCAGCGCCGGTCTGCTTCTGAACATACTTGCCAAGATGGCGGTCCGGGGCCCAGATAATTTTCTCACCCAGGCTGTCCAGATGCTCAATCAGCTCAACGGCGATGCTCGACGTAACCACCCAGTCTGCGCGCGCTTTTACCGCCGCAGAGGTGTTGGCGTAAACCACCACGGCCCGGTCAGGATGGGCATCGCAGAAGGCGTTGAATTCGTCAATCGGGCAGCCGAGATCGAGCGAACATTCCGCATTGAGCGTCGGCATCAGAATGGTTTTTTCCGGGCTGAGAATTTTTGCCGTTTCGCCCATAAAACGCACGCCTGCAACCAGCAGCGTGGAAGCGGGATGTTTTGCACCGAAGCGGGCCATCTCCAGTGAATCAGAAATACAGCCCCCGGTCTCTTCCGCCAGCTGCTGAATTTCCGGGTCGGTGTAGTAATGGGCCACCATCACCGCATCGCGCTCTTTGAGAAGCCGTTTGATCTTCTCGCGGTAGAATTGTTTTTCATCCTGGCTTAATGGCACAGGCTTTGGCGGAAACGGATAGATTGCGGCTTCTGGATCAAACATCACGCTCATTATGGCTTCTCGTTTTACTGGCTTAACAATATTGCCTTTCTTTTGCCTGACAAAGCAAAACGCGCGGCAATTATGTTTTATATACTAAACAAGATAGCGAATCTGAAGTGAAAAGTCACCGGGAATAGATGGGAGGAGCATTTGTTGTACGGCAGATAGCAAAAAAGCGCCTTTAGGGCGCTTTTTAACATTGGTGGGTCGTGCAGGATTCGAACCTGCGACCAATTGATTAAAAGTCAACTGCTCTACCAACTGAGCTAACGACCCCTTGCGGGATGTACTTCAAATTTATTCAGGCTGGTGGGTCGTGCAGGATTCGAACCTGCGACCAATTGATTAAAAGTCAACTGCTCTACCAACTGAGCTAACGACCCATCTGGGTGTTGCCTGAATTATCACTCGGTACCAATTAAATTGGTGGGTCGTGCAGGATTCGAACCTGCGACCAATTGATTAAAAGTCAACTGCTCTACCAACTGAGCTAACGACCCGAGTGGTGGGTGATGACGGGCTCGAACCGCCGACCCCCTCCGTGTAAAGGAGATGCTCTACCAACTGAGCTAATCACCCACTCTGTACTGCCGGTAATGCGTTAAGTGGTGGGTCGTGCAGGATTCGAACCTGCGACCAATTGATTAAAAGTCAACTGCTCTACCAACTGAGCTAACGACCCACTTTTACGCTGTTTTCACGTTGTTTGATATCCCGTGGCAACGGCGGCATATATTACTGATTTAAGAATTCAGCGCAACAAAAATTTCGATGAAGATCACTTAACTGCTTACGAATCATGCTGCACGACCAGAAATAACGCGATTTCTGGTCATGCGATAATCATCCCATCGAATTCAGGCGTTTTTGCGCCTGCTTAGCACCTTCGGTGCCCGGGAATTTTGCGACCACCTGCTGATAAACCGCTTTGGCTTTCGCCGTGTCGCCTTTGTCCTGCATGATCACGCCAACTTTGTACATCGCATCTGGCGCTTTCGGCGATTTCGGGTAATTTTTCACCACTGAGGCAAAATAAAACGCCGCATCGTCCTTTTTACCCTTGTTGTAATTCAACTGACCGAGCCAGTAATTGGCATTTGGCTGGTAGGTTGAATCAGGGTATTTCTTAACAAAGTTCTGAAACGCAGCTATCGCGTCATCCTGACGAGATTGATCCTGCACCAGGGCAATGGCCGCATTGTAATCCGTATTCGCGTCACCGCTCTGTACAGGCGCCCCTGTTGACGCTGAAGCATCAGCAGACGGCGCAGGTGCGGAGGTCGCCGCTCCGCTCTGATCGCCTGCCGCTGGCTGTGCTGCTGCACCACCGCTGCTCAGGCTATCCATCTGCAATAAAATCTGCTTCTGACGTTCCACAACCTGGTTAAGCTGATACTGGCTTTCCTGAATCTGGCCGCGGAGAGAGTCAATATCGTTTTGGTTATCGGAAAGTTGCTGCTGGAGTTGGGTTAAAAGCTGACTGTGAGCGTTAGAAATACGCTCGAGCTGAGTGACCCGGTCTTCTACCGAGCCTGAGCCGACACTACTGATTGGTGCCTGAGCAAAAGCGGCCCAGGGGGCCGCTATTCCAACCAGTAACGACAGACTCAACAGATGATGTCTGAAGTTACTGCTCATGCAATTCTCTTAGTAAACCAGTACGGCACGACGGTTTTTGGAGTAAGCCGCTTCGTCGTGACCCAGTACTGCAGGTTTTTCTTTACCGTAAGAAACGATGGAGATCTGGTCAGCAGAAACGCCTTTACCCTGCAGGTACATCTTAACGGCGTTAGCACGACGTTCACCCAGGGAGATGTTGTACTCTGGAGTACCACGTTCGTCCGCGTGACCTTCTACGGTGACTTTGTAAGATGGGTTGCTACGCAGGAAGTTAGCGTGAGCATCCAGCATCGCAGCGAAGTCAGAACGGATGTCGTATTTATCCAGATCGAAGTAAACGATGTTGTTCTGCTGCAGCTGCTGCATCTGAAGACGCGCTTGCTCTTCAGAAGACATGTTGCCATTGCCGTTCGCGTCCATACCGGTACCGGCACCCATCATGCCTTCGCCGCTCTGGTCATTGCTGGCGTTCTTGTTAGAAGAACACGCTGCGATTGCCATTACAGGCAGAGCGATCATCAGCCCCTTCAGCACTTTGTTCAGTTGCATTTCTATGATTCCTTTAGTAATCAATTAATTATTATTTACAGATACGGCGACCAGGCAGGTGATTTTACCTGTCCATCAGTGGCCGGAATACGCGCTTTGAAACGCCCATCTGTAGAAACCAGATTCAGCACAGATCCCATCCCCTGAGAAGAGCTGTAGATTACCATAGTGCCGTTAGGTGCCAGACTTGGCGTTTCATCCAGGAACGTTGACGACAGAACTTGGACGCCACCCGCTACCAGATCTTGTTTGGCAATGTGCTGCTGCCCACCGTTGGAGCTGACCATTACCATGAATTTACCGTCGCTGCTCACGTCTGCGTTCTGGTTCTGCGAACCTTCCCAGGTAATACGCTGCGGAGCACCGCCGTTGATGTTCACTTTATAGATTTGTGGACGGCCGGCCTGGTCAGAGGTAAACGCCAGGTTTTGGCTGTCCGGGAACCATGATGGTTCAGTGTTGTTGCTGCGACCGTCGGTCACCTGACGGATCTGGCCGGAGCCAATGTCCATCACGTACAGGTTCAGGCTACCGGTTTTAGACAGCGCGAACGCCAGTTTAGACCCATCCGGAGAGAACGAAGGCGCACCGTTGTGACGTGGGAACGACGCTACCTGACGCACCGCACCGTTAGCCAGCGTCTGGATAACCAGCGCAGAACGACCGCTCTCGAAGGTCACGTAGGCCAGTTTAGACCCGTCCGGAGACCAGGCTGGAGACATCAGCGGCTGTGAAGAGCGTTTCACCAGGAACTGGTTGTAACCGTCGTAGTCAGAGACGCGCAGCTCGTACGGGAACTGACCACCGTTGGTCTGCACCACATAAGCAATACGGGTACGGAACGCACCTTTAATGCCGGTCAGCTTTTCGAACACCGCGTCGCTGGCCGCGTGTGCCGCGTAGCGCAGGTACTGTTTAGTGACCTTGTAAGAGTTCTGTGCCAGAACGGTACCCGGTGCACCGCCGGTATCAACCAGCTGCCAGGCCACGTTGTAAGAACCGTCCGGGTTAGGCGTAACCTGACCCACAACCACCGCATCAATACCCAGCGCAGACCATGCTGCAGGCTGTACTTCCTGCGCGCTGCCCGGCTGCTGAGGCAGACGAGAACGATCTAACGGGTTGAATTTACCGCTGTTACGCAGGTCAGCCGCCACGATGCCGCCGGCATCTTCAGGTGCAGCGCCAGGACCGGCCCACTGGAACGGAACAACACCGATTGGACGTGCCGAGTCCACCCCCTGGGTGATCTCGATACGTACTTCTGCGTGCAGGACTGCTGCCCACAGCATTAAAAAACTAAATGCTACACGTAATGCCTGCTTCATCATATCTCCCTTATCCGGGTAACCTTACCCACGATAATTTAGCAGAATGTTAACAAACTCAAATAGACAAAACTACCAGAACCCTGTGACTAAACCTGGTCTATTTTTCCCCGTTTGCACGGGGAAAATGTAACTTAAGGTTTGAAGTCCAGCGGCGCATTTTTGAAGACTTCGTAGACTGCCTGAGAAGGCGGTTTAGGCATCTTCGCCTGACGCGCTGCAGCCAGAGCCGCAGTACATAAAGCCGGGTCGCCACCTTCAGACTTAATATCAAGCAGCATGCCGTCCGGAGCCAGTTTTATACGCAGCGTACACGTTTTACCGGCATAGGAAGACGCATCATAGAACCGGCTTTCAATCGCCGATTTAATCTGCGCGGCATAGCCGTTGATTTCAGCCCCTGTCGCACCGTTACTCTTAGTGTTACCACTTCCGGTCGGCGCTGCGTTGTTTCCTTTCGCCCCACCGCCCGTTTTCGGTGCATTCTTACCGGAGCTTAAGTCGCCCAGCAGATCGTCAACCCCTGCGGCGGCAGCGGCTTTTTCAGCGGCAGCAGCCTTTTTGGCAGCCGCTTTTTCAGCAGCAGCTTTCTTATCGGCAGCAGCCTTCTCGGCTGCAGCTTTTTTATCAGCAGCGGCTTTTTCAGCGGCGGCAGCTTTTTCTGCAGCAGCCTTCTCAGCCGCAGCGGCTTTCTTCGCAGCCTCGGCAGCCGCTTTCTTCTCTGCTTCCTGAGCGGCTTTCTTCGCGGCTTCCGCTTCAGCTTTCTTCTGAGCGTCAGCAGCGGCTTTCTTCGCGGCTTCCGCTTCGGCTTTCTTCTGAGCATCCGCAGCGGCTTTCTTCGCGGCTTCCGCCTCAGCTTTCTTCTGGGCATCGGCAGCCGCTTTCTTCGCCGCTTCTGCCGCTAATTTCGCCTGGGCATCAGCCTGCGCTTTGGCATCCGCTGCGGCTTTTGCTGCCGCCGCTTCCGCCTGTTTTTGCTGTTCCTGCGCTTTCTTCGCGGCCTCTTCGGCTTGCTTTTGCTGTTCCGCCTGCGCTTTCGCGGCTTCCTGCGCCTGCAAACGTTCTTTCTCAAGCTGCTTCAAACGCTCCTGCTCGGCGGCCTGCTTTTCACGCAGCTCTTCCGCCTGCTGTTGCGCCTGTTTTTCACGCTGCTCTTCAGCCCGTTTGGCACTCGCCTTCTGCTGTTGTTCGCGATTATAGTTTTGCACTACCGCACCGGGATCCACCATTACGGCGTCAATGGAAGATCCCCCACCGCCGCCTGCTGATGCATCAATATGCTCGTCGAACGAACTCCAGATCAGCGCTGCAAAAAGAATCACGTGCAGCACTGCGGAGACGATTATCGCTCGCTTAAGCTTGTCGTTCTGTTCGGTTGCCTTTGACACTATCGGTTCCCAAAAACTACGCGGATGATCAAATAGGTTGAGTCATTAAGCCAACTGACTTAACACCCGCACTATGTAGCAAGTTCAGCGCTTTAATAATTTCATCGTAAGGTACGTCTTTCGCGCCACCGATCAAGAAGACCGTTTTCGGATTTGATTCCAGGCGACGCTGCGCCTCAGCAATCACCTGCTCGGGTGGAAGCTGATCCATACGATCTTTTTCTACCACCACGCTGTACTGCCCTACGCCGGAAACCTCAATGATGACCGGAGGATCGTCATTGGTGCTCACCGCCTGTGATTCTGTCGCATCCGGCAGATCGACTTCCACGCTCTGGGTGATGATCGGCGCTGTCGCCATGAAGATCAGCAGCAGTACCAGCAGGACGTCCAGCAGTGGAACGATATTGATTTCGGACTTGAGCTCGCGACGACCTCGTCCACGCGATCTGGCCATGGTTTACCCCTTGTTGCTCTCGGTGCTGGTAAACGCCTGACGGTGCAGAATCGCGGTGAACTCTTCCATAAAGTTGTCGTAGTTCAGTTCCAGTTTGTTCACGCGCTGGTTCAGACGGTTGTAAGCCATTACCGCCGGGATTGCCGCAAACAGACCGATAGCGGTCGCAATCAGTGCTTCAGCGATACCCGGTGCAACCATCTGCAACGTCGCCTGCTTCACCGCGCCCAGCGCGATAAAGGCGTGCATGATCCCCCACACGGTACCAAACAGACCGATATACGGGCTGATAGAACCCACGGTGCCGAGGAAAGGAATGTGCGTTTCAAGGTTTTCCAGTTCACGGTTCATGGAGATACGCATCGCACGCGAGGCCCCTTCCACAACCGCTTCCGGCGCATGATTGTTTGCCCGATGCAGGCGAGCAAACTCTTTGAACCCGCTATAGAAAATTTGCTCGGAGCCGGTCAGGTTTTCACGGCGTCCCTGGCTCTCCTGATACAGACGAGAAAGCTCAATACCCGACCAGAACTTATCTTCAAACGCTTCCGCTTCACGGCCAGCAGCATTGAGGATACGCGTTCTCTGGATAATGATGGCCCAGGATGCGATTGAAAAACCAATCAAAATCAACATGATAAGTTTAACCAGAAGGCTTGCCTTCAGGAACAAATCAAGGATATTCATGTCAGTCACTGCTTAAACTCCGCGACAATAGACTTAGGAAGCGCACGAGGCTTCATTATGGTTGGATCAACACAAACAATCAGTACTTCAGCTGAGTTCAGTACGGTGTTCTCTGCGTTGACTATCCGCTGCGTGAATACCAGTGAGGTCCCGCGCATTGATGTAATTTCAGTTTGGACTTCGAGCATATCGTCGAGTCTGGCAGGCGCAAAATACTCAAGCGTCATCTTGCGTACCACGAAGGCAACTCGCTCAGCCAACAGCACCTGTTGACTAAAGTGATGATGGCGCAGCATCTCTGTGCGTGCCCGTTCATAAAAAGCAACGTAGCTGGCGTGGTAAACCACACCACCGGCATCGGTATCTTCGTAATAGACACGAACCGGCCATCGAAACAGCGTTGTATTCACTTTACATCCCGGTAATGCAATAAAAGTTGGAGCTTTCAAACTTCGCTACTATACGCGCGGGAAAGATGGTTTGGAATGGGAGAAAGTAAACGGAGAGTAAATTTTTATGGGCTCGGGTAAGCCCATAACGTTAACGGACATTTCTTATTCAGAAGAAGAAGAAAATCAGACCTGCGAGGAGAACCAGGTCGGCAACGAGCGGGCAGAAGATACCCTGCCAGTGGACCGCTCTCGGACGAAAGCCCACGCCGTGAATTACACCTGCGCACACCGCCCACATGATGAGGAAGCCGTGCCAGATTTCAAGCTCGCTGGTCTTTGCCGCAAATCGCGACGGGTCCCAGAAGATACAGCCTGCCAGCAGTAATGCCATCACTAAAGAAAGCGCCCGTAACGGGCGCTTATCCATTACCGCGTAAAGCTTCGCGATAATATTCATCAGTGTTTTTCTTCACCCGCTTTGGTCGCTTCCACGTGCTCAAGCGCCAGGGCAGTGATGACACCAAAAGCACAGGCAAGAAGCGTCCCTAAAATCCATGCGAAATACCACATATTCAGCTCCTTACTTAGTACATAGAGTGGGTGTTGCTTTCGATATGTTCTTTAGTGATACGACCGAACATTTTCCAGTAACACCAGATGGTGTATGCCAGAACAATCGGAACGAACACGCAAGCAACGTAAGTCATTAAGTTCAGCGTCATATGGCTGGAGGTTGCATCCCACATGGTCAGACTAGCATTCAGCATGGTGCTGGATGGCATGACAAATGGGAACATGGCAATACCCGCAGTCAGGATGATGCACGCCAGCGTCAGTGAAGAGAACACGAACGCCAGAGCACCTTTCTCCAGACGAGACGTCAGCACGGTCAGCAGCGGCAGCAGCACGCCCAGAGCCGGGATCGCCCACAGCGCAGGGGTATTGTTGAAGTTCACCAGCCATGCGCCAGCCTGACGCGCCACTTCTTTGGTCAGCGGGTTAGACGGTGCCGAGTGGTTGATCGCAGACGTCACCACGTAACCATCAATACCGTACACCACCCACACGCCTGCCAGAGCGAAGCAGACCAGGGTCACCAGTGCCGCAACCTGAGCAGTAGCACGGGAACGCAGGTGCAGTTCACCGACAGTACGCATCTGCAGGTAAGTTGCGCCCTGAGTGATGATCATCGCCACGCTCACCACGCCGGCCAGCAGGCCAAACGGATTCAGCAGCTGGAAGAAGTTACCGGTGTAGTAAAGACGCATGTATTCGTCGAGGTGGAACGGTACGCCCTGCAGCAGGTTACCGAACGCTACGCCAATCACCAGCGGTGGAACGAAGCTACCAATGAAGATGCCCCAGTCCCACATGTTGCGCCAGCGGGTATCTTCAATCTTGGAACGGTAGTCGAAACCGACCGGACGGAAGAATAAAGAGGCCAGCACCAGAATCATCGCCACATAGAAGCCGGAGAACGCAGCCGCGTAGACCATCGGCCAGGCAGCGAACAGCGCGCCGCCTGCGGTGATCAGCCACACCTGGTTACCGTCCCAGTGAGGGGCGATGGAGTTAATCATGATTCGACGCTCGGTGTCATTGCGACCGAGGAAACGGGTGAGCATCCCCACCCCCATGTCGAAACCATCCGTGACGGCGAAACCGATCAGCAGAACGCCAACCAGCAGCCACCAGATAAAACGCAATACTTCATAATCGATCATTTGATGACTCCTGTCTTAGCGTGCCGGCTGAGTAGTCGCAGTGGACTGCTCGTAGTGATAGCGACCGGTTTTCAGGCTGCTTGGGCCAAGGCGCGCGAACTTGAACATCAGGAACAGTTCAGCCACCAGGAACAGGGTGTACAGACCACAGATCAGCAGCATGGAGAAGATCAGGTCGCCTGCCGTCAGGGAAGAGTTCGCGACCGCCGTTGGCAGCACCTCACCAATCGCCCATGGCTGACGGCCGTACTCTGCAACAAACCAGCCGGACTCAATCGCGATCCACGGCAGTGGAATACCGTACAGCGCGGTGCGCAGCAGCCATTTTTTCTCGCCAATGCGGTTACGAATCACGGACCAGAAGGACGCCGCAATGATCAGCAGCATGATGATGCCGCAGCCCACCATGATACGGAATGCGAAGTACAGTGGCGCAACGCGTGGAATCGAGTCTTTGGTCGCCATCTGAATCTGTGCTTCCGTCGCGTCAGAAACGTTCGGGGTATAACGCTTCAGCAGCAGACCGTAGCCCAGGTCTTTCTTCACGTCGTTAAATTGATCGCGAACGGCCTGGTCGGTAGAGCCGGCACGCAGCTGTTCCAGCAGCGAGTAAGCCTTCATACCGTTACGGATACGCTCTTCGTGCTGAACCATCAGCTCTTTCAGACCCGTTACCTGTTTATCGACAGAACGGGTTGCGATGATACCCAGCGCGTAAGGAATTTGAATGGCGAAGCGGTTTTCCTGCGCGTCCTGATCGGGAATACCGAACAGCGTAAAGGCAGCAGGCGCCGGTTGGGTTTCCCATTCGGCTTCGATAGCGGCCAGTTTGGTTTTCTGCACGTCGCCCATTTCGTAACCGGATTCATCACCCAGAACGATAACGGAGAGGATTGCAGCCATACCGAAGCTTGCTGCGATAGCAAAGGAGCGCTTGGCAAACGCGAAGTCACGACCGCGCAGCATGTAGTAGGAGCTGATACCCAGCACGAACATCGCGCCGCACACGTAGCCAGATGCGACGGTGTGAACAAATTTAACCTGAGCGACCGGGTTCAGGACCAGCTCGGCAAAGCTGACCATCTCCATACGCATGGTTTCGAAGTTGAAGTCAGACGCGATCGGGTTCTGCATCCAGCCGTTCGCCACCAGGATCCACAGCGCGGACAGGTTCGAACCTAATGCCACCAGCCAGGTTACGGCCATGTGCTGGACTTTACCCAGACGGTCCCAGCCGAAGAAGAACAGACCTACAAAGGTGGATTCGAGGAAGAAGGCCATCAGACCTTCAATGGCCAGCGGCGCACCGAAGATATCCCCTACATAGTGGGAATAGTAAGACCAGTTAGTCCCGAACTGGAACTCCATGGTCAAACCGGTTGCCACGCCCAGCGCAAAGTTGATACCAAACAACTTGCCCCAGAACTTGGTCATATCTTTATAAATCTGTTTGCCGGAGAGGACGTAAACCGTTTCCATGATTGCCAGCAGGAACGCCATACCGAGCGTCAGTGGCACAAACAGGAAGTGGTACATCGCGGTCAAGGCAAACTGTAAGCGCGACAGTTCGACTACGTCTAACATTATGACTCCTTGCTCATCGCATGAAGACTCCGAGAGTGAACCCCGTCAGAGAGAGATCCACACGCATGCCCCAATACAAATTATTCGCATCCTGGTCGTCGTTATTACCCTGGAGAAGGATAAAAACGATGACGACAGGTTACAAATAGGTTAATAAAAAACTCAAATTGATCCCGCAAATATAATACGCTGCAAAACCCTTACAATAAACAGGTTTTTATTGAATCACATTTACGTTTTTCGACGGCGATCAATTTATAGCAAAATTACCACTTTTCGGCCATTTTGATCGGGGACAATTTAGCGCTTTTCAGCATCTTTTTCCAAGCATTAAACTTTGATTTAAATCAAAAACAGGTCCTAATGTTAATCATGTTTATCCGCGGTAAGAATGGTAAAAACCATGTTAATGATATGTGCATGCAAAGATGCGATTGGTTATCGAAGACGAAAAAAATATAAACAGAAGTGATTTTATTTAACGCGAGAGAAAAACGCCCTGCCGAAGCGGGACAAACAATAAGCGTAGCTGGGCCAGTTTATTTTTCCATTCTGTTTTTGCAACCTTTAGAAATTACATTTGATTTACTTTTATTATCCCGTAAGTTAACACCGAAGCGTGACTATTTAATGAAAAAAGGCCGCAAACTCTGCGGCCTTTTGATCGCGTCAGCGGTTTTCAGGCAAGAAGGATGCTAAAGGTCCGTGACTGTCCCGGTCTGAACGCCCCGACAATGCCCTCTTCTTCACGATTGTCAATTACCCGTTCATTCATGTCCGTTTCGCAGCACCGCTTCACCGTCGGATTCACGGATAAGGTCGCGTCACATGCGCTGGACTCGGAAGGGTTGAACAAGCGAAGGATGAGCTCGTCTCGATCTTCAGCCTTTTTGAGCGTACTGAGCACGCATCCCGTTGGCGAAAGTGCCAGCAGGCTGTAACTTTCTGGCGTGGTAAACGACGAGCGATTCAGCTTCATCGCATCCCAGGGAATTTTGTTATAGCACTGCACCGGCGTTAACCACGATTTAGCCTGCTGCGCGACGCCCGCGTTTTCCGGCGTGCCGCTGAAGCTAAAGAGGCTAAAGCGACAGCTTAACGAGCCGCGCACCTGGGAGTCAGGGACGGGCATTTTGATTCCTGAAGGTCTGCCGGGGCGCAACAGCAAATCTTCTTTGCCGAGTAACCCCACGCCGCGCAGCAGGGTCAAAGCAAATGCTTTTTTATCCTCGCCTACCACTTCAAATTCGCGTAGTCCTTCGGTGAACAGCGCAAGCCCGTTTCGTTTTTCCTGCAGGACGGCATAGTTGAGTAAGTTCCAGACGGGAACCGGCGCTTCTTTCCACCCCTCCTCCTGCCAGTTTTCCATCGCAGGGTCCTGCACCGGACGAGTGAGCGTGCCAAACTGCGTATCCGCTAACACGTCCTCTGTCATAAACGGCGTTGGGATCAGCACGCGAACGCGGTGGTCGTCAGCCTGATTATCCAGACGCACGGCCACATCAATACGCCTGCTGTTATGGCTAAGCGTGACGTCAAACTCTACGTTGAGAGAGCCATTTAGCTGGCGCGCCGCGCGTTCGGCCAGATTCGCCGGTACAGCAATTCGATGGCGGATCACCGCCCTGCTCTGCCAGCCTTCGTGTATCACCTCGACCTGATGCTCGCCCTGTGCTGAAGTGAGTCTCCACTCTTCCCGCGAAGGCGAGTAGTCGTACTCATCACCATCATCCGAACTCTCTTCGATTTCCAGCACCCGGTCATAAATCAGCCCGGTTTCTTTGTCGCGCAGGCGCAGCGTACCGTCGTTATTTAAATCAATCTGCCAGAAGGCGTTTTCAAGCAGGGATTCGGTGTTTTTCAGCGGAGGGAGAACCTTCCCGGCCACGTTTGGCTCGATAAACAGCGTACGGTAGCCCATCGACGGCAGTATCTGGCTGAGCTGAATATCAAACTCCATAAACGGCTCATAATTGCCGTAATGGACAATCTGCCGGTCAATGAGGCCAGGGTCCAGCTCGCGCGCGCTGCGAATGAAATACGGGATCTCGTTGCCTTTATCATCCAACAGACGGAACTGGCTGGCGCGCAGTCGAATCGTGGTGTTCATCACCTCTTCACGCGGCCATGGCATCAGGTTGAACATCACCAGCTTGTCGGCGTCGCTTTGCGGCATGTTGTCGACAATCTTGCGCATATAGAAACGCACCAGGTTGTCCGCCATGTCTTCGGCCAGTTCAAAGCGGGAGACAATCTCGCGATGCACCTTGTCGCTGCAGCAGCAGCCGATGCTGTCGTGAGCGTGGTTTTTGAGGATCTCTTTCCACATCTTCTCCAGCAGGCCGTGGTGATAATCGAAGCCCAGCGTCCAGGCAAGCGTTGCCAGCGGCTCGAGGATGTTGACAATTTTGTTCTCGATGCGCGCATGGGCGATTTTGATATCCATGCGCGTGGAGCCGATGGTCCGGTGCACGCGCATGTATTTCCCGTCGATAAACTCCCCTTTCAGGGTCGCCAGCTCATCGCGGCGCGCCTCGATGTGGTCAAACACCTCCTCAAAGCGGCTCATCACAAACTGACGCTGCGGATAGATTTCACGCAGCTTGTCCATCACCGCGAAAATATTCTGCTGCAGCGGCATCTGATCGTGGCCGTTGGGCAGCAAAATCTCTTTGGTGACGGAGGCCTTTTCCAGAACGTCGAAATAGCTGTCGAGCCGTTTGCGCAGCCCGGCTTCGTCCTCCGGTAAGTACTTACCAATCGCGTAGCCCAGCGGCAGCACCTGTGCCGTGACTTCACTGCCGTCCTGGCTCTGCCAGAGAAATTCGGTTTTATCGGTCCCGTGCCGTTCAGAGCAGCCGCGCCAGAACATGGTGCGGGTAATGCCAAATCCGTTATAGATATGCGGAAGCTGGCCGGACATACCAAACGAATCCGGCAGATAACCGATCTTCATCGGCTCGCCGAATGCCATACAGTCCCGGATGCCGTACATCAGGTTGCGGACAATCGACTCGCCGCTGACAAGGGTGGTATCGGTCTGGGTATACCATGGGCCGATTATCAGCTTTCCGCGCTCGACGAGCGCCTTCACGCGTGCCCGGTTTTCGGGCACGACGGCAAAATAATCCTCCAGCACCGCCGTCTGGCCATCGAGGACGTAATATTTATATTCGTCATCCTGCTCCAGGCGGGCCAGGATCTCTTCCATATTATTGACCAGAAGAATACGCGACTCTTCAGTGGTGAAGTACCACTCACGGTCCCAGTGCATATGCGGCGTGATATGAACGCGAGATACAGCTTTCATCTTCGTTTCCTGTTTTGTGAGTTTTTACGGTATGGCGTCTTCAGTGACGTACTTGCCCTTTTTTACCGCCTGACGTCGCCAGAGCAGCAGAACAAACGTGGAGATAGCGGTCCCCGCCAGCGCCGCGCCAAACCAGCCCGCCGCCGCAACCACACCGCCCAGCCCTGCATCGTGAAGTAAAAAGAGAGAGAAAATACCGGCCCCCGGCGTGGATAACCCGATCCCCATCGCGCCGACAACCGCGCCTGTTACCATCGAGCCGAGCACAAATGAGCCAATGACGCGAAGCGGATCTTCAATCGCCATCGGAATCGCCCCTTCGGTAATGCCCGCCAGGCCGAGCAGCCACGTCGATTTACCGGTTTCAATTTCAAATGGTTTGAACAGCTTCGGCGCCAGCATCGTTGACGCCGTCACGGTAAAGGCCGACACCATTTTGACGGAGGCAAAGATCGCATAGGGCCCGTATACCCCGTTCGCCATCGCCCCCAGGCAGAACGCGTAAGAGGCTTTATTAACCGGCCCGCCGAGGTCGAATGAGCACATAAACCCGAGTATCGCCCCGAGGAGCAGCGCATTCGCGCCGGACAGACCGTTAAGCCAGGCGGTGAGCGCGTTATTGAGCCAGGCCACCGGTTCGCCGATCACAAACAGCATCAGGCTGCCCGCGCCCAGCACGCCGATGACCGGATAGAGATAAAAGGTCAAAAAACCGTTGAAGCGGCTACTCAGGCGGATGTGATTTTTCACCCAGCGCATCAGGTAGCCCGCGATCAGCCCCCCGACGATAGCGCCCAGAAAACCGGAGCCGATCATATTCGCAGCAAGACCGGCCGCAAAGCCCGGCGTCAGCGCGGGTTTATCCGCCAGCGAATAAGCGGTATAGGCCGCCAGAACAGGCACCATCAGAATGCCGAGCATGCCGCCGCCAAGCTTGCGGTACATCCACAGCCACGAGTTTTCCTGGTCAAACAGGTGCTGCAGGCCCAGAATTTGCGCCAGCAGTACCGACACGGCAAGCACCGTACCGCCAGCGACGATCAGCGGCACCGCAAAAGAGATACCGCTGAGAAGCGCCTGCTTGAGTTCAGTTTTAACGCTCTTTTTCGTTTCGGTATCGACATGCGCAGGACGCGTATCGGATGCAGGCTGCAGCGCCAGCGCGCGCTCAATAAGCGCTTCAGCATGGCGCAGGGGCTCTGCGACGGGCACGGAGATAGCGGGGATCCCCTGAAAACGCTCGCTCTCTTTGATCGCCACTTCTGCGGCAAAAATGCACGCTTTAGCCTCCCGCAGCTGCTGCGCGGTAATGCGCCCCTCAATGCCGTTCGCCCCCTGCTTTTCGACCACCACGTTGACGCCAAGCTTGCGTCCCGCTTTTTCAAGATACTCCGCTGCCATATAGGTATGGGCGATCCCGGCCGGACAGGCGGTGACGCAGACGACGGTCGGGGCATCCTGCGAGAACGCACTTACTTGCGCATCCTCTTTCGTATCCAGTGCCTCAAGCAGCGCCTGAGGGGTGGACGCCGCCTGCACGCGTGCCCGTAAATCATCATCCGCCAGCCGGGTGGTCAACGCCGTCAACAGCTGCATATGCGTACTGCCTGCTTCCGCAGGAGGGATTGCCAGAAGAAAAATCAGGTCCACCGGCTCCGGACCCTCCACGCCTTCCCACAGCAGCGGCTCGCGCAATGTTGCCACCGCAAAGGCCGCTTCTTTCACCGCGGAGCTTTTACCGTGCGGCACGGCCAGCCCCTCACCCAGCGCCGTTGGCCCCAGGCTTTCGCGAGCAAAGACTTCATCAATGAAAGCCTGCGAGTCGGTAATTTTGCCAAGCGAGACCAGCCGCTCGGCCAGCGCGTGAATAGCTTCGTCACGGCTACTGAAATGTGCGTTGAGGCACAGCGCATCAGGATGCGTTAACGCCGTCAGGTTAATCATCATTCTCACCATAAGAAAAAATGTATGCGCCGAGTGTGCCAGAACAAACCATACATTTATGTGATCACTTTCACTTACGGTGCAATATTTGTATTTGATTTGTATTATTTACAAAGTTCAATGACGGTGCATAATTAGCGAGAATAGTATTACGAAAACAATACAAAAACGGAATAACATGACCAGCAAACCGATGTATCGACAGATTGCAGACGCGTTGCGCGAGCAAGTTCAGCGCGGCGAACTTAAAGCTGGCGATGCGTTACCCACAGAGTCTGCCCTGCAGGAAGCCTACGCAGTCAGCCGCGTCACGGTACGTCAGGCGCTTAAGCTGCTCACCGAACAGAACATCATTGAGAGCATTCAGGGCAGCGGATCGTATGTGAAAGAGGAGCGGGTCAATTACGATATTTATCAACTCACCAGTTTTTACGAAAAACTCGCGGACCGGAACGTTGAAACCCACAGCGACGTGCAGATTTTTGAGGTTGTCAAAGCGGATGAATCGCTGGCGCAGACGCTGCTGCTGACAGCGGGCGAGAAAGTGTGGCACGTCAAACGCGTACGCTTTATTAAGCAAAAACCGGTGACGCTGGAAGAGACATGGATGCCGCTCGCGCTCTTTCCTGACCTGACCTGGGAAGTGATGGAAAACTCCAAATACCACTACATTGAGCAGATCAAAAAAATGGTTATCGATCGCAGCGAGCAGGAGATCGTCCCGGTCATGCCGGATGAGGAAGCGATCGCCGCGCTGGGTATTGATCCCACCAGACCGATCCTGGAAAAGATTTCGCGCGGCTTTCTCAAAGACGGCAGAGTTTTTGAATACAGCCGCAATCGTTTTAAAAGCGATGATTACCGCTTCACGTTAATTGCGCGTCGCCATCGCTAATTTTACGCCCTGTATTACAGCAGGGCATAATAATTGATGGATTGAAATATTTCTGTCTGTACCTTTTTGTAAGCCCTGACAAGTTTACTATTTACGACATAAATAATATAAAGTGAGCGCGCTCACGCTTATTATTTTCATTTTAACAAACCCTGCGCTTTTACCCCTTATCAACGCTGGCTCTGCGTCATTCATTCACTCAAGAGATGAATTGCCAAACTTTCGTTTTCTTTCCGCACAGTTCATACTACTCGCGGATATAATTTCTCTTTTCCGGTTTCGTTATGCCTCATTCTCGGCGTGGTCTTTTACACAAAGGGATTCAGGCTATGAAACTCAAGAAAATTGCTTTCCTCATGCTCACCCTGGCGGCATCTGCGCAGGCCTGCGCAACCGGCGTCGCCCCCTCCGCCTCTGCCTACACCCGTGAATATAACGCGGCGATGTATCAGAAGCTCAACTTCGATGACAAGCGCGATATCGAAGATGCAAAACGGGGATTTATCGCCACCATAAATCCTTTGATCATAAAAAACGACAATGGAAAAACCGTTGTTAACCTTGAGAACTGGTCATTTTTAAAAGGGGAAGCGCCCGATACCGTTAACCCTTCCCTCTGGCGCCACGCACAGCTGAATAATATTAACGGTCTCTTTAAGGTTACCGATCGCGTATATCAAATACGCGGTATCGATGTTTCAAACATGACCATCATAGAAGGGGATAGCGGATTAATTATCATCGACCCACTGGTTATTCCCGAGTCAGCACGTGCCGGGCTGGAGCTTTATTATCAGCATCGGCCCAAAAAGCCGGTTGTCGCGGTGATTTATTCCCATAGCCATCTCGACCATTTCGGCGGCGTCAAAGGCGTAGCGTCCGAAACGGATGTTAAGAGCGGCAAAGTCAAAATATATGCGCCGGAAGGGTTTATGGAAGAAGCCGCCAGCGAAAACTTCCTGGCCGGTAACGCGATGAGTCGCCGCGCGCTTTATATGTACGCGATGATGGTCAAACCGAGCGCTGTGGGCCACGTGGACAACGGGATCGGTAAAACTATCGCCACCAGCAAAAACACGCTCATCGCCCCCACCAATATCATCAGCCAGCCAGAGCAGCGCGTAATGATTGATGGTGTTGAGGTGAACTTTATTCTCGCGCCGGGCACCGAGGCACCATCGGAAATGATGATGTGGTTCCCGCAGTTCAAAGTGTTTGATGGCTCCGAACTCTTCAACGCCACGATGCACAACCTGTACACCCTGCGCGGTGCAAAAGTCCGCAGCGCCGTTAACTGGTGGAAGGCGCTGGATAAAGCGCTGGTGAAATATGGCGATAAGGCAGAGATCGCGCTGAGCCAGCATCTGTGGCCCGTCTGGGATAATGCGCGGGTAAAAGATTACATCGCCGCCCAGCGCGACATGTACAAATACATCAACGACCAGTCGCTGAACCTCATCAACAAAGGCTACAGCATGGACGAAGTGGCTGAAAAACTCACCCTGCCGGACAGCATCGGCAAACGCTGGTTCAACCGGGGCTACTACGGCTCGCTCAGCCATAACGCCAAAGCGATGTATATGTATTACATGGGCTGGTATGACAGCAACCCTGCCAACCTGCACCCGCTACCAGAGAAAGAGGCTGCCCCGAGATATGTTCGCCTGATGGGGGGCGAGAAGAAGGTTTATCAGCAGGCAAAACAGGCGGCGGACAGCGGGAACTATCGCTGGGCGGCGCAGCTGCTCAATCATCTTATTTTCGCCAATCCTGACAACAAGCAGGCGAAAGATCTGCAGGCGGAAATCTTTACGCAGCTGGGCTATCAAAGCGAAAACGCCATCTGGCGCAACGAATACCTCAGCGGAGCGAAGGAGCTTCGTGATGGCGTTCCTGTCCTGCCGGTCGCCAGTACGCTGGATAGCGATTTAACCGCCAGTATCGAACCTGACACCCTGCTTGATTATATGGGCGTGACGTTAAACGGCCCGAAAGCGAACGGCAAAACCCTTCGTTTCAACTGGACGCTGCCAGAGGGCGACACCTACGGCGTGGAGCTCAATAACAGCGTAATTATCTATCACAAAGGGCTGCCGTTTACCGATGCGGCATTCAGCCTCAAAGCCAATGTCGTCGACGTGGCGCGGCTAATCAGCCACACCGTTCCCGTGGATAAAATCCTCGGCGACGGCACGGTATCTCTGAAGGGTAACCCGCAGAAGCTGGACGAATTACTCGGGCTACTGGATGTCTTCCCGCAGATGTTCAATATCGTCACCCCTTAAACTCTGACGGCTCCCGGCTTTAGCGGGCGGGAGCCGTGCGCCTAAAAATAACAGGAGGGCTTTATGCGAAGCTCTGAGCGTAACCTTTTGGTCGCCATTATTGTTTTGATAGTGGGAATGCTGCTCGTCTTATTGCCGGTCTACGTGCGCGCCGATAATGCCCGCGACTGGCAAAACATGCCAAAAGATAAAAACGTCATTTTCGGTTACTACAGTAATATTCATACCAACACATCCATTGACAGCGCCCTCCCCGTGGACGGCGCGAGCGTCGATGCCGATCTCTACCTGCTGCGCTATGCCCGCTCTTTTGATATTGACGGGCGAATATCGGCGATACAAATCATTCAACCTTACGCCAGCGTGACGGCCTCACTCGATAACGCCCGTTATTTCACCGGATCGTTGAGCCATGAAAATCTCGGCGATACGCAGGTTATTTTTGCCCATAACCTGTTTGGAGCCCCCGCGCTAAGCGAAGAGGAGTTTCGCCGCTGGCAGCCTGAAATGTTTCTCAGCGCCGCCATGTGGCTAACGTTACCGACCGGCGACTATGACAGCAGCAATACGATCAATATCGGCGCGAACCGCTGGTCGTTTAAACCCGAGCTGGCGTTTGGTTTACCCCTTGGCCCAACCTGGCTGGAGCTTAACAGCTGGGTAAGTTTTTACACCGACAATAAAGACTATCAGCAAAACAGCCGCCTTGAGCAGCGCCCGCTCTATGCGCTGGAAGGCCACTGGAGCTACACCCTCTCCCCCGCGCTGTGGCTGTCATTAGACGGAAGCTGGGCAAAAGGAGGTGAAACGCGCGTCGATGGCCAGCTACAGGACGATGAGCAGGAAAACGTGCTGCTGGGCGGCTCCGTCGGCTTTATGCTGAGCCCCCACCTCGGCGGAATGGTTGCTTACACCGATACAGCCAAACACCGGGATGCCTCACCTGACATCACAACGTGGACCTTCAGGCTCCAGTATTTCTGGTAAGGAGACGACGCCAATGCGCTGTATGACATTGTTTATCGCGCTACTGGGCGCGTTGCCAGCGCTGAGCCTGGCGGAGGAGACGGATGCAGTAGAAAAAGCCACCAATCCGTTACATCTTTCCACTTCCATCGCGCTTCAGGACTATTACACCCCGGAGCTTTACGGTAGCGATCAGCACACCAACGACACCCTGCTGCGCGCAACCGTGCCGATTGCCGCTAACGACTGGGTGCCCGTGCCGCAGATTCTGCGCATGACCGCCCCGTTGGCTACCCGCCCCCAGCCCGGCAGCGGCTACAGCACCGGGTTAGGTAATATCAATCTGTTCGATATTTTTCTGCTTAAACAGGACGGCATTAAAATCGGCGTCGGCCCGCTAATCACGGCCTCTTCCGCCTCGGAAGACGAACTGGGAAGCGGCAAATGGCAGGCGGGACTATCCGCTGTCGCCATCAAATCCAGCCCCAGATGGATGGCGGGCACGCTGGTGCAGTGGCAAAAAAGTTTTGCGGGGGATGGCGAACGCGATGATGTAGAAACGGGTACGTTTCAGCCCATCGTGGTCTATAAGTTGCCAAAAGGCTGGTATTTACGCACCTCCGGCATCTGGACCTGGAATATGAAAAGCGACAATTATTACATCCCACTCGGTTTTGGCGGCGGACGCGCCTGGGCGATGGGCGATAAAGTAATGAGCGCTTTTATAGAGCCGCAATGGACCGTGGCGCATAAAGGGGACTATTTACCGGAGTTCACCCTGTTCGCAGGTGTCAGTATCATAATGTAAAAAAAAGGCCGCTTTACAGCGGCCAACCATGTCGAAACGGACATTTTTATACTTCATCGCTCCCCATTCGGGGAGCAGAGAGGACTTACTTAATGATGGATTTCAGTGCTTCGCCGATATCCGCCAGGCTGCGAACGGTTTTCACGCCCGCGGCTTCCAGCGCTGCGAATTTTTCATCAGCCGTACCTTTGCCGCCGGCGATGATCGCGCCTGCGTGACCCATACGCTTGCCTTTCGGCGCGGTCACACCCGCGATGTAACCGACAACAGGCTTGGTTACGTGCTCTTTGATATAAGCAGCCGCCTCTTCTTCCGCGCTACCGCCGATCTCACCGATCATCACGATCGCTTCGGTCTGCGGATCTTCCTGGAACAGCTTCAGGATGTCGATGAAGTTAGAGCCCGGGATCGGGTCACCGCCGATGCCCACGCAGGTGGACTGGCCGAAACCGTAATCGGTGGTCTGCTTAACCGCTTCATAGGTCAGCGTACCGGAACGGGACACGATGCCCACTTTGCCCGGCTTGTGAATGTGGCCCGGCATGATGCCGATTTTGCATTCGCCCGGGGTGATAACGCCTGGGCAGTTCGGGCCGATCATGCGCACGCCCGCTTCGTCCAGCTTCACCTTCACGGTCAGCATATCCAGGGTCGGGATGCCTTCGGTGATGGTGATGATCAGTTTGATGCCTGCGTCGATCGCTTCCAGAATGGAGTCTTTGCAGAACGGTGCCGGAACGTAGATAACGGTCGCGGTTGCGCCCGTCGCTTCTACCGCTTCACGCACGGTGTTGAACACCGGCAGGCCGAGGTGCGTGGTGCCGCCTTTACCTGGCGTTACGCCGCCAACCATCTGCGTGCCGTAGGCAATCGCCTGTTCGGAGTGGAAAGTCCCCTGGCTACCGGTGAAGCCCTGGCAGATAACCTTGGTATCTTTATTAATTAAAACTGACATTATTTCCCCTCCACTGCGGCAACAACCTGCTGAGCTGCATCCGTCAGACTTTTCGCTGCAATAATATTCAGGCCGCTGTCAGCCAGTTTTTTCGCGCCGAGTTCAGCGTTGTTACCTTCCAGACGCACAACCACCGGAACGTTAACACCCACTTCTTCTACCGCACCGATGATGCCGTCAGCAATCAGGTCGCAACGGACGATGCCGCCGAAGATGTTAACCAGTACCGCTTTAACGTTATCGTCAGAGAGAATGATTTTGAACGCTTCGGTTACGCGCTCTTTGGTGGCGCCACCGCCAACGTCGAGGAAGTTTGCCGGCTCACCGCCGTGCAGCTTAACGATGTCCATGGTGCCCATTGCCAGGCCCGCACCGTTAACCATGCAGCCGATGTTGCCGTCCAGCGCGACGTAGTTCAGCTCCCACTGAGCAGCCTGCGCTTCACGCGGGTCTTCCTGAGACTGGTCGCGCATTTCGCGCAGATCCGACTGGCGGAACAGCGCGTTGCCGTCAGCGCCCAGCTTGCCGTCGAGGCAGATCAGATCGCCCTGGGTAGTGATCACCAGCGGGTTGATCTCGATCAGCGCCAGATCGCGCTCCAGGAAGATAGTCGCCAGACCCATGAAGATCTTGGTGAACTGCTGAACCAGCTTACCTTCCAGGCCCAGTTTGAACGCCAGCTCGCGACCCTGGTAAGGCATTGGGCCCGCCAGCGGATCGATTGCCACTTTGTGGATCAGGTGCGGGGTCTCTTCCGCCACTTTTTCGATTTCCACGCCGCCTTCGGTAGACGCCATGAACACCACGCGACGGGAGCTACGGTCAACAACCGCGCCCAGGTACAGTTCTTTCGCGATGTCGGTCGCCGCTTCCACCAGGATCTGGTTAACCGGCTGGCCGTTCGCATCTGTCTGGTAGGTCACCAGACGCTTGCCGAGCCAATGTTCAGCAAACGCACGAATTTCTTCTTTGCTCTTAACAACCTTCACACCGCCCGCTTTACCACGGCCACCAGCGTGAACCTGACATTTAACTACCCACGGGCCGGAACCGATTTTAGATGCGGCTTCTTCTGCTTCACGCGGGGTAGTACAGGCATAACCCACCGGAGCCGGTAAGCCATACCGGGCAAACAGCTGTTTGGCCTGATATTCATGTAAGTTCATGTGTTCTATCCATCCTTCAGGGTAATCGTTATCTTCAAACCTGTAGACCGGCGCAGCGTGTGCCGGCCTACGGGGCAGGTGATGCTAAAAGTGACTAGACGTCCAGCAGCAGGCGCGTTGGATCTTCCAGCAGCTCTTTAATAGCAACCAGGAAGCCCACGGACTCGCGGCCGTCGATCAGGCGGTGATCGTAAGAGAGCGCCAGGTACATCATCGGCAGGATCTCTACTTTACCGTCTACCGCCATCGGGCGATCTTTAATGGCGTGCATACCCAGGATCGCGCTCTGCGGCGGGTTAATGATCGGGGTAGACATCAGCGAGCCGAATACGCCGCCGTTGGTAATGGTGAAGTTACCGCCGGTCAGGTCGTCTACGGTCAGCTTGCCGTCGCGGCCTTTAACAGCCAGCTCTTTAATGTTTTTCTCGATGTCAGCCATACCCAGGGTATCCACATCACGCAGTACCGGGGTCACCAGGCCGCGTGGGGTAGAAACCGCCATGCTGACGTCGAAGTAGTTGTGGTAAACCACGTCATCGCCATCGATGGACGCGTTCACTTCCGGGTAGCGTTTCAGCGCTTCAACCACCGCCTTCACGTAGAAGGACATAAAGCCAAGACGGATACCGTGACGTTTTTCAAACGCGTCACCGTACTGCTTACGCAGGTCCATGATTGGCTTCATGTTGACTTCGTTGAAGGTGGTCAGCATCGCGGTAGAGTTTTTCGCTTCCAGCAGACGCTCGGCCACGCGCTTACGCAGGCGCGTCATCGGTACGCGTTTTTCGCTGCGAGCACCCAGAGCAGGCTGAGCTGCCGGTGCCGCCGCAGGGGCTTTCGCTTCTGCCTGAGCTGGCGCTTTCGCCAGGTGTTTGTCGATGTCTTCGCGCGTCAGACGACCGCCCACACCGGTGCCTTTGATGGCTTCCGGGTCAAGGCTGTGTTCAGCCAGCAGGCGACGGATCGCCGGGCTGAGGGCGTCGTTAGACTGTTCTTCCAGAGAAGCCTGCTGGCGCTGAGCCGGCGTAGAGGCTTTCTCTTCAGACTTGGCGCTGGACTCTTTGCCCGCGCTGTTGCCTTCACGCAGGCGACCCAGGATCTGACGAGAGGTAACGGTGGTGCCTTCATCTTCCAGCACCGCGTCCAGAACGCCATCCGCCGAAGCCGGTACTTCCAGTACCACTTTGTCAGTTTCGATTTCTACCAGCACTTCATCGCGCTTAACGGCATCGCCTGGTTTTTTGTGCCAGGTAGCGACGGTCGCATCTGCTACGGATTCAGGCAGGTCGGGAACAAGAATATCTACGCTACTCATTTTGTATCCTTTAATTAATCGACGTTCAGCGCGTCATTGACCAGATCTTGTTGCTGCTTCTGGTGAACGGACATATACCCTACCGCCGGAGAGGCGGAGGCCGGGCGACCTGCATAGCGCAGGGCTGACCCAAATGGAATCACTTCACGGAAATGATGCTGGCTGCAGTACCATGCGCCCTGGTTGAGCGGCTCTTCCTGGCACCAGACAAAATCATGTACGTGAGCGTACTGTTTCAGCACTTCCTGCATCGCCTGATGCGGGAACGGATAAAGCTGTTCGATACGCACGATGGCGACATCTTTCTGATCGTTCTTACGGCGCTGTTCCAGCAGGTCGTAATAAACCTTACCAGAACACATCACCACACGCTTCACGGCCTGCGGATCCAGCTCGTCAATTTCACCGATGGCCGGCAGGAAGGTGCCGTTCGCCAGCTCTTCCAGGCTGGAGACCGCCAGCGGATGACGCAGCAGGGATTTCGGCGACATCACCACCAGCGGACGGCGCATACCGCGCAGCGCCTGACGACGCAGCATGTGGTAGACCTGAGCCGGGGTGGACGGCACGCAGACCTGCATGTTCTGCTCGGCGCAGAGCTGCAGATAACGTTCCAGACGCGCGGAGGAGTGCTCCGGACCCTGGCCTTCATAACCGTGCGGCAGGAGCATCACCAGGCCACACATGCGGCCCCACTTCTGCTCGCCGGAGGAGATGAACTGGTCGATAACCACCTGCGCACCGTTGGCGAAGTCACCGAACTGCGCTTCCCAGATGGTCAGGGTGCGCGGTTCGGCGGTGGCG
The DNA here is from genome assembly GCF_034107645.1 of Enterobacter sp. 118C5. NCBI lineage: Bacteria > Pseudomonadati > Pseudomonadota > Gammaproteobacteria > Enterobacterales > Enterobacteriaceae > Enterobacter > Enterobacter sp. 118C5. The sequence continues at coordinate 159,235 of NZ_JAWNEU010000003.1, read as the reverse complement.
TAGCCGTATTCGAATGCCAGAACCGCTTCTTCAGACAGCACGGAGTCCCAGACCTTGAACTGGCCCTGACCGTTATGCACGTGCTGCAGCGGGGTGTAGGTTGAACCGTTAGACTGGTTGTGAACCACCGCGTGACGGTGGAAGAAGGTGCCGCGGCCCGCATCTTCACCGGACAGACGAACAGGAATACCTTCGTCAACCAGCGTTGCGTAAGCCAGCGTTTCCGCGCCGCCCCAGTCGAACAGCTTCTCGCCTGCCGCCATGGACTGACGGTCAGCGTAGATTTTCGCCACGCGTGACTGCATTTCGATGGCGTCCGGCACGGTGCTGATGCGCTTAGCCAGCTCCTGCAGGCGCTTCATCTCAACCTTGTTCGGGTAGCTCTCATCCCACTCGTGGTTGAGGTACGGCGACCAGGTAAAGGAGTGCATGTTCATCGGGCGCAGCTCTTTCACCACGCATTCACCCGCGTCCAGCGCGTCGCGGTAGAGGTTGACCATTTCGGTCGCATCTTCCAGCGTCGCCACTTTGTCGCTTTCCAGCTTGTCAGCATAGATTTTGCGCGGCGTCGGGTGTTTTTTGATCTTCTGGTACATCAGCGGCTGGGTTGCACTTGGCTCATCCGCTTCGTTGTGGCCGTGACGGCGATAGCAGAAGAGGTCAATGAACACATCGCGTTTGAAGGTGTTACGGAAGTCCAGCGCCAGACGGGTAACGAACGCAACGGCTTCAGGGTCATCCGCGTTAACGTGGAAGATCGGCGCCTGCACCATCTTACCGATGTCGGTGCAGTATGGCGTAGAACGCGCGTCCAGCGGGTTAGAGGTGGTGAAGCCCACCTGGTTGTTGATCACGATGCGAACGGTACCGCCCACTTCGTAACCACGCGCTTTCGACATGTTCAGGGTTTCCTGAACCACGCCCTGCCCTGTGACCGCCGCATCGCCGTGGATGGTGATTGGCAGCACTTTGTTGCTGCTCGGCTCGTCCAGACGATCCAGACGCGCGCGCACGGAGCCGATAACCACCGGGCTGACGATTTCCAGGTGCGACGGGTTAAACGCCAGCGCCAGGTGAACCAGACCGCCTTCGGTTTCGATATCCGACGAGAAGCCCATGTGGTACTTCACGTCGCCGGTGCCGAGGTGTTCTTTATGTTTGCCCGCGAATTCGTCGAACAGGTCCTGCGGTTTTTTACCCAGCACGTTGACCAGCACGTTCAGACGACCACGGTGCGCCATGCCGAGCACCACTTCACGGGTGCCGCTCTTGCCTGCATGGCGAATCAGCTCTTTCAGCATCGGCACCAGCGCGTCGCCGCCTTCCAGCGAGAAGCGTTTTGCGCCCGGGAACTTCGCGCCCAGATAGCGCTCAAGCCCTTCCGCTGCGGTCAGTTCGTTAAGGAAGCGTTTTTTCTCGTCAGCCGAGAAGGTCGCGTGGCCCGCTACGGATTCGATGCGCTGCTGGATCCAGCGTTTCTCTTCGGTAGAGGTAATGTGCATATATTCCGCGCCGATGGAGCCGCAGTAGGTTTGCTTGAGCGCGTCGATCAGGTCGCCCAGCTTCATCGTGTCTTTGCCGATGGCAAAAGAACCTACGTTAAAGCTTTCCTGGAAATCGGCCTCGGTCAGATCGTGATACGCCGGATCGAGATCGGCCACACGTTCCTGCTGCCACAGTCCCAGCGGATCGAGATTCGCATGCTGGTGACCGCGGAAGCGATAAGCGTTGATAAGCTGCAGGACTTTAACCTGCTTCGCATTGGTGTCAGGGTCGGAAATCGCAGAAGAGTAACGTGAGGCATCCTTCGCCAGACGACGGAAATAATCACGTGTTTTGGAATGGAATTGATCCGGTTTGACCCCTGTACCAGGCAACTGCTGGAACATGGAACGCCAGTTTGCGTCCACTGAGTCAGGATCGGTTAAGAAGTCTTCATAGAGCTGTTCTATCCAGCTCTGGTTGGCACCAGAGAGGTAAGAAGAGTCCAGCCAGGCTTTCATTGCGCCGTTCTGCATCGTGATCCCTTAAGCATTTTTATGCTTACTTTCGCCGTAGAAACTACCACGCACACCGCGTGTACGTGCCGGGGTTCACCTGCGAGCTCTTTGTGGCCCGCGAAGGAACCTTTAGAAACTGTCTTAAGGGTTTCCCCTCACCCCGACCCTCTCCCACGGGGAGAGGGGGAAGGTCGTCGGCAGTTTTTAAAGATTTCCTGCAATCTGTTCCCTCTCCCTTTGGGAGAGGGTTAGGGTGAGGGGAACAGCACTCCCCTCTCACTACTTACGCACTGCGCTGCAGCAGCATCGACTTAATATGGCCGATGGCGCGCGTCGGGTTCAGCCCCTTCGGACACACACTGACGCAGTTCATGATGCTATGGCAGCGGAATACGCTGAAAGCGTCACTCAGCCCTTCCAGACGGCTGTCGGTTTCGGTGTCGCGGCTATCGATCAGGAAGCGATAGGCAGCCAGCAGACCGGCCGGGCCGATAAACTTGTCCGGGTTCCACCAGAACGACGGGCAGGACGTTGAACAACATGCACAGAGAATACATTCGTACAACCCATCGAGTTTTTCACGCTGCTCAGGAGACTGTAAGTGCTCGCGAGCGGGTGGATTTTGCCCATTATTCAATAAGTAAGGCTTAATCTTCTCATATTGTGCATAGAATTGCCCCATGTCTACCACCAAATCACGCACGACCGGCAGGCCTGGCAGAGGACGGATAACAATTTTCTGGCCGGGACGCTGCAGCGCTGAAATTGGCGTGATGCAGGCCAGGCCATTTTTGCCGTTCATGTTCACGCCGTCAGAGCCACACACCCCTTCACGGCAGGAGCGGCGGAACGACAGTGTCGGATCTTTTTCTTTCAGCTGGATTAAGGCATCCAGCAGCATCATGTCGCGACCTTCTTCCGCTTCCAGGGTGTAGTCCTGCATGCGCGGAGCATCGTCTACATCCGGGTTATAACGATAAACTGAGAATTCGAGTTTCATTATCCTGTCTCCGCATTAGTAAGTACGAATCTTCGGCGGGAACGCCGGACGCAGTTTCGGTTCCATGTTGACGTTACGACGCGTCATGGTTTCCGACTCTGGCAGATACAGGGAATGGCACAGCCAGTTTTCATCGTCACGCTCCGGGAAGTCGAAGCGGCTATGCGCGCCACGGCTTTCGGTACGGAAGTTTGCCGACATCGCGGTCGCGAAGGCGGTTTCCATCAGGTTATCCAGCTCCAGGCACTCAACGCGCTGAGTGTTGAACTCGCTGGAGGTATCGTCCAGACGGGCATTTTTCAGACGCTCGCGGATCGCCTTCAGCTGCTCAAGCCCTTTGGCCATCGCGTCGCCTTCGCGGAATACCGAGAAGTTGTGCTGCATGCACTCCTGCAGCGCCTTACGGATTTCCACCGGATCTTCGCCGTTACGGTTACCGTTCCAGCGGTTGAGGCGCTCAAGAGAGGCATCAATTTCGTCGTCGGTGGCGTCACGCAGCGCGCCCTGCTCGGCAATGGACTCCTGCAGGTGCAGACCCACCGCGCGACCAAACACCACCAGGTCCAGCAGGGAGTTGCCGCCCAGACGGTTGGCGCCGTGTACGGATACGCAGGCAATTTCGCCTACCGCGAACAGGCCCGGGATAACCACGTCTTCACCCTGCTCGTTCACGGTCAGCGCCTGACCGGTCACTTTGGTCGGAATACCGCCCATCATGTAGTGGCAGGTTGGGATAACCGGAATCGGCTCTTTCACCGGATCGACGTGGGCGAAGGTGCGGGACAGCTCCAGAATGCCCGGCAGACGGGATTCCAGCACCTCTTTACCCAGATGGTCGAGCTTCAGCTTCGCGTGTGGACCCCATGGGCCGTCGCAGCCGCGGCCTTCACGGATTTCGATCATGATGGAACGCGCCACCACGTCACGACCCGCCAGGTCTTTCGCATTCGGGGCATAACGCTCCATGAAGCGCTCGCCGTGTTTGTTCAGCAGGTAGCCACCTTCACCGCGGCAGCCTTCCGTCACCAGAACGCCCGCACCGGCGATACCGGTTGGGTGGAACTGCCACATCTCCATATCCTGCACCGGCACGCCGGCGCGGATAGCCATACCGACGCCGTCACCGGTGTTGATGTGGGCGTTGGTGGTGGACTGGTAAATACGGCCTGCGCCGCCGGTCGCCAGCACGGTCGCGCGGGCTTTGAAGTAAACCACTTCACCGGTTTCGATGCACAGTGCGGTACAGCCAACGATCGCACCATCGGCGTTTTTCACCAGATCCAGCGCATACCACTCGGAGAAGATGGTGGTGTGGTTTTTCAGGTTCTGCTGATACAGGGTGTGCAGCAGCGCGTGACCGGTACGGTCAGCTGCCGCTGCGGTACGAGCCGCCTGCTCGCCGCCGAAGTTTTTCGACTGGCCGCCAAACGGACGCTGATAGATGGTGCCATTTTCCAGACGGGAGAACGGCAGACCCATATGGTCCAGCTCCAGAATCGCTTCCGGGCCGGTTTTACACATATATTCGATGGCATCCTGGTCGCCGATGTAGTCGGAACCTTTTACCGTATCGTACATGTGCCATTCCCAGTTATCTTCGTGGGAGTTACCCAGCGCAACGGTAATACCGCCCTGCGCAGATACGGTGTGGGAACGGGTCGGGAACACTTTAGAGAGCAGCGCACAGGTCTGGCCGCTCTGGGAAATTTGCAGTGCGGCGCGCATACCTGCGCCACCCGCACCAATCACAACAGCATCAAATTCTCTGACTGGCAGTTTCATTACACACCCCACACCACAACAAATCCATAAATGACGTAAACCACCAGCGCAACAACAATAGCAAGCTGTAGCGGAAGGCGAATCGCCAGCGGTTTAACGTAATCGGTCAACACCTGCCACATGCCGATCCAGGCATGAATAAGGATGGAGAACAGCGCCAGCAGGGTGAACACTTTGGTGAAGGCCGATCCGAAGAAACCACTCCAGATTTCCCACGTCAGCGTGCCGCTGGTCGCGAAGAAACCGATCATGTAGATGATGTAAAGGGTGAGGACGATCGCGGTAGCGCGGACCAGAATGAAGTCATGTACGCCGTTGCGTCCTAATGCGGAGGCGTTGCTTACCATACGAGAACTCCTGCGAGAAGTGAAAGCACGACAGTGATCACAAATGAAATGTTAGCGGTACGTTTTCCGGCCTCGAACGTCTCTTCCAGGTAGCCAAAGTCCATCAGCATATGGCGAACGCCGCCAACGACGTGATAGGCCAGCGCGGTGAGAATGCCCCACATGATGAATTTCACGAAGAAGCTGTTCATGATGGCAGAGGCCTGGAGGAATCCTTCAGGGGAAGAGAGGCTGGTGCCCAGTAACCACAGCAAAATACCGACCGCCACAAACGTAATCACACCAGAAACACGGTGCAGAATGGACGCTATTGCTGTTACGGGGAACCGGATCGTTTTGAGATCCAGATTGACAGGTCTTTGTTTTTTCACATTTCTTATCATGAATAACGCCCACATGCTGTTCTTATTGTTTCCTTCCTCCGGACTGCGATGCGGGTCAAGCAGCGTTCCTTTTCTATAACTGCGCGTCATGCAAAACATTGCTTCCAGATGCTAAAACGACACGTTACAACGCTGGGTGGCTCGGGATTGCAGGGTGTTCCGGAGACCTGGCGGCAGTATAGGCCGTTCACAAAATCATTACAATTAACCTACATACAGTTTGTTGGGTTTTCTCTGGAACAGTGATCAGGGTCACGATAACAACATCTTTTTAATTTTTAATCATCTGATTTGACAAATGTTAAACAATATTGTTACAAACGTCATCAGAAAAGGCATATAATGCGCAAAAGTTATGAGGTCTCTCTTTCACCTGACAAATAGTTATGTAACAGTGTGATGGTATTGACCGAAGTTATCAGGACAGTTATTAGTGATATACAGGTTTGAATAATTCGGACTGCAAAAACGCTGATTTGCTGTTGTTTCACTGATATTTCATTCGTTTACCTGCAAGGCGCCATAGCTCTGTACCCTGGTTACTCCTCGTGAGCTGAGCGGTAAGCCAAATAACAATCTGGTAACGGTGATTAACAGCTGAATGCAAATCCGCTAAAAGCAGTCTTAAGCATAAGGCGCTAAGGAGACCGTAAATGGCTGATACAAAGGCAAAACTCACCCTAAATGGTGATGATGCTATTGAACTGGATGTGCTAAAAGGCACGCTCGGTCAGGATGTTATTGATATCCGTACGCTGGGTTCCAAAGGGGTATTTACCTTTGACCCTGGATTTACCTCTACCGCATCTTGCGAATCCAAAATCACCTACATTGACGGTGACGAAGGTATCCTGCTCCATCGCGGCTTCCCCATCGATCAGTTAGCCACCGAATCCAACTATCTGGAAGTGTGCTACATCCTGCTGAACGGCGAAAAGCCGACCCAGGCGCAGTACGATGAATTCAAAACCACCGTAACCCGTCATACCATGATCCATGAGCAGATTACCCGTCTGTTCCATGCGTTCCGCCGTGACTCTCACCCGATGGCGGTGATGTGCGGGATTACCGGTGCGCTGGCGGCGTTCTACCACGACTCCCTTGACGTGAATAACCCGCGTCACCGTGATATCGCGGCGTTCCGCCTGCTGTCCAAAATGCCGACCATGGCGGCGATGTGCTACAAATACTCCATCGGCCAGCCGTTTGTGTACCCACGTAACGACCTCTCCTACGCCGGTAACTTCCTGCGCATGATGTTCTCTACACCGTGCGAAGAGTACGAAGTGAACCCGGTGCTGGAACGCGCGATGGACCGTATTCTGATCCTGCACGCTGACCACGAACAGAACGCCTCTACCTCGACCGTTCGTACCGCGGGCTCTTCAGGCGCGAACCCGTTCGCCTGTATCGCTGCGGGCATCGCCTCCCTGTGGGGACCGGCGCACGGCGGCGCGAACGAAGCGGCGCTGAAGATGCTGGAAGAGATCAGCACCGTTGAGCACATTCCTGAATTCGTGCGTCGCGCGAAAGACAAGAATGACTCCTTCCGCCTGATGGGCTTCGGTCACCGTGTCTACAAAAACTATGACCCGCGCGCTACCGTGATGCGTGAGACCTGCCACGAAGTGCTGAAAGAGCTGGGTACCAAAGATGACCTGCTGGAAGTGGCGATGGAGCTGGAACACATCGCGCTGAACGACCCGTACTTCATCGAGAAGAAACTCTACCCGAACGTCGATTTCTACTCTGGCATTATTCTGAAAGCGATGGGTATTCCGTCCTCCATGTTCACCGTGATCTTCGCCATGGCGCGTACCGTGGGCTGGATTGCGCACTGGAACGAAATGCACAGCGAAGGCATGAAAATCGCCCGTCCTCGTCAGCTGTACACCGGCTACGAGCAGCGTGATTTTAAGTCTGACATTAAGCGCTAACAGAAATTGGGTGCGGCCTGATGCCCTCACCCCGGCCCTCTCCCACAGGGAGAGGGTGAAAACATTAAAAACGGTAACCTCTGGGTTACCGTTTTTTGTTTTATTTCTGGCAGTGCGGGCACCAGTAAAAGGGTCTTGAGGAGAGCATCATCCTGTCGATAATCCCGCCGCACCGCTCGCACTTCTTCCCCGCCCGATGGAACACCTTGAACCGGAACAGCGCCCCGTGATGTTTGTTCTCATCCACCAGGTCGCGCGTGTTGTACGACAGCCGCGGAATATCCAGCAGCGCGTGAGACAGCGCGTCCAGCTGTTCATCGCTCAGCTGAGAGGCCTTGTGCTGCGGCGCCAGCCCCACTTCCCAAAGGATTTCCACCCGCAGATAGTTGCCTAAGCCAGCCAGGAACGCCTGATCGAGCAATAATCCGGAAAACTGCCGGTTACGGAATTTGGGGGATAACAGACGGGCTTTGACCTCGCTCGCCGTCAGGCGTATGTCCAGCACGTCCGGCCCGACGCGCTGAAGAAACGGATGCGTGAGCAACTGCTCCGGCGTTAACATTTCGATATCAGACGCGCTGTACAGCAGGATCGCCTTATCCGCCGTTTGCAGCCTGACGCGCAGCACGCGGGTGGTTTGCGGCTGTTCACCCGACTCCACCACGCGCCAGACGCCGTAAAGCTGGTTATGGCTATATAACGCCAGGTTATGGGAAAAGTGCGTGAGCAACGCTTTGCCCCGCGTTTCAATGTGGGTCACCGTCTGTCCCACCAGCTGTGATTCAAACGGCTTAAGCTGAGGAAAGGCAAACCAGACATCCGTCAGGGGTTTGCCCTTTATCGCCGCCTCCAGGCTATCCGCCGCGCGGCGGATCTCCGGACCTTCTGGCATGTTATTATCCTTTCATGTTTAATCTGCGCTGACGAGAATGCCCTCTTCAGAGAACGCCGCCCGCAGGCGGCGCGCGAACTGGAGCGCATGCTCGCCGTCGCCGTGTAAGCACACCGTTTCGGCCTGAACGTTTGCGGATGTTCCATCCACGGCGGTCACCCGCCCGAAGCGCACCATCTCCAGCGTCTGCGCCAGCGCTTTGCCTTCATCAGTAATCAGCGCCCCGGCCTGCGTGCGCGGAACCAGGCTGCCGTCCGGCAGGTATCCCCGATCGGCAAAGACTTCCTGCCGCGTCGTCAGCCCCAGCCTCTCTCCGGCGCGAATAAGCTCGCTGCCCGCCAGGCCCACCAGAATCAGCTGCGGATTACAGTCCCGCACCGCGCGGGCAATCGCCTCCGCCAGCGCCGGATCTTTCGCCGCCTGATTGTAGAGCATGCCGTGCGGCTTCACGTGGCGCAGCGCGCCATCCTCAGCGCGCGCTATCACCTCCAGCGCGCCAATCTGGTAGAGCACCTGAGCGTAGACCGTCTCAGGGGGCAGATCCATCGCCGTACGGCCAAAGTTTTCCCGGTCGGGGAAGCTCGGATGAGCGCCTATCGCGACGCCATTTCTAATGGCATTACGCACGCTCTCCAGCATGGTTTGCGCATCGCCCGCGTGAAAGCCGCAGGCGATATTGACCGAGGAGACCAGGGTCATCAGTTCCGCATCGGCGCTGCTGCCCTCACCCAGATCGGCGTTTAAATCAATCTTTACCATCAAGCCTCCACGCCAGCTGTTCGAGATAACGCTGCTGATCCTGCCGCGCCTTTAGCGCTTCCTCCAGCGAACACTGTACGAAATGAATTGGCTGGCCGAGAGGAATTTGCGCCAGATGGTAGCGATCCGCGTCGATAATGCAGGCAATGCGCGGATAACCGCCGGTGGTTTGCGCGTCGTTCATCAGCACGATGGGCTGCCCGTTGCCCGGCACCTGAATCACGCCCGGCAGCAGGCCATGGGAAAGGAGCTCCCGGTCCGTCGTGCGGGTCAGCGGCTGCCCCTGCAAACGGTAGCCCATGCGGTTACTCTGCGGGCTGATCTTCCACGGCGCGCGCCAGAAAGACTCTTTAGAAGCCTCATCAAACTCCTGATATTCCGGGCCCGGCAGGGCCCGGATCACGTTCCCCCACAGCAGCTGTTTTACGCCCTGCGTGGTGGAGAAATGGCGCGCTGACGGCTTAATCGCCAGGCGATCCCCGTCGCGCAGCAGGCGGCCTTCATGGCCGCCGATACCCGCTTTTTGATCGGTACTGGATGAACCCAATATCTCCGGCACGTCAATGCCGCCCGCCACCGCAAGATAGCTCCGCACGCCGTGGAGCGGACGTTTGAGCGTCAAACGCTGCCCGGCCTTCGCCCGCAGGCGCCAGCCGGTCCACACCGCTTTGCCGTCCAGCGTCGCGTCGCAGCCCGCGCCGGTTAAGGCGAACCAGGTCTCCTGACCAAACTCAATCACACACTGACCCAGCGTAATTTCTAGCGCCGCCGTGCTGCCCGGGTTGCCAACCAGCAGGTTAGCAATCTCAAGAGATGGGCGGTCAAGCGCGCCGCAGTAGCTCACGCCGGACTGACGCATGCCAAAGCGTCCGGCGTCCTGAACAGAGGTATAAAGCCCCGCGCGAATAAGCGTTAACATACCCCCTCCTTCTGCGGGATAAAGCGCAGGGTATCACCCGGACGCAGGAGGATCGGCGCCTCCTGCCCCGGTTCAAATAGCGGCATAGAGGTGTGCCCGATAAGCTGCCAGCCGCCCGGTGAGGTAAGCGGATAAATGCCGGTTTGTTCGCCGCCAATCGCCACCGTTCCCGCGGGTACGCTCAGGCGTGGTTCGGCCCGACGCGGGGTATGCAGCCGGGGAGATAATCCGCCCAGATACGGAAAGCCCGGCTGAAAACCCAGAAACCAGACGACGTATTCCACCGAGCTGTGCAGCTCAACAACCTGCTTTTCCGTGAGCCCACAGTGTTCGGCTACCACGCCCAGATCGGGGCCGGCCTTACCGCCATAGACGACCGGGATCTCAATCATCCTCGATTCCGGCTCCAGCGCTTCGCTCTCCTCCCACCAGCGCTGCAGGCGCTCAATCGCATCCAGCGCCCCCGTGTGCGGGTTACGCAACACCACGGTGATATTATTCATACCCGGAATGGCCTCAACGACGCCCGGCATATCGGGCAGACGCTGTGCCAGCCGCCAGATTCGCTTCTGCGTGGCGAGCGTAACCGGCGGTTCAAGTTCCAGTACCACTGCGCTTTCACCCAAAAGATAACAACGCGCTCTCTGCACTCGGGCACCTCTCATCAGGCCGGATTAGGGATATCAATAAAGGTCACATCCAGATCGGTATTTTCCGTCAGCCATTCGCTGAGGGCGCGAATACCGCCGCGCTCGGTAGCGTGGTGGCCTGCCGCGTAAAAATGCAGCCCCTGCTCGCGGGCAGAGTGAACCGTCTGCTCAGAGACTTCACCGGTAATAAACGCATCAACGCCAAAGCGCGCGGCGCTGTCGATAAAGCCCTGACCGCCGCCGGTACACCACGCAACGCGCTTCACGGTATCCGGCCCGGTATCGCCACACCAGAGCGGACGGCGTCCCAGGCGCGCCTCGATCCACGAGGCCAGCTCCAGCCCCGGTACCGGCATCGACAGTTCGCCCCACGGCACCAGCGGCTCGATTTCGCCCATCACGGTAATGCCCAACAGCTGCGCCAGCTGGACGTTGTTGCCCAGCTCAGGATGCGCATCCAGCGGCAGGTGGTAACCGTACAGGTTGATGTCATTCGCCAGCAGCGTTTTGAGGCGGTTGCGCTTCATGCCGCGGATAATCGGCGATTCGTTTTTCCAGAAGTAGCCGTGATGGACAATCACCGCATCGGCTTCCTGACGCACCGCCTCATCCAGCAGCGCCTGGCTTGCCGTCACGCCGGTGATGATTTTCTGCACCGTTTCGCGCCCTTCGACCTGCAGGCCATTCGGGCCGTAGTCGCTGAAGGAGGCGGTATTAAGTTTTTCGTTAATCAGGCGTTCCAGTTCACTGTTTTTCATCATCATTCTCTCAAACTTTTCGTGCGGCCTCGTACGCCGCCAGCGTGGCGACGCGCGCCTGTTTATGGTCAACAATCGGGCGGGGATAATCGAGCTTTACGCCCTGTTTATCCGCCCATGCCCACGGGTCGTGGATCGCTTTTTCAGGAACGTTCCTGAGCGCGGGCAACCAGCGGCGAATAAAGTCGCCGCTGGCATCAAATTTTTGCCCCTGAGTGGTCGGATTAAAAATCCTGAAATAGGGAGCTGCATCGGTGCCGGTAGAGGCCGCCCACTGCCAGCCACCGTTATTCGCAGCCAGATCGCCATCGATCAGCTGAGAAATAAAATAGCGCTCCCCGATTCGCCAGTCGATAAGCAGATCTTTCACCAGGAAGCTCGCGGTAATCATTCTCAGACGATTGTGCATCCACCCAGTTTCATTCAGCTGGCGCATAGCGGCATCAACAATCGGATAGCCCGTCTCCCCTTTTTGCCAGGCCTGTAAAAGCGCCTCATCGTGCTGCCATTTTAGGTTATCGGTCCAGGGAATAAACGGACGATGCTTACAGAGATCGGGATGATACGTCATCAGATGGCGATAGAATTCGCGCCAGATAAGTTCGTTCAGCCACACCGAGCCCGCACCACCGTCCAGCGCCTGCGGCTGTTCGGCCAGAAGACGATGCAAACACTGGCGGGGGGAGAGCACGCCCAGCGCCAGGCAGGCCGATAACCGGCTTGTCCCTTCAATTGCCGGGAAATCCCTGCGCGCGTCGTATTCTCCCGCGCCCTGCTTGCAAAACTGGCGCAGCTTCGCAATAGCGGCCTTCTCACTGGCAGGGAACAGAAGCTCATCAAATGCCCGTTGGGGATAGTTGAACGTTAATTCGGGGAGATCGGTTATCGCCTCTCCTCTGGCGGCGGGCGCGGGTACGCACTCCGGCAGCGCCTCTTTCAGGCGCTTAACAAAAGCATTTTTAAACGGCGTAAACACTTTATACATTTCGTGACCGCCGGTCATCACGCTGCCCGGAGCCAGCATCACGCTGTCATCAAATCCCTCACAAACCACCTCTCCCAGCATTTTCTCCAGCTGGCGGTCCCGCTGCTGTTCGTTAAGTTCGTACTGGTAGTTATAAAAAAGATGCGTGACGCCGTTCTGCTGGCATATCTCCTGCAGCATATGAAGCTGCGCGGTAAAATCACTGACCTCTTTGTAGATCAGCGGAATGCCTTTCTCAGCAAGCGCGCGCTGCAGTTCGTTCAGGTGTGATTTAAGGTAAGCCGCCTGCCGCGGAGCCATATCATGCTGCTGCCACTGTTCAGGCGTGGCGATAAACAGGGCCAGCACATTCGCGTCTTTTGCGCGGCAGGCTGCCGCGAGAGCGATGTTGTCATGTACGCGTAAATCCGCGCGAAACCAAACCAGATGGGTGGGCATAAAACTCCAGGCTATTGTCCATTATGTCCATAAGGGCATGCCGTAAAAGGAAAAAGCATGCATTGAACTACTTTGCCATGAAGTGTAGACGGGATGAAATAAAAAAGGCCGCCTGGGGCGGCCTTAACGCTACTTGTCCTGCGCTGTCGTGGTAAATGTAATAAACACGGTTGGTTCATCACTTTTGACAACGAGTACGCTGGCGACAATGAACGCGATGCAAAAATAGCGTTTCATTATGCGGTCCCTGCTGCTAACCGCTCCACCGTTCACCACCGGTGATAAGTCGGTGGACACAAGCCCGGGTAGGTGGGCTGCTTTACGGCTGAAAATACACCTTTCCCAGGACCGATGCCCATTTGCGAGATGGCGGAAAGGGACGCAGCATCATAATTAACATCCGCTGCAAAGGTAAGATACCCGAATAAAATTAGGAATTTATAAAGGTTTCAAAGGATTGCCATCTGCTTAGAGGAAGGTATGATAAAAATCCCGGGTAGGGGCTGCAAGACCACCCAACGGACCGCGAATCCCGAGGGACAAAAAAACCGCCATATTGCTATTGGCGGTTTTTTTATGGCTACGCGTCAGCGTTGTATCAATAGAAATCGCAGGTCGCTTTCTCGGCCTGATCCATCCACACCGGCTTGTCGCTGGTTTTCGCCCAGACGCGGTGCAGGTAGCTGTAAAAACGCGCACGATCTTTCCAGAACAGCATTACCGGCAGGGCCAGCACGCCAGCCACTACGGCGAAAGTGCGACGCATGAACACGATATGAGCCGGATACTCTTTATAAAGATCCATATTTTTCTCCCCTGTAGTTGGGCGGAAACCTTCTCCGGAAAATGTGAAATCTGTGACCTGGATAAAATAATATCGCTTTGCGTGTAATTTTACTACTCATCCGACCACTTATTTTTATTCATTTAGTGAATATTTACATTCACGCCGTAACTAAGTTACAAAAAAGTTAATGATTTACTTATCAATAGTTAAATTGTGGTCTTTCCATTTTTATACTTTTTTTACACCCACCCTTCTGATTTTTGCGAAATCTTTGCGCCGTAAATCCTACCGTTAGCACAACAACAAAAGTCACCCGGAGGTGGATTGTGAGTGCAGGTCTTATTGTCGGCATCGTGCTGGTGTTCCTGTTATTGGGTTATCTGGTCTATGCCCTGATTAACGCGGAGGCATTCTGATGGCTGCTCAGGCGTTTTTGCTTATTGCCAGCTTCTTAGCGGTATTGTTCGTTCTGGCAAGGCCGCTGGGAACGGGGCTGGCCAGGCTTATCAACAACGTCCCCCTGCCCGGCACGGGAAGCGTTGAAAAAGGGATCTGGCGCGTACTGGGAATCGACGATCGGGAGATGAGCTGGCGTGAATATCTGTTCGCCATTCTGCTGCTGAATATCGTTGGGCTTTTTGCACTTTTTGCCATGCTGATGCTGCAGGGTAGCCTGCCGCTGAATCCGCAGCAGTTACCGGGCCTGTCCTGGCACCTGGCGCTGAACACGGCAGTCAGTTTTGTCACCAATACCAACTGGCAGTCCTATGCCGGTGAAACCACGCTGAGCTATTTCAGCCAGATGGCTGGATTAACCGTGCAGAACTTCCTCTCTGCCGCCAGCGGTATCGCGGTGATTTTCGCGCTGACGCGCGCGTTTGCGCGTCAGAAAATCAGTACCCTGGGTAACGCCTGGGTGGATTTAACGCGCATTACGCTGTGGATCCTGCTGCCGATTGCGCTGCTGATCGCGCTGTTCTTTATTCAGCAGGGCGCCCTGCAAAACCTGCAGCCTTACACCCCGTATACTTCGCTTGAAGGAGCAAAACAGATCCTGCCGATGGGGCCAGTGGCGTCGCAGGAAGCCATCAAGATGCTCGGCACCAACGGCGGCGGCTTCTTCAACGCCAACTCGTCGCATCCGTTTGAAAACCCTACCGCCCTGACCAATTTTGTGCAGATGCTGGCGATCTTCCTGATCCCCGCCGCGCTCTGCTTCGCCTTTGGTGATGTGGTCAACGATCGCCGTCAGGGGCGTACCCTGCTCTGGACCATGTCGCTGATCTTCGTGGTCTGCGTGGCGCTGGTGATGTGGGCGGAATGGAGCGGTAACAGCCATTTCATGCCGCTTGGGGCGAACAGCAATATCAATATGGAAGGCAAAGAGAGCCGCTTCGGCATTCTCGCCAGCAGCCTTTATGCAGTCGTCACCACAGCTGCCTCGTGCGGGGCGGTGAACGCCATGCATGACTCTTTCACCGCGCTGGGCGGCATGATCCCGATGTGGCTGATGCAGATCGGCGAGGTGGTGTTTGGCGGCGTGGGCTCGGGTCTTTACGGCATGCTGCTGTTCGTGCTGCTGGCGGTATTTATTGCCGGCCTGATGATTGGCCGCACCCCGGAATACCTCGGTAAAAAAATCGACGTTCGCGAGATGAAATTAACCGCGCTGGCGATTCTGGTCACTCCTGCCCTTGTGCTGCTCGGCACCGCGCTGGCGCTGATGACCGAGGCTGGACGCAGCGGCATCTTTAACCCAGGCATACACGGTTTTAGTGAAGTGCTGTATGCCGTTTCGTCTGCCGCCAACAACAACGGCAGCGCCTTTGCGGGCTTAAGCGCCAACTCCCCGTTCTGGAACTGCCTGCTGGCGTTCTGCATGTTTGTGGGTCGCTTCGGGGTGATTGTGCCGGTGATGGCGATTGCCGGATCGCTGGTGAATAAGAAAATTCAACCGACCACCACCGGGACTTTACCCACCCACGGCGCGCTGTTTATCGGCCTGCTGATGGGTACCGTTTTGCTGGTGGGTGCCCTGACCTTTATCCCCGCCCTCGCGTTAGGCCCGGTCGCGGAAACTCTCTCTTTACGCTGATTTTGCGGAGTATTTGTCATGAGTCGTAAACAACTGGCCCTGCTCGAACCGACGTTAGTTCGTCAGGCGCTTATGGATGCGGTCAAAAAGCTGAGCCCGCGCGTGCAGTGGCACAACCCGGTGATGTTTATCGTCTGGGCGGGCAGCGTCCTGACTACCGCCCTGGCGATTGCCATGGGGACGGGCCACATGCCGGGGAACGCGATGTTCACCGGCGCCATCAGCCTGTGGCTGTGGTTTACCGTGCTGTTCGCCAACTTTGCGGAAGCGCTGGCGGAGGGCCGGAGTAAAGCGCAGGCCAACAGCCTGAAAGGGGTGAAAAAAACGGCGTTTGCGCGGAAATTACGTGAACCGAAATACGGCGCGCAGATGGACCACGTTCCGGCGGATGAGCTGCGTAAAGGCGATGTGGTGCTGGTGGAAGCCGGCGACATCATCCCGTGCGACGGAGAAGTCATTGAAGGTGGCGCATCGGTAGACGAAAGCGCCATTACCGGGGAATCCGCGCCTGTGATCCGTGAATCCGGCGGCGATTTTGCCTCCGTAACGGGCGGCACGCGCATTCTTTCCGACTGGCTGGTGATCCAGTGCAGCGTCAACCCGGGCGAAACCTTCCTCGACCGGATGATCGCCATGGTGGAAGGCGCTCAGCGCCGTAAAACACCTAACGAAATTGCCCTGACCATTCTGCTGGTGGCCTTGACCATCGTCTTCCTGCTGGCAACCGCGACGCTGTGGCCATTTTCCGCCTATGGCGGCACGCCGGTCACCATCACCGTGCTGGTGGCGCTGCTGGTCTGCCTGATCCCCACCACCATCGGCGGCCTGCTGTCGGCCATCGGCGTGGCCGGCATGAGCCGCATGCTCGGCGCTAACGTTATCGCCACCAGCGGGCGCGCGGTTGAAGCCGCCGGTGACGTGGATGTCCTGCTGCTGGACAAAACCGGGACCATCACCCTCGGTAACCGCCAGGCGTCGGATTTCTTACCCGCCCCGGGCGTGGATGAAAAAACGCTGGCGGATGCCGCGCAGCTCTCCTCGCTTGCCGATGAAACCCCGGAAGGACGCAGTATCGTGATCCTCGCCAAGCAGCGCTTTAACCTGCGCCAGCGCGACGTTCAGAGCCTGCATGCCACCTTCGTGCCGTTTACGGCGCAAACCCGAATGAGCGGGATTAACATTCAGGACCGCATGATCCGTAAAGGCTCTGTGGACGCCATTCGTCGCCACATTGAGGCCAACAACGGCCACTTCCCGCCAGAAGTCGACAACCTGGTCGAAAGCGTAGCCCGTCAGGGGGCCACGCCGCTGGTGGTGGCAGAAGGCGCGAACGTGCTGGGCGTGATTGCCCTGAAGGATATCGTCAAAGGCGGCATCAAAGAGCGCTTTGCCCAGCTGCGTAAAATGGGCATTAAAACGGTGATGATCACCGGGGATAACCGGCTTACCGCCGCGGCGATTGCCGCCGAAGCGGGCGTGGATGATTTCCTTTCCGAAGCCACGCCGGAAGCGAAACTGGCGTTGATTCGTCAGTATCAGGCGGAAGGTCGTCTGGTGGCGATGACGGGCGACGGCACCAACGATGCCCCTGCCCTGGCGCAGGCCGACGTGGCGGTGGCGATGAACTCCGGCACCCAGGCGGCAAAAGAGGCGGGCAACATGGTCGACCTCGACTCTAACCCGACCAAGCTGATTGAGGTGGTGCACATCGGCAAGCAGATGCTGATGACGCGCGGTTCGCTAACCACGTTCAGTATCGCCAACGACGTGGCGAAGTATTTCGCCATTATCCCGGCGGCCTTTGCGGCCACCTATCCGCAGCTCAATGCGCTGAACGTGATGCACCTGCACTCTCCGGCATCGGCCATTCTGAGCGCGGTGATCTTTAACGCCCTGATTATTGTCTTCCTGATCCCGCTGGCGCTGAAGGGCGTGAGCTATAAGCCGCTCACGGCGGCCGCCATGCTGCGCCGCAACCTGTGGATTTACGGCCTGGGCGGGCTGGTGGTGCCTTTCATCGGTATCAAGGCTATCGACCTGCTGTTGACCCTGTTCGGGCTGGTTTAAAAGGTGAATCAAATGACGATGTTACGCCCCGCTATACTTTTGTTTATTCTGCTGTCTCTCATTACCGGCGGGCTGTACCCGCTGGTGACCACCGCGCTGGGCCAGTGGTGGTTTAAGGATCGGGCCAACGGCTCGCTGATTATGCAAAACGGTGAAAACCGCGGTTCGCGCCTGATTGGTCAGAACTTTACGGATGCCCGCTACTTCCAGGGACGCCCTTCCGCCACCGCCGAAAGCCCGTATAATCCGATGGCGTCCGGCGGCAGTAACCTGGCGGGCAGCAACCCGGAGCTGGACAAAGCCGTCGCTGAGCGCGTGGCAGCCCTGCGTGCCGCCAATCCGCAGGCCAGCCGTGAAGTGCCCGTCGAGCTGGTAACCGCCTCGGCCAGCGGGCTGGACTACAGCCTGACGCCGGCAGCAGTGGCCTGGCAGATCCCGCGCGTCGCCGCCGCCCGTCAGCTGACCGTCGAACAGGTGAGCAAGCTGGTGGCCGAGCACACGCAAAAGCCGCTGGTCAGCTTCATCGGCATGCCCGTGGTAAATATTGTTGAGCTGAATCTGGCGCTGGACGCGCTAAGGAAAAACTAAATGACCGACGAGCCCATGCGCCCGGATCCGGACAGGCTGCTTGAACAGACGGCTGAAGCCCATCGCGGCAAACTGAAAATTTTCTTTGGCGCCTGCGCGGGCGTCGGGAAAACCTTCGCCATGCTCACAGAAGCCCAGCGACTTCGGGCGCAGGGGCTCGATATTCTGATCGGCGTGGTCGAAACCCACGGACGCAAAGAGACGGCATCGCTGCTGAAGGGGCTGGCTACCCAGCCGCCCCGCCGCATCAGCCACCGCGGTCGGTTAGTCACGGAGTTTGATATTGACGCCGCCCTCGCCCGCCGCCCTGCCCTTATCCTGATGGACGAACTGGCGCACAGCAATGCGCCGGGCTCGCGTCATCCAAAGCGCTGGCAGGATGTTGAAGAGCTGCTCGAAGCCGGCATCGATGTATTCACGACGGTTAACGTTCAGCATCTGGAAAGCCTGAACGACGTGGTAAGCGGCGTGACCGGCATTCAGGTACGGGAGACGGTTCCCGACCCGTTCTTTGATTCTGCCGATGAGGTGGTGCTGGTTGACCTGCCTCCTGACGATTTGCGCCAGCGCCTGCACGAAGGCAAGGTTTATATTGCCGGCCAGGCCGAGCGCGCCATCGAACATTTCTTCCGAAAAGGTAACCTGATTGCCCTGCGCGAGCTGGCCCTGCGGCGTACTGCCGATCGCGTCGACGATCAGATGCGAGCCTGGCGCGATCTGCAGGGACAGGAGCGCGTCTGGCATACGCGGGATGCCATTCTGCTGTGTGTGGGGCACGGCAGCGGCAATGAAAAGCTGGTCCGCACCGCCGCTCGCCTGGCGGCCAAATTTGGCAGCGTCTGGCATGCGGTGTATGTCGAAACGCCGCAGCTGCACGCTCTGCCCGAAAACCAGCGCCGCGCGATCCTGAGCTCGCTGCGCCTGGCGCAGGAGCTGGGTGCCGAAACCGCTACCCTTTCCGATCCGCAGGAAGATAAGGCCATTCTGCGCTACGCGCGGGAGCATAACCTGGGGAAAATTGTCATTGGCCGCCGCCAGCATCGCCGCCGGTTTAGCCGCGAATCCTTCGCCGACAAGCTGGCCCGCCGCGCGCCGGATCTGGACCTGGTGATCGTGGCGCTGGATGATAAACCCGCTCCCCTCCCCAGCCGAGCGCCGGACAGCCGTGCCTTCAGCGATAAATGGCGCATTCAGCTTCGCGGCTGTTTTGTCGCCGTTGTGCTCTGCGCCCTGATCACCATTATCGCCAGCAAATGGCTGATTGCTTTTGATGCGGCCAACCTGGTGATGATCTACCTGCTGGGCGTGGTGGTGGTGGCGCTCTTTTACGGACGCTGGCCGTCGGTACTGGCGACGGTTATTAACGTTATCAGCTTCGACCTGTTCTTTATTGCCCCCCGCGGGACGCTCGCGGTTTCGGACGTACAGTACATCCTCACCTTCGCCGTGATGCTGACCGTCGGGCTGGTGATCGGGAACTTAACGGCTGGCGTGCGCTACCAGGCGCGTATCGCCCGCTATCGCGAACAGCGCACGCGGCATCTTTATGAGATGTCGAAATCGCTGGCGGTGGGCCGCACGCCGCTGGATATTGTGCAGACCAGTGAGCAGTTTATTCGCTCGACGTTTCATGCCAGCAACCTGATTTTACTCCCGGACGAGCACGGCAAGCTGCGCCCGCTGACGTCGGCCTCGGGCATGACGCCCTGGGACGAAGCCATCGCCCGCTGGAGCTTTGATAAAGGGCTACCGGCGGGTGCAGGGACCGACACCTTGCCCGGCGTGCCCTATCAAATCCTGCCCCTGCGCAGTGCCGATAAAAATCAGGGGCTGGTTATCGTGGAGCCCTCCAATCTGCGCCAACTGATGATCCCCGAACAGCAGCGACTGCTGGAGACCTTCACCCTGCTGGTTGCCAGCGCGCTGGAGCGGCTGGCGCTTACCGCCAGCGAAGAGCAAGCCCGGCTGGCAAGCGAGCGCGAAAGCATTCGAAACTCGCTGCTGGCGGCGCTCTCCCACGACCTGCGTACGCCGCTTACCGTCCTGTTTGGGCAGTCGGAAATCCTGACGCTGGACCTGGCGGCGGAAGGTTCAAAACACGCCATGCAGGCCAGCGAAATCCGCCAGCACGTGCTCAATACCACGCGTCTGGTGAATAACCTGCTCGATATGGCGCGGATCCAGTCAGGCGGTTTTAACCTTAAAAAAGAGTGGCTCACGCTCGAAGAGGTGGTGGGCAGCGCGCTGAAAATGCTCGAGCCCGGCCTCGGTGGGCGGCATATTGCGCTGAACATGCCGGAACCGCTGACCTTAATTCACGTCGACGGTCCGCTGTTTGAACGAGTGTTAATTAACCTGCTGGAAAACGCCGGCAAATATGCGGGTGCCAGCGCCCGGATTGGCGTGGATGCGACGGTGGACGATGACACGCTTCGTCTTGACGTCTGGGATACCGGACCGGGCATTCCTGCCGGACAGGAGATGGCTATTTTCGAAAAATTCGCCCGCGGCAATAAGGAGTCTGCCATCCCGGGCGTGGGGCTGGGGCTGGCGATTTGTCAGGCAATCATTGATGTCCATGGCGGAACCATTTTCGCGGAGAATCGTCCGGAAGGCGGCGCGCGTTTTTGTGTTACACTTCCTCTGGAAACCCCGCCAGAACTGAATGAATTACCAGAGGATTTGTGATCAACGTTCTGATTGTTGAAGATGAGATCGCCATTAGCCGGTTTCTGCGCGCTGCGCTGGAAGGCGATGGTCTGCGCGTTCATGATGCGGGTACGCTTCAGCGGGGGTTAATTGAAGCCGCGACCCGCAAGCCGGACCTGGTGATCCTCGATCTTGGCCTGCCGGACGGTGACGGGATCGATTTTATTCGCGAGGTGCGCCAGTGGAGCCAGATGCCGATTCTGGTGCTCTCCGCCCGTACTGAGGAGACGGATAAAATCGCCGCACTGGATGCCGGGGCGGACGACTATCTGATAAAACCTTTTGGTATCGGCGAGCTGCAGGCTCGCCTGCGCGTGGCCCTGCGCCGCCACAGCGCAACCACGCCTGCTGACCCGACCTACACGTTTGGGGATATCCGGGTTGACCTGGCCGCGCGGCGCATTGTGCGCGGTGAAGAAGAAATCCATCTCACGCCAATCGAGTTTCGCCTGCTCGCCGTGCTGCTTAATAATCACGGCAAAGTACTCACCCAGCGCCAGCTGTTAAGTCAGGTGTGGGGACCCAACGCGGTGGAGCATAGTCACTATTTACGCATATATATGGGACATCTTCGCCAGAAACTTGAAGTTGACCCCGCGCGCCCCCGTCATTTATTAACTGAAACCGGTATCGGCTATCGGTTTATGCTTTGAATAACTATTCATTTTATTTTTAAATAAAAACGAAACCCCTCAGAAAATATTTCATAAATAACCCAATCGTTATTTTTTGGATTATTTATGCTCACTTCAAACATTCACAACACAATCCATTAACGTGATATCAACAAATCAGAATTTTGATCTGCGATATTCATCAAAAACGACTATTTATTTCTGTAATGATCGGTTAATGGTGATCTGTTTCACAGTTAATCGCCTTTTCCTGGATAAAATGACCATGCTTTCAATTACTGAAAGGAAAATGAAACATGGAAAACAACAATCGCTTAATGCCCCATATAAGGCGGACAACGCATATCATGATGTTTGCCCACCGAAACTGCTTTGACTTTCATCTCTTTAATGCCCGGTAGTCCTTCGACTTCTGGCGCACTCGCTTACAGGTTATCCTGAAATACCTTATCTTACAGGCAATTGCCTGTGAACTCGTGCGCTCATTCATCTTGATTCAGACTCATCCGCACCGGGCGGACTGAATTTCAATCATCAAAAAAGCAATTCACTGATTTTAATCAGCGGCTACCCTTTGCTTTTTTTCCGGAAAATTATCGATTTCTTTCTTGCAAGAAATCGAGGGACGCTTATTACCTAAAATAAAGAGAGAAAGATGAAAAGTTTAAAAATCGCAGCCAGCCGTGCATGCCCGGACTGCTTTACTACCCAGCGTGAAGTGGTGGATATCCGCGCTTCTGATTATATTGATGTAGCCGCCATTGTTCTGTCGGTGACGGATATTGCCAGCGGTATCCTGGAAGAAATAGAAGCCACCGGTTTTGGCATTCCCGTATTTGTCGCGACGCACAAAGAAGAGATCATCCCGGCAGACTATTTATCACGCATTCACGGCGTATTTGAACATTCGGACACCAGCAACGACTTTTACGGACGCCAGCTGGAAGCGGCCGCGCAGAAGTATGAAACCCAGCTGCGCCCGCCGTTTTTCCGGGCCCTCGTCGACTACGTAAACCAGGGCAACACCGCGTTTGACTGCCCCGGGCATCAGGGCGGGCAGTTTTTCCGCCGTCATCCTGCCGGCAATCAGTTTGTCGATTTCTTTGGCGAAACGCTTTTCCGCTCCGACCTGTGCAACGCCGACGTGGCGATGGGAGATCTGCTGATCCACGAAGGGGCACCGTGCATTGCCCAGCAGCATGCGGCAAAAGTCTTTAACGCCGATAAGACCTACTTCGTGCTGAACGGTACCTCGTCATCCAACAAAGTGGTGCTTAACGCCCTGCTTACCCCAGGCGACCTGGTGCTGTTTGACCGTAATAACCACAAATCTAACCACCACGGCGCGCTGTTGCAGGCGGGGGCAACCCCGGTGTATCTGGAAACCGCGCGCAACCCGTACGGCTTTATCGGCGGCATTGACGCCCACTGCTTTGAAGAAAGTTATCTGCGCGAGCTGGTCGCCGAGGTGGCGCCGGACCGCGCGCGCGATGCGCGTCCGTTCCGTCTGGCGGTGATCCAGCTGGGCACCTACGACGGCACCATCTATAACGCTCGTCAGGTGGTGGATAAGATTGGGCATCTCTGTGATTACATCCTGTTTGACTCGGCCTGGGTGGGCTACGAGCAGTTTATCCCGATGATGGCCGACTGCTCGCCGCTGCTGCTTGAGCTGAACGAAAACGATCCGGGGATTCTGGTCACCCAGTCCGTGCATAAACAGCAGGCCGGTTTCTCCCAGACCTCGCAGATCCACAAGAAGGACAGCCATATCAAAGGCCAGCAGCGCTATGTCCCACATAAGCGGCTCAACAATGCTTTTATGATGCACGCCTCCACCAGCCCGTTTTATCCGCTGTTTGCAGCGCTGGACATTAACGCCCGCATGCATGAAGGGCAAAGCGGCCGCAACATGTGGATGGACTGCGTGGTGACGGGCATTGAGGCGCGCAAGCTGATCCTGGAGAACTGCCGGTTTATTCGTCCGTTCGTGCCGGAGACGGTGGATGGCCGCGCGTGGGAAAGCTGGGACACGGCAGAGATTGCGACCGATCTGCGCTTCTTCCATTTCGTACCGGGTGAACGCTGGCACGCCTTTGAAGGTTACGCTGAGCACCAGTATTTTATCGACCCGTGCAAGCTGCTGCTGACCACGCCGGGCATTAACGCCCGCACCGGCGAATATGACGACTTCGGCGTGCCCGCCACCATTCTCGCCAACTTCCTGCGTGAAAACGGCATCGTACCGGAAAAATGCGACCTCAACTCGATCCTGTTCCTGCTCACCCCTGCGGAGGACATGGGCAAGCTGCAACAGCTGGTGGCGCAACTGGTGCGCTTCGAAAAACTGCTCGAGAGCGATGTTCCGCTGAAAGACGTCCTGCCTTCTCTCTATAAACAGCATCCGGAACGTTACGCGGGCTACACTCTGCGTCAGATCTGCCAGGAGATGCACGACCTGTACGCCCGCCACAACGTGAAGCAGCTGCAAAAAGAGATGTTCCGCAAGTCTCACTTCCCGCGCGTGATGATGAACCCGCAGGACGCGAACTACGCCTATCTGCGCGGTGAAGTTGAGCTGGTCTCCCTGCGCGACGCGGAAGGCCGCATCGCCGCCGAAGGCGCACTCCCTTACCCACCGGGGGTGCTGTGCGTGGTCCCAGGGGAAGTCTGGGGCGGTTCCGTGCTGCGCTACTTTGCCGCGCTGGAAGAAGGCATCAACCTGCTGCCGGGCTTCGCGCCGGAGCTGCAGGGCGTGTACGTCGAGGAGTGTGACGGTCGCAAACAGGTTCGCTGCTACGTCATCAAACAAACCGCCGCTCAGCCATCGCTGCTGAAAGGAGAAAAATTATGAGCAAGTCCAATAAGATGGGCGTGGTGCAGCTGACTATCCTCACCATGGTCAACATGATGGGATCCGGGATTATTATGCTGCCCACCAAGCTTGCCGAGGTTGGAACCATCTCTATCATCTCCTGGCTGGTGACGGCTGTCGGATCGATGGCGCTGGCATGGGCGTTTGCCAAGTGCGGGATGTTCAGCCGTAAGTCAGGCGGGATGGGCGGCTATGCCGAGTACGCCTTCGGCAAGTCCGGCAACTTTATGGCGAACTACACCTACGGCGTGTCGCTGCTGATCGCCAACGTGGCGATTGCCATTTCCGCCGTGGGTTACGGCACGGAGCTGTTTGGCACGACGCTCAGCCCGGTGCAAATTGGGCTGGCAACCATCGGGGTGCTGTGGATCTGCACCGTGGCGAACTTTGGCGGCGCGCGCATCACCGGGCAGCTCTCCAGCATCACCGTCTGGGGCGTGATTATTCCGGTTGTCGGCCTGTGCATTATCGGCTGGTTCTGGTTTAGCCCGACGCTGTACGCCAACTCCTGGAACCCGCATCACGTGCCGTTCTTTACCGCAGTGGGCTCGTCTATCGCCATGACGCTCTGGGCTTTCCTGGGCCTGGAATCCGCCTGCGCGAACGCGGAAGTGGTGGAAAACCCGGAGAAGAACGTGCCGATTGCGGTCCTCGGCGGGACGCTGGGCGCGGCGGTGATCTATATCGTTTCAACCAACGTGATTGCGGGCATCGTGCCAAACATGGATCTGGCTAACTCCACGGCTCCGTTCGGACTGGCCTTTGCGCAGATGTTTACGCCGGAAGTCGGGAAGGTGATTATGGGGCTGATGGTGATGTCCTGCTGCGGCTCGCTGCTTGGCTGGCAGTTCACCATTGCACAGGTGTTTAAATCCTCGGCTGACGAAGGCTATTTCCCGAAAATCTTCTCCCACGTGACCAAAGCGGATGCGCCGGTGCAGGGTATGCTGGCAATTGTTATCTTCCAGAGCGGATTGTCGCTGATGACCATCAGCCCGTCGCTGAACAGCCAGTTCAACGTGCTGGTCAACCTGGCGGTGGTGACGAACATCATTCCATATATTCTGTCTATGGCGGCACTGGTGATCATTCAGAAGGTGGCGAAGGTGGATCCGCACAAAGCGCGAGTCGCGAATATCGTGGCGCTGGTTGGGGCGATATACAGTTTCTATGCGCTCTACTCATCCGGCCAGGAGGCGATGCTGTACGGGGCGATGGTGACCTTTATGGGCTGGACGCTGTACGGTCTGGTGTCGCCGAGATTTGAATTGAAGAATAAGCATAGCTAGGTAAAAGCAAGACGGCAGCCCTTGGGCTGCCGTCTTTATTGTTTTCTCCCTCTCCCTGTGGGAGAGGGCCGGGGTGAGGGCATCAGCCCGCACCAGAATACAACTTATGCGTTTTTCAGCACTTCGCTGACAATCTCTACCGCTTCTTTCTCAATCTGCTGACGGTGCTCAGCGCCGAGGAAGCTTTCACAATAGATTTTGTACGCATCTTCCGTACCGGACGGACGCGCGGCGAACCAGCCGTTTTCGGTCATCACTTTCAGTCCGCCGATAGACGCACCGTTACCCGGTGCCGCCGTCAGACGCGCGGTGATCGGATCGCCTGCCAGGGTGCTTGCGCTGACCATCTCCGGGGAGAGTTTGGACAGGGCAGCTTTCTGCGCAGAGGTCGCGCCAGCCTGGATACGGTTATAGCTTGGCGCACCAAAGCGTGCCGCCAGCTCGTTGTAGTGTTCCTGCGGGTTCTTGCCGGTAACAGCGGTAATCTCCGCCGCCAGCAGGCACATGATGATGCCGTCTTTATCGGTCGACCATGGGGTGCCGTCGAAACGCAGGAAGGACGCGCCCGCGCTCTCTTCGCCGCCGAAGCCAAAGCTGCCGTCGTGCAGACCGTCAACGAACCACTTGAAGCCCACCGGCACTTCCACCAGCTTGCGGCCCAGCGCGTCCACCACGCGGTCGATCATCGCAGAAGAGACCAGCGTTTTACCGACTGCCACCTCTTTGCCCCACTGCGGACGGTGCTGGAACAGATAGTTGATCGCAACAGCCAGATAGTGGTTTGGGTTCATCAGCCCCGCAGGGGTGACGATGCCGTGACGGTCATAGTCCGGGTCGTTAGCAAACGCCAGGTCGAATTTATCGCGCAGCGCCAGCAGGCCCGCCATCGCGCACTCGGAGGAGCAGTCCATACGGATCGCGCCGTCTTTGTCCAGGTGCATAAAGCGGAAGGTCTGATCGACGTGATCGTTCACGATGGTCAGATCCAGCTTGTAGTGCTCGGCGATGCGCTTCCAGTACTCAATACCGGAGCCGCCCAGCGGATCCACGCCCAGCTTCAGGCCGGCTTTCTGAATCGCCGCCATATCGACGATATCCGCCAGCCCTTCCACGAACGGCTGAACCAGATCCTGCTCTTTCACGTGGCCGGAGGCCATCGCCTCATCAAGAGAAATACGTTTAACGCCTTTCAGGCCGTCGGCCAGCAGCGCGTTTGCGCGATCTTCCACCACTTTGGTGACGTTAGTGTCAGCCGGGCCGCCGTTAGGTGGGTTGTATTTGATACCACCGTCTTCCGGCGGGTTGTGGGATGGTGTAATGACGATACCGTCAGCCTGCGCGCCACCTTTTTTATTGTGCACAAGGATCGCGTTTGATACCGCCGGTGTTGGAGTAAACCCATTGTTCTCCTGAACAATCACGTCCACACCGTTCGCCGCCAGCACTTCCAGCACGGAAATAAATGCCGGTTCAGACAGCGCATGGGTATCTTTGCCCACGTAGCACGGACCGGTAACGCCGTTTTTAGCGCGCTCTTCCGCAATGGCCTGAGCAATGGCCAGAATGTGCGGTTCGTTAAAGCTGTGGCGCGCCGCGCTGCCGCGGTGACCAGATGTACCAAACTTCACTGCGTGTTCTGCGTTGCCCACGACCGGTTTCAGCACGTAATACTGCGCGGTCAGCTGAGCGACGTTAATCAAATCGCTTTGTTGTGCAGGTTGGCCTGCACGGCTGTGATTTGCCATTACCGGGTCCTTATGATGCAAGGGTTAAATTGTACCGCAAACCTTTTCAATCAATTCCGCCGGGAACTGCATGGACTGCATGATGTGTTCAATCATGCTGCACTTGCGGCCCGTATTGGTATTGGTGATCACCCAGTACGGGGTGCCAGGGACATGTTTAGGTTTGGTTTGATTGCCATTTTGCAGCAGCGTCTGCTCGTCGCCCGCGAAATAGACGCGGGTACGGCCGTGCAGCGACTCGGTCGCTTCAGCAAACGCTTTGTTATCCAGGGAGTAAAGTGTAGACAGCACCAGCATAAAACGGTTGACCGCCTTTTTCTGCTCCGCATATTCGTCGGACAGCAGCAGCTCGCGCATCGCGCGTACTTTATCTTTTACCGGCGTCACGGCAGGTTTTGCTTGTGCAGCAACGCTCGGCTGAGACACGACATCTTTGGTAACTGGGGTGGCAGGCTGTGAAGCGGCGGAAATTTTAAGCATGCGCCGTAAAATGTCGGACGCGCTCTCCCCGATATGCCGCGTCTGGCTGGCAATATACTGATAGAGTTCGTCATCAACTTCGATTGTTTTCATCTTAATCCAGTGCGATATCTTATCTGAATACAAGTCATTGGGATTATAAGGTCAAATCCCAACAGCGGATAGCGTCAAACCAGGTTGGCGGCAAAAGTCAGATTAAACTGGAACCTTGCAGCCGGGCGGCAGAATGGTCAACATGATACCCTAACCTGACATACGTAAAAAAAGAACTTTGCCATGAAATTGAATACCCGAGCGCAAACTGCACAATCGCCGAACAATAATTCCCCCATCGTGCTGGTTCATGGGCTTTTTGGCAGCCTGGATAACCTCGGCGTGCTGGCCCGCGATTTGGTTACCGATCGCGATATTTTGCAGGTCGATATGCGCAACCACGGGCTTTCCGGCCGCTCAGACGAAATGACCTATGCGGCAATGGCGCAGGATCTGCTGGATACGCTGGACGCGCACAACCTGCAAAAGGTGACCCTCATAGGGCATTCAATGGGCGGTAAAGCGGTTATGGCGCTCACCGCGCTGGCGCCAGAGCGAATTTCCGGACTTGTCGTGATTGACGTTGCGCCCGTGAACTACGACGTTCGCCGTCACGATGAGATTTTCGCGGCGATCAATGCGGTAACCGAAGCTGGCGTTTCCACACGTCAGCAGGCGGCAGCGGTTATGCGTGAATATCTTGATGAAGAAGGCGTGGTGCAGTTCCTTTTGAAATCGTTTGTTGACGGGCAATGGCGTTTTAACGTGCCGGTGCTGTGGGACCAGTACAACAACATCGTGGGCTGGGAAACCGTCCCCGCCTGGCCGCACCCTACCCTCTTTATTCGCGGCGGTAACTCTCCTTATATAACCGACGCCTACCGCGACACGCTGCTGGCACAATTCCCGCAGGCGCGCGCCCACGTGATTGCCGGTGCCGGGCACTGGGTGCATGCGGAAAAACCGGATGCTGTACTGCGCGCCATTCGCCGCTATCTCGCTGATACTGCAAATTGATTAAAAAGAGAGCGACTGGAAGGCTGCGGGCTTCCAGTCGTTGGCGTGCCGTTTTTGGTGATGTATGATGGCGCGCTTATCGCCCGGGCTTTAGCAGGGCGGCGTGTTTCCCCCGAAGTCTCATAATCATGGCCAAAGAACAAACGGACCGTACGACACTAGATCTGTTCGCGAATGAGCGTCGACCGGGACGACCGAAAACGAATCCGCTTTCGCGCGATGAACAGCTGCGTATCAATAAACGCAATCAGCTTAAACGCGATAAAAATCGTGGGCTTAAGCGTGTCGAACTGAAGCTCAACGCCGACGCTGTCGATGCGCTTAACGAGCTGGCAGAGGCGCGTCATATCAGCCGCAGCGAGCTTATTGAAGAGATGCTCATCGCCCAACTTGAGACGCTACGCAGCCAGGCATAAGTCTGAAAAACCCCTTTATCGCCCTTTTCATGTAGCACAGAGTGCAGTCCTGCGCGATAGCGGTTTCCGCAAGGTTGCCAGTTCTGCTATTATTGCCCTTATCCGTGGCCGAATTGCGCCACCATACCATTAAGTTTCAAGAGGTTATTTTACTCATGGCAATCATCGGCATTTTCTTCGGCAGTGATACCGGCAATACCGAAAATATCGCAAAAAACATTCAGAAACAGCTCGGTAAAGACGTTGCTGATGTGCATGACATCGCCAAGAGCAGCAAAGAAGATCTCGAGGGCTATGACATTCTGCTGCTGGGTATTCCAACCTGGTACTACGGTGAAGCCCAGTGCGACTGGGACGATTTCTTCCCGACGCTGGAAGAGGTGGACTTCAACGGTAAGCTGGTCGCACTGTTTGGCTGTGGCGATCAGGAAGACTATGCAGAGTACTTCTGTGATGCGCTGGGGACGATTCGCGACATCATTGAGCCTAATGGCGCGGTTATTGTTGGCCACTGGCCGACTGCCGGTTACCACTTCGAAGCCTCTAAAGGCCTGGCCGATGACGATCATTTTGTCGGACTTGCCATTGACGAAGACCGTCAGCCAGAACTGACGGCAGAGCGCGTAGAGAAGTGGGTTAAGCAGATCCGCGAAGAACTGCACCTGGACGCTATTCTCAACGCCTGATTTTTATACGGCGCAACGCAGGTTGCGCCCGTTTTCCAGGTAAAACCGATTAAATTAATTGCTACAAACTTTTAACTTTTTCGCCCAGACCTGTACAATGTCTCCCTGGTAAAATGTGGTTTCCATTGAGCAAGTTTGTTGGTGATACCACGTTTTTATAAGCATACTTTGCCTGAGACTTGCAGTTTTCATTTAGGCATGGCAGTTCTATAATGAGACGCATTATCCCGGGTGCATTTTCTGTCACTTCCTATAGAAGTGAATCGTTTAGCAACAGGACAGATTCCGCATGACTGACAACAATACCGCATTAAAGAAGGCTGGCCTGAAAGTAACGCTTCCTCGGTTAAAAATCCTGGAAGTGCTTCAGGGTCCAGACAATCACCATGTCAGTGCGGAAGACCTTTATAAACGTCTTATCGACATGGGTGAAGAGATTGGGCTGGCCACCGTATATCGCGTGCTGAACCAGTTTGATGACGCGGGCATTGTTACCCGTCATAATTTCGAAGGCGGTAAATCTGTATTCGAACTGACCCAGCAGCATCACCACGATCACCTGATCTGCCTCGACTGCGGCAAGGTCATTGAATTTAGCGATGATTCCATCGAAGCGCGTCAGCGTGAAATCGCAGCTCGTCATGGCATTCGCCTGACCAACCACAGCCTGTACCTTTACGGTCACTGCGCTGAAGGTGACTGCCGCGAGAATGAACACGCTCACGACACAAAATAAGTTAGCGTTCATACTCTGAGCCAGCCGCAAGGTTGGCTTTTTTTTGCATTAAAAAAGCCCGGTAAGCAAAGTGCCACCGGGCGTAAAACAACTTATTTGTTGTTATTGCGTATCTCGTCCCAGATCTTATCGCAACGCTTCGCCACTTCCTGATCGTTACCGGTTTTACGTGCCTGGATACAGGCCTGATAATCCATCACGCGAACATTCTCCTGCGTTGCGAACGCCTCATGCGCTTTATCTTTCTTCAGCACATTTAGCACGCTCTGGCAGGCTTCAATTTTCTCAGGCGATCCTTCCGCGGTATTAATACAGGCGCTATACGCTTCCTTCAGACGGGCGTCCTCTTTCGGCGCCTGAGTCTGAACACACGCCACCAGCCCTGATGCCATCAGCGCGACGATTACGATTTTTTTCATCATGTGCAGTCTCCAGACCGGCGGGACTCAGCCCGCCGGTGTGCTC
This sequence comes from Enterobacter sp. 118C5, assembly GCF_034107645.1. Classification (NCBI taxonomy): domain Bacteria; kingdom Pseudomonadati; phylum Pseudomonadota; class Gammaproteobacteria; order Enterobacterales; family Enterobacteriaceae; genus Enterobacter; species Enterobacter sp. 118C5. The sequence continues at coordinate 127,762 of NZ_JAWNEU010000003.1, read as the reverse complement.
ATCAGAAGATGGTGAATGGGGCGATAACCATGAATTTGACGTCACGTTCATCCTGGAAGATGTTGCCGTAACCGCCCGCATAGCTTGGGATATCGGAGTGGTTGTCATACTGGGTGAAGTGCAGCTTGAACATCGTGCCCTTCGCGCGGCCATCCTGCAGGGTGTAGATAGCATCCAGGCTGTAGGAGGACTCCTTCAGGCGATAGTTTGGATCGTAGTACGCATCCGGCGTCGCCATATCAGCAGGTTTTGCATCCCAGGCATAAGCGTAAGAAGCGCCCACCGCCCAGCCCGGCAGGTTCCAGTTTTTCAGGTCATACATAGCGCCGAAGAAGACCGCTTTCTCGCCGTCGGCGTTGAAGTCGGAGCGGTTATCCCACCAGATATCCAGACGACCGTTGGATGAGGCATAGGTCGGCGTCATACGCTGCAGGAAGTAGCCCTGCTGCCCTTCCGCCTTCACCCACGTTCCTTCCAGACGCAAATCAACCTGGCCTACTTTGTAGCCGAAGGTCAGCGCCTGCAGCCACGCGGTGCCGTTATAAATGTCATTTACGCTGCCATCGCTGACCTTATCGCGCGTACCGTAGAACTGGTAGCTGGTGCTCAGCGGGCTACCGGCGATATCAAATTTGTAGCTGGCTTTTGCAAAGTACTGATCGATATAGCCTTCCGCCTGACCAAATGCGGCTTCCAGAACCAGATCGTTTTTAAAGTCGTACTTCGCGCCCAGCGAGTGGAGGTAATCGACTTTGGTTTTCTTATCGTTCTGGTAGAACTTGTCCATCTCAATGTGCCACGGCGCTTTGTACTCGTTGGTCCACATATAGGAGAAGCTCAACGCACCTGCATCGCCGTAGTCAAAGTTAGCCCCGGCTTCTGCCCCCTGATAGGTACCAGGCATAAAGCTCCAGTGCGGCGCTAACAGCGTCTGGCCGGTTGGCTGAATATACCCCCCGCGCGCCCACACCGGGCCGTATTTAAATTTCGCTGCGGCCTTATAAAGGCTGATACCGCTTTTATCTCCGGACCAGTCTTCGTCATAGGCTTTATTGCTGGAGGAGAAGGCAATTTCGTTCGGGTGGCCGCTGTCGCCGTTTTCAGCCATTTCAATTGCGGTGAATGCGGCGATATCCAGACCGAACATATCGGCGGCGTAGCCTGACTGGAAGTCCAGGTTGGCGTTCCAGGTGGAGTGAGAGAGGTTGGTTTTGTATTTATCTTCTGTGACATCTTTACGGTCACGTTCACGCTGCCAGTAATAAATACCGCCAGTGAGGGTAGAATCTTCGATGAAACCTGCTGCTTTCGCCTCTGGTGTCACCACCAGGCCCGACATTGCTGTCACACCGGCAATAGCCAGCGCCAGCGCACTACGTTTGCCACTGAACGTACGCATAGATTATTCCTCTTTGACGAATTAAAGCGCCTTAAACGGCGAAAATAGAAAAGACCAAAGGTCAGGGGTAGTTATAAATACCCTCGAATTAACTACCGTCTTTAGGTTATTTTTCGCGACGCGAATTATCAATGCTTTTCGGTGGGCAAAAGTCAGGATTATGACGAAGTGCACATAATTGGTAGTGCTTTGTAACATTTAACCGGAAGCGAGGTATGACGGGGGTAAAACAGGCAATTTCTGCGAATGATATCGTTAAAAAAGCCGTATTTTCCTTTATTCGCCATTTCATATAACAGACAAACTTTTTTTAGAAAAATAAGTAGCACCACATTGACCTAAATTTTTAGCTGGTCTAATTATGGGCCTACTTTAACGATATGATCATTAAACAAAAAAACGCCGCTATAAGCGGCGTTTGTTTCTCATTGACCAGTGCAGCGTTATTATTCGCCGATCTTCGTCCAGGTATCACGCAGACCTACGGTACGGTTAAATACCGGCTTTTCTGCTGTGCTGTAACGGCTGTCCAGGCAGAAGTAACCTTCACGCTCGAACTGGAACGCTTTGCCCGCTTCAGCGGCTTTCAGCGATGGCTCCGCATAACCCTGCTTGATCACCAAAGATTCCGGGTTGATCGTCGCCAGGAAGTCTTCAGCCGCGCCCGGGTTAGGCACGCTAAACAGACGATCGTACAGACGAATTTCTACCGGTAGCGCGTGGGAAGCGCTCACCCAGTGGATCACGCCTTTCACCTTGCGGCCATCAGCCGGATCTTTGCTCAGCGTCTCTGCGTCGTACGAACAGAAGATGGTGGTGATGTTACCTTCTGCATCTTTCTCTACGCGCTCGGCTTTAATGACGTAGGCGTTACGCAGACGAACTTCTTTACCCAACACCAGACGCTTGTACTGCTTATTGGCTTCTTCACGGAAGTCAGCACGGTCGATCCAGATTTCACCGCTGAACGGCACGTCGCGGCTTCCCATTTCCGGTTTGTTCGGATGGTTAGGCATGGAAACCAGCTCGCTTCCACCCTGCGGGTAGTTTTCGATAACCAGTTTCACCGGATCGATAACGGCCATCGCGCGCGGGGCGTTTTCGTTGAGATCTTCACGAATGCAGGATTCCAGAGACGCCATTTCGATGGTGTTGTCCTGCTTGGTCACGCCGATACGTTTGCAGAACTCGCGAATAGAGGCGGCAGTATAACCGCGACGGCGCAGACCAGAGATGGTTGGCATCCGCGGATCGTCCCAGCCTTCAACGTGCTTATCGGTCACCAGCAGGTTCAGCTTACGCTTGGACATCACGGTGTATTCCAGGTTCAGACGAGAGAACTCGTACTGACGCGGGTGCACAGGAATGGTGATGTTATCCAGCACCCAGTCGTACAGACGACGGTTGTCCTGGAACTCCAGCGTACACAGCGAGTGCGTAATGCCTTCCAGCGCATCGCTGATACAGTGGGTGAAGTCGTACATCGGGTAGATGCACCACTTGTTGCCGGTCTGGTGGTGTTCTGCGAACTTAATGCGGTACAGCACCGGATCGCGCATCACGATAAACGGCGATGCCATGTCGATTTTGGCACGCAGGCACGCTTTGCCTTCTTCGAAGCCACCGGCACGCATTTTTTCAAACAGCGCCAGGTTCTCTTCCACGCTGCGGTCGCGGAACGGGCTATTTTTACCCGGCGCGGTCAGCGTACCGCGATACTCGCGAATTTCGTCAGCAGATAGCTCGTCGACGTATGCCAGGCCTTTGCCGATCAGCTCCACCGCGTAGGCATACAGCTGATCAAAATAGTCAGAGGAGTAGCAGATATCGCCAGACCAGTTGAAGCCCAGCCATTGCACGTCGTTTTTAATGGACTCAACGTATTCGATGTCTTCTTTTACTGGGTTGGTGTCATCGAAACGCAGGTTGCACTGCCCCTGGTAATCTTGCGCAATGCCAAAGTTCAGGCAGATCGATTTCGCGTGACCAATGTGCAGGTAGCCGTTCGGCTCCGGCGGGAAACGCGTATGTACCGTGGTGTGCTTACCACTGGCCAGATCTTCATCGATGATCTGACGAATAAAGTTACTCGGGCGGGCTTCTGCCTCACTCATCGTGGATTCCTCAAAGCGTAAACAACGTATAACGGCGTATGATCTTATAAGCCGGTCGTAGTGACAACCCTTAGTTACGGAAAATACGTATCAGATGAAAATAATGGGGGCGTTTGCTGCAAAAAAAAGCGGCGGAGGATATCCCCCGCCGCTTAAGGCATGACTCTACTCAGGAGCGATTATTTGCCTTTAATCTCGTACAGTGGTGTTTGACCCGCAACCACCTGATCTTTTGCCTGGAGAACCAGACCGCTAAAGTCGTCGATGTTGCTGCACACGACCGGGCTAATCATCGAGCGCGCGTTGGCGTTCAGGAAGTCCAGATCCATTTCCAGAATCGGCTGACCAGCCACCACTTCGGCACCCTCTTCCACCAGGCGAGTAAAGCCCTGACCGTTCAGCGCAACGGTATCGATACCCATATGGACAACGATCTCCGCGCCTTTTTCGGTTTCGAGGCAGAACGCGTGGTTGGTGTTGAAGATTTTCACGATGGTACCGGCCGCAGGAGATACAACGGTTTTGTCCGTTGGTTTCACCGCCACGCCGTCACCGACCGCTTTGCTGGCGAACGCTTCGTCAGGCACCTGCTCAAGCGCAACCACTTCACCGGTGACAGGAGAAACCAGCGCAGCGATGGTCACCGCGTTTGGCACCGCCTGCGGTTTTGCAGCCGATGGCGCAGCGGCAGGTGCGGCAGAAGCTTCTGCTGCGGCTACCGGGCCGGTGGTTTTCATGGCGTTGGCAATTTTCTCAGCCACGAAGCCAACGATAATCTGCACGCTGGTTTTGTTCAGGCGGATAACGCCAGAAGCACCCAGACGTTTTGCCAGCGCTTCGTTCACCAGAGAGGAGTCTTTCACGTTCAGACGCAGACGAGTGATACAGGCGTCGATACCGGTCAGGTTGTCAGAACCACCCACAGCGGCGATGTACTGACGCGCCAGGCCAGAAACGTCCTGCTCCTGACCGCCGCTCACGTTCACATCCTGACCATCCGCTTCGCTACCGGCCACAGCCAGCTCGCGACCCGGGGTCATCAGGTTGAATTTGGTGATGGTGAAGCGGAACACCACGTAGTAGATAACGAAGAACACCAGACCTTGTGGGATCAGCATCCACCAGTGGGTCGCCAGCGGGTTACGGGACGACAGCACCATATCCACCAGGCCGGCGCTGAAGCCGAAACCGGCAATCCACTGCATGCTTGCAGCGATGAACACGGAGATACCGGTCAGCACAGCGTGGATCACATACAGAACCGGCGCAACAAACATGAAGGAGAATTCCAGCGGCTCGGTGATACCGGTGAAGAAGGCAGCGAACGCTCCTGCCATCATGATACCCAGCACTTTCGCTTTGTTTTCAGGGCGCGCGCAGTGGTAGATAGCCAGCGCTGCACCCGGCAGGCCGAACATCATGATTGGGAAGAAGCCCGCCTGGTAACGACCGGTGATACCTACCACCGCTTTACCTGCTTCGATGGACTGTGCGCCACCCAGGAAGTTAGGAATATCGTTAATACCGGCAACGTCGAACCAGAATACGGAGTTCAGCGCGTGGTGCAGACCGACCGGGATCAGCAGACGGTTGAAGAACGCGTACACGCCCGCACCGACGGAACCCAGCTTCTGAATGTGTTCACCGAAGTTCACCAGACCGTCGAAGATAACCGGCCAGATGTACATCAGGATGAACGCAACGAAGATCATCACAAATGAGGTCAGGATTGGCACCAGACGGCGACCGCTGAAGAAAGACAGCGCTTTTGGCAGCTCAACGCTGCTGAAGCGGTTGTACAGTTCCGCAGAGATAATACCGACGAGAATACCCACGAACTGGTTGCTGATCTTACCGAACGCGGCTGGAACCTGGTCCGCCGGGATCTTCTGGATCATGGAAACCGCAGCCGGAGAACAGAGCGTGGTCAGCACCAGGAAGCCCACGAAACCGGTCAGCGCCGCAGCACCGTCTTTATCTTTGGACATACCGTAAGCCACACCAATGGCAAACAGCACGGACATGTTGTCGATGATGGCGGAACCGGATTTAATGAAGAACGCCGCTAATGCGTTGTCTCCACCCCAGCCTACCGGGTCAATCCAGTAACCGACACCCATTAATATCGCTGCCGCCGGCAGCGTGGCGACCGGCACCATAAGCGCGCGGCCAACCTTCTGTAAATAACCTAGAATACTCACTTTCTTCCCCCTATGAGACCCCGTTTCAGGCACGTTCTCTGCTGTGTTTTTATTGTGTCACTAACTATTAATACAGTTGATGATTCACTGGCATTGTGAGTGTGTGAAAAATTAATTCGTATCGCAAATTAAACACCCATTTTTTGTGATTTTTGTCACCAAATATCGTAATTAACCCTCCCTTTCACTGGCTAACAGCCAAAACTTATTTTATCATTCAAAAAATCGAGACGGATTGATCCGGCCTGAAAGGTTCCAGGTTACGCTTAAGCATCAGGTTCCGATACCCATCCGCCCACTCTTCTACTTAAACTTTGAGGTGAACAATGAGACTGATTCCCCTGGCAACTGCTGAACAAGTCGGTAAATGGGCCGCTCGCCATATCGTTAACCGTATTAATGCCTTCAACCCTACTGCCGATCGTCCCTTCGTTCTTGGCCTTCCAACCGGTGGTACTCCACTGACCGCGTACAAAGCGCTTGTTGAAATGCACAAAGCGGGCCAGGTTAGCTTTAAACATGTTGTGACCTTCAACATGGACGAATATGTTGGCCTGCCAAAAGAGCATCCAGAAAGCTACCATAGCTTCATGCACCGCAATTTCTTTGATCACGTTGATATCCCAGCTGAAAATATTAACCTGCTGAATGGAAATGCGCCTGATATTGACGCAGAATGCCGTCAGTACGAAGAAAAAATCCGTTCTTACGGTAAAATCCACCTGTTCATGGGTGGCGTGGGCAACGATGGTCATATTGCGTTCAACGAACCAGCCTCTTCTCTGGCTTCCCGTACTCGCATTAAAACGCTGACCCATGACACCCGCGTGGCAAACTCCCGCTTCTTTGACGGTGACGTGAACCAGGTTCCAAAATACGCCCTGACCGTTGGCGTAGGCACCCTGCTGGATGCCGAAGAAGTGATGATTCTGGTGCTGGGCGGCGTGAAAGCGCAGGCGCTCCAGGCTGCCGTTGAAGGCAACGTTAACCACATGTGGACCATCAGCTGCCTGCAGCTGCATCCAAAATCAGTCATTGTCTGCGACGAACCGTCCACGATGGAACTGAAGGTGAAAACGCTGAAATACTTCAACGAGTTAGAAGCAGAGAACATCAAAGGTCTGTAATTGAATAACCGCCTCTTCCATAAGAGGCGGCCGCTTTTTTTAACCGGGGGTCGTTATGTACGCTTTAACCCACGGTCGGATTTATACCGGCCATGAAATTCTGGATGACCATGCGATTGTTATCGCCAATGGCCTGATTGAACGTGTTTGTCCGCTGGCAGAGCTGCCGCCGGAGATTGAACAGCGCTCACTCAATGGAGCAGTAATCTCCCCCGGTTTCATCGACGTACAGCTGAACGGCTGCGGCGGTGTGCAGTTCAATGATACCGCCGAGGCGGTGACGGTTGAAACGCTGGAAATCATGCAGAAAGCTAACGAGAAATCAGGCTGCACCAGCTATCTGCCGACGCTCATCACCAGCAGTGATGACCTGATGAAACAGGGTATCCGCGTGATGCGCGAATACCTGGCCAAATACCCGAACCAGGCGCTGGGTCTGCACCTTGAAGGGCCGTGGCTGAACATAGTGAAGAAAGGCACGCATAACCCGGATTACGTGCGCAAGCCGGATGCAGAACTGGTCGACTACATGTGTGCCAACGCTGATGTCATCACCAAAGTGACGCTGGCGCCTGAAATGACCGGTACGGATGTCATCAGCAAACTGGCTGCCGCCGGGATTGTGGTTTCAGCAGGCCACTCAAACGCCACGCTGAAAGAAGCCAAAGCGGGCTTCCGCGCGGGTATTACCTTTGCCACGCACCTTTACAACGCCATGCCGTATATTACCGGCCGTGAACCGGGTCTGGTCGGGGCGATTTTCGACGAACCAGACGTCTACTGCGGCATTATCGCTGATGGCATGCACGTTGATTACACCAACATTCGCAACGCCAAGCGGCTGAAAGGCGACAAGCTCTGCCTGGTCACCGATGCCACCGCGCCAGCAGGTGCAAATATTGAGCAGTTCATTTTTGCCGGTAAAACAATATACTACCGCAATGGACTGTGTGTGGATGAAAACGGTACGCTGAGTGGCTCCTCTTTAACCATGATTGAAGGGGTGCGTAACCTGGTTGAACATTGCGGGATTGCGCTTGATGAAGTCCTGCGTATGGCCACCCTTTATCCGGCTCGCGCCATAGGCGTGGATAAACAGCTCGGCGGAATTGCACCAGGTATGGTTGCAAACCTGACGGCATTCACACACGATTATAAAATTATTAAGACCATCGTTAATGGTAACGAGGTCGTCACTGAGTAAGTAAAAGTATGACACCAGGCGGACAAGCTCAAATCGGTAATGTCGATCTCGTTAAACAACTTAACAGTGCGGCGGTTTATCGCCTGATTGACCAACACGGTCCAATCTCGCGGATCCAGATAGCCGAACAAAGCCAGCTTGCTCCCGCCAGCGTGACAAAAATTACCCGCCAGCTCATTGAGCGCGGTTTGATCAAAGAAGTCGATCAGCAGGCCTCCACCGGGGGCCGCCGCGCCATCTCCATTATTACCGAAACCCGCAACTTCCAGGCCATTGGCGTCCGGCTTGGTCGTCATGACACCACGCTCACGCTCTACGATCTGAGCAGCAAAGCCATTGCGGAAGAGCACTACCCGCTGCCCGAGCGCACCCAGGAGACGCTGGAACACGCGCTGCTGAATACCATCGCGCACTTTATTGAAAGCTGTCAGCGCAAGATCCGCGAGCTCATCGCCATCTCCGTCATTCTGCCGGGCCTGGTCGACCCGGAAAGCGGTGTGATTCGATACATGCCGCATATTCAGGTTGAGAACTGGGCCCTGGTCGACGCGCTGGAAAAACGCTTTAAGGTGACCTGCTTTGTCGGCCACGATATTCGATCTTTAGCGCTGGCTGAGCACTACTTTGGTGCGAGTCAGGACTGTGAAGACTCTATTCTGGTGCGCGTACACCGCGGTACGGGCGCAGGCATAATCTCCAATGGCCGTATTTTCATTGGTCGAAACGGTAACGTCGGCGAGATTGGCCACATTCAGGTTGAACCGCTCGGCGAACGCTGCCACTGCGGCAACTTCGGCTGCCTTGAAACCATCGCCGCCAACACGGCCATCGAGCAGCGCGTCCGTCACCTGCTTGAGCAGGGTTATCAAAGCCGCGTCACGCTGGACGATTGCAAGATAGGCACCATCTGCAAAGCCGCCAATAAAGGCGACGCGCTGGCCTGCGAGGTAATCGAGCAGGTAGGTCGCCATCTGGGGAAAACCATCGCGATCGCCATTAACCTGTTTAACCCGCAGAAAGTGGTGATCGCCGGAGAAATTGTTGAAGCGGAAAAGGTGCTGCTGCCCGCCATTGAAGGCTGTATTAACACCCAGGCGCTGAAAGCATTCCGCCAGAACCTCCCGGTGGTGCGTTCGAAGCTTGACCATCGCTCGGCGATTGGCGCGTTTGCGCTGGTCAAGCGCGCCATGCTCAACGGGATCCTGCTCCAGCATTTGCTGGAATCCTGATCGGACCTTATAGTAACGCCTTCTTTTTTTGATGTCGGACTGTCCATGACCATTAAGAATGTAATTTGTGATATCGACGGCGTGCTGATGCACGACAACGTTGCCGTGCCGGGTGCTGCGGAGTTTCTTCACCGCATCATCGACAAAGGAATGCCACTGGTTCTGCTCACGAACTACCCTTCCCAAACCGGTCAGGATCTGGCGAACCGTTTTGCCACCGCAGGCGTCGACGTGCCGGACAGCGTGTTTTATACCTCGGCAATGGCAACGGCGGATTTTCTGAAGCGTCAGGAAGGTAAAAAAGCTTACGTTGTCGGTGAAGGCGCGCTGATCCACGAGCTTTATAAAGCAGGCTTTACTATTACCGATGTGAACCCGGACTTTGTGATCGTCGGTGAAACGCGCTCCTTTAACTGGGAGATGATGCATAAAGCAGCCTACTTTGTCGCCAGCGGCGCACGCTTTATCGCCACCAACCCGGATACGCACGGCCGTGGTTTCTATCCGGCCTGCGGCGCGCTCTGCGCCGGTATTGAGAAAATCTCGGGCCGTAAGCCGTTTGTTGTCGGCAAACCGAGCCCGTGGATCATCCGCGCCGCGCTGAATACGATGCAGGCACACTCAGAAGAAACCGTCATTGTTGGCGATAACCTGCGCACCGATATTCTGGCCGGCTTCCAGGCGGGGCTTGAAACCATTCTGGTGCTGTCTGGCGTCTCTCAGCTTGATGACATTGATACGATGCCGTTCCGCCCAAGCTGGATATACCCCTCCGTCGACGAAATCGACGTTATTTGATTCAGAACCACGCCTCAGGGCGTGGTTTTTCATTTTCGGCCCATACAAATAAAACCTCATCTAACAAAAAGCGTGTTTCATTGCATAATCATCAATAAAAGGATGAGTGACGTACTCTTTTTTCACTATTCCGCAATCACTATTGCACTATTTCCGTTTTAGCCCGTAAAACTCTTGCGCCCCTCTCCCCTTTGCGGCATTTTCATAAGCAAGCAACATCACAATGCAACAGGGTTAACGGAGAAGGTTATGTGTTCAATTTTTGGCGTACTGGATATTAAAACTGACGCGGGCGAACTGCGTAAAAAGGCACTCGAACTGTCCCGCCTGATGCGCCATCGCGGTCCGGACTGGTCAGGCGTTTACGCCAGCGACAAAGCGATTCTGGCTCACGAACGTCTGTCTATTGTTGACGTCAACGCCGGTGCACAGCCGCTGTATAACGAGAAAAAAACGCACGCGCTGGCTGTCAACGGTGAAATCTACAACCACCAGGCGCTGCGCGCCGAATACGGCGACCGCTACGCCTTCCAGACCGGCTCTGACTGTGAAGTGATCCTGGCGCTGTATCAGGAGAAAGGTCCCGAGTTTCTCGACGATCTACAGGGCATGTTTGCCTTCGCCCTGTACGACAGCGAAAAAGACGCCTGGCTGATTGGCCGCGACCACATCGGCATTATCCCGCTGTACATGGGCCACGATGAACACGGCAACTTCTATGTCGCGTCCGAAATGAAAGCTCTGGTTCCGGTCTGCCGCACCATTAAAGAGTTCCCGGCGGGCAGCTATCTGTGGAGTAAAGACGGTGAAATCCGTCCGTACTATCAGCGCGACTGGTTCGATTATGACGCGGTTAAAGACAACGTGACGGATAAAGCCGAGCTGCGTCAGGCGCTGGAAGATTCCGTGAAAAGCCACCTGATGTCAGACGTGCCTTACGGCGTACTGCTCTCCGGCGGTCTGGACTCCTCCGTGATCTCCGCGATCACCAAGAAATTCGCGGCCCGCCGCGTGGAAGATCAGGAGCGTTCCGAGGCCTGGTGGCCGCAGCTGCACTCCTTTGCCGTGGGCCTGGAAGGGGCACCTGACCTGAAAGCCGCGCAGGAAGTGGCGAACCACCTCGGCACCGTGCACCATGAAATTCACTTCACCGTGCAGGAAGGTCTGGATGCGATCCGCGATGTGATCTATCACATTGAGACCTATGACGTGACCACGATTCGCGCCTCAACGCCGATGTACCTGATGTCGCGTAAGATCAAAGCGATGGGCATCAAGATGGTGCTCTCCGGTGAAGGGTCTGACGAAGTGTTTGGCGGCTACCTATACTTCCACAAAGCGCCAAACGCCAAAGAGCTGCATGAAGAGACCGTGCGTAAGCTGCAGGCGCTGCACATGTTTGACTGTGCGCGTGCCAACAAAGCGATGTCCGCCTGGGGCGTGGAAGCGCGCGTGCCGTTCCTGGATAAGAAATTCCTCGACGTCGCGATGCGCATCAACCCGCAGGACAAGATGTGCGGCAACGGCAAAATGGAAAAACATATCCTGCGTGAATGTTTTGAATCTTACCTGCCGGCGAGCGTGGCATGGCGTCAGAAAGAGCAATTCTCTGATGGCGTTGGCTACAGCTGGATCGACACCCTGAAAGAGGTAGCGGCAAAACAGATTTCTGACCAGCAGCTGGAAACCGCAAGCTTCCGCTTCCCGTACAACACGCCGGGCTCGAAAGAAGCGTACCTCTACCGTGAGATCTTTGAAGAGCTGTTCCCGGTGCCGAGCGCAGCCGAATGTGTTCCAGGCGGTCCGTCAGTGGCCTGTTCCTCCGCGAAAGCCATTGAATGGGATGAATCTTTCAAGGCGATGAACGATCCATCAGGACGTGCGGTAGGCGTTCACCAGTCCGCCTACAAATAATCACAACGATTTCAAACAGGCCCCTCAGGGGCCTGTTTTTTTTGCCTCACATTTCACCACCAAAAACCGATTAATAACCAATAATTGCCGAATATTCGGCCACGCTGTTCGCAACCTAACCAAACAGTCACATTCCGGCTATTTTCGTTGAAAAAGGTGTTGACGCTGCAAGGGTCTATACGCATAATGCGCCCCGCAACGCCGATAAGGTAACGCGAAAAAAAGATGGCTACGTAGCTCAGTTGGTTAGAGCACATCACTCATAATGATGGGGTCACAGGTTCGAATCCCGTCGTAGCCACCATCTTTTTGCGGGAGTGGCGAAATTGGTAGACGCACCAGATTTAGGTTCTGGCGCCGCAAGGTGTGCGAGTTCAAGTCTCGCCTCCCGCACCATTCCCGGGTAAGCGTTGCACGGATGGGGTATCGCCAAGCGGTAAGGCACCGGTTTTTGATACCGGCATTCCCTGGTTCGAATCCAGGTACCCCAGCCATATTTCTTCGATTTTGCGGTTCTCCGCGGTATTGGGGTATCGCCAAGCGGTAAGGCACCGGTTTTTGATACCGGCATTCCCTGGTTCGAATCCAGGTACCCCAGCCATCGAAGACTGCAGTACTGGCTACGTAGCTCAGTTGGTTAGAGCACATCACTCATAATGATGGGGTCACAGGTTCGAATCCCGTCGTAGCCACCAAATTAAGATTATCGATTTGTTTCGGTAATAAAAAATTGTTGGGGTATCGCCAAGCGGTAAGGCACCGGATTCTGATTCCGGCATTCCGAGGTTCGAATCCTCGTACCCCAGCCAATTTAAAAAGTCGTTAAGCAGTCTGTTTAACGCAATTGGGGTGTCGCCAAGCGGTAAGGCTCTGGTTTCTGATACCAGCATTCCGGGGTTCGAATCCCTGCACCCCAGCCACTTAAAACAAATAAGCCCGCTCTGCGGGCTTTTTTGTGCCTGATGCCCTCACCCTAACCCTCTCCCACGGGCAGAGGGAATAAAGATTAGAGTCCGAGGGCGTATTTCAGAGCCTGACGCTTCAAACCGCCGGCACGTTCCGCTGCCATCAATCCAATGTTACGCAGAATGCGCACCGGGGCCAGGTCATTGCTGAACCCGGCATAGAACAGATCCATACCCGACTGCATGATGAAGTTATCCGCCATACGGCGCGTCTGGTAGCGCTTGAGTACCTGATGGCTGGCCCAGGCTTCCGCATGGCTGCGCGCATTGCTTAAAACATCCAGCAAGGCGTCGACGTCACGATAGCCAAGATTCACGCCCTGCCCCGCCAGCGGGTGGATGGTGTGCGCCGCATCGCCCACCAGCGCTAAACCTTCGCGGGCATATTGCAATGCATGACGGCGCGTGAGCGGGAATGCGCCTGCCGCCACCGGCGTGATGTGACCTAAGCGGCTCGGGAAGTGCTGCAGGATTTCCCGCTGCAATTGCTCCATACTCAGCCCCTGCAGCTGGCGAATGCGCGCCGGCTTGTCGTACCACACCAGCGACGCCCAGTTATCGAAGAGCGGTAAAAACGCGTGCGGACCGTTCGGGGTAAAGTGCTGCCAGGTGCTTTCGCCCGGCGCATCCTCACACTGAACGGTGATTAACATGCAGGACTGCTGATATTGCCAGGCATGAACCCCAATACCCGCCATCTCCCTGACCTGCGAATTAGCGCCGTCCGCCCCGACGACCAGCTTCACGGCCAGTTCATCGCCGCTGTCGAGCGTCAGCAAATAGCCGCTTTCATGAGGATGCAGTGCCTTAAGTGACGCAGGCATACGCAGCGTCACCTTCGGATGAGCCTCCAGCGCCTGCCAGAGCGCCAGCTGGAGCACGCTGTTTTCCACCATATAGCCCAGGCGCGGCAGCTTCAGCTCGGCGGCGTCAAACGACACGTGGGCATTTTCCCACTCCCAGGTTTCAAGGCGGCTGTATGGGTGCGCGCGCATCGCCTGCACCGCCTCCCAGACGCCCAGGCCGCGCAGCAGATCGACAGACGCCGCGCTGATGGCGGAAATGCGCACGTCCGGTTTGCTGGCGGGATCGAATGCCGGCGGTGCCGACTGCTCAATTACCGTTACCTCAAATCCCTGCTGCGCCAGCCCCAGCGCCAGCGCGCCGCCGACCATACCGCCGCCGACAACGGCAACTTCGGTGTGTTGGAGTGTCATGGTCAATTTTCCTTATTGGAGAATCCCTTAAGTTTACCGGATTTTTGCGGTCATGAGACACACAACCTTCATACTGGTCACAACCCCACCAAAGCATTACAATACGCGGCTTGCAATCCTGAGCTGAGCAAGTCGATGACTAAAAAACTCCATATAAAAACCTGGGGCTGTCAGATGAACGAATACGATTCATCCAAGATGGCCGATCTGCTGGATACCACCCACGGATACCAGCTGACTGAAAATGCGAAAGAAGCCGATGTGCTGCTGCTGAACACCTGTTCAATTCGTGAAAAAGCACAGGAAAAAGTCTTTCATGTGTTAGGCCGCTGGAAGCTTCTGAAACGGAAAAATCCGGACCTGATCATCGGCGTGGGTGGCTGCGTCGCGTCGCAGGAAGGTAAGCTTATCCGCCAGAGAGCCCCGTATGTGGATATCGTCTTTGGCCCTCAGACCCTGCACCGCCTGCCGGAGATGATCAATCAGGTTCGCGGCAACCGTAGCCCGGTCGTTGACGTCAGCTTCCCGGAGATCGAAAAGTTTGACCGTCTGCCAGAGCCGCGCGCCGATGGCCCGACCGCCTTCGTCTCGATCATGGAAGGCTGCAACAAATACTGTACCTACTGCGTGGTGCCTTACACCCGCGGTGAAGAGGTCAGCCGCCCGGCGGACGACATTCTGTTTGAAATTGCGCAGCTTGCCGCGCAGGGCGTCCGCGAAGTGAACCTGCTGGGCCAGAACGTTAACGCGTGGCGCGGCGAGAACTACGACGGTACCACCGGCAGCTTTGCCGAACTGCTGCGCCTGGTGGCCGCGATTGACGGCATCGACCGTATTCGCTTTACCACCAGCCATCCGATGGAGTTTACCGACGACATCATTGACGTGTATCGCGATACCCCTGAGCTGGTGAGCTTCCTGCACCTGCCGATTCAGTGCGGCTCTGACCGCGTGCTGAACCTGATGGGCCGTCCGCATACGGTGCTGGAGTACAAATCCACCATCCGCAAACTGCGTGAAGCGCGCCCGGATATTCAAATTAGCTCAGATTTTATCGTCGGCTTCCCTGGCGAAACCGCTGATGACTTCGAGCGCACCATGAAGCTCATCGGTGAAGTGAACTTTGACGTCAGCTACAGCTTCATCTTCTCAGCGCGTCCTGGAACACCAGCGGCCGACATGGTTGACGATGTTCCAGAAGAGGAGAAAAAGCAGCGTCTGTATATTCTGCAGGAGCGCATCAACCAGCAGGCCAACGCCTGGAGCCGCCGTATGCTCGGCACCGTCCAGCGCATTCTGGTGGAAGGCACCTCCCGCAAGAGCATTATGGAGCTGTCCGGTCGAACCGAAAATAACCGCGTGGTGAACTTTGAAGGTACCCCGGACATGATCGGTAAATTTGTGGACGTCGAGATTGTCGAAGTGCTCACCAACTCGCTGCGCGCGAAGGTGGTACGCACCGAGGACGAAATGGGCCTGCGCATTGCGGAGACGCCTGAATCCGTTATCTCTCGCACCCGCAAAGTGAACGACTCCGGCGTGGGCATTTACCAGCCGTGATCCTTCAGGCCTGCCTGCCCGGCAGGCCTTGTATTTCCTCTCATCGTCCCCAATATCTTCCGCAACGCTTGCGCCTTTATTCTGTGGCGTGAATAATTTCGGTAATGACCGTTTTATTACGCCGTGTGGCGGCGAGTCAGTTAACTACTCAAAGAGGAACAGTTTGAACATAGATACGCGTGAAATTAGCCTTGAGCCCGCAGACAACGCTCGCCTGCTGAGCCTGTGCGGGCCGTTTGATGACAACATCAAACAACTGGAGCGACGTCTGGGTATCGAAATCAATCGTCGCGATAACCATTTCAAACTCACCGGACGCCCTATCTGCGTCAACGCGGCTGCAGATATTCTGCGCAGCCTGTATGTCGATACCGCCCCGATGCGCGGCGAAATTCAGGATATTGAGCCGGAACAGATCCACCTCGCCATTAAAGAGGCGCGCGTGCTTGAGCAGAGCGCGGAAAGCGTGCCGGACTACGGTAAGGCGATCAATATCAAGACCAAGCGTGGCGTCATTAAGCCGCGTACGCCGAACCAGGCGCAGTACATCGCCAATATTCTTGACCATGACATCACCTTCGGCGTGGGTCCGGCGGGTACGGGTAAAACCTATCTGGCGGTTGCCGCTGCGGTGGATGCGCTGGAGCGTCAGGAGATCCGTCGCATCCTGCTGACCCGCCCTGCCGTTGAAGCGGGTGAAAAACTCGGCTTCCTGCCCGGCGATCTCAGCCAGAAGGTCGACCCTTACCTGCGCCCGCTGTACGACGCGCTGTTCGAGATGCTCGGCTTCGAGAAAGTTGAGAAGCTGATCGAGCGTAACGTTATCGAAGTTGCCCCGCTCGCCTACATGCGCGGCCGCACGCTCAACGACGCGTTCATCATTCTCGATGAAAGCCAGAACACCACCATCGAACAGATGAAAATGTTCCTGACGCGTATTGGCTTTAACTCGAAAGCGGTCATTACCGGCGACGTCACCCAGATCGACCTGCCGCGCAGCACCAAGTCCGGCCTGCGTCACGCCATTGAGGTGCTGTCGGAGGTAGACGAAATCAGCTTTAACTTCTTCCACAGTGAAGACGTCGTTCGCCACCCGGTGGTCGCGCGCATCGTTAACGCCTATGAAGCCTGGGAAGAGGCGGATCAAAAACGCAGGGCCGAACAGGCCGCGGAACGTAAGCGCGAAGCGCAGGAGCAAGAACAGAAATGAGTCAGGTGATCCTCGATTTACAGCTGGCGTGTGAAGACAATTCCGGCATGCCAGAAGAGGCACAGTTTCAGAAATGGCTGGATGCGGTAATCCCCCAGTTTCAGGAAGAATCAGAAGTCACGATTCGCCTGGTGGATGAAGCGGAAAGCCATGAGCTTAACCTGACCTACCGCGGGAAAGATAAGCCGACCAACGTGCTCTCGTTCCCGTTCGAAGCGCCGCCGGGCATTGAGATGCCGCTATTGGGCGATCTGATCATCTGCCGTCAGGTGGTGGAACAGGAAGCCAAAGAGCAGCAAAAACCGCTGGAAGCCCACTGGGCGCACATGGTGGTACACGGCAGCCTGCACCTGTTGGGCTACGACCACATTGAAGATGACGAAGCGGAAGAGATGGAGTCCCTTGAGACAGAGATAATGCTTGCTCTGGGCTATGAGGATCCGTACATTGCCGAGAAAGAATAGTCAGTTACTGACTACCATGCCGCCGCGCAGGGACATAGCGCGGCGGTTAACGTTGAACTAACAAGAGAACCCTTAACAAACGCCATGAGCGACGACAATTCACACAGTAGCGACACGACAACCAGTAAAAAGGGATTTTTCTCCCTCATTCTGAACCAGCTTTTCCACGGCGAACCGAAAAACCGTGATGAACTGCTGGAGCTGATTCGTGATTCCGGGCAGAACGACCTTATCGACGAAGATACGCGCGAAATGCTCGAAGGGGTGATGGACATCGCCGACCAGCGCGTCCGCGACATCATGATCCCCCGCTCGCAGATGATCACCCTGAAACGTAACCAGACGCTGGACGAGTGCCTCGATGTGATCATCGAATCCGCCCACTCGCGTTTCCCGGTCATCAGCGAAGATAAAGATCACATCGAAGGGATTTTGATGGCCAAAGATCTGCTGCCGTTTATGCGCAGCGATGCCGAAGCCTTCAGCATGGAAAAAGTGTTACGCCAGGCCGTGGTTGTGCCGGAAAGTAAACGTGTGGATCGGATGCTGAAAGAGTTTCGCTCTCAGCGTTACCACATGGCGATTGTTATTGATGAATTCGGCGGCGTCTCAGGTCTTGTCACGATCGAAGATATTCTTGAGCTGATCGTGGGCGAAATTGAAGACGAGTACGACGAAGAAGAGGATATCGACTTCCGTCAGCTCAGCCGCCACACCTGGACCGTGCGCGCGCTGGCCTCGATTGAGGACTTCAACGACGCCTTCGGTACCCACTTCAGCGATGAAGAGGTCGATACCATTGGCGGGCTGGTGATGCAGGCCTTTGGCCATCTTCCGGCGCGCGGTGAGACCGTTGACATCGACGGTTACCAGTTCAAAGTGGCAATGGCCGACAGCAGACGTATTATACAGGTTCACGTCAGAACGCCGGACGATTCACCGGTGCCAAAACTGGAAGATTAATGTAAATGGCATTTGCCCCATTGCTTGAACGCCAGCGCGTCCGTTTGCTGCTGGCGCTGTTACTCGGAGCCAGCGGTACGCTGGCTTTTTCTCCTTACGATATCTGGCCCGCGGCCATTCTCTCCCTGATGGGGCTTCAGGGATTAACCCTGAATCGTCGTCCGGTACAGGCCGCTGCGATCGGCTACTTCTGGGGGCTGGGGCTGTTTGGTTCCGGGATTAACTGGGTCTACGTCAGCATCGCCCAGTTTGGCGGGATGCCGGGCCCGGTGAACGTCTTCCTGGTCGTCCTGCTCGCCGCCTATCTCTCGCTCTATACCGGTCTGTTCGCCGGCATTCTCTCTCGCCTGTGGCCTAAAACCACCTGGCTGCGCGTCGCCATTGCCGCGCCGGTTGTCTGGCAGATTACCGAGTTCCTTCGCGGCTGGGTACTGACCGGCTTCCCGTGGCTGCAGTTCGGCTACAGCCAGATTGACGGCCCGCTAAAAGGGCTGGCGCCGGTCATGGGCGTTGAAGCGATTAACTTCCTGCTGATGGTGGTGAGCGGCCTGCTGGTGCTGGCGCTGGTCACGCGCGGCTGGAAGCCGCTGGTTGCTGCGCTGGTGCTGTTCGCCCTGCCCTTCCCGCTGCGCTATATCCAGTGGTTCACGCCCGAGCCCGAGCGCGCCATGCAGGTTTCCATGGTGCAGGGGAATATCCCGCAGTCCATGAAGTGGGACGAAAAAGAGCTGCTGAACACGCTGAAGATCTACGCCAACGCTACCGAAGAGGTGATGGGTAAATCGCAGCTGATTATCTGGCCGGAATCCGCTATTCCCGATCTGGAAATTAACCAGCAGCCGTTCCTGAACATGATGAACGACCTGCTGGTGGCGCGCGGCAGCACGCTGATTACCGGCATTGTTGATGCACGTCTGAACCAGCAGAACCGCTACGACACCTACAACACCATTATTACGCTCGGCAAAGACAGCGAATACAGCTACCACTCCACCGACCGGTACAACAAGAACCACCTGGTGCCGTTCGGTGAATTTGTGCCGCTGGAGTCGATCCTGCGTCCGCTGGCACCGTTCTTTGACCTGCCGATGTCCTCCTTCAGCCGCGGCCCGTACGTTCAGCCCCAGCTGCACGCGCACGGTCTGGCCCTGACGGCCGCTATCTGCTACGAAATTATCCTCGGCGAGCAGGTACGGGATAACTTCCGTCCGGATACCGACTATCTGCTGACCATCTCCAACGATGCGTGGTTCGGGAAGTCTATCGGCCCGTGGCAGCACTTCCAGATGGCGCGCATGCGTTCCCTGGAGCTGGCGCGCCCGCTGCTGCGCAGCACCAACAACGGCATCACCGCGGTGATTGGTCCGCAGGGTGAAATCCAGGCCATGATCCCGCAGTTTACGCGCGAAGTGTTGACCACTCACGTCACGCCAACCACGGGGCTGACGCCGTACGCCCGCACCGGCAACTGGCCGCTGTGGATCCTGACCGCGCTGTTCGGCTTTGGGGCTGTGCTGATGAGCCTTCGTCAGCGTCGGAAATAATCTTACCCCTCACCTGGCCCTCTCCCCATAGGGGAGAGGGAAGAATCCTGTACACATTTCAATTTCCCGCTCCGCCTTTTCCCCTCTCCCTTCCTGGGAGAGGGGAAATCCTGGCACGCCTATTGCTTTGTTTATTCACGCAAACGCAGTTTGGCTTAACGTGCAACCTTGTCGCACCAGCGTAGATCGTCGGTAGCACCGAAACGGTGCAACGGGAGATTATTGCCTCTGAATGGTGCGGCGCGCTTCGCAAAAATAAACAATAACGCAGCAAAATCTTTACATTAAGCCAGACTAAATGTTAACAAGCTTGCATAACACTGCACTCGCATTGCGCGAGATATAACAACATCACAATGGGTATCAATGCGTCACTGGCGCTGATAAGAAAGGAGTTGGGTATGCAATTACGTAAACTGGCCACAGCAATGCTGGTTATGGGAATGTCCGCAGGCGTGGTTCACGCTGAAGACGCTCCGGCAGCAGGCAGCACTCTCGACAAGATTGCCAAAAACGGCGTCATCGTGGTCGGCCACCGTGAATCTTCCGTCCCGTTCTCTTACTACGACAACACGCAAAAAGTCGTGGGCTATTCACAGGATTACTCCAACGCTATCGTTGAAGCTGTGAAGAAAAAGCTGAACAAACCTGACCTGCAGGTGAAGCTGATCCCAATCACTTCACAGAACCGTATTCCACTGCTGCAAAACGGCACCTTTGACTTCGAGTGTGGCTCCACCACCAACAACCTCGAGCGTCAAAAACAGGCGGCCTTCTCTGACACCATCTTTGTCGTGGGCACCCGTCTGCTGACCAAGAAGGGCGGCGCGATCAAAGACTTTGCTGACCTGAAAGGCAAAGCGGTCGTTGTGACCTCCGGTACCACTTCTGAAGTCCTGCTGCACAAGCTGAACGACGAGAAGAAAATGGATATGCGCATCATCAGCGCGAAAGACCATGGCGACTCTTTCCGTACGCTGGAAAGCGGTCGTGCCGTCGCGTTTATGATGGATGACGCCCTGCTGGCGGGCGAACGTGCGAAGGCGAAGAAACCAGACAACTGGGATATCGTCGGTACCGCGCAGTCTAAAGAAGCCTACGGCTGTATGCTGCGTAAAGACGATCCGCAGTTCAAAAAGCTGATCGATGACACCATCGCTCAGGTGCAGACCTCCGGCGAAGCGGAAAAATGGTTTGACAAATGGTTCAAGAACCCGATTCCACCAAAAAATCTCAATATGAACTTTGAACTGTCTGACGACATGAAAGCGCTGTTCAAATCTCCAAATGACAAGGCTCTTAACTAATTAGAACAACAGGGGCGGGATCTCCTGCCCTCTCGATTGTCGGGAAGCATGGACAGACTATACGCTGAGTGGTCGTTCCCCACTCAGCGCGAAAAATGAGCTTCTCACCAATCTTCGAGGGTAGCGCTGCTACCCTCTTTTTTCTGGAGTTTATTATGTCAATAGACTGGAACTGGGGCATATTCCTGCAACAAGCCCCGTTCGGCAACACCACTTATCTTGGCTGGCTGTGGAGCGGCTTTCAGGTTACCGTGGCATTATCGATAACGGCGTGGATTATCGCGTTTCTTGTCGGTTCTTTGTTCGGTATTCTGCGCACCGTCCCTAACCGTTTCCTTTCAACAATTGGCACACTGTATGTGGAACTGTTCCGTAACGTTCCGCTCATCGTGCAGTTCTTTACCTGGTATCTGGTCATCCCGGAACTGCTGCCGGAAAATATTGGCATGTGGTTCAAGTCGGAGCTGGATCCGAACGTGCAGTTCTTTGTCTCATCCATGATGTGTCTGGGGCTGTTTACCGCTGCGCGCGTTTGCGAGCAGGTGCGTGCCGCCATTCAGTCATTGCCGCGCGGACAAAAAAATGCGGGCCTGGCGATGGGCCTGACCCTGCCACAAACCTACCGCTACGTGCTGCTGCCTAACGCCTACCGCGTTATCGTTCCACCGATGACCTCTGAGATGATGAACCTGGTGAAAAACTCGGCCATCGCCTCAACCATCGGCCTGGTGGATATGGCTGCACAGGCGGGCAAGCTGCTGGATTACTCCGCTCACGCGTGGGAATCCTTCACCGCGATCACGCTCGCCTATGTTCTGATTAACGCTTTCATCATGCTGGTGATGAACCTGGTTGAACGCAAAGTACGCCTGCCGGGCAATCTGGGGGGCAAATAATGTACGAATTTGACTGGAGTTCTATTGTTCCATCCATGCCTTACCTGCTCGATGGTCTGGTGATTACCTTAAAGATCACCGCGATCGCTATCGTCGTGGGTATCGTCTGGGGCACCCTGCTGGCCGTCATGCGCCTGTCGAGCTTTAAGCCGCTCGCCTGGTTTGCGACTGCCTACGTTAACGTCTTCCGCTCCATCCCGCTGGTGATGGTGCTGCTGTGGTTTTATCTGATTGTTCCCGGCTTCTTACAGAACGTGCTGGGGCTGTCGCCGAAAACCGATATCCGCCTGATCTCTGCGATGGTGGCGTTCTCGATGTTTGAGGCCGCTTACTACTCAGAGATTATCCGTGCGGGTATTCAGAGTATCTCCCGTGGGCAGTCCAGCGCCGCGCTGGCGCTGGGAATGACGCACTGGCAGTCCATGCAGCTCATCATTCTGCCGCAGGCGTTTCGCGCCATGGTTCCGCTCCTGCTGACCCAGGGTATCGTGCTGTTCCAGGATACCTCTCTGGTTTACGTTCTGAGCCTGGCGGACTTCTTCCGTACCGCGTCGACCATCGGTGAACGTGATGGTACGCAGGTCGAGATGGTGCTCTTCGCGGGTGCGGTCTATTTTGTGATTAGTTTAAGCGCGTCGCTGTTGGTCAGCTGGCTGAAGAAAAGGACGGTATAATGATTTCCCTGAAAAATGTTTCTAAATGGTATGGGCACTTTCAGGTGCTGACCGACTGCTCCACCGAAGTCAAAAAAGGCGACGTGGTGGTGGTGTGCGGGCCGTCCGGTTCCGGTAAGTCCACGCTGATCAAAACCGTTAATGGGCTGGAGCCCGTGCAGCAGGGCGAAATTGTTGTTAACGGCACGAAAGTGAACGACAAGAAAACCAACCTGGCCCAGCTTCGCTCTCACGTCGGCATGGTGTTCCAGCATTTTGAGCTGTTCCCTCATCTCTCCATTATCGAGAACCTGACGCTGGCGCAGGTCAAAGTGCTCAAGCGTGATAAAAAAGCGTCGCGCGAAAAGGGGCTGAAGCTTCTGGAGCGCGTGGGGCTTTCTGCACATGCCGATAAGTTCCCGGCACAGCTTTCCGGCGGCCAGCAGCAGCGTGTGGCGATTGCGCGCGCGCTGTGTATGGATCCGGTGGCGATGCTGTTCGATGAGCCGACGTCGGCGCTCGATCCGGAAATGATCAACGAAGTGCTGGACGTGATGGTCGAGCTGGCGCACGAAGGGATGACCATGATGGTGGTGACGCACGAAATGGGCTTCGCCCGTAAAGTGGCCAACCGCGTGATCTTTATGGACGAAGGGAAAATTGTCGAAGACTCACCGAAAGAAGAGTTCTTCGCCAACCCGAAATCCGAACGCGCCAAAGATTTCCTCGCGAAAATCCTGCACTAATCTTCCCGGTGCGCAATCTGCGGATTGCGCACTGCTTCACGCTTTCACTCAGTTCCTCTCGTCGGCGTCACACTGCAGCGTTAACCTTGTCACAAAATAACGCTACGTATGGAGAACGCTATGGCACAGCCAATTATTCTCGATTGCGATCCGGGTCATGATGACGCGATCGCGCTCGTCCTCGCACTTGCCTCCCCTGAACTGGACGTAAAAGCCGTCACCTCGTCCGCTGGAAACCAAACACCGGACAAAACCCTGCACAACGTGCTGCGCATGCTGACGCTGCTTAACCGCGTCGATATTCCCGTCGCCGGCGGAGCCGTGAAGCCGCTGATGCGCGAGCTGATCATTGCCGACAACGTTCATGGGGAAAGCGGGCTGGACGGTCCGGCACTGCCGGAGCCGGGCTTTGCGCCGCAAAACTGCACCGCCGTGGAGCTGATGGCGAAGGTGCTGCGTGAAAGCATGGAACCCGTGACGCTGGTCGCCACCGGACCGCAAACCAACGTTGCGCTGCTGCTGAACAGCCATCCGGAACTGCACGGTAAAATCGCCCGTATTGTGATTATGGGCGGGGCCATGGGGCTGGGGAACTGGACGCCTGCGGCGGAGTTCAACATCTTTGTCGATCCGGAAGCGGCGGAGATAGTTTTCCAGTCGGGTTTACCGATTGTGATGGCGGGGCTGGATGTTACCCACCGTGCGCAGATTATGGCGGACGATATTGAACGCTTCCGCGCCGTGGGCAACCCGGTTGCGACAACCGTAGCCGAGCTGCTCGATTTCTTTATGGAGTACCACAAAACCGAGAAATGGGGCTTCCACGGCGCGCCGCTGCATGACCCGTGCACCATCGCCTGGCTGCTGAAGCCTGACATGTTTACCACGGTGGAGCGTTGGGTTGGCGTGGAGACGCAGGGGAAATACACCCAGGGGATGACGGTGGTGGATTACTATTCGCTGACGGGGAATAAACCGAATACGACGCTGATGGTGGATATCGACCGGGAGGCGTTTGTGGATTTACTGGCGGAGAGGCTGGCTTACTATAGTGCGGCCTGATGCCCCCACCCTGGCCCTCTCCCACCGGGAGAGGGAACAAATCTGCGCTTTTAATTATGGCTCAAACGGCCGACGCTGGAACTGATCGTGCCCGCACTTCGGACACAGCGGCAACACATCCGGCGTGTATACCGCAATATGGTGATGGCACTTCTCGCACACCAGGTTCCCCAGCCCCACCACTTCACCGCTCTGGTAGACGCCGTGGTGGTTCAAGTCCTGGAACACCTCACGCCACTCCAGCTGGGTTTTATCGGTAATATCCGCCAGCTCCTGCCACAGGCTCTCTTTGATCACCCGCATAAAGACGCTGTCGGCAATCTCATCCTGGCTCTCTTCGTAGCTGCGCGCGAACTCTTCCAGATCGCGGCGTACGGCGCGCGTCACCTCTTCCACTTCGGTTCGCGTTAACTCACCCGTTTGCGTCACCCGTTCACGCGCCTGTTCGACCAGCGCGTCAATATCGCGCTCGCCGTTACGCAGCCGTTCCGTCAGTGTCGCCACCAGTTCGCGGTAAAATTGAGCAACCTTGTTCATCATTTTGCCTCCCGGGTAAGTAACTATTTCTAATAATAGACCTTATTTCGCCGCCGCTTTGTCAGGTGAAGCACAGACCCGGTAAATTCCTGCAAAGTGCAATTGCGCGAAAGGCTGTTTTGACGCGGGCGTTTGGGCTATGCTATGCGGATCTGAATTACCACATCCATTGGCTACATTTTTGTAGCTGTATTGAACACAGGACCACTGGCTGCCATGCAAGAGCAATACCGCCCGGAAGAGATAGAATCAAAAGTCCAGCAACACTGGGACGAGAAGCGCACCTTTGAAGTAACCGAAGACGAGAGCAAAGAGAAGTATTACTGCCTGTCGATGCTTCCCTATCCTTCTGGTCGACTACACATGGGCCACGTGCGTAACTACACCATCGGTGATGTGATCGCCCGTTACCAGCGCATGCTGGGCAAAAACGTTCTGCAGCCAATCGGCTGGGATGCGTTCGGCCTGCCTGCAGAAGGCGCAGCGGTTAAAAACAATACCGCTCCGGCACCGTGGACGTATGACAACATCGCGTACATGAAAAACCAGCTCAAAATGCTGGGCTTCGGCTATGACTGGAGCCGCGAGCTGGCGACCTGTACCCCGGAATACTACCGCTGGGAGCAGAAGTTCTTCACCGAGCTGTACAAAAAAGGCCTGGTATACAAGAAGACCTCTGCCGTTAACTGGTGCCCGAATGACCAGACCGTTCTGGCGAACGAGCAGGTTATCGACGGCTGCTGCTGGCGCTGCGACACCAAAGTTGAGCGTAAAGAGATCCCGCAGTGGTTTATTAAAATCACCGCTTACGCTGACGAACTGCTGAACGATCTGGATACGCTGGACCACTGGCCTGACACCGTTAAGACCATGCAGCGCAACTGGATCGGCCGTTCTGAAGGCGTGGAAATTACCTTCAACGTTGAGAACTACGATCAGACCCTGACCGTCTACACCACTCGTCCGGACACCTTCATGGGCGCGACCTATCTGGCCGTGGCCGCAGGTCACCCGCTGGCGCAGAAAGCGGCAGAGAACAACCCGGAACTGGCCACCTTCATCGACGAATGCCGCAACACCAAAGTGGCCGAAGCCGACATGGCGACGATGGAGAAAAAAGGCGTTGCGACGGGCTTCTATGCCAAGCATCCGCTGACGGGCGAAGCGATCCCGGTCTGGGCAGCAAACTTCGTGCTGATGGAGTACGGTACAGGTGCCGTCATGGCCGTTCCGGGTCACGATCAGCGCGACTACGAGTTTGCCACCAAATACAACCTGCCGATTAAAGCCGTTATCCTGGCCGCCGATGGTTCTGAACCCGACCTGTCCGAGCAGGCGCTGACCGAAAAAGGCACCCTGTTCAACTCCGGCGAATTCAGCGGCCTGAGCTTCGAAGAGGGCTTCAACGCCATCGCCGATAAGCTGGCCTCACTGGGCGTGGGCGAGCGTAAAGTGAACTTCCGTCTGCGCGACTGGGGCGTTTCCCGTCAGCGTTACTGGGGTGCACCAATTCCAATGGTGACCCTGGAAGACGGCACCGTAATGCCAACGCCTGAAGATCAGCTGCCGGTGATCCTGCCGGAAGACGTGGTTATGGACGGCATCACCAGCCCGATCAAAGCCGATCCTGAGTGGGCCAAAACCACCGTCAACGGCCAGCCTGCGCTGCGTGAAACCGATACCTTTGACACCTTTATGGAGTCGTCCTGGTACTACGCGCGCTACACCTGCCCGCAGTACAAAGAAGGCATGCTGGATTCTGACGCCGCCAACTACTGGCTGCCGGTAGATATCTATATTGGTGGTATCGAACACGCCATCATGCACCTGCTCTACTTCCGCTTCTTCCATAAGCTGATGCGTGATGCGGGCATGGTAAACTCTGACGAACCCGCGAAACAGCTGCTGTGCCAGGGTATGGTGCTGGCAGACGCCTTCTACTACGTTGGCGCGAACGGCGAGCGCAACTGGGTTTCTCCGGTTGATGCCATCGTTGAGCGCGACGAGAAAGGCCGTATCGTGAAGGCGACAGACGCTGAAGGCCATGAACTGGTTTATACCGGCATGAGCAAGATGTCCAAGTCCAAGAACAACGGTATCGACCCGCAGGTGATGGTTGAGCGTTACGGCGCTGACACCGTGCGTCTGTTCATGATGTTTGCTTCTCCGGCTGATATGACGCTGGAGTGGCAGGAATCCGGCGTGGAAGGCGCGAACCGCTTCCTGAAACGCGTCTGGAAACTGGTGTACGAACACACCGCACAGGGTGATGCCCCGGCACTGAACGCCGCTGCGCTGAGCGAAGATCAGCAGGCGCTGCGTCGTGATGTTCATAAAACGATTGCGAAAGTGACCGATGATATTGGTCGTCGTCAGACCTTCAATACCGCAATTGCGGCTATTATGGAACTGATGAACAAGCTGGCGAAAGCCCCGCAGGACGGCGAGCAGGATCGTGCCATCATGCGTGAAGCGCTGCTGGCCGTGGTTCGCATGCTTAACCCGTTCACGCCACACGTCAGCTTCACCCTGTGGCAGGAGCTGAAAGGCGAAGGCGATATCGACAACGCGCCGTGGCCGGTGGCTGACGAAGCAGCGATGGTAGAAAACACCACGCTGGTGGTGGTCCAGGTCAACGGCAAAGTCCGTGGTAAAATTACCGTGGCGGTCGATGCAACCGAAGATCAGGTTCGCGAGCGCGCGGGCCAGGAACCTCTGGTTGCGAAATATCTTGAGGGCGTTACCTTACGTAAAGCGATCTACGTACCGGGTAAACTGCTCAATCTGGTCGTTGGCTAAGCGCGGGAGGAAACGTGCGACAACTGGCAACAATATTCTTATCTCTGGCGGTGCTTGTCACCGCTGGCTGTGGCTGGCACCTGCGCAACACCACGGCGGTGCCACCTGAAATGAAAACGATGATTTTCGACTCATCAGATCCGAATGGCCCGCTAAGCCGAGCAATTCGTAATCAGCTGCGCCTGAACGACGTTGAACTTATCGAGAAAGGTACGCTTCGCCAGGACGTACCGTCTCTGCGTGTTGTGGGAGGAGGCTTGTCTAAAGATACCGCCTCTATTTTCCAGGATGGCCGTACCGCTGAGTATCAGATGGTCTTGACGGTCAACGCGGCTGTACTGATCCCGGGTAAAGATATCTATCCGATCAGCGCTAAAGTGTACCGTTCGTTCTTTGATAACCCGCAGACGGCGCTGGCAAAAGATGCCGAAGAGCAGATTATTATCAACGAAATGTACGACAAGGCGGCGGAGCAGCTGATCCGCAAACTGCCAGGTATTGCAGCGTCTAACCGAGAAGGCTCTGACATTATTGAAAAACCGGATGCCAGCACGCCTCCTGTTTCTACCTCTCTGGGTAAATGATGATCAGGCTGTATCCTGAACAACTCCGCGCGCAGCTCAATGAAGGGCTGCGCGCGGCGTATCTGCTGCTCGGAAACGATCCGTTACTTCTTCAGGAAAGCCTGGATGCCGTGCGGCATACGGCCGCCGCTCAGGGCTTTGATGAACACCATACCGTCCAGGTGGATAACTCCACCGACTGGAATGCCCTTTTCTCACTCTGTCAGGCAATGAGCCTTTTTGCGTCACGCCAGACAATCCAGATCCTGCTGCCGGAGAACGGCCCTAATGCGGCCATCAATGAACAGCTGGCCACGCTCGTCAGCCTGCTTCACAGCGATCTGCTGCTGATTGTGCGCGGCAGCAAGCTCACCAAAGCGCAGGAAAATGCGGCGTGGTTCACTCAGCTCGCGACCCACGCGGTGCAGGTCACCTGCCAGACGCCTGAGCAGGCGCATCTGCCAAAATGGGTGGCGGCAAGGGCAAAGCAGAACAACCTTCAGCTGGACGATGCGGCGAACCAGCTGCTCTGCTACTGCTATGAAGGCAACCTGCTGGCTCTGGCACAGGCGCTGGACAGGCTTTCCCTGCTCTGGCCGGACGGCAAGCTGACCTTACCGCGCGTTGAGCAGGCGGTTAACGATGCCGCACACTTCACGCCGTTCCACTGGGTGGATGCACTGTTGTCGGCGAAAAGCAAACGCGCCCTGCATATTCTCCAGCAGCTGCGCCTGGAGGGCAGTGAACCCGTCATTCTGCTGCGCACGCTGCAGCGCGAACTGTTGCTGCTGATAACGCTCAAGCGCCAGTCGGCCCACGCGCCGTTACGCTCCCTATTTGATAAACACCGGGTATGGCAAAACCGTCGGGCAATGACCACTGAGGCCATCAACCGCCTGAGCCATGAACAGCTGCGTCAGGCTGTGCAGCTTCTGATGCGCGCCGAGCTCACCCTGAAACAAGATTACGGCCAGTCGGTGTGGGCGGAGCTGGAAAGCCTTTCCCTGCTGCTCTGCCACAAGGCGCTGGCTGACGTATTTATTGATGGATAGTATGCACTCTTTACAGGCTCTGTATGGCGGCACCTTTGACCCGGTACATTACGGGCATCTGAAGCCGGTAGAAATTCTGGCAAATCTGATCGGCCTGCAGCGCGTAACCATCATGCCCAATAATGTTCCGCCGCACCGCCCTCAGCCAGAGGCGACCAGCGAGCAGCGAAAAGAGATGCTCGCTCTGGCTATCGCGGATAAGCCGCTCTTCAGGCTGGATGAACGGGAACTGCGTCGCGACACCCCCTCGTGGACGTCGCAAACGCTGCAGGAGTGGCGGGCCGAACAGGGGCCTGACCAGCCACTCGCCTTTATAATCGGTCAGGACTCCCTGCTCAACTTCCCCACGTGGCACAAGTATGAAACCATTCTGGAGAACAGCCACCTGCTCGTCTGCCGCCGTCCGGGCTACCCGCTGACCATGCGCGAAGCGCAATATCAGCAGTGGCTTGAAGACCATCTCACCGATAACGTTGAAGATCTTCACAACCAGCCCGCCGGGAAGATCTATCTGGCGGAGACGCCGTGGTTCGACATCTCTGCGACCCTTATTCGCGAGCGTTTACAGCAGGGTTTAGCCTGTGACGATCTGCTGCCCGCCCCGGTGTTGGCGTATATTCATACGCACGGGTTGTATCAGAAAACCGCAGATAAATAGCCGGAAGGCATAAAAAGCAGCATATTGATTATCCTGCCTTGACAGGTTAAGCCATACTGTTATCCTCCGCTGCCAGACTTTCCCGCCGATCGTTGCTTTACAGAAATTGTTTTACAAAAATGGCGATGCAATCTCAGGCGGAGGGTGGGATGATACCCGCCTTCAAAAGCCCGGACGGTGACATTTGTCCCGACAGGGGCGTCAGTTCAGGTATACTGTCTGGCCACGAATTCATAGTTGTACAATCTCATTCACCCAGGGGGAAAACTTGCAGGGTAAAGCACTCCAGGATTTTGTTATCGACAAAATTGATGACCTGAAAGGTCAGGACATCATCGCTATCGACGTTAAGGGTAAATCCAGTATTACCGACTGCATGATTATCTGCACCGGTACCTCTACGCGTCATGTTGTTTCGATTGCCGACCATGTGGTTCAGGAATCGCGCGCAGCAGGACTGTTACCGCTTGGCGTTGAAGGTGAAGCGACCGCTGACTGGGTGGTTGTTGACCTCGGCGATGTGATTGTCCACGTCATGCAGGAAGAGAGCCGTCGCCTGTATGAGCTGGAAAAACTCTGGGGTTGATGCGTGAAGTTGCAGCTGGTCGCCGTCGGCACCAAAATGCCGGACTGGGTACAAACCGGTTTTACTGAGTATCTGCGTCGTTTTCCTAAAGATATGCCGTTCGAACTGGTGGAAATTCCCGCCGGGAAGCGCGGCAAGAACGCGGATATCAAACGTATTCTTGATAAAGAGGGTGAACTGATGCTGGCTGCCGCAGGCAAGAACCGCATCGTCACTCTCGATATTCCAGGTAAACCCTGGGATACGCCGCAGCTGGCGCACGAACTGGAGCGCTGGAAGCAGGATGGCCGCGACGTCAGTCTGTTGATTGGTGGACCTGAAGGGTTATCCCCCGCCTGCAAAGCGGCAGCAGAACAAAGTTGGTCTCTCTCTGCGCTGACGCTGCCCCACCCTCTCGTGCGGGTTCTGGTGGCGGAAAGCTTGTATCGCGCGTGGAGCATTACCACCAACCACCCCTATCACCGCGAGTAATGACTGACCAGGGTAGATTAAGCAGCGGATGAAACTACAGAATTCTTTTCGCGACTATACGGCTGAGTCCGCGCTGTTTGTGCGCCGGGCGCTGGTCGCCTTTACGGGGATTTTGCTGCTTACCGGCGTGCTGATCGCCAACCTTTATAATCTGCAAATTGTCCGCTTTACCGATTACCAGACGCGTTCAAACGAAAACCGCATTAAGCTGGTGCCTATCGCGCCCAGCCGCGGCATTATCTACGACCGTAACGGCACCCCGCTGGCGTTAAACCGCACCATCTATCAGGTCGAGATGATGCCGGAGAAAGTTGATAACGTGCAGAATACGCTGGAGGCGCTAAGAAGCGTTGTCGATCTTAACGATGATGATATCGCGGCCTTCAAAAAAGAGCGCGCCCGCTCACACCGTTTCACCTCCATCCCGGTGAAAACCAACCTGACGGAAGTCCAGGTCGCCCGTTTTGCGGTGAACCAGTACCGCTTCCCCGGTGTGGAAGTGAAGGGTTACAAACGTCGCTACTACCCTTACGGCTCCGCGCTGACGCATGTGATTGGCTACGTTTCCAAGATTAACGATAAAGACGTTGAGCGCCTCGATAAAGATGGCAAGCTGGCGAACTACGCCGCGACGCACGATATCGGCAAGCTGGGGATTGAACGCTACTACGAGGATGTCCTGCACGGGCAGACCGGCTACGAAGAAGTTGAGGTTAACAACCGTGGCCGCGTCATCCGCCAGCTTAAAGAAGTGCCGCCTCAGGCGGGGCACGACGTCTATCTGACGCTCGATCTCAAACTGCAGCAGTATATTGAAACCCTGCTGGCAGGCAGCCGCGCCGCCGTGGTGGTCACCGACCCGCGCACCGGTGGCATTCTGGCCATGGTTTCTATGCCAAGCTATGACCCGAACCTCTTTGTTGACGGCATCTCCAGCAAAGACTACTCCGGCCTGCTGAATGACCCTAACACCCCGCTGGTGAACCGCGCCACGCAAGGCGTTTACCCGCCGGCATCAACGGTTAAACCGTACGTGGCGGTCTCAGCGCTGAGCGCGGGCGTCATCAACCGCAATACCAGCCTGTTTGACCCGGGCTGGTGGCAGCTGCCCGGCTCTGAAAAACGCTATCGCGACTGGAAGAAATGGGGACACGGCCATCTGAACGTCACGAAATCTCTCGAAGAGTCTGCGGATACCTTCTTCTATCAGGTGGCGTATGACATGGGCATTGACCGCCTGTCTGAGTGGATGAGCAAATTCGGCTACGGACACTACACCGGCGTGGATCTGGCAGAGGAACGGTCAGGCAACATGCCAACCCGCGAGTGGAAGCTGAAGCGCTTTAAGAAGCCGTGGTATCAGGGTGATACCATACCGGTGGGTATCGGCCAGGGCTACTGGACGGCCACCCCGCTTCAGATGAACAAAGCGATGATGATCCTCATTAACGACGGCGTGGTTAAAGTTCCGCATCTGCTGCAAAGCACCGTTGAAGACGGCAAAAAAGTACCGTGGGTGCAGCCCCATGAAGCGCCGGTGGGCGACATCCATTCCGGCTTCTGG
Organism: Enterobacter sp. 118C5; assembly: GCF_034107645.1. NCBI lineage: Bacteria > Pseudomonadati > Pseudomonadota > Gammaproteobacteria > Enterobacterales > Enterobacteriaceae > Enterobacter > Enterobacter sp. 118C5. Next base: position 94,959 of record NZ_JAWNEU010000003.1, on the reverse strand, counting down.
GAAATAGCGAAAGACGGTATGTACGGTGTGGCAAACCGTCCAAACGGAACCGCGCACAAGTATTTCGCAGGTACGCCATATAAAGTGGCCGCGAAATCCGGTACGGCGCAGGTCTTTGGTCTGAAAGCCAATGAAACCTATAACGCACACCGCATTGCCGAACGTCTGCGTGACCATAAGCTGATGACGGCGTTTGCCCCTTATGATAACCCGCAGGTGGCGGTGGCGATGATTCTGGAGAACGGCGGCGCTGGCCCGGCGGTTGGGACCATCATGCGCCAGATCCTGGACCACATTATGCTGGGTGATAACAACACCGAACTGCCGGCTGAAAACCCGGCCGCCGCTGCGGCGGAGGACCAATAATCATGACGGATAATCCAAATAAAAAATCGCTGTGGGATAAAATTCACATCGACCCAGCCATGCTGCTGATCCTGCTGGCCCTGCTGGTTTACAGCGCCCTGGTTATCTGGAGCGCCAGCGGCCAGGACATCGGCATGATGGAACGCAAGATCGGCCAGATCGCGATGGGTCTGGTCATTATGGTGGTAATGGCGCAGATCCCGCCGCGCGTCTATGAAGGCTGGGCGCCCTATCTCTACATCTTCTGTATTATTTTGCTGGTGGCGGTAGATGCGTTCGGTGCCATCTCAAAAGGGGCACAGCGCTGGCTGGATCTGGGCATAGTCCGTTTCCAGCCCTCGGAGATTGCCAAAATCGCGGTCCCGCTGATGGTAGCGCGCTTTATCAACCGCGACGTCTGTCCGCCGTCGCTGAAAAACACCGCTATCGCCCTGGTGCTGATATTCCTGCCGACGCTGCTGGTTGCGGCGCAGCCTGACCTCGGCACCTCGATCCTTATCGCCCTCTCCGGCCTGTTTGTCCTGTTCCTCTCTGGCTTAAGCTGGCGTCTGATCGGTATCGCGGTGGTGCTGGTTGCAGCGTTTATCCCTATCCTGTGGTTCTTCCTGATGCATGACTACCAGCGCCAGCGCGTCATGATGCTTCTCGATCCGGAAACCGATCCGCTCGGTGCGGGCTATCATATTATTCAGTCCAAAATTGCGATTGGCTCCGGCGGGCTGCGCGGTAAAGGCTGGCTGCACGGTACCCAGTCTCAGCTGGAGTTTTTACCGGAACGCCACACCGACTTTATCTTTGCGGTACTGGCAGAAGAGCTGGGGCTGGTTGGCATCCTGATCCTGCTGGCGCTCTATGTGCTGCTCATCATGCGAGGATTGTGGATTGCGGCCCGCGCGCAAACCACCTTCGGCCGCGTCATGGCGGGCGGACTGATGTTGATTTTATTCGTTTATGTCTTCGTAAATATTGGTATGGTGAGTGGTATTCTGCCGGTGGTAGGCGTACCGCTACCATTGGTGAGTTACGGAGGCTCGGCACTGATCGTGTTGATGGCCGGGTTTGGTATCGTGATGTCGATCCATACCCACAGAAAAATGTTGTCAAAAAGCGTATAAAAATAAGGGGATCGGAATGCGTAAGCAGTGGCTGGGGATCTGCATTGCGGCAAGTTTACTTGCGGCCTGCACAAGTGATGATGGTCAGCAACAGGCAACCGTCGCGCCGCCGCAGCCTGCGGTGTGTAATGGCCCAATCGTTGAAATTAGCGGTGCCGATCCCGTTTATGAACCGCTGAATGCCAGCGCGAATCAGGATTACGAGCGCGACGGCAAAAGCTACAAAATCGTGCAGGATCCGTCCCGCTTTAGCCAGGCTGGCTTTGCCGCCATTTATGATGCTGAGCCGGGCAGTAACCTGACGGCATCAGGTGAAACGTTTGACCCAATGCAGCTGACTGCGGCGCACCCGACGCTGCCGATCCCTAGCTACGCCCGTATCACCAACCTGGCGAATGGCCGTATGATCGTCGTGCGTATTAACGACCGCGGCCCATACGGTAATGACCGGGTTATTTCCCTGTCGCGCGCGTCTGCCGATCGTCTGAACACCTCGAACAACACCAAAGTCCGCATTGACCCAATTATCGTGGCGCAGGATGGTTCGCTCTCCGGGCCGGGAACCGCGTGTACCACGGTGGCGAAACAGACCTATGCCCTCCCAGACCGTCCAAATCTGGACGGCGGCATGGGAAGCGTCTCCTCGCCGGCAGAACCTTCTCAGCCGGCGGGAGAGATTCGCCCGATCAGCAATGACACCCTGCAAAGCGATGATTCCACTGGCGCACTGGTAAAAAGCAGCGGCTTCCTTGGTGCACCAACGAACTTAGCTTCGGGCGTGCTGGAGAGCAGTGAGCCGACACCTGCCCCTGTTGCCGCCCCCGTCGTGCAGCAGCCTGCCCCGGTAACGGCTCCGGTCACGACTCAAAGCGCAGCCGTTGCCGCTCCCGCAGCAGCCAGCGGCGGCTTTGTCGTCCAGGTGGGCGCAGTGAGCGATCGGGCCCGTGCCCAGCAGTATCAGCAGCGTTTAAGCCAGCAGTTTGGCGTACCTGGACGCGTTGAGCAAAACGGCGCGGTCTGGCGTATTCAGATGGGGCCGTTCGCCAGCAAGTCGCAGGCAGCGTCCCTGCAGCAGCGTTTGCAGAGCGAGGCACAGCTGCAGTCCTTTATCGCTGTTACGAAGTAATTAATCGGCGGTATCCGAAATGTCAGTTTGTGTAAAACACATTCACAAACTCATGCTTAAAGTCGGATGCCTGCCTGAATAGCATTTGCTATAGTAAGGCACTTTTTTTTAATTCCATCACGGATGTCGTAGTTCTGACCATGAAGACCACTTTTTCTGCTCGTTTTGTGCAGCGCATGGCGCTGACCACGGCCCTTTGCGCGGCTGCACTCTCTGCAGCTCATGCTGATGACCTGAATATCAAGACCATGATCCCTGGCGTTCCGCAAATCGACGCGGAATCCTACATCCTGATCGATTACAACTCTGGCAAAGTGCTGGCTGAACAGAATGCCGATGCCCGCCGTGACCCGGCCAGCCTGACCAAAATGATGACCAGCTACGTCATCGGCCAGGCAATGAAAGCCGGTAAGTTCAAAGAGACGGATCTGGTCACCATCGGCAACGATGCATGGGCTACCGGGAACCCGGTTTTCAAAGGTTCCTCGCTGATGTTCCTGAAACCGGGAATGCAGGTTCCGGTTTCTCAGTTAATTCGTGGCATTAACCTGCAGTCCGGTAACGATGCCTGCGTGGCTATGGCCGATTTCGCCGCCGGTAGTCAGGATGCATTCGTGGGCCTGATGAACAGCTACGTCAATGCTCTGGGTCTGAAGAACAGCCATTTCCAGACCGTACATGGTCTCGATGCAGACGGTCAGTACAGCTCCGCGCGCGATATGGCGCTGATCGGTCAGGCGCTGATTCGCGATGTGCCGAACGAGTACTCTATCTATAAAGAGAAAGAGTTCACCTTCAACGGCATTCGTCAGACCAACCGTAACGGCCTGCTGTGGGATAACAGCCTGAACGTTGACGGCATCAAAACCGGCCACACCGACAAAGCCGGTTACAACCTGGTGGCTTCTGCTACTGAAGGCCAGATGCGTCTGATCTCTGCCGTGATGGGCGGTCGCACCTTCAAAGGTCGCGAAACCGAAAGCAAGAAACTGCTGACCTGGGGCTTCCGCTTCTTCGAAACCGTGAACCCGCTGAAAGCAGGCAAAGAGTTTGCTTCTGAACCCGTCTGGTTCGGCGATAACGACCGTGCTTCTCTGGGCGTGGATAAAGACCTCTACCTGACCATTCCACGCGGTCGTATGAAGGATCTGAAAGCAAGCTATGTGCTTAACACAACTGAACTGCATGCCCCGCTGCAGAAAAATCAGGTAGTGGGCACCATCAACTTCCAGCTGGACGGTAAAACGATCGACCAGCGTCCCCTCGTGGTATTGGAAGAAATTCCTGAAGGCAATTTCTTCGGCAAAATCATTGATTACATTAAATTGATGTTCCATCACTGGTTTGGCTAAAAATCGAACACTTGAAAGTGTGATTTTGATCCCCATATACTAAGTATCCTGATAACTCCCACCTGACGTGGGAGTTATTCTTTTTGACGTTACGCCGGAGCTGACATGAAAACCAAACTTAACGAACTGCTTGAATTCCCTACCCCATTTACCTACAAAGTAATGGGTCTGGCGAAACCTGAGCTGGTTGATCAGGTGGTTGAAGTGGTACAGCGCCATGCGCCGGGTGACTACTCTCCGTCAGTAAAACCAAGCAGCAAGGGCAACTACCACTCGGTTTCTATTACCATCACTGCCACACATATCGAGCAGGTTGAGACGCTGTACGAAGAGCTCGGCAATATCGAAATTGTTCGTATGGTGCTGTAGTCCCTTTGCGGTTACCCGGTTTGCCGGGTAACCCCTCTTCCCCGCTGTGATATACTCCCCCTCATCTTTTGTCCCTCGTCTTCGGAGACGCGTTTTGTATCAGGATAAAATTCTGGTCCGTCATCTCGGGCTGCAACCTTATGAGCCTGTCTCTCAGGCTATGCACGACTTCACCGATTCACGCGATGACAACACCCCTGATGAGATTTGGCTGGTCGAACATCTGCCGGTTTTTACGCAGGGCCAGGCGGGAAAAGCGGAGCACTTATTAATGACGGGCGATATCCCGGTGATCCAGAGCGATCGCGGGGGTCAGGTGACTTACCACGGGCCTGGTCAGCAGGTGATGTACGTCCTGCTTAATCTGAAGCGCAGAAAGCTTGGCGTGCGTGAGCTGGTGACATTACTGGAGCAGACCGTCGTCAACACGCTGGCGGAATATGGTATTGACGCGCATCCGCGTGCCGATGCACCGGGCGTCTACGTTGGCGAAATGAAGATCTGCTCTCTGGGGCTGCGTATTCGTAAAGGATGTTCCTTCCACGGCCTGGCATTGAATATTAATATGGATCTTACGCCCTTTCAGCGCATAAATCCCTGCGGCTACGCCGGCATGGAAATGACGCAAATGCGCCAGTGGGTCGACACCGCTACGCCAGAAAATATACGCCCCGTGCTTCTGAAGAACGTGTTAGCACTGCTTAACAATCCCCCGCACGAATATATCCTTGCTTAATATATCATTCAGACGGCCCGATAATTTGACGGGCCACTGTTTATTTACCGCTTTTACGCTTTACAATAATCCGCAGATTCTATATTTTCGAAGCGCCCGAATATTGCCCTTACATATTATTTAGCCTCCGGACAGCACGGCATACACAGGCTAAGTAACTTGAGTGATAATCACACAACTGTTTGTTTTTGATAAACAAGTGGAACAAAACCAACACTTTACGAATCTCTACAAGCATAATAAATAAATTGAACTATCATTCATGTTGTGAATGTATACGGAGTGAAAGCGTGGAGTATAATAATTTACCAGCCAAACGCCTGAATGACCCTGGTGGCGAAGATAAGCCGCAAATTTTTCGGACTTTACGTAATATTGATCTCAATTTACTGACTATTTTTGAGGCAGTATATGTCCATAAGGGTATCGTTAACGCTGCGAAAATTCTTAATCTCACGCCATCGGCAATAAGTCAGTCAATTCAAAAGCTGCGGGCTATATTTCCCGATCCCTTATTTATCCGTAAGGGCCAGGGCGTCACGCCAACGGCCTATGCGACACACCTCCACGAATACATCAGCCAGGGGCTGGAGTCGATTCTGGGTGCGCTGGATTTAACCGGAAGCTATGACAAACAGAGAACCATCACCATCGGCTGCTCCCCTTCTGTCGGCGTGCTGGTGATGCCCGCGATCTTCCAGGCTGTGAAAGAGCATGCGCCCCAGCTTCTGCTTCGCAATGTGCCTCTTAACGAACCTGACGTTCAGCTTGCTCAGTTCCAGACGGACCTGGTCATTGAAAGCGGCAGCTTTAGCGCCCGAGCGCTGGGGCAAAATGTGCTTTATGCGGATAACCTGGTACTGGTTTGCCGCAGGCAGCACCCCGCCCTCACCGAGCCGTTATCCATTGAGAACCTGCGCAACTACGACCACTCGTCTTTCATGACCGAAGGACAGTCTAACCACGCTCTGCGTCAGCGTATCGATGAAATTTTCCCGGAACGTCAGATCAGTTTCAGCAGTTACAATATGTTCACCACCGCATCCCTGATTGGCAGCAGCGATATGCTGTGCATCATGCCTTCACGCCTGTATAACCTGCTGCGGAAATGCTGGCCGCTGGAGAGTATTCCGCTTAGCCAGCTTAATGCAGAATCTATCGAGATTTCACTGCATTACAACAAGCTCAGCCTGCGCGATCCGGTACTGGAAAACGTCATCCGCATTATCCGTCAGGCCTTCTGACTGAGCGTACCCGTACACGTCCCTGCCGCTTGCAGGGCAAAACGCACAAAACAACAACTATTTTACAAATTGGCGACCCGGCAGGCTGCTTTAACGACCGTTTCAATGATATACTGCCTGTCGTTCGTTCAAAAATAGTTGATAAATACAACATTCCCTTGAATTGAAACGCTTTCCTTCGATATTCGCAACTGGAACACGCACGCTATGAGTAAACCCATTGTGATGGAACGCGGTGTTAAATACCGCGATGCCGATAAAATGGCCCTTATCCCGGTTAAAAACGTGGCTACAGAGCGCGAGGCGCTGTTAAGAAAACCGGAATGGATGAAAATCAAACTTCCGGCAGACTCTTCGCGTATCCAGGGGATCAAAGCGGCGATGCGTAAGAATGGCCTTCACTCTGTTTGTGAAGAAGCCTCTTGCCCGAACCTTGCTGAATGTTTCAATCACGGCACCGCGACGTTTATGATTCTGGGTGCCATCTGTACCCGCCGCTGCCCATTCTGCGACGTGGCGCATGGCCGCCCCGTGGCACCCGATGCCAACGAGCCGCAAAAGCTGGCGCAAACCATCGCCGACATGGCGCTGCGTTATGTGGTTATCACCTCCGTTGACCGTGACGATCTGCGTGATGGCGGTGCTCAGCACTTCGCTGACTGCATTACTGCTATCCGCGAAAAAAGCCCGAACATCAAAATCGAGACGCTGGTTCCCGACTTCCGCGGTCGTATGGACCGCGCGCTGGATATCCTGACCGCGACGCCGCCAGATGTGTTTAACCACAACCTGGAGAACGTTCCGCGTCTTTATCGTCAGGTGCGCCCGGGCGCAGACTATAACTGGTCTCTGAAGCTGCTGGAGCGCTTTAAAGAAGCACATCCGCATATTCCTACCAAGTCAGGTCTGATGGTCGGTCTGGGTGAAACCAATGACGAAATCATCGAAGTGATGCGCGATCTGCGCCGCCACGGTGTGACCATGTTGACGCTCGGCCAGTATCTGCAGCCAAGCCGTCACCACCTGCCGGTACAGCGCTACGTGAGCCCGGATGAGTTTGACGAAATGAAAGCCGAAGCGCTGGCTATGGGCTTTACCCATGCAGCGTGCGGTCCGTTTGTTCGTTCTTCTTACCATGCGGACATGCAGGCGAAGGGCGAAGAAGTCAAATAACGCCGTAATATTCATTTACAGTAATGCAAAAAAACCGGCTTCATGAGCCGGTTTTTTTTCGCAAGCCCTCAGGCATTGCCGTTACTCTTTGTGGGAAAGCTTTTCTGCCGGGATGTCGTCAGCGCTTTTCTTCGCGGCTGCGTCATCGTCGTTCATCGCTTTCTTGAAGCCTTTGATGGCAGCCCCCAGGTCACCACCCAGCGTGCGTAACTTCTTGGTACCAAACAGCAGGACGACCAGTGCGGCAACCACCAGCAGTTTGGTAATACTAATCTCACCCATAGATACCTTCTTTACTTAAAACAGGCTGCATTCAGCGCCAAAAACCCGATCGTATTAACGGTCATTTGGCGCGTGCACACAATAGCAATCTGTAACAAGGTGAATCAAGCATTGTTGAAAAAAACATCACAATAATTGCGGTGGCGCAAAGCGACGGTTGCGAAGAACAGGTAATTGCTGACGCGCAAGCGCAACTCTTTCTAAAATTATCTCCGCCATCAGCAGAGCCGGCGCTTCCGCTGCGGCGGCAATCGTCACTCCCAGCGGATCAACCACCCTGCTCTGCCCGATGTTTTTATTGCCGCACTCCCCGGCGGCAACAACGTAGCAGGTCGTGTCCAGCGCGCGTGCCGCAAGCAGCGTTGCCCAGTGCTGCTCTTTTAGCGGCCCCTTAACCCATGCAGCAGGCAATACCAGCACGTCCGCTCCCTGCAGCGCCAGATGCACCGCCAGCTCCGGGAAACGAAGGTCATAGCAGGTCATCAACCCCACCTTAAACCCGTCGATATCAATGAGCGGCGGGACGACATCTCCCGGATCAACGCGTCGCGACTCCTGGATGCTGAACGCATCATAGAGATGAAGCTTGGCATAGCGCGCAACAATGGCACCGTCACGGATCGCCACGAGCGTATTCACTGCGCGACCCGGCGTAGAGGGAACATGCACGGTTAAGACGGTGGTCATCGTACTGCCCACGCTCTGGGCAAGCAGCTGCTGTAAAAATTCGCCGTCAAGGGCCTGCGCGGACTTCACGGACAAATCCGGGTCGTTATCATCCCTTGCCAGTAACGCCTCAGGAAGCACCAGCAGCGACGCGCCTTTCTGTCGAGCCTGTATCATCAGGTTAACGCACTGAACAGCGTTAACCCGCCAGTCAGGCGTGACCGCAAACTGCCCTACCGCAACATACATATTTGTCCCCTCATTATAAACAGCGTTAAACTCGCTACTCTTACACATCAAATAGCAGGTATTTAGCGTGTTACAACTCCTTTTAGCTGTTTTTATTGGTGGAGGCACGGGGAGCGTTGCGAGGTGGTTACTGAGTATGCGGTTTAACCCCCTGCATCAGGCAATTCCATTAGGGACGCTGGCCGCCAACCTGATTGGTGCTTTTATTATTGGAATGGGGCTGGCCTGGTTTAACCGGATGACGCACATCGATCCCATGTGGAAAGTCTTGATTACCACCGGCTTCTGCGGCGGTTTGACCACCTTTTCATCCTTTTCCGCGGAAACGGTTTTTCTCTTTCAGGAAGGTCGTATCGGCTGGGCGCTGGTGAATATCGCGATCAACATGATCGGATCTTTCGCGATGACGGGGATCGCATTTTGGCTCTTTTCCTCTGTAAGCACGCATTAACTGCCGGAGCGTTAATGTTGGCTTAATTTTTCTCTGTCACTCTGAAGGCAATACTGAACGAGGGTGACAAATGAAACAGAGTCTGATGAGCGCAGGCATGGTGTTGTTGAGCGTACTGATCGTGGCCAGCTTCCTGAAAATTTACCTGCTTGGCTGATTCATAACGAAAAAAACCCGCTCATTGAGCGGGTTTTGAAATTCTTGCTGACGCGTCTGAATTACAGAGCGATTACGTTAGCAGCAGAAGGGCCTTTGGCACCGTTAGTGATTTCGAACTCTACACGCTGACCTTCAGCCAGAGTTTTGAAACCATTAGACTGGATTGCAGAGAAGTGTACGAACACGTCTTTGCTGCCATCTTCAGGAGTAATGAAACCGAATCCTTTGGACTCATTAAACCACTTAACGTTACCTTTAATCTTAGACATCAAAATTACCTTTACATTAAAAAACGACACAAATGCTGTGTCGGTTACCAGTACATCAATTGTGGGACCTTTTGTCCAGCGGATCTTTGACAAAAAGTGACTAAAGTCGCGTTAATTTTCACTGACAGATTTTTATCGCTTATGAATCAACGGCTGCGCGTTTTTTCACCAACATGTAACGTTTTGTCAGTTAAAACTGAAAACGCATCCAGGCGAAGTAAACGTTACCGTTGTTATACGTCCCCGGGATGTAGGTCATCTGGAACGTTGCAGGGCCATAGCCAACAGAGGCCAGAGGCAGCAATACAGGGATCGGAATGTACTTCCAGTTGTCGCGCGCGGTCACCCCGGCGGTATAGCCCAGACCCACGTGGAAGTTCTCATCCGCCAGCGGGCGCCAGGTTTTTTCCCAGCCGTAGCCGCCAATCGGTTCCCACTTGTTAAAGGAATCTTTGAAGGCCATCAGATAGATGCCATGCCAGTTTCCTTTTTCATCCCAGCGAGACTGACCAAAACCCGCCCCCCAGGGACGCTCGTTATATTTATCCGTCTTCTCTTTGTCGTAAGCAAAGCGCGCGTGCCACGTTATTGCCGGGACATAGAGATCGTAATGTTCAGGCGCTGACCAGGTCTGCGAAACATTATCCGTAAAAGTAGAGAACCAGCCTTTATCCGTCGCGTTGTCCTCTGCCTGTGCAACAGTAGAAAACGTTAACTGACCAATAATAAACAATAAAATAGAGAAAAAAGTATTACGTACAATCACAATGCAATTACCATTCTTGATATTCGAGGCAAAGTTTATCATAAAGTAATTGAACCAAGCCTTAACGGCATCACCGCTACTCTTAAATATCAGGCCGTTTTTCGGGAATATTCTTAAAGTGCCGTTCTGCTTATCCCGAATAATCCCACATCTTGTACGCCTACTGCCTGTTAACCGTCTACAGGATTATCAGGCCAGACCACACAAAAGTTTAACATTTTGTTATCATTAGGTAGACATGTTACGCTGTCTTTGCCGGTCAAGATCCTTATGACATAAATGCCTTAGCCATGGCAAAAACGCTGTTATGCTGTTCGTTAGTCGTCTGTTTATTGATTTTAATCAGCAAGGGTGGGCCATTAATTCGGCACATTTTCATCCTTCTTTTTTATATTAATTTTTTATATCTCAGGGCTGAAAGACACAGGGGAAATCATGCTTACGTTTTTCGAACTCCTAATTGGGGTCGTCGTCATTGTGGGTGTAGCTCGCTACATCATTAAAGGCTACTCAGCCACAGGCGTTTTATTTGTCGGTGGTTTAACGCTGCTGATAATCAGCGCATTAATGGGGCATCAGGTTTTACCTGCCAGCGCAGCCAGTACGGGCTACACCGCCACGGATATTGTTGAATATATTAAAATCCTGCTCATGAGCCGCGGTGGCGATCTGGGCATGATGATCATGATGCTGTGCGGTTTTGCAGCCTATATGACCCATATCGGCGCGAACGACATGGTTGTGAAGCTTGCCTCGAAGCCCCTGCAGTACATTAACTCGCCGTATCTGTTGATGGTGGCCGCCTATTTCCTCGCCTGCCTGATGTCGCTGGCCGTTTCATCGGCAACCGGGCTTGGCGTATTGTTAATGGCCACGCTGTTCCCGGTGATGGTAAACGTGGGCATCAGCCGCGGGGCGGCGGCGGCAATTTGCGCCTCCCCGGCGGCCATTATTCTCTCCCCGACGTCAGGTGACGTGGTGCTGGCGGCGAAAGCAGCCGAAATGTCGCTTATCGACTTCGCCTTTAAAACCACGCTGCCGATTTCGATCGTCGCCATTGTGGGAATGGGTATCGCGCATTTCTTCTGGCAGCGCTATCTCGATAAGAAAGAGAACATCAGCCATGAAATGATGGATGTCAGCGAAATCACCACCACAGCGCCGGCGTTCTACGCCATTCTGCCGTTCACGCCGATTATCGGCGTGCTGATTTTTGACGGAAAATGGGGCCCGCAGCTGCACATTATTACTATCCTGGTTATCTGTATGCTGCTAGCCGCTGTGCTGGAGTTCGTGCGCGGTTTCAACACCCAAAAAGTCTTCTCCGGCCTTGAGGTCGCGTATCGCGGTATGGCAGATGCGTTTGCTGGCGTGGTGATGCTGTTGGTTGCGGCGGGTGTCTTTGCCCAGGGTCTGAGCACGATCGGCTTTATCCAGAGCCTGATCTCCATCGCCACCTCGTTTGGCTCGGCCAGTATTATCCTGATGCTTGTCCTGGTGGTACTGACCATGCTGGCGGCGATGACCACCGGCTCCGGTAACGCCCCTTTCTACGCCTTCGTTGAGATGATCCCTAAGCTGGCTCACTCGTCCGGTATCAACCCGGCTTACCTTTCCATTCCCATGCTCCAGGCTTCAAACCTGGGTCGTACCATCTCGCCTGTTTCAGGCGTGGTGGTGGCGGTTGCCGGGATGGCAAAAATCTCGCCGTTTGAAGTGGTGAAACGCACGTCAGTGCCGGTGCTGGTTGGGCTGATCATCGTCATTATTGCTACCGAAGTGCTGGTGCCCGGCGCCGCCTAAGTGAAATTCCTGATTGCCAAAAAGCGCCTGCGGGCGCTTTTTGTGCTTTAATAACCCACAAAAATGAATTGCGCACAACCAATCAGGAAATCACATGTTCAGGAAGGATATCGTTATCCCGTCTGGCGCAGTAGCGCTTGCACTCAGTCTCTTCTCAGCTCAGGCCGAACCTCTCAAGGCCACGCAGTACGGCGATTTCGATCGCTATGTGCTGGCTTTGTCCTGGCAAACGGGGTTTTGTCAAAGCATGGTCGAGCGTAACCGCAATGAGCCGGATGAATGTCGTCTGCAAAAAGAGCGCGACAATAAAACCGATTTTCTGACCGTTCACGGGCTATGGCCCGGCCTGCCGAAATCCATTGCCGCACGCGGCGTGGATGAACGTCGATGGATGCGGTTTGGCTGCGCCACGCGCCCTATCCCGAACATGCCGGAAGTGAAGGCCAGCCGCAAATGTGCAGCAGCCGAAACCGGGCTGTCGCTTTCCGGCGCGGCTAAGCTGAACGAGGTCATGCCGGGCGCGGGCGGAAACTCCTGTCTGGAACGTTATGAATATGCCAAACATGGCGTCTGCTTTGGCTTCGATCCCGATGCCTATTTCGGCACCATGGTGAGAATGAATCAGGAAATGAAAACCAGCGCCGTCGGTCATTTCCTTGCGGAAAATTACGGTAAAACCGTCAGCCGTACCGACTTTGACAACGCCGTTGCCAAAACCTGGGGCAAGGAAAATATCAAAGCCTTCAAGCTGACCTGCAACGGTAATCCGGCGTATCTGACCGAGATGCAGATTTCACTGAAAGCAGACACCATTAACGCCCCGCTTTCTGCGGCATCCTTTGCTCCGCAGCCGCATCCAGGCAACTGCGGAAAACAATTTGTCATTGATAAGGCCGGTTACTGATCGCCCACCACCGGTCGCACCATGTCAAACCGGTGTTCGTCACTGATACCATAGTAAGCCGTCGGCCCACCCGCTCGCAGGATGGGCCGCGCTTTCGCCGTCTGGTATATCCCCTCTTCCAGCAGCGTTTCGGCAATATGGATCCCGACCACTTCTCCCAGCACCAGCCAGGTATCCACCGGCGTACCGTCGGCGCCGGTAAGCTGAATACACTGAGACAGGCGGCACTCAAAATTGACCGGGCTTTCCGCCACGCGGGGAGCACTCACCAGCCGGCTTGCGGCAGGCGTTAACCCTGAAAAGGTGAATTCATCGCGGTCGTGAGGAAGCGTGGCAGAGGTTAGATTCATCGCTTCCGCGAGATCGCGCGTCGCCAGGTTCCAGACAAACTCCTTTGTTTCAACAATATTACGCACGCTGTCCTTCCAGCCGTTGCTGGAAAAGCCAACGATCGGCGGGCGATAGTTGAAGCAGTTGAAGAAGCTATACGGCGCAAGGTTCAGCTGACCGGCCTGGTCGCAAGAGGAGATCCAGCCAATCGGACGGGGGCCGACAATGGCGTTCAGCGGGTCATGCGGCAGGCCATGCCCCTGAGACGGTTGGTAAAAGTACATAGCGCTCTCTCGTTGGTAAGGGTGATGCTTCGCGCAGCGCCCGGGTTCAGAACACACAGCGTAACGCAATCCGCCAGGAATAAAGACTGAATAAATTTCAGTGAAAATTCATATGGCACATGAATGTGACCTTCATCACTTCAAACTTGCGCGTTCAGCCAGTATCATCGGGAGAGTTAAACCCTCGCTGCCAGACGGCGAGGGTTTTCTTTTGGATTGGTTTCTGCGTTAGACGCAGCATTAACGACATGGAGTAAAAAATGTCCAGACCTACAATCATCATCAACGAGCTCGACGCAGAACGTATCGACAGGCTGCTGGAAAAAGCAGAATTCGCCTCACTTCCGGTGGCCGACGCCCTGAATGAGGAGCTCGACCGCGCGCAGATGTGCACGCCAGAGTCCATGCCGCATGACGTGGTCACCATGAACAGCCAGGTGAAATTCCGCAACCTGACCACCGGCGAAGAGCTGACCCGCACGCTGGTTTATCCGGCTCAGATGACCGACAGCAGCGCGCAGCTTTCGGTTCTTGCTCCTGTGGGTGCCGCGCTGCTGGGGCTGCGCACGGGCGATACCATCCACTGGGAGTTGCCGGGCGGTGCCTCCACCCATCTGGAAGTGCTGGAGCTGCTCTACCAGCCAGAAGCTGCGGGCGATTACCTGCGTTAATGTCATTCTGAACAAACGCGACCCGCGTTGCACAGAGGATGCGTCTGCATCCTCTTTCCGAACATCTTCACCCGATTGTGCTTCACCGCGGTCCTGTATCTTGACCGCCACCGGCGAGTGACCTCACACCACGCCGCCCGGGAACGCATTCACCAGGCCCTTCACTTTTTGTTCAGCGGCCTCAGGCGTTTCCGCGCCGGGCACCAGAATCACCTTCCGGCACTCCTCCTCCCGTTTTTCGAAAATCTTATAGGCACGTTCCGCATCCGCCAGGGGGAGATAATGCGTCACAATCTCTTCCGGCGTCAGCAGCCCTTTTTCGATCAGCGGTAACAGTTCGCCCAGCCAGGCGTGGACGTGCGTCTGGCCCATCTTAAACGTCAGCCCCTTATCGAAGGCATCCCCAAACAGGAAGCCGTGAATAAACCCGGCATACACGCCGGGTACGCTGACCACCCCGCCGCGCCGGACGGCAGCAATGCACTGACGCAATGCTTTGCCGCTGCTACCCTCGATTTTAAGGTTGCTGAGGATCGTCTCCGTGGTGCTGCCTTTGGCCTCGAACCCGACGGCATCAATGACGGCATCGACACCCCGCTGCCCTGCGGTTTGCTCGATTATCTTTTCCGCCGCGTCGTTATCATCATCAAAATTGATGGGGATAGCACCGTAGCGCGCCTCGGCAAACCGCAGCCGGTAGGGGTGATGGTCGATAACAAAGATCTGCTCAGCCCCTAACAGCCGCGCGCAGGCTATAGTCAATAGCCCCACCGGACCGGCACCGAAAACGGCGACGCTGGAGCCTTTTTCAATCTGCGCATTTTTTGCCGCCTGCCAGGCGGTGGGCAAAATATCAGACAGGAACAGGGCCTTATCGTCGGAGAGCAGCTGCGGCACCTTAAACGGTCCGACGTTACCTTTCGGTACGCGTACGTATTCCGCCTGCCCTCCCGGCACGCCGCCGTAGAGATGGCTATAGCCAAACAGCGCTGCCGGCGCGGGAATTTGCTTTTTATTCAGCGCAGCGCCCTGCCCGGCATTGGTATTCTCACAGGCCGCGTACTGCTGCAGACGGCAAAAGAAGCAGTCACCGCAGGCGATGACAAAGGGGATCACCACGCGATCGCCTTTTTGCAGATCCTTCACCTCCCGACCGCACTCGACGATCTCGCCCATAAATTCATGTCCAAAAATGTCGCCGTGCTGCACCTTTGGGATCTTCCCACGATAGAGATGCAGGTCGGAGCCGCAAATCGCCGTGGCCGTGACGCGGAGGATGATATCGTCGGGCTGTTCAATGATGGGATCGGGGACATTCTCAACGCGAACATGGTGCGGACCGTGGTACGTGAGTGCTTTCATGCAACCTCCGAAAGGTTTCAGGTAAGTTTATAAAGGGTAGCTACCCCTGAAACTCTGCCGGGAAATACGCGCCTTTTGAGATTTATCCTGGCAAGAGAGGAAAAGTGCCGAAGCGCTTACAGAAACCATTCATATTTTGTGGTTGAATGTATCCAGCGTTTATAAACAAGGAGAAACGGTTATGTATAAGACAATCATTATGCCGGTTGATGTTTTCGAAATGGAACTGAGCGACAAAGCTGTGCGCCACGCGGAATTCCTCGCGCAGCAGGATGGAATTATTCATCTTTTACATGTCTTACCGGGCTCTGCCAGCCTGAGCCTGCACCGCTTTGCCGCCGACGTGCGTCGCTTTGAGGAGCATTTACAGCACGAAGCCGAAACGCGGCTGCAGACCATGGTCGGGCATTTCAGCATCGACCCTTCCCGCATCAAAACCCACGTCCGGTTCGGCAGCGTGCGCGACGCCGTCAATGAACTGGCCGCAGAGCTGAATGCAGACGTGGTGGTGATCGGTTCACGTAATCCTTCCATTACCACTCACCTGCTGGGGTCGAACGCCTCCAGCGTGATCCGCCACACCCATATTCCGGTGATGGTGGTCCGGTAAATACCCACAAAAAACCCCGCTTTCGCGGGGTTTTGTTTATCAGTACAGGTGACCAATATTGACGATGGTGCTGACGGTATCGCCGAAGAAGGTCAGGCGGCTGAGCACCACGCCCACCAGCAGGAGCACAAACACCACTTTCTGCATCGGCTGTCGCTTCAGCGACAACGCGCCCCCCACAATGCAGCACAGCAGGCTGCCCAGATAGAGCGGCGAGCTTAACCAGGCGTGAGCGGTCATCTTCATGATGGTGCCGCCGCTGAGCCACATCACCGGCGCGGCAATCAGCAGCGCCATCAGGGCGACAATCCCCTGGCGCAGCGCGGCGTTAGATGCTTTCAGCCCGAGCAGCGGCGTGGCGGCACAGCCCATCACCCATACCGTCGCAAAGAACAGCATCATGGTGATGCCGTTGGCAATAGCCTGCATCGCCGGTGCCGCATAGGTCATCCCCTGCACCACCACCAGCAGGATCCCGAACAGGGACGCCAGCAGCGCCGCGCCTTTGTTTCCCTTACTCAGGAAGGCCAGCCCAATCATGGCGCCGTAGAGGGTCGCGCCCAGAATTTCGCGGCTCAGCCAGGCATGTTTCAGGTTAATCAACGCGTTGTAAGCATGTTCCGGGTGCGCCAGATGCAGCACCGCGGCGACGGAGGCCACGCCCAGAATCAGCCCGGTAATCAGCCAGTGAAGGCGGGTGCCATGCACTTCACCACGCAGCGTGCGCCAGGTCAGGAGCAGCGTCATCCCGACGGACATCTGGCTCAGCACGGTAAAGATAACGAGCGGTATTTCATACTTTTCCATTATTTATCCCCCGGCTGTTTTGGCTGACGGGCCAGAATGAAGCGCGTACCCGGATTAAGCTGAGGCATCTTCGGGAAGCCCGGCGGATACTGCACGGCATTGTTCGGCAGCGGGTCGGCATCCAGATCGATAATGGTCAGCGCGCCGACCGGACACGCGTTCACGCAGGCCGGGGCCATACCGATATCCAGACGTTCATAGCACATGCTGCACTTCTCAGCCTTTTGCGTCTCTTCGTTGAAGCGCGGCGCGCCGTACGGGCAGTTGCGGATGCAGTTTTTACAGCCGATGCAGCGCTCAGGGTTATGCACCACCACGCCGTCATCGCGTTTGGTGTAGGCTTCCACCGGGCACGCCGCCAGACAGGCCGGGTTTTCACAGTGGTTACAGGCCAGCGAGAAAAACGCGCGCTCCTCATGTGGATAAATTTCTTTATCCAGAGGATAGACATAGCGCCAGAAGCGATCCGGCTCAAGCTGGTTAAAGCTCTTGCAGGCCATGGCGCATCCGCGGCAGCCAATACATTTATCACTGTTCACTAAAAATGCGCGTCTCATGCGTCTGCTCCTTCATTCGCGATAAGGGCAATGTCGACAAACTGGCTGTGGATCGCCGCGCCAGGCGCGCCGGTTGCCATCTTGCCCATATCGGCTGGCGTATCTTTTACGACGTTCTGCACGTTGTACTTAAGCTTGTTAAACCAGGACTCATACATGACCAGGAAATCTTCCGGCACGTTGGTGGTGATCTTCGCCCGCAGCTCCACTTCGCCCACCTCGTTAAACACGCGGACTTTCGCCAGCTCGCGGATGCCCTTCTTCTGCGCGGCGGCTGGGTGGATATAGACAAACGGCTCCGGCCAGAAGACCTGCATCCAGTCGAGGTTGACGAACTGCGAGTGAAGGCCGTACTGCAAATGCGGGGTGAAGAGATGGAACGGCAGCTTGCCCTCCGCGGCCGGCATATACTCCGGTAGCGCTTTATGGCCGTTCTTTTCACACAGCTCGGAGAGGAACTCATACTTGCCCGATGGCGTTTTAAACTTGCGGTCGTGCCAGGCGGCAGAACTGACCATTTTGGCTTTCACCGGCCCGTCCAGCAGATCGTCCCATGAGCGAATGCCAAACTGCTTCGCCATGCCCTCATTGAACTCCAGGTCGAGCCATTTTTTCTGGTCAATGTCCTGCGGGAAGGTACAGGAGCCCGGCTCCATTTTATTGATGGTGCGCGAGAGCAGCACGGCAATATCCAGATCGCTCTTGCATTCGTACATCGGTTTAATGGCCGGTTCATTCACCGAAAGCCAGTAGTGCCAGTAAGACGACGACAGGTTCCAGTGCTCAAAGGTGGTGGTCACCGGCAGCACGATATCGGCATGCTGCACCGTCTCGTTGAAGAACTGATCGACGCAGACCACCATCTCCAGCTTGCTGAAGGCTTTTTCCATTTTGTTGCGGTCAAAGTCCTGGGCAAACGGGTTCTTGCATGCCACCCACAGCATGCGAATGGGCGGATCGTTGGCATCAAGAATGCTCTGCGCGGTCTGGTTCAGGTTCAGCGCGCGGTCGGAATAGTGGCTCTTTTCGCCGCTGTCGCTGACGAACTCCCCTACCGGGCCGCTTTCGCCCACCATGCCAACAGATCCGGCCGGTGGCTTCTGCGTCATCGCATGATAGTTATAGCCCCAGGTCTGCAGATGGCCGTAGCGGGCACCGCCGCCTTCCACACCGATGTTGCCGGTCATGGCAACAAAGGCGTCAATGGCGCGCACGTTCGCCCCGCCGTTGACGTGGCGCTGCATCCCGTAGCCGATCCAGACGGTGGCAGGTTTTACCGCGGTAAACTCTTCCGCCAGCTGGTGAATTACGTCTACCGACAGACCACAGATTTCAGACGCCCACTCAACGGTGATGTTGCTGCGCAGATACTGCTCGAATTCCGGGAAGCCGTGCGCAAAGTTGTTCACAAACTCCTGGTCGACGCGGCCGATATCCAGCAGGTGGCGCGCCATTCCCAGCGCCAGCGCACCGTCTGAGCCGGGGCGCACGCGCAGGTACAGATCGGCTTTGGCGGCGGTTTGCGAGAACAGCGGATCGATGACCACCACTTTCGCCCCTTTCTCACGCGCCTGATAGATGTACTTCATGGTGTGCATGGAGCACCACGCCGGGTTTGCGCCCCAGATAATGATGTATTTGGCTTTCACCATATCTTCCGGGTCGTTACACCACATGTCGCCCATGTCGTAGTGCTGGGCATCGATCCCTGCCGGCCAGCATGGCGTACCGGCAAAGCGCGTGGTGTAACCGAGAGAAGACATCATCCCCTCCACGGCATAGCTCATTACGCCGAGGTTGCCGGAGTATTTCGACAGCGCCAGGCCGAGCATAGATCCGTCTTTCTTTTTAATCTCCAGCATCTTGCTGGCAATGCGCTGCATGGCCTCATCCCAGGAGATGCGACGCCATTTACCGCTGCCGCGACCGTCCTGAATCATCGGGTATTTGATACGGTCCGGGGAGTAGACCCGGCGCGGGTAGGTCAGCCCCTTCACACACGGCGCGCCGTGCGTAAACGTGGACTCGCTTGCCCCGTCGACGAAGGTGATTACGTCATCTTTGACCCAGGTTTTTAAGCTGCAGGTGTCGTAGCAGTTACGCGGGCAAGCGTTACGGAAAATTTTGTAGGTTTTCGGGTTAAACGGAATGGGGGGCTGTGCCAGGGCACATCGGGAGGATAATAGTCCGCCGGGTAATGCGGCGACGGTACCCAGCGCAATCAGTCCTTTTAAAAAGGAGCGCCGGTTTAGCTGCCCTTTATCAATACTCATAATATTACTCTCGTTTTTAATTCATCAAACCAATTAGTCAGCTGCGACGCGAGACATTTCATTGCGGATGTTTTTGCACAATCATTTATTTTTGCGATAAACGCAGGGAGCCATAATTCGAGATGGCCGCGCACAAAGCGGGTGAGTGCATCATGATATTGCGGCGAATGTCTGGCATGCACGGAGAGCATCACCGCCAGCTCCATTTCATAGCTGATGTGATCGTCGGGAACGCTATTCTCCTCCGTCACGAACAGCCCAATGCTTTGCAGGAATTCGCGCACGCTCAGCGTTGTGGCCCCCATCAGCAGCGGCTCCTCGTCAAGGTAAACCGAGGCATAAGGCGGCGCCAGCAGCGTCGCAGGGCCGACAAACAGGGCGTTGAAGTCATACTCAACCTCTAACGCCTCATCCTGCTGCCAGGCTTCACTTTCAGGGAATAAAAGGTGTAACGAGGCGCATCGCGATGTCATGTCTGCCGCGTTAAAGAAATCACGAAACGTCAACCCCTTTATTTCAAAGGGGGTTAACGCCTCATATATTGAAGAGGTGAATATATCTTTATCATTCATGTTAAATATAAATATTTATCGACACAAAAAACGACGAGATATTATCAGCAGGCTCATTAATTTCTTTGATCGAAGCAGGTAATTAACGCATGAAGTGGTCAATAACGAGGATAATTGAGGGTAAAAAAAATCTAAAAAAAAAGCCACCTCATAAAGAGGTGGCTAGTGCAGGTATCGTCTTACTTTCTTTTATTATGCGGTTTTGGCGCGGATCAGATAATCAAACGCGCTCAGGGACGCTTTTGCACCTTCCCCAGTGGCGATGATGATCTGCTTGTACGGCACGGTGGTGCAGTCGCCCGCGGCAAATACGCCCTTCACGCTGGTTTCGCATTTCGCATCAATAATGATCTCGCCCATGCGGTTGCGCTCAATCGCGCCTTCCAGCCAGGTGGTGTTCGGCAGCAGGCCAATTTGTACGAAGATCCCCGAAAGCTGAACGCTATGAACGTCGCCGCTTACGCGGTCACGGTACTCCAGGCCGGTCACTTTGCTGCCGTCGCCCTTCACTTCCGTGGTCTGCGCGTTCAGCACGATGTCGACGTTTTTCAGGCTGCGAACTTTATCCTGCAGAACCTGGTCAGCCTTCATCTCTGGCGCGAACTCCAGCAGCGTCACGTGCTCAACAATTCCTGCCAGGTCGATAGCCGCTTCCACTCCGGAGTTACCGCCACCGATCACCGCCACGCGTTTGCCTTTAAACAGCGGGCCGTCGCAGTGCGGGCAGTAGGTCACACCTTTGGTGCGGTACTGATCTTCGCCCGGCACGTTCATGTTGCGCCATTTCGCACCGGTGGCAACGATCACGCTGCGCGCTTTCAGCACCGCGCCAGAAGCGGTTTCAATCTGATGTAACCCCCCTTCCACCGCCGCCGGAACCAGCTTGCTGGCGCTCTGGCTGTCGATCACGTCCACTTCGTAGTCGCTGACGTGCGCCTTCAGCGCGCCCGCCAGCTTCTGGCCTTCGGTTTTCGGCACGGAAATATAGTTTTCGATGTCCACGGTATCCAGCACCTGGCCGCCGAAGCGTTCGCCCATCAGGCCGGTCCGGATCCCTTTACGTGCGGAGTAAACCGCTGCTGCCGCACCCGCCGGGCCGGAGCCAACAATCAGCACGTCGTATGCATCGCGCTGGTTCAGCTCTTCCGCCGCGCGTTTTTCTGCGCCGGTATCTACTTTGGCAACGATTTCGGTCAGCGTCATGCGGCCCTGGCCGAATTCCTGACCATTCAGATACACCGCCGGAACGCCCATTACGTTGCGCTCGGTGATTTCGTTCTGGAACGTACCGCCGTCAATCGCCGTGTGCTTAATGCGCGGGTTCAGAACCGACATCAGGTTCAGCGCCTGCACCACGTCCGGGCAGTTGTGGCAGGAGAGCGAGTAATAGGTTTCAAACTCAAAATCACCGTCGATATCGCGGATCTGCTCCAGCAGCGCCTGCGCTTCTTTAGACGGATGACCGCCGGTCCACAGCAGCGCCAGCACCAGCGAGGTAAATTCATGACCCAGCGGAGAGCCGGCAAAGCGCGGCCCCTGGTCAGAGCCTGGGTTGGCGATCAGGAAAGAAGGCTTACGGACGGCAAGCGTATTGTCTTCTTTGAAAGTCACCTTCGGTGACAGTTCAGCAATCTCTGCCAGCAGTTCCTTGATCTCTGCCGATTTTGCGCTGTCGTCCAGCGTGGCAATCAGCTCAACGGGTTTGGTCAGTTTCTCAAGGTAGGCCTTGAGCTGGGTTTTCATCGTAGTGTCGAGCATGGTTCTTCCCTCTCTTAAGACGTCATCATGCAAGCTGCCTTATAAGGGCGGCCTGAATGCAACTTGCATCATGGTGCTGAAATGAAATGGGCGCGGGGGGCGCCCATTGATTGCCGGGTGGCACTTCGTTTACCCGGCCTACGATACTGTAGGCCTGTGCAAGCGCAGCGCCGCCAGGCTTTACAGACTTAAATCTTACCGACCAGATCTAAAGATGGAGCCAGAGTCGCTTCGCCTTCTTTCCATTTCGCCGGGCACACTTCACCTGGGTGAGAAGCCACGTACTGAGCCGCTTTCACTTTACGCAGCAGGTCAGAAGCATCACGGCCGATACCTTCAGCGGTAACTTCGATAGCCTGGATAATGCCCTGCGGGTCAACCACGAAGGTTGCACGGTCGGCCAGGCCTTCATCTTCACGCATGTTGTCGAAGTTACGGGTCAGGGCGCCAGTCGGGTCGCCGATCATCGCGTATTTAATTTTCGCGATGGTTTCAGAGCTGCTGTGCCACGCTTTGTGGGTGAAGTGGGTATCGGTAGAGACAGAGTAAACGTCTACGCCCAGCTTCTGCAGTTCTTCGTAGTGGTCTGCCACGTCACCCAGTTCGGTCGGGCAAACAAAGGTGAAGTCAGCAGGATAGAAGAAGAACACGCTCCAGCGGCCTTCGGTATCTTTCTCAGTGACTTCAATGAATTCACCGTTTTTGAACGCCTGGTTTTTGAAAGGTTTAATTTTGGTATTAATCAAAGACATCTGTACTTCCTCCGTGTTTTCGTTGAGATGTAAGGTAACCAACTTTCTTCATCGGGGCTAATGCGTATGCTTTATCAAATCAATCAGCCAAACCTAACAACATCAACAAGACAGTAAGGTGAACCTTTTAAAGGAAACGCCAAAAGTAAAAAGGCCGCCTCGACGGGCGGCCCTGATACCTGAATTCCCCGCAGGTACATTCAGTGCCAGCCGAAGCTGGCGTTGCGTTGCGCTCTACAACCCTTAATATCAAGGCGGTAACAGCGGTTTGATTACACCACCCGTGCAGAGATTGAGCAATCCATAACAGAGGCATTTCTGCCTATGGCTGTGATAGGCAGTATCGAACATCATTTCGAGGCGTTATAAATTTATTTTTATGATAAAAATACCTCAATATATAAATGACAATTGTCATTTAAGCGTTTCACCCCTTCTTTAAGATAAAATTATCTTAATCATCTTTGAAGCGCTATTTTAATAATCTGACGTCGTGATATATTAAGGTGAGTTTAATTTAAAATTAAGAGAGTTAACCGAAAGGATTGTAAATGGTTAGCTTCAAACTATAGTTATCAGTGATGTGATAACCACAGCAAACACGACATCATCAGGACGAAACATGGCAAATCTCTACGACCTCAAGAAATTCGACCTCAACCTGCTCGTCATTTTTGAGTGCATTTATCAACATCTGAGTATCAGTAAAGCGGCCGAGACGCTCTATATTACACCTTCCGCGGTAAGCCAGTCACTGCAGCGTTTGCGCGGGCAGCTCAACGATCCGTTGTTTATTCGTTCAGGTAAGGGGATTACGCCGACTACGGTTGGCGTCAATCTGCATCATCATCTTGAACAAAACCTGAATCAGCTTGAGCAGACCATCAACATCATGCACAGCAGCGGGTTAAAGAAGAACTTTGTCATTTACTGCCCGCAGTTTATGACGCCCAAAATTATGCTGGGTCCAATGCAAATTTTGATGGAAAAGCATAACTACCAAATTGAGCTTCATGATGTTTTTCTCGCCCCAGATTCAGCAGAAGATCTGTTAGCCTACCGTAAAGCAGACCTGGTTTTCTCCTTCTCATCTCTCAACAGTCGTTCTATCGCCTGCAGTCTGTTCTATGAAATGTCTTTTACGCTTGTTTGCCGTGCGGATCATCCCCGTATTGGTCAGAGCGCAACACTTGAGGAACTCCTTAAAGAAGACTTCACGGCATTTTTAAGTGATGAACTAAGCGTTAAAAACTATCAGGAAAGCGCAGAGAAAGTCCTTCCAGAACGTAACATTGTATTTCGTAGTGATTCATTTATTTCTCTGCTGTCAATGATCAGCTGTACCGATATAATTGGTCTTGCTCCTACACCAGCATTCGATCAGTATGGCGCGTCGTTAAATTTACGGAAGATTGAAACAACATTAGTCCTCCCTTCCATCCAAATATTTATGATGTACAACCGCTCGGCATTGAATAGCTCGGCGTTTTCAAGCTTTATTGAAGAGCTATCTTTGCATCGATAATGGTGACTGGCTGAATTCACATTCAGCCAACACATTCTAACGCATTCATAATAATTATATTTTAATGAATTTATACAATTTATTTCCTGATGTGATTATCAGCTAATAGTATTCTCTTCTTACATATTTACTTAACGACCCGATTTGAATACTCAGGAAGAGGATAATCATGTCTATTTATAAGCTTCCGCTGGATAAAAATGTCCTCTGTGCAGCCCAGGAACGCATCGCATGGACGCTCGAAAACCTATCCAGAGTGTGTGTCTCTTTTTCAGGGGGTAAAGACTCCACCGTCATGCTGCATCTGGTTGCCCTTCGGGCGCGACAGATGAAAACAAAAATAGATGTGCTGTTTATCGACTGGGAAGCGCAATTTTCTTATACCATCGCCCACGTTGAACATATGCGCGAATTATACAGCGACGTCATTGACCATTTCTGGTGGGTGGCCCTCCCCCTGACGACGCAAAATTCTCTTTCGCAATTTCAGCCGGAATGGCAATGCTGGGAACCGGGCGCCCGGTGGGTTCGCCAACCTCCAGAAGATGCAGTTACCGATCCCGCCTTTTTTCCTTTCTACCAGCCAGGCATGACGTTTGAAGTCTTCGTTCGCAGTTTCTCCGACTGGTATTCACGCAATCGCCCGGCGGCCGTGCTAATTGGTATTCGTGCCGATGAATCTTACAACCGCTTTCTGGCTATCGCTTCAGCGCGGAAGCAGCGTTTTGCCGACGACAAACCCTGGACAACCGTCGCGCCGGGGGGACATGCCTGGTATATCTATCCTCTTTACGACTGGAAAACCGCCGATATCTGGACCTGGTTCGCCAAATCGGGGTGTTGCTATAACGCCCTGTATGACCTGATGTTTCAGGCAGGCGTGCCGCCCCGCTACATGCGCATCTGCGAGCCCTTTGGCCCGGAGCAGCGTCAGGGGTTATGGCTCTACCACATTGTGGAGCCTGAACGCTGGGCGAATATGTGTGAACGCGTAAGCGGCGTGCGCAGCGGGGGAATTTATGCTGGTCACGATAATCATTTCTATGGTCACAGGAAAATCCTGAAGCCCGAGCACCTTTGCTGGCGTGGATACGCCATGCTGCTGCTCGACAGCATGCCGCAAAATACGGCCGAACATTACCGCAATAAAATCGCCGTTTATCTGCACTGGTATCAAAAGAGAGGCATGGAGGATATTCCCGATACCCAGGAAGGCGATATCGGTGCCAAAGACATTCCCTCATGGCGCCGTATTTGTAAGGTTTTACTGAATAACGACTACTGGTGCAGAGCACTGTCATTCAGCCCAAACAAACCCAAACATTATCAACGCTACAGCGACAGAGTGAAGGCTAAACGCAAGGAGTGGGGCATTTTATGCGACAAAGAATAATCAACGACATCGAAACATATCTTCAGTCTCTCCCCGAAGAGGACAGAATTAACGCCATTAATGCCTTTCGCCTGGCGCTGCACAAAAATAGCCCGTTTTACGATCAGCCCATCGACTGCGTACTGTGGATCAAACAGGACGCCATTACCGCCAACGATTACAATCCCAATAATGTGGCCCCACCGGAAAAACGGCTGCTCAGCAAGTCGCTGGAGCTTGATGGATTCACCCAGCCTATTGTTGTGACCGAAAGCGAACCGCAACATTACGAAATTGTGGATGGATTTCATCGTCATGAAATTGGCACAAGTCGGGCTGCGTTGAAGCGTAAGCTCAGAGGTTACCTGCCCGTCACCTGCCTGCGCCAGGACCGGCAGAATAAACATGACCGCATGGCCGCCACCATTCGGCACAACCGGGCGCGCGGGCGACACCAAATCAACGCCATGTCCGAAATCGTTCGGGAACTTGCGCAGCTTGGCTGGAGCAATGAGAGAATTGGCGAAGAGCTCGGGATGGACAGCGATGAGGTGTTGCGTCTCAAACAAATCAACGGCCTGCTGGAGCTGTTTGCAGACCGCCGTTACTCTGAAGCCTGGACGGTAAAATAATCAGAGCGTGTTCAGACGCTCCGCCGCGGCCAGCAGCGTCGATTCCTGCTTCGCAAAGCAGAGGCGGATCAGCTTATGCGGGAAGGGATCGGCGCAGAATACCGACAGCGGAATGGCGGCCACGCCGACCTCTTTCGTCAGCCACTGGCAGAAACTGACATCATCCAGATCGGAAATGGCGCTGTAATCCGCCAGCAGGAAGTAGGTTCCTTCAGACGGCAAAATTTCCAGGCGACTTTGGCCCAGCGCCGTCACGAACAGATCCCGTCGAGCACGGTAAAAATCCGGCAGGTCGCGATAGTGCTCGGGTTCAGCGCGCAGCATATCCGCCAGCGCCAGCTGAGCAGGGGTATTCACGGCAAACGTCAGGTACTGGTGCACCTTACGCAGCTCGGCGCTGATGGCGGCGGGGGCCACGCAGTACCCCACCTTCCAGCCGGTCATATGGTAGGTTTTACCGAATGACGACACGGCAATAGCCCGCTCGCGCAGCTGCGGATGGGCCAGCACGCTGGCGTGTCCTTCTTTCGCGAAGCAGATGTGCTCATACACCTCGTCGCTCAGGACATAAATTTCACGCTCCGCAATCGCCTGCCACAGCGCGGCAAAATCGGCCTTTTGCCAGACCGTCGCCGACGGGTTGTGCGGCGTATTGAGAATAACCAGACGGGTTTTGTCACTCAGCAGCGCCGCGAACGCCTGCCAGTCAGGGCGGAAATGCGGCGGCTGAAGCGCCACGCGTTTCACCACGCCGCCGGAGAGCTCAACCGCTGGCGCGTAGCTGTCGTAGCTCGGTTCAAAGCAGATCACCTCATCGCCCGCACGCACCAGCGCGGTAATGGCCGCATACAGCGCTTCGGTCGCCCCTGCCGTCACCGTAATGTCGCTGTTCGCATCGGGCCTATAGCCGTACAGCTCCGCCGTTTTATCCGCAATGGCCTCCCGCAGCGCCTGCACGCCGGTCATCGGCGCATACTGGTTCGCCCCCTGCGCAACGTGGTACGCCAGGCGCTCCTGCAAATAGCCAGGCCCGTCAAAATCCGGGAACCCTTGCGAGAGGTTAATGGCGTTGTGCTGCTGCGCCAGGGCGCTCATCTGCGTAAAGATGGTGGTACCGAGACCGGGAAGTTTACTCTGCGGGATCAATGCGTTATTGCTCATTTTGTTGTGCCTGCTTGTAATACTTATGTTGCTGCCACTATAACACGATGTTAGTCTTTGGCAATCAAGACGCTTAGACGTCTATATGCTATAAATATTCCTGGCCGAGAGGGTAAAAGGAAATGACAGACAACCTGCAACTCACGCAACTGGTCGACGCCTGCCGCTGGATCGGCGCCAAAGGCTGGGCACCTGCCACCGGCGGCAACATGTCGGTGCGTCAGGACGAACGCCTCTGCTGGCTCAGCGAATCCGGCAAAGACAAAGGCAGCCTGACGACGGAGGATTTTCTGCAGGTTGAGATCGCCACCAGCCGCGCGCCGTCCGGTCGTAAACCGTCGGCGGAAACCGGGCTGCACACGCTGATCTATCGTCTGTTCCCGGAAGCCAACGCCGTCCTGCACGTTCATACCGTTAACGCCACGGTGCTCTCGCGTCTGGTCAAAGACGCCGAGCTGAATATCAGCGGTTTCGAGATGCAAAAATCGCTTACCGGGCAGACTACCCATCTGGATACGGTCGCCATCCCGGTATTTGATAACGACCAGGACATCAACGCCCTCGCCTCACGAATCGCCCATTACGCGCAGGAACGCCCGCTTAATTATGGTTTTCTTCTGCGCGGCCATGGCTTAACCTGCTGGGGACGCGACGTGGCCGAAGCCCGCCGTCATCTGGAAGGATTAGAGTTCTTATTTGAATGCGAAATGCGTTTACGACAACTGGAGAGAGTATGATTCGCGCGATTGTGACGGATATTGAAGGGACCACCAGCGATATTCGTTTTGTCCATGATGTTTTGTTTCCCTACGCGCGTGAGCGGCTGGCGGCCTTCGTGAGCGCCCAGCAGTACGCCGAGCCGGTGAAATCCATTCTGGACAATCTGCGCGAGGAAATCGGTAGCCCGCAGGCCAGCGTGAGCGAGCTTATCGACACCCTGTTTGCCTTTATGGATGAAGACCGCAAATCCACCGCGCTGAAAGCCCTGCAGGGCATCATCTGGCAGGAAGGTTACATCAACGGTGACTTTACCGGCCACCTCTACCCGGACGTTCTGCCTGCGCTGGAAAAGTGGAAAGCGCAGGGGATTGATCTCTATGTATATTCCTCTGGCTCCGTCGCCGCGCAGAAACTGTTATTTGGCTACAGCGACGAAGGTGATATTACTCATCTGTTCAGCGGCTATTTTGATACCCACATCGGCGCCAAGCGCGAGGTGCAGTCTTATCAGAACATTGCGGCTCAAACGGGCATCGCCCCGTCGCAGATCCTGTTCCTGTCCGATATTCATCAGGAGCTGGACGCGGCTGAACGGGCAGGCTTTCGCACCCTGCAGCTGATTCGCGGTGATGATGACGGCGCAAGCCATCACCATCAGGTCCACCAGTTTGACGAGATTAATCCGGAGCAGATCCCTTCATGAGCGCATTGACCATTTATTCCGATAAAGACGCCAGCCAGCACCAGTGGCACAGCACCGACGCCGCCGAGATTGCCCAACAGCTCAACGCTAAAGGCGTACGTTTTGAACGCTGGGACGCGGACCGCGATTTGGGACAGGATCCTGCGCCCGAAGCCGTGATCGCAGCGTATCAACATGCGATCGACAAGCTGGTGGCGGAGAAGGGCTACCAGAGCTGGGACGTCATCAGCCTGCGCGCCGACAACCCGCAAAAAGAAGCGCTGCGCGCGAAATTCCTCAACGAGCACACCCACGGCGAAGACGAAGTGCGCTTTTTCGTGGAAGGCGCGGGATTGTTCTGCCTGCACATTGGCGATGAAGTCTATCAGGTGCTTTGCGAGAAAAACGACCTGATCTCCGTGCCCGCAGGCACGCCCCACTGGTTTGATATGGGCTCAGAGCCGAACTTTACGGCGATTCGTATTTTCGACAATCCGGAAGGCTGGGTTGCTAAGTTTACGGGCGATGCGATCGCGGATGCCTATCCGCGCCTCGCATAATCTTTTCTCCCTTTCCCACAGGGAGAGGGCCGGGGTGAGGGCACCAGCGCGCTACGCGTTAAGCCCTTTCACGTACCCCACCAGCTGATCCAGCACAATCCCCCACCCTTCGTGGAAGCCCATCTGCTCGTGCTGCTCGCGAATTTCCTTCGTCGGGTGGCGCGCAATCGCCGTGTAGCGGGTTTTGCCCTCGCCCACATCCTCCAGCAGCAGGATCGCCGTCATAAACGGCTTCTCGGCCGGCTTCCAGCCTTCGGTATAGCCGTCGGTAAAGACCAGCTTTTTACCGGGATCGATTTCAAGAAACACGCCCCGGTTATCCATTCGCTGCCCGTCCACCTCAAACACGGTGTTGAACCGCCCGCCCACGCGCAGGTCGAGGTCGCACTCGGTCACCTTATGGGGAGCAGGAATGAAGAAGTTTTTGATGTGCTCGGGCGTGGTCCAGCAGAGCCACAGCAGGTCGCGCGGTGCATCCACCACGCGCTCCAGTTTTAAGTCTGTTTCAGGATCGAGCGTCACGATGTTGTCCTCTTAAGGGAACCCCTTAAAGGATAGCCGGACTCAGGCAAATTTCCCTTCTGCAACCTCCTGGGGCGTGACCACGCCCGTATCCAGCACCCAGCCGCTAATCAGCGAGGCAGGCGTGACGTCAAACGCCGGGTTATAGACCTGCGCGTCTTCCGGCGCCCACTGCACCGCGCCAAAGCTTCCGGCAACGCCCGTCACCTCGCTGGCGGCGCGCTGCTCAATGGGGATCGCGTCTCCGTTCGGGCAGTCCGGATCGAGTGTCGTTTGCGGAGCTGCCACGTAGAACGGAATGCCGTGGAACTTCGCCAGCACCGCCAGAGAATAGGTGCCAACCTTGTTCGCCACGTCGCCGTTGGCGGCGATACGGTCTGCCCCCACCCACACGGCGTCCACCTGCCCTTTCGCCATCAGGCTGGCGGCCATGGAGTCGGTAATCAGCTGATACGGCACGCCCAGCTCGCCGAGTTCCCACGCGGTTAGCCTGCCGCCCTGTAAGAGCGGACGGGTTTCATCCACCCAGACGCTGCTGACGTTACCCTCCTGATGCGCGCGGGCAATTACGCCCAGCGCCGTACCGACGCCCGCCGTTGCCAGCCCGCCGGTGTTGCAGTGGGTCAACAGACGGCTGCCGGGCTTCACCAGCGCGCTGCCCGCTTTTGCAATCGCCTCGCAAAGCCGTTTGTCTTCGTCAATCAGGCGCAGCGCTTCCGCGACCAGCGCCGGAACAAATTCTTCCTGCCACAGCGCCCGCTTCATGCGGTCGAGGTTGTTCATCAGGTTCACCGCCGTCGGGCGGGATGCGCGAAGCGTGTCCAGCGCCGCCGCAAGCTCGTCGCGGCTTTTGCCGTTTTCCGCCAGCAGCGCCAGCAGCAGGCTTGCAGAGAGACCAATCAGCGGCGCGCCGCGCACGCGCAGAGCGTGAATATGCCCAACCAGCGCTTCAACCGTCGAGGCATCCAGCCAGCGTTTCTCCTGCGGAAGCGCCTGCTGGTCGAGAATAAAGAGCTGATTATCCGCCACCCGCAGGCTGGTCGTCTGTAATGTCTGCATGTCGTTAATTCCCTGTTGCGTTGTTGTAGCACATTGTGTCAGGATGAAATCCAGATGTATAGACGTCTACATGTCTTAATAAGTAAAACTCGTGAGGAGCAGGCCATGTCGCAATACCGTACCTTTACCGCTCAGGACGCCGTGGAGTATGCCAGGCAGTTTGGCGGACTTGACGATCCTTCATCGCTGGTAGAGGCGCAGGAGGTAGGCGACGGCAACCTCAATCTGGTCTTTAAAATTTTTGACGGCGCGGGCGTGAGCCGCATCATCGTTAAGCAGGCGCTGCCCTACGTGCGCTGCGTCGGCGAGTCCTGGCCGCTGACGCTGGATCGCGCTCGCCTTGAAGCGCAAACCCTGGTTGAGCACTACCAGCACAGCCCGCAGCACACCGTGAAAATCCACCACTTTGACCCGGAACTGGCGGTGATGGTAATGGAAGATCTCTCCAGCCATCGCATCTGGCGCGGCGAGTTAATCAACAACATCTACTACCCGCAGGCGGCGCGCCAGCTGGGGGAATACCTCGCGCACGCGCTGTTCCACACCAGCGACTTCTACCTGCATCCGCACGAGAAAAAAGCGCAGGTGGCGAAGTTCATCAACCCGGAGATGTGCGAGATCACCGAAGATCTGTTCTTCAACGATCCGTACCAGGTCCACGAGCGCAACAGCTATCCGGCCGAGCTGGAAAAAGACGTAGCGGCCCTGCGCGACGACGCCCAGCTAAAAATTGCCGTGGCCTCTCTGAAGCACCGCTTCTTCTCACACGCCGAAGCCCTGCTGCACGGGGACATCCACAGCGGGTCGATTTTCGTGGCCGACGGCAGCCTGAAGGCCATCGACGCAGAGTTCGGCTACTTTGGGCCGATTGGCTTTGACGTCGGCACCGCCATCGGCAACCTGCTGCTGAACTTCTGCGGCCTGCCGGGGCATCTTGGCATTCGCGATGCCGCCGCCGCCCGCGAGCAGCGCCTGACCGATATTCAGGAGCTGTGGAACACCTTCGCGGAACGCTTCCAGGCGCTGGCAAACGAGAAAGCCCGCGACGCCGCGCTCAGCGCGCCGGGCTATGCCTCCGCGTTCCTGAAAAAGGTCTGGCACGACGCCATCGGCTTCTGCGGTACCGAATTAATTCGCCGCAGCGTCGGGCTTTCCCACGTCGCGGATATCGACAGCATCCAGGACGAGGCCATGCGCCACGAATGCCTGCGCCACGCGATAACGCTCGGGAAAGCGCTGATTGTGATTGCTGACCGCATCGACGGTGCGGAAGAGCTGGTGGCCAGGGTGCGGCAGTACAGCTGATTTTTCCCCTCTCCCCTTTGGGGAGAGGGTTAGGGTGAGGGGCATCAAACCGCACTCACCCCAAATACTCAATCACCGACAGCCCGCCGTTATAGTCCGTGCTGTAAATAATCCCCTGCGCATCCACAAACACGTCGCACGACTGGATCACATGCGGGCGATTCGGCCTCGTGTCCATCATCCTCTCCGGTGCCGCGGGCACCAGCGCCCCCGTTTCCACCGGGCGATACGGATTAGAAATGTCATACGCGCGCACGCCCGCGTTCTGATACGTCGCAAAAATCAGCGTCGAGCTGACGAAGCTCCCCGGCCGATTCTCGTGCAGGTTGTGCGGGCCAAAGTGCGCCCCTTTTGCCACGTAGTCGGTTTCATTCGGCTGCGGGAAGGTCGAAATGCTCACCGGGTTCGACGGCTCGCGGATGTCAAACAGCCAGATCAGCTTCTCGCCGTCCTGCTGGTTATCCAGCACCGCTTCGTCCAGCACCACCAGCAAATCGCGGTCCGGTAAGGGCAGCGCGGTGTGCGTCCCGCCGCCAAACGGCGGGCTCCAGTTGCGGTGGCTAATCAGCTTCGGCTGACTGCGGTCCTTCACGTCCAGCAGCGTCAGGCCGCCGTCGCGCCAGCTGCCGTAGGCGGTATCGCCCGCGATAATCGCGTGGTGCAGTGCGTAGCGTTTGCCTTCCGGCCAGTTGGGCTGTTCGCCTGCGGCCTGGTTCATCCCCGGCAGCCACCAGCGCCCCGCCACCTCGGGCTTACGCGGGTCCGCCAGGTCGATGGTCAGAAAAATGTAGTCGGTAAAGCCGTCGATCAGCGCCGACACGTACGCCCAGCGCCCGCCGACGTACCAGATGCGGTGAATGCCGATGCCGCTCAGCGACAGAAAGCCGATTTCGCGCGGCGCGTCCGGCGTGGAGATATCAAAGACGCGCAGCCCGGCGCTCCAGCCCCTGTCCTGCACGTCGCTGACGGTCTCCCCCACCTGGCGGGTGTAGTAGACCTTCTCGTCGGCAAAGCGGGCATCGGCAAACAGATCCCGTGCGTTAATCACCAGCAGCAGATCGTCATGCGCCTGTAAATGGACGTTCCAGGTGCCCGGCGGCGCGGGCACGTAGCCCGCCGCTTTCGGTTTTTTCGGGTCGCGCACGTCAACAATCGAAAAGCCCTGCGACACCATATGGCCGACATACGCGAAGCCGCGATGCACCATCAGCTGCACGCCGTCCGGGCGGCCGCCCTGGTCGCTATGGCCAATCAGCCGCATATTGCGGCTGTATTCTGGCGTGGGAAGGATGCTCATTTATTTTTTGCTTCCAGCGTCGCAAACCACGGCGCGATAAAATCTTCCGTCTGGCCCCAGCCAGGAATGATTTTCCCCAGCGACGCCACGTTCACCGCGCCCGGCTGGGCGGTCAGCAGCGCCTGCGGAATGGCTGCCGCTTTGAAATCGTAGGTTGCAGGCGTCGCTTCCCCGGCAATTTTGTTGGCTACCAGGCGCACGTTGGTCGCACCAATCAGCTTCGGATCCACCGCCACGCTCACTGCCCACGGGCTACCCGGCTCGCGCATCAGCTGTAAGTCCTGGTTGGAGATGTCGATGCTGTAGAGCTTGATCTCGGTGCGTCCGTTCTCTTTCAGCGCCTTATACGCGCCCTGGCTGAAGGCGTCCCAGGTGCCCCAGATGGCGTCGATTTTGCCTTTCGGGTATTTCGCCAGGATCGCGCCCACCTTGTTGGCGGTGTCGCCCTGCACGTCAGAGGAGACCGCGCCGATGGACTCCAGCTCTTTAATCTCCGGGTACTGCTTTTGCAATTCTTTATAGGCAGCCTGACGTCGCTCCATCGGCGGGAAGCCCGCCACCCACAGCTTGACGATATTCGCCTTGCCGTTGAAATCTTTTGCCAGCTGGCCGAAGGAGAGGTTCGTCAGGGAGGCATCGTCCTGCTGCGTCACGGTCACGCCCGGGCTCTCCCCATTAACGGCGGTATCAAACACGGCGACTTTAATCCCGGCATCCACCGCCTTCTTCACCAGCGCGGTGGAGTACGGATCGCGGCCCTGAGAGAGAATGATCCCGTCATACTTCTGGCTGATGGCCTGGTTAACGAAGTCCTGGAATTTGGCGTCGTCCCCGTTGCTCAAAAAGGTGCTGACCTTAAAGCCAAGCTTTTTCCCTTCCTGAATCGCCCCGGCAACAAACTGCGTGGTGTTGTCGTCCGAGCCGAGGTTACGGATCACCGCGATGCGGATCGGTCCGTCGTGGTTCGCAATGGCAGCCGGAACCGGCGCGGGCGTGGCCGCATGGCCCGGCAGAGCCGTGAGTAACCCCAGTGCCACCAAAGAGAGCGCAATCTTTTTCATTTTTTATCCCGTTGTGTTGTCAGCGTTTTTGTATGTAAGTAATCGCCAGTGCCACCGCGAGCACCAGCCCTTTTATAATGTCCATCGCGTAATACGGCACGGAGAGCATCACCAGCCCGTTCGACAGCACACCGAGAATAACCGCTCCCACCAGGGTCCCCAGCGCGTTCGGCTTGCCGGACCCGGCCAGCGAGAAGCCAATCCACGCCGCCGCCACCGCGTCCATCAGATACCCGCCGCCCGCGTTCACCTGCGACGACCCGATGCGCGAGGCCAGCAAAATCCCGCCCAGCCCCGCCAGCAGCGAGGCGATGACGTAGGCCGCCACCCTGTAGCGCGTGGTGCGAATGCCCGAGAGGCGCGCCGCTTCCGGGTTGCCGCCAATGGCGTACATCCGGCGTCCATGAGTGGTCAGCGACAGTCCAAGCTGCGCCAGAAGGGTCACCGCCAGCATGATGATGACGATGGTCGGCACCTGCCCCAGCAGGCTGAACGCCGCCGGAATGGTGCCTTCCGCCATGTCGCCGCTCGGCAGCACCATGTTCTCGGTAATCGACCCGCCGTAGCTGTAGGTCATCGCCACGCCCTGGATAACAAACAGGCTGGCGAGCGTCGCGAGCATGTCCGGGATGCGCAGGATGACGATCAGAAAGGCGTTAAACAGGCCGACCAGCGTGCAGAGCGCGAGGGTGATCAGAATCGACTCGGTGGTACCGAAGCCGTGCCAGACAAAAAGCGAAATCACCAGCGCGTTCGCCAGCGACGCGGTCGATCCCACGGAGAGATCGAACCCGCCGACGGTCAGCGAAATCGACACGCCGACGGCAATCACCGTCACGATGGCGATCGCGCGCAGAATGTTGATGATGTTGTTCGGGTCGAGGAAGCTGTCCGACGCCAGGCCAAAGATAGCCACCAGCGCGACGACGGTCAGCAGCATGCCCCACTTATAAAGAAAATCAAAAAGTTGCTGACGGCCAGACGCCGCCGCCGTTACTGAAAGAGTCTTGCTCACGACGCCGTTCCTCCGGTTGAATAATAAAGTAGTGTCTCTTCGCGGGCCTCGGCCCCGGCGATTTCCGCCACGATGCGCCCGTCCCACAGGACGCAGATGCGGTCGCACAGTCCCACCAGCTCGGCGAACTCGCCGGAGGCGTAAATCACCCCTTTGCCCTCGCGCGCCAGGCCGTCAATCAGCTGGAACAGATCGGTTTTGGCCTTTACGTCCACGCCTTTGGTCGGCTCGTCAAATATCAGCACGCTGGCGTCGTTGCGCAGCCATTTGCCGATGGCGACCTTCTGCTGGTTGCCGCCGGATAAGCGGCGCAGCACCTGCCCCGGCCCACGGGTGCGCACGCCGACACGGGCAATCACCTCTTCCGCCCAGCGCCACGCCTGACGATGGCCGAACTGGCTCCAGCGCGAAAAGCTGTTATCGGCGCTCACGGCAAGGTTCATGCTCACCGGCTCGTCGATAAAAATACCCTCTTTACGCCGCTCCTCCGGCACCAGCGCCAGTCCGCGCTGCACGGAGTCGGCCGGGTCACGCGGGGTCCAGGCCTGATGATTCAGCTCACCGCGCGCAACGCGGCTTTTGGTGGCGCCAAACAGCGCCTTGCAGAGTTCGGTTTTCCCCGCCCCCGCCAGCCCGGCAATCCCGAGAATTTCGCCTTTGCGCAGGTGCAGGGAGATATCTTTAAGCAGCGCGTCGTCGTGCAGCCCTTCCACCCGCAGCAGCGTTTCGTCGCCGTGCGGCGGCCGCGCGGGCGGGTAGATATCGCTCAGCACGTGGCCGAGCATCTTTTCGACGATCTCCTCTCCGCTCAGATCCGCCATCGGGCCGGACTCGACCAGCCTGCCGTCGCGCAGCACCGTTAAGGTGTCGCAGATGGCCTTCAGCTCGTGAATGCGGTGGGAGATAAACACCACGCCGATGCCCTGCTCTTTTAAACGTCTCACCACCGTAAACAGGCGCTCGCTCTCGTGCGCGTCCAGCGGCGCGGTGGGCTCATCAAGAATCAAAAAACGGCAGTGGTGTGACAAGGCGCGTGCCAGCAAAATCTGCTGCTTTTCGGCCAGCGAACAGCCGTCGATGGAGCGGCGAACGTCCAGCGTAACGTCGAGCTGCGCCAGCGCCTGCCTCGCCTGCTGGCGGATATCGCGCCAGCGGTAGCGGTGTCCCGGCTGCGCCAGCTGGTCGAGCATGATGTTTTCGGCAATGCTCAACCCCGGGATCAGCGCCACGTCCACCTCCTGCTGCACGAGGTGGATGCCCAGCCGTTTGGCGTCCAGCGGCTCGCGAATGCTTACCGGCTGGTTGTTGATGCAGATTTCGCCTTCATAGTGGTCGTGCGTCCCGCAAAGCACCGCCATCAGCGTTGATTTCCCCGCGCCGTTGGCGCCGGTCAGCGCGTGCACCGACCCGCCGTTCAGCGTGAAGTCCACGCGCGACAGCGCCTGAAAGCCGGAAAAGGCCAGGCTGATACCGCGCATTTCAAGGCGACTGGAAACCATCCGCGTAAATCCTTCATAACTCTTCTGATTTATCGAATTTTTCACAGCTCCGGTTGACTGACAACGACGGAAAAGGCATAAGATAAAGCGAAATATTATTAGCCATCCGGATGTCCAGACATAACATCGGGTTAGCGCTTGCGAAAAAAGGACAACACCATGAGCAACACCGACATCCGCGTCGTGCCCGGCCCGGCGAACTACTTCTCTCATTCCGGAAGCCTTGCGCATCTGAATGACTTCTTTACCCCGGAACAGCTTTCCCGTGCGGTATGGATTTACGGCGAGCGTGCAATAGAGGGCGCGCGCCCGTTCCTGCCGGAGAGCTTTAACGCGCCGGGGGCGAAGCACCTGCTGTTTAAAGGCCACTGCAGCGAGCGCGACGTCACCCATCTGGTGAACGAGTCCGGCGGCGATGCCAGCGTGGTGATTGGCGTTGGCGGCGGCGCGGTCATGGACACCGTCAAGGCCGTGGCGCGCCGCTTAGGGGTGCCGTTCGTGGGCATTCCCACCATTGCCGCCACCTGCGCCGCGTGGACCCCGCTCTCCGTCTGGTACAACGATGCCGGGCAGGCGCTGCAGTTTGAGATCTTCGACGACGCCAACTTCCTGGTGCTGGTGGAGCCGCAGATCGTCCTTAACGCTCCGGCGGAATACCTGCTGGCGGGGATCGGCGATACGCTGGCGAAGTGGTACGAGGCGGTGGTGCTTGCCCCGCAGCCGGAAAACCTGCCGCTGACCGTGCGTCTTGGCCTTAACGGCGCGCTGGCGATCCGCGACGTGCTGTTGGAACACAGTGAGCAAGCGCTGGCCGACCAGCAGCGCGGCGAGCAAACGCAGGCGTTCCGGGACGTGGTGGACGCGATTATCGCCGGCGGCGGGATGGTCGGCGGTCTGGGCGAACGCTACACCCGCGTGGCGGCGGCGCATGCGGTGCACAACGGCTTAACCGTGCTGCCGCAGACGGAAAAATTCCTCCACGGCACCAAGGTGGCCTACGGCATTCTGGTGCAGAGCGCCCTGCTTGGCCAGGACGACGTGCTGGCGCAGCTGGTGGCGGCATACCGGCGCTTTAACCTGCCGACCACGCTTCACGAGCTGGACGTCGACATCAATAACCGCGACGAGCTGGACAGGGTCATTGCCCACACCCTGCGCCCGGTGGAGTCGGTTCACTATTTACCCGTTACGCTAACGCCTGAGGTTCTTCGCACCGCGTTTGAGAAAGTGGAATCCTTCTGCCGTTAATCGCGCCGACGGGCTATACCTAATGATGGTTCTCACCACTCTCGTAACGAGGTCATCATGCAGATCGATTTAACAGGTAAAAAGGCGCTGGTTACCGGCGCCAGCCGCGGGCTGGGTCGGGCCATTGCGCTGTCGCTGGCGCGCGCCGGTGCCGATGTGGTCATCACCTATGAAAAATCCGCCGATAAAGCCCAGGCGGTCGCCGATGAGATTAAGGCGCTGGGGCGGCACGGCGAGGCCGTTCAGGCGGACAGCGCCAGCGCGCAGGCGATTCAGGATGCCGTCACCCATGCGGCGCGATCCCTCGGCGGGCTGGACATTCTGGTCAACAACGCCGGGATTGCGCGCGGCGGCCCGCTGGAATCGATGACGCTGGCGGACATCGACGCCCTCATCAACGTCAACATTCGTGGGGTGGTGATCGCCATTCAGGAAGCGCTGGTGCACATGTCTGACGGCGGGCGCATCATCAACATCGGCAGCTGTCTGGCGAACCGCGTGGCGCAGCCGGGCATTGCCGTTTACTCGATGACCAAATCTGCACTGAACTCCCTTACCCGCGGACTCGCCCGTGATTTAGGGCCGCGCGGCATTACCGTCAACCTGGTCCACCCCGGCCCCACCAACAGCGACATGAACCCGGAAGACGGAGAGCAGGCTGACTCACAGCGTCAGCTTATTGCCCTGGGCCATTACGGCCAGCCGGAAGACGTCGCGGCGGCGGTTACCTTCCTCGCCAGCCCGGCTGCCGGTCAGATCTCCGGTACCGGTCTGGACGTGGACGGCGGTTTGAACGCCTGATCGCAAATTTTCTGCAAGCCTCTGTCGCCCGGCAGAGGCCTTGTCGAGCCGCCTCGACGGTTTGCGTTTTGCCTCTGACCTGCGTTTTTTCTCCGCTCTACAGTACCCCATAAGAAATTCGGAATTTATCTAATAGTCTTATTATTTCCTTATATTTTGTGTGGTCGTACAGTGGAGGTACGGATGAAGATTGTCTGGTCCAATGGTGCAAAAAAGGCGTTTTCAAAGATTGACGAGCGGTATCAGCGACGCATTGAGGTAAAGCTTACTGAGCTGGATGACCGCTCGGCTCCCCGGCCCGATATCAAAAAAATATCGGCGACCGAAGATCGTTACCGGTTACGCGTAGGCGATTACCGCATCATCTATACGCTTCGGGACGATCCCGATAACCATTGTTATGTTTTGGCCGTCAAGCGCAGAACTTCAACGACTTACCTGCATGAGGAGAGTGCCACCTATGGCTGTACAGCTAATCAAGGACGATAACGGGAAAACGCAGTACGCCGTTATTCCCTATCACGAATATTTTCGTATGCTCTTACAGATGTCGGAAATTGACGACGAAACCGATGACGACCTGGAGGATATTGAAGTCGAACACGATAGCCTGGATGACGTGGAATTGCCCGGAGAAGTGTGCAGCATCATGACCTGGCAGAACGTCAGCCTGCAGGCCGCGTGGCGTATCCTGCGCGGCATGTCGCAGCAGGAGGTGGCGGAGAAACTTGGCATCAGCCAGTCCGCCGTGTCACAGCTGGAAGCGCTGGACTCCCGTCCGCAAAAGCGCACCCGCGAAAAGCTGGCGGCCATCTACGGCTGTAAACAGGAGCAAATCAGCCTCTATTTACCCAAAGAGGGTTAACAGCACTTTGCCCCGCCCTTACCGCCGTAGCGGGCGTCCTGGCGGTCGCGGAAAAATTCTTCGTAGGTCATCGGCGTCTGGTCCGGATGGTTGACGCGCATATGCTCGACGTAGTTGTCGTAATCCGGCACGCCAATCATCATTTTGGCGGCCTGGCCCAGGTACTTACCTGCTTTGGATAGGGTGTCGAACATAGGTCGTTTCTCGCTATTTCCCCTCACCCCGACCCTCTCCCCAAAGGGGAGAGGGTGTTAAAAGTCCCCTCTCCCCTTTGGGGAGAGGGTTAGGGTGAGGGGCGATTGTTTAAATTAATGCGCCCCTTTCGCCTGGGTCACAATCTCTTCCAGGTTTTCAGGCATCGGCTCATACGGTGTCTCTTTCGCCGTTGGCTTGTCGACTTTCAGCGCAGCCAGCGCGGTTTTGAGAGAATACAACGCCAGCACTACAACCACCACCATAAAGAAGATGGTCAGCCCGGCGTCCAGACGGTTGTTAAATACCAGCTGCGACAGCTGCGACTCGGTGTACTGAGCCGGGATCTTGCCGCTGTCGATCATCGCCTGGAACTTGTTGGCGATCGCCAGGAAGCCCACCTTGTTGTCCGGGCTGAAGGCTTTCTGCCAGCCCGCCGTCAGGGTACAGATCAGCAGCCAGGCGGTTGGCACCAGCGCCACCCACGCGTAACGCTGGCGCTTCATCTTGAACAGCACCACCGCGCAGAGCATCAGCGCCATGCCCGCCAGCATCTGGTTGGCGATACCGAACAGCGGCCACAGGGTGTTAATCCCGCCCAGCGGATCCACCACGCCCTGATGCAGGAAGTAGCCCCACGCCAGCACGCACAGCGCCGTCGCCAGCAGGTTAGCCGGGAGCGAGTCGGTACGCTTCAGGTTCGGGGAGATGACCCCCAGCAGATCCTGCAGCATAAAGCGCGCCGCACGGGTTCCCGCATCCACCGCCGTCAGGATAAACAGCGCCTCGAACAGGATCGCGAAGTGATACCAGAACGACACGTCCATCAGCCCGCCCAGCGCGCCGTGAAGGATGTAGGCCATGCCCACCGCAAGCGTTGGCGCCCCGCCCGCGCGGGAGATGATCGACTGCTCGCCCACCTCGTTAGCAATATGCGTCAGCGTTTCCGGAGTGATTGCAAAGCCCCAGCCGCTCACCACCTGCGCGGCAGAGGCAACCACGTCAGCGGTGCCCGCCGGGGCCAGTACCGCCATCGGGCTGTTCATAGCGAAGTAGACGCCCGGATCGATAATGCAGGCCGAGACCAGCGCCATAATCGCGACGAAGGACTCCATCAGCATGCCGCCGTAGCCGATCAGGCAGGCCTGATTTTCATTCGCCAGCATCTTCGGCGTGGTGCCGGAGGCAATCAGCGCGTGGAAGCCGGACACCGCGCCGCAGGCGATGGTGATAAACAGGAACGGGAACAGGTTACCGGTCCAGACCGGGCCGGTACCGTCGATGAACTTGGTCAACGCAGGCATGGTCAGGGTCGGACGCATAATCAGAATGCCGATCGCCAGCCCGACGATGGTACCGATTTTCAGGAAAGTAGAGAGGTAGTCGCGCGGGGCCAGCAGCAGCCACACCGGCAGCACCGCCGCCACGAAGCCGTAGCCCACCAGCATCCAGGTCAGCTGTACGCCGGTAAAGTCGAAGAACGGTGCCCAGGTCGGGCTTTCCGCCACCCAGCCGCCGGAGATAATCGCAAACACCAGGAACACCAGGCCAATCACCGACACTTCACCAATGCGGCCCGGGCGCAGGTAGCGAATGTAGATCCCCATAAACAGCGCCAGCGGAATGGTAAAGGCGACGGTATAGGTCCCCCACGGGCTGTGGGTCAGCGCTTTCACCACGATCATCGCCAGCACCGCGAGGATGATCACCATGATCATAAAGGTCGCCACCAGGGCGATCACCCCGGCGGTTGCCCCCATCTCCTCTTTCACCAGCTCGCCCAGAGAACGGCCGTCGCGGCGGGTGGAGACGAACAGCACCATAAAGTCCTGCACCGCGCCCGCCAGCACCACGCCCGCGAGGATCCAGATCATCCCCGGCAGGTAGCCCATCTGCGCCGCCAGCACCGGCCCTACCAGCGGGCCCGCTCCGGCAATCGCCGCAAAATGGTGACCGAACAGCACTTTTTTGTCGGTCGGCACGTAGTCCAGTCCGTCATTGTGACGCACGGCAGGCGTCATGCGCGTGCCGTCAACCGCCAGCACGGTATTCGCGATATAGCGGCCATAAAAACGGTACGCGATCAGATAAATGCAGACGGAGGCGACGACAATCCAGAGCGCATTGATCTGTTCCCCCCGGTTGAGGGCGATATAGCCCAGGGCAAAGGCTCCCACAACGGAGAGCACCGCCCACGTAAGGTATTTCCCTGAGTTGTTCATAGTTGTTTTCCGTTGTTGTGAAACAGTGAGATGTTACATTTTGTTTCTAGAACAACGGATAAAATTTAACAACTTTGAAACGCAATAATGCGTGGTCAAACCAGAGATTTACACCACAGTGTTAAGCCGATCACTTTCAGCTGAATGACCTACCCCAGCACCATCGTACTCAACCGACAGGTGCAGCACCGCCGCCCCTGCTCGTCGAATACCACGATCTCCCAGCTCTGGCTCGAACGCCCCAGATGCAGCGGCTGACATACGCCGCGCACCTTACCGTGAGAGACCGCGCGATGGTGCGTGGCGTTCAGCTCCGTGCCCACCACGCTCTGCCCGTCGCGGGTCATCAGATAACCGGCCATTGAGCCCAGCGTTTCCGCCAGCCCCGCCGACGCCCCGCCGTGCAGCAGGCCAAACGGCTGATGGGTGCGCGCATCCACCGGCATCTCCGCTTCCAGCGTGTCGTCCCCAAGGCGGGTATAGACAATGCCCAGGTGCGCTACCAGGGTGTTCACGCTGGTGGCGTTCAGTTCTTCAAGCGATAAATGACGTTTCCAGATCATCACGCCCCCAGCGTGGAGCCGCCGTCCACCACGATATCCTGCAGGGTGATATGGCTGGCGGCATCGGATGCAAGGAACAGCACCGTGTCGGCAATCTCCCGCGGACGGGCGATTTTGCCGAGCGGAATGCCGAGCTTAAACTGCTCGCCAAAGCCGCGAATGCGCTGCTGTTCTGCGTCGTCGCTGGTCCACAGGGTGCGCTGCATGTCGGTGTCCGTTGAGCCGGGCGACACCAGGTTACAGCGCACGCCGCTCCCCGCCAGCTCCAGCCCGACGGTCAGAGCCAGGCTTTTCAACGCCGCCTTCGACGCGCCGTAGGCGCTCATGCCGATGCGCGGCGTATGTGCCGCGTCGGAGGCCACGGTGACAATCGCCCCGCCCTGCTGACGGCGGAACTGGCCCATCGTCTGCTGGAACAGGTTAAACACGCCACCGACGTTGACCGCGAAGGTCTGCTGCCAGTCCTCCAGCGAGAGCTCGTCCGTCGCCCCCATGCGCAGAATGCCCGCCGCGTTAACCAGCACGTCCAGGCGTTCAAGCGACGCCAGCGCGCGCCCGCAGACCTCGCCCACCTGCGCGGCGTTCGCCACGTCCAACGTCTCGGTGGTAAAGGGATAATCGTCCTGCGGAAAGGCCAGATCGAACCCGGTCACCCGCGCGCCCGCCTCTACAAACGCCAGCGCCGTCGCATAGCCAATCCCCTTCCCCGCGCCCGTTACCCAGACGGTTTTACCTGTGAAATCAAAACCCATCACTACACC
Organism: Enterobacter sp. 118C5; assembly: GCF_034107645.1. NCBI lineage: Bacteria > Pseudomonadati > Pseudomonadota > Gammaproteobacteria > Enterobacterales > Enterobacteriaceae > Enterobacter > Enterobacter sp. 118C5. The sequence continues at coordinate 50,891 of NZ_JAWNEU010000003.1, read as the reverse complement.
TCGCGGGAGAGCAGCGCCCACCAGGCGTCGAGGGTAGGATTTTTTGCCAGCATCACGAAGTCAATGTCGCCGTGCACTTTACGCCAGCGGGCGGCCAGCGCCATCATGCGCACCGAGTCCAGACCGTAGTCGATCAGGTTTTCGTCATCCATCGGCTCGTCGGATTCGTCCAGCAAAGGCAGGATCAGCTCACGCAGCGCGCCTTTTGAAGCCGGAACGGACGGAAGCAGCTCGTCGGTCATCACCACGCGGCCCGAGCGTCCGGCCACGTAGTTGAGCGACATCAGGTGTTCGTCGCGGGTAAAATCCGCCAGCGCGTCGGCAATAAAGAACGGCTTGATGTCGCGCATAAAGGCATCGGTGGCGGTGGTCATGCAGCCGATGTGCGCATAAACGCCGGTAATCAGCAGCTGGTTGCGGCCGGTCTCTTTCAGCATCTGCTCCAGCGGCGAGCGGTGGAACGCGCTGTAGCGCCACTTCACCAGCACCGTGTCCGCTTCGTCCGGGGTCAGCTCAGCAACGATGCGCTGCTGCTCCGGCGAGCGGGTCAGCCCCGGTCCCCACATGTCGTTCAGCAGGGCGCGGTCTTCGTCGCTCTGCTCTTTCGGCTGGGCGGTATAGTACACGGGGATATTGTGTTCTTTGCAGTAGGCGCGCAGTCTGGCGATGTTCGCCACCACCTGCTGCATCATTGCGCTGTTTTCGCCCCAGAAGTTCAGGAAATACTCCTGCATATCGTGGATCAGCAGCGCGGCGCGCTCCGGCTCAAACGCCCAGTTCACCTTGTTGGTCGGCAGCTCTGCGGCGGTTGGCAGCGCGTAAGCGGTTAATTTTGGAATGGCCATATTCTGTTCCTCAGCCCCGGGCGCGTTCAGCAAGCCACAGGCGCAGCTGTTTCTTATCGACTTTGCCGACCGGCGTCAGAGGGAGCGCGTCAACGCTCTCCACGCGGTCCGGCAGCTTGAATTCGGCAACGCCCTGCTCGCGCAGGAAGCGGCGCACCTCGACCGCGCGCAGGGGCTGTTTCACCACCAGATACGCGCAGCTTTTTTCGCCCAGCAGGCTGTCCTCCATGCTTACCAGCGCGGCGTGGATCACCGCCTCGTGGCGCAGCAGCAGGTTTTCGATCTCTTCGGCGGCGATCTTCTCCCCGCCGCGGTTGATCTGATCCTTCTCGCGCCCCTGCACGGTGATGTAGCCCTGCTCGTCGATGGCGATCAGATCGCCGGAGCAGTAGAAGCCGTCGGCGTCGAAGGCGCTGGCGTTGTGTTCCGGGCTGTTGAAATAGCCGCGGAAGGTATACGGACCGCGCGTCATCAGACGCCCGACCTCCCCGCGCGGCAGCGGGTTGCCGTGCTCGTCCGCGACCCACACCTCGTCATCAGGGCACATCGGACGGCCCTGGGTGTTGATGATGCGCTCCGGCGCGTCGTCGAGCGCGGTGTAGTTCACCAGCCCTTCCGCCATGCCGAACACCTGCTGAAGCTGACAGCCGATTTCCGCCGGAATGCGCGCCGCGAGCGTGGCGGAGAGGCGCGCGCCGCCCACCTGGAGCAGCCTGAGGGATTTAAGCTGCGCGTTGCCCGCGCCGTCGGCAATCGCCTGCAGCCAGAGGCTCACCGCCGGAGGGACCAGCGACGTCACGTTGATCTGATGCTGCTCAATCAGCGGGAAGCAGAGCGTGGCGCTCGGATCGTTCGCCAGCACCACGCAGCCGCCCGCCGTGAAAACGCCTAACGATCCCGGCGAGCTCATGGCGTAGTTATGCGCCGCGGGGAGCGCGTTCAGGTAACGCGTTTCGGCGGTAATGCCGCAAATCTCGTTGCTGCGGCGGATGCTGTAGTCGTAGTCGTTGTGCGTACGCGGGATCAGCTTCGGCGTGCCGGTGCTGCCGCCGGAGAGCTGGAAGAAGGCCACCTCGTCGGCGGGCGTCGGGTTGGGGATGAAATTGTCCGCCGGGCGCGCAATCGCCGCTTCCAGCGCATGTTCACCCTTATCGCCGCGCAGCAGCACCGCGCGCACAGAACGGTGTTCATCCACAAAGGTATTGAGAAAATCATCGCCCGCGAACAGGGCATGGCTGCGATCGGCGATCAGCACGGCGGGTTTGATCTGGGCGGCGTAGGCGTTCAGCTCGCTGCGCTGATGGCTAAAAAGCGCGTTAACCGGCGCGACGCCGATTTGCAGCAGCGCAAAAAAGGTGATGTAGAACTCGGCCACGTTGCCGAGCTGCACCAGCGCGGTCTCGCCGCGGTGCAGTCCCTGCGCCTGAAGGGCGGACGCGAGGTTATTCACCGCCTGATGAAACGCGCGGTAGGTGATGTGCCGCTCGCCGTCGATAATCGCCACCGTATCGCTGTCCGCACGATCCGTCAGAATGTGGGTCAGGGGCCGATCCTGCCAGTAGCCTTTCTCACGGTAGCGGCGGGTAAATTCCTCAGGCCAGCGGGTAAAGGGAATAGTCATGAGCGTTCCTTAGTGCAGGCCAAACACGTTGAGCATGGTGGAGAGCTTCACGCCCGTTTCGCGCCACTCGCCCACCGGCGAGGAGGCCGGCACAATGCCCGCGCCGGCAAACAGGCGAACGGTATTTTCGCGAAGACGCGCGCAGCGGATGGTCACCACCCACTCGCCGTTGCCTTCGCTGTCGCACCAGCCGACGATGCCGCCGAACAGCTCGCGGTCGAACGGCTCCAGTTCGGCAATCAGTTCTTTTGCCGCCTGATGCGGGAAGCCGCTCAGGGCCGGGGTCGGGTGCAGCAGGCAGGCCAGCGTCAGGGCATTTTCGTTCTCGCGCGCGTCACCTTCTACCGGCGTCGCCAGATGCCACAGCGTCGGCGTGGTGATGAGCTGCGGGGAAGACGGCATGCTCAGGTGATGGCTGCGCGGCGCCAGAACGGCCTTCATCGCCTGGGTCACCAGGTCGTGTTCGTGGCGGTCCTTTTCGGAGGCCAGCAGCTTATTGCCCGCTTCGCGATCCAGCACGTCGTCCGGCTGACGGCGCGCGGAGCCTGCCAGCGGCAGCGAGCTAAAGTGCCTGCCCTCTTTGCGCAGCAGCAGTTCCGGGCTGGCGCCGAGCAGCACGCCGCCGTCCTCCAGCGGCACGTGGAAGTTAAAGCTCGCCGGGTTCTGGGCGATCAGACGCTCCATCAGCGCGCCGCTGTCCATTTTTTTGTCGGTGGCAATATCAATCAGGCGCGACAGCACCACCTTGTTCACCTGCGGCGTGGCGGTCAGCGACGCGGCGCGAGCGACCATCTCTTCAAAAACGGGCTGAGCGGGGATCTCGGTGCGCTGTTCCACCTTCAGCGCCTGCGCGCCGGAGAAATAGCGCGCGGACTGCTGACGCGCGGGACGGGAAAATGTCTCCCAGCGTTGCGGAATAAACAGCGAAGACGGCTTGCGGGTATCGAACGGGATGGCCCCTACCATGACCGGATGGGCGATGCCGCTGGCTTTCGCATCCCGAAAAGCCTGGGCTAATTTCTGCTGGAAGTGCCCCGCCGGATCGTCGCCGCCGACGGCAGGTTCAGAGAAGCGGGCAAAACAGCCTGAGGTGGTAAAACTGCGGTAAGGCGACATAAAGAAAAAGCTGTCTGATTGCAGCGCGGTCGCGGTGTGCTGAACTTCCTCAGCCAGGGACGTGTCCATATCATCCTCCTCAAAATGATAAAAGAAGCAATAATGATTATCATTTATATTTTCGTCGGCTAACCTAATCCCACAGCGCCCCGCTGTCAACCGTCGGGTAAAGACTTGTGCGACAAACCCTTGCATCCGCTCTCCACAACCATGAAAATGAGAAGCATTATCTTCAACAAAAACAGGATGCCGCTCAGTGAAATTCCCTGCCGTTTGCCGCAATGCCCTTTTTTTGACAGGACTTTATGTTTTAGGACTAACCTCAGCTACCGCCGCAGACTGGCCGCGCCAGGTCACCGACAGCCGCGGCGTGCATACGCTTGAGCGCAAACCGACGCGCATTGTCTCCACCAGCGTGACCTTAACCGGCTCCCTGCTGGCGATTGACGCGCCGGTCATTGCCAGCGGCGCAACCACGCCCAACAACCGCGTGGCGGACGCGCAGGGTTTCCTGCGCCAGTGGGGGGATATTGCAAAACAGCGTAAGGTTGCGCGGCTGTACATCGGCGAGCCGAGCGCCGAAGCGGTCGCCGCACAAATGCCGGACCTGATTTTGATCGGTGCCACCGGCGGGGATTCCGCGCTGGCGCTGTACGATCAGCTCTCCGCCATCGCCCCGACGCTCATCATCAACTACGACGACAAGAGCTGGCAGGCGCTGCTGACGCAGCTGGGCACCCTCACCGGACAGGAAAAACAGGCCGCGGATCGTATTGCCGCGTTTGATAAACAGCTCGCGCAGGTGAAACAGCAGATGAAGCTGCCGCCGCAGCCGGTCAACGCCATCGTCTACACCGCCGCCGCGCACTCGGCCAACCTGTGGACCGCGGAATCCGCGCAGGGCAAGCTGCTGCACCAGCTGGGCTTTACGCTGGCGGACCTGCCCGCCGGGCTGCACACCTCCCAAAGCCAGGGCAAACGCCACGACATTATTCAGCTGGGTGGAGAAAACCTGGCGACGGGGCTGAACGGCGAAGGGTTGTTTGTCTTTGCCGGCGACCAGAAAGACGTGGAGGCGATTTACGCCAACCCGCTGCTGGCGCATCTGCCGTCGGTGAAGAACAAACGCGTCTGGGCGCTGGGAACGGAGACGTTCCGCCTGGATTATTACAGCGCGATGCTGGTGTTAGACAGATTGAATGCGTTGTTTAAGTAAGCATTTTACCTCCCTCTCCCCGTGGGAGAGGGCCGGGGTAAGCGCATCAGGCCGCACCGTCGTTTAACACAACCTCCTGCCTGAAGCGCCGCAATTCCACCAACGCCAGTAACAAAATTCCGCCCACAATCGCTAACGCAAACCCGCTGCTGCTCGCTGAGGCCACCGGGGTCATTATTGCCCCCAGCCCGCCGAGGATCGCCGCGCCGATCGCATCGCCCGTCACGTTCTGCGCGGTCCACAGGCCGTTAATGCGACCAAGCATCCCTTCCGGCGTCTGGGTCTGGATCAGCGTGTACTGCAAAAGCGAGCTGATGGCGCTCAGCCAGCCGAAAATCACCAGGCACAACACGCCCAGCGCCCACACCGGCATCAGGCTGAAGAAGCCAATGGCGATAAACGAGGCCAGCGTGGCTAGCAGCATAATCAACCCCGGACGCGCGCTCTGCGCCAGGTTGCCGCTGGTCAGCGCCCCCAGCGCCGCGCCGAGCGGAATGGCCGCGTACAGCACGCCAATTTCCGAGGCGCTCATCTGCCACTCTCCCGCTAATGCCGGGTAGAGCACGCGCACGGCGCTCGCCATCGTCAGCAGGCCGCCGATCAGCGCAATGCCGCCAATCAGTGGGTTACTGAACAGGAAACGAATCGCGGCCATCAGCGATTTCAGCGGATGCTCGCGCGGCTGCGGCGGAGGCGGCAGGAGCGGCAGGCGCAGCAGCGTCAGGGTGGTGATAAACGTCCCCGCCGCCGCCAGCCCGTAGTTCCACGCCACGTTGCCGGTCGCCAGCAGCAGCCCGCCCACCATCGGCGAAATCACCGACCCGAGGCGCACGGTAAGCATGGTGATCGCCCCCGCCTGCATCAGGTTCTCGCGCCCGACCAGCGCGGGCGTCGCAGCCAGCAGCGCCGTCACGCCCAGCGAGGCGAAGAAACCGTCCCACAGGCCAAGCGCGTAAATGGCAATCAGCGACGGCTCCGGCAGCATGGCGTTCAGGCACAGCCCGATAAAGCCCACGCCGCAGGTGCCGCGCGCCAGCAGGATCAGCTTCTTACGTTCGTAGCGGTCCGCCAGCACGCCGCCGACCATTAGGCCGATAAACATCGCCCCGCCGGTTAAGGTGACGGATAACCCCACCAGCCAGCTGGAGTGCGTCATAGTCTGGATCTGGACCGGAACGGCCACGCCGAGCAGCCCGAGGGACAAAATGGAGATAAAGCGAGCGATAAAAACGGCGCGATACGCCGGGTGCGTTTTCAACAGGCTGAGGTTGAGCAGCCAGGATTTTTGATTCATGACAAAGCCTTGAGTCTATTTCTACCCATTCCATGGGCGCACATGCTAACATAGCCAAATAAGATAGATAACGATAATCACTATCATTATCAAATCATGGATGTTGCTATGTCGTTTTCCTCTTCTGCGGTGCGCGCCGTTGCCGTGCCCGCTTTATTGCTGCTTTTGAGCCTTGCGATTGCACTCAGCCTGCTGGTCGGCGCAAAGCCGCTACCCGCATCCGTTATTGTTGATGCGCTCTCCGGTACCTGTCAGAGCGCGGACTGCGTCATCGTGCTCGACGCCCGCCTGCCCCGTACCCTTGCCGGACTGCTGGCCGGTGGCGCGCTTGGCCTTGCCGGAGCCCTGATGCAAACCCTCACCCGCAATCCGCTGGCGGACCCCGGCATTCTCGGCGTCAACTCCGGCGCCAGCTTTGCCATCGTGCTCGGCGCGGCGCTGTTCGGGTTGACGTCGCCCTCTGAACAGCTGGCGATGGCCTTCTGCGGCGCGCTGGCCGCCTCGCTGGTCGTCGCCTTTACCGGCAGCCAGGGCGGCGGGCAGCTGAGTCCGGTGCGCCTGACGCTTGCGGGCGTCGCGCTCGCGGCGGTGCTGGAAGGCCTGTCCAGCGGCATCGCCCTGCTCAACCCGGACGTCTACGACCAGCTGCGCTTCTGGCAGGCCGGCTCGCTGGATATCCGCACCCTTGAAACATTAAACGTGGTGGCGATCCCGGTCATTATCGCCGCCGCCGTGGCGCTGTTTTTAAGCCGGGCGCTGAACAGCCTGAGCCTCGGCAGCGACACCGCCACCGCCCTCGGCAACCGGGTTGCGCGCACGCAGCTGATTGGTCTTTTAGCCATAACGGTACTGTGCGGCAGCGCGACCGCCGTGGTCGGCCCGATAGCCTTTATCGGCCTGATGATGCCGCACATGGCGCGCTGGCTGGTGGGGGCGGATCACCGCTGGTCGCTGCCGGTAACGCTGCTGGCCACTCCTGCCCTGCTGCTGTTTGCCGACGTGCTGGGCCGCCTGCTGGTTCCCGGCGAGCTGCGCGTTTCGGTGGTGAGCGCCTTTATCGGCGCGCCGGTGCTGATCTTCCTGGTTCGTCGTAAACGCGGAGGTGGCGCATGATGGCTCCGTCCCGTCGTTTAGTTATCGGCGTCTCCCTGCTGACGATCGCCATTCTGCTGCTGGCGGTCTGGAGCCTGCGCAGCGGCGCGGTGACGCTCGATTTTACGCAGGTCTTTCACGCCCTCACAGGCAGCGCGCCGCGCAACATCACCATGGTGGTGACGGAGTGGCGACTGCCGCGCGTGGCGATGGCGATTCTGGTCGGCGCGGCGCTCGGCGTGAGCGGCGCGATTTTTCAGTCGCTGATGCGCAACCCGCTCGGCAGCCCGGACGTGATGGGCCTCAACACCGGGGCCTGGAGCGGCGTGCTGGTGGCGATGGTGCTGTTCGGCCAGCACCTGACGGCGATTACCTTCACGGCGATGGCGGGCGGCATTCTGACGTCCTTACTGATCTGGGCGCTGGCCTGGCGCAACGGCATCGACACCTTCCGCCTCATCATTATCGGGATTGGCATCCGCGCCATGCTGATGGCCTTTAACACCTGGCTTTTGCTACAGGCCTCGCTGGAAACCGCGCTCTCCGCCGGGCTGTGGTACGCAGGCTCCCTCAACGGCCTGACGTGGGGCAAAACCTGGCCCGCCGCGCCGCTGATTTTGCTGATGTTTATCGGCGCGCTGCTGCTGGTGCGGCGTATGCGCCTGCTGGAGATGGGCGACGACAGCGCCTGCGCGCTGGGCGTAAGCGTCGAGCGCTCGCGCCTGATGCTGATGCTGGTCGCGGTACTGCTGACCGCCGCCTCCACCGCCATCGCCGGGCCGATCTCGTTTATCGCCCTCGTGGCCCCGCACATCGCGCGGCGTCTTAGCGGCACCGCGAAGTGGGGATTAACCCAGGCAGCGCTGTGCGGCGCGCTGCTGCTGCTGGCCGCCGATCTCTGCGCCCAGCGGCTGTTTATGCCTTATCAACTACCGGTGGGCGTGGTGACCGTCAGCCTCGGCGGGATTTACCTCATCGTCTTGCTCGTTCAGGAGTCACGCAAGAAATGACAGACTCAACCACCCGCTTGCGCGGCGAAAACCTCACTCTCGGATACGGCAAAAAAATCATTGCCCGTGACCTATCCGTTGCCATTCCGGACGGCCACTTCACCGCCATTATTGGGCCAAACGGCTGCGGCAAATCGACATTGCTGCGCACGCTGAGCCGCCTGATGACGCCGGCTGAGGGCAGCGTGTTCCTCGACGGGGAGCAGATCCAGCGCTTCGCCAGTAAAGAGGTGGCCAGGCGCATCGGGCTGCTGGCGCAAAGCGCCACAACGCCGGGAGACATTACGGTGCAGGAGCTGGTCTCACGCGGACGCTACCCGCACCAGCCGCTGTTTACCCGCTGGCGCAAGGAGGACGACGAGGCCGTGAAGCGTGCGATGCAGGCGACGGGGATTACCGATCTCGCACAGCAAAGCGTGGACACCCTCTCCGGCGGCCAGCGCCAGCGGGCGTGGATCGCCATGGTGCTGGCGCAGGAAACGTCGATCATGCTGCTGGACGAGCCGACGACCTGGCTCGATATCAGCCATCAGATTGACCTGCTGGAGCTGCTGAGCGAGCTAAACCGCACGCAGGGATATACCCTGGCGGCGGTGCTGCACGACTTAAACCAGGCGTGCCGCTACGCTACGCATCTGATTGCCTTGCGCGACGGCGAGATTGTGGCGCAGGGCGCGCCGAAGGAGATTGTCACGCCGGATCTGATCGCGCGGATCTACGGCATGCGCTGCATGATTATTGACGATCCGGTGGCGGGCACGCCGCTGGTGGTGCCGCTTGGAAAACGTGCGGTTTGATGACCCCTCACCCTGACCCTCTCCCCATAGGGGAGAGGGGACGATTACACCCTCTCCCCTATGGGGAGAGGGCTGGGGTGAGGGGCTGTTGACGTTATCCCAATATCTCCCTCAACACCGGCCCTATCTTCTCAAACGCCTGCGGTGAAATGATATCCACGTGGGCGCAGTCCTGGCTGTAGACCTCAAGCTCACCCACCCACGGCGACCACGCAACATGCGGATCCATCGTTCGGGTGCGCTCGGCGACAAACAGCGTCGCTTTGCCGTCAAACCGCGCGCTGTGCGCGGTAGTGAGCAGCCGCACCGCGTCGGCGTAGTTGCCTTCAATGGCGTTAAACAGCTCGCTGGAGCCCTGTCCCTGCTGCGCGGCAATAAACGCCTGACGCTCGCGCTCGATCTCCGCCAGCACCTCCGGGTCCAGCCCGTTAGCCTCTTTCTCCGACCAGTTCTGGGTTTCCGGCGGCCAGGTATCCAGCAGGCCGAGGAACGCCACCGCTTCACCCTGCTCGCGCAGACGCGCCGCAATGCCCTGCGCCAGCGTGCCGCCGAGGGAATAACCGAACAGGTAATACGGCCCCTGCGGCTGCTGCGCGCGCAGCGTTGCAAGGTGATGCTCGATCACCCCATCCAGATCCGCGCACTGCTGCATCGGGCCGTCCGGGCGCGGCGACTGAATGCCGGTAATCGACCAGCGCGGGCTGAGGTAGCGCGCCAGCACGCTGAACTGCCAGGCAAAGCCGGACGCCGGATGGAAGCAGAACAGAGTCGGCCCGCTGCTTTCGCGCAGCGGCAGGAGGGTTTCGTACCCCAGACGCTGCGCCTGCTCGTCGCTCATCCGCGAGTCCAGCAGCGCGCTGAGCTTGCTCACCGTCGAGGCAACCATAACCTGCCCCGGCGTGACCTTACGCGAAAATGTGCGGCTGAGCTGTGCCGCCAGGCGCATCGCCAGCAGCGAGTGTCCGCCGAGGGCAAAGAAGTCGGCTTCGATATCGTTCACCTCGCAGCCCAGCAGCGCGGAAATCGCCTGCGCGACGGCGGCTTCGGTTTCCGTCTCCGGCGCGCGGCCGGATGTTTTGCTGGTCAGCTCCGGCAGCGGCAGCGCCTTGCGGTCGAGCTTGCCGTTGGCGCTGAGCGGCAGCGCGCTGATTTGCAACAGCACCACCGGCACCATGTGCGGCGGCAGCTGGGCTTTTAGCGATTCCAGCAGCGCGTCGCGGTCCAGCGGTAAGCCGGACTCGGAGACGACGTACCCCACCAGCTGGCGGGCATCCCCGCCCGTTGCCGCCGCCTGGTTGAACACGCAGGCGTGCGCCACGGCCTGAGCCACGTCCTGCAGCGCGAGCATCGCCCGGTCAATCTCGCCCAGCTCGATGCGCTGGCCGCGAATTTTGAGCTGATCGTCGCTGCGGCCGAGATATTCCACCGCGCCGTTGTCCAGCCAGCGGGCGACGTCACCCGTGCGGTACATCCGCTCGCCGGGGGCGAACGGGTCGGCAATGAAGCGGCTGGCGGTGAGGTCCGGACGGCCCAGATACCCCTGCGCCAGCTGAATGCCGGTGAGATACAGATCGCCCGCCACGCCGAACGGCACCGGGCGCATCATCGCGTCCAGAATACGCAGCCCCGTGTTCCACACCGGGAAACCGATCGGCACGCTGTTGCCCTCCACCGCCGCCAGCTCGGGGCCAAACGCCGGATACCAGCTGACGTCCACCGCCGCTTCGGTTGGGCCATACAGGTTGTGCAGCGGCGCACGGGTGAGCAGCTCCCACTCGCGGCACAAGTCGGCCGGCAGCGCTTCGCCGCTGCAGAACACCTGCTTAAGGGTTTTGCAGCACGCCACGTTTTCCGGCGTCAGCGAGGCGACAAAGGCCGCCAGCATCGACGGCACGAAGTGGGTCGTCGTCACGCCGTAGCGTGCGAAGAAGCTCTGCATCGCCTGCGGATCGCGGTGCGCGTCCGGCTCGGCCATCACCAGCTTCGCCCCGGCGATAAACGGCCACCAGAACTCCCACACCGACACGTCAAAGCTGCACGGCGTTTTCTGCGCCACCACGTCATTCGCCGCCAGTGGATAATGATCCTGCATCCACTTCAGGCGGTTAACGATGGCGGTATGCCCGACCATGACCCCTTTCGGACGCCCCGTCGAACCGGAGGTGAAGATGATGTACGCGGTCTGCTCCGGCTTCGCCAGCCGCAGGGGTTCAGCATCGGCAGCGGGTAAAAGCATGTTGTAACTAAAAGCAGAAATGGGCAGATCGCTAAAGCGAGGGAGCTGCTCGTCGGTGGTAATGAGCAGGGACGGCTTCGCGTCCTCCAGCATCATCCGCAGGCGATCGTCCGGGTAGCCGGTATCAAGCGGCAGCCACGCGGCGCCTGCTTCAACAATCCCGTGCAGCGCCAACGTCAGGAACACCGAGCGCGGGAGTGCCACCGCCACGCTGTCGCCCGGCTTCACGCCGCGCTCGCGCAGCAGGTTTGCCAGCGCGACCACCTGCTCGCGCATCTGCCGGTAGTTCAGCTCAACGTTTGCATCCGCCAGCGCGGGGGCTTCCGGCGTTTTGCTCGCCTGCTCCGCCACCAGATCCGCCAGCGTGGTGGACGGCAGCGCCAGCCCGGTATCGTTGATGCGGGCAAGCCTCTGATATTCCTGCGCTGAAACGGTTTCCACCTCGCCGCAGCGCAGGTCCGGCCTGGCGGCAAACTGCGTCAGCATCGCGTTCAGGCGCGCCGCGTGGCGCTTCAGCGCTGTTTCATCGTAACGCTGCTTGTTGGCGAGGATCTCAATGCTCAGTCCGCCCTGCTGGTCAGGGAACAGCGCCAGCTCGAGATCGTTCACCGGGCCGGTTGCCAGCGTGTGGGTGATGGCCTCCACGCCGTCGATATCGAGCTGATAATCAAACACCTTAACGTTCAGCACCGGGCCAAACAGCGCTTCGTCGCCCGCGGCACGCCCGCTGTCGCGCACGATCTGCTCGGCGTCGTAGCGCTGATGGCGGCGCATTTTTTTCAGCTGGTTAGCCAGGCGCAGCGCCAGCTCCGGCAGGCTCTCCTGCGGATTGATATTCACCGCCAGCGGCAGGACGTTGAGCACCGGGCCCGTCGCGGTCAGCGCCGCGGACCCCATGCGGCGCATAAAGATAAACCCGGCGGCGTAGTCCAGCCGTCCGGTGAGGCGGCCCAGCCACAGCGCCACCAGCGCAAGCGCCAGATCGGTGCGCTGCGCCTGCCCTGCCGCCTGCGCAAGCTGGCTAAAGGCGCGAGCGTCGGCGGCAATTTTCAGGCGCAGGATGTCGGTGGTGGCGGCCCGTCCCGGCAGCGGCGCGGAAGAGAGCGAGACCGGAGAAGGAAGCCGCTTGCGCTGCTCTGCCCAGAAGGCGCCGTCGCGCTGATACGCCTCGCTGCCGCGATAGCGCTGATACTCGTCAACGACCTCAGCGAACGGCGTAAACGGTGAGGCAGGCGTGGGTTCACCTTTTTTCCAGGCGGCGTAAATTGCGGCGATCTGGCGGGTAATGGCCGGGAAGCTGAAGCCATCCACCACCAGATGGTGATAGCGCTGATACCAGTACCAGTGGCCTTCGCCTACCTGAATGAGCTGGTGAAACGCCAGCGGCTGGCCGCTGTCGACGCGCAGGTTCTGGTTGAGATCGGCCTCCATCAGCGCTACGGCGGCGTCGTGTGAATCAACGCGAACGATGGACGGCTCCGGCAGAATGACGGTGTCATCCACCCACTGCCACACCTCACCGTTCTCTTCGGCAAAGCGCATGCGCAGGGTATCGGCCTGCATCATGCCCTCGGCGATGGCTTTAGCCAGCAGCGGCGCGTCGATATCGCCCTTAAGCTCGGTGTAGTGCGCCACGCTCCAGGCGTTGGGCAATGCGGACAGCTGCTCCGCCATCCAGATGCCCGGCTGGGCGGCGACGAGAGGAAGACGGTTCATGCGTTCTCTCCCGCAAAATAAGACGGCTCAAGCGTTTGCCAGTGCCCGGCCAGCCACTGCTGGCACGCCTCCTGAGGCTGCGCTTCACGCACCACGCGCCAGCCTGCGGGCAGTTCGCACTGCTGCGGCCACAGGCTGTACTGCCCCCGGTCGTTTTGCAAAATGGCGAACTGTCCCTGCGGATTATCGAAAGGATTGCTGAATTCCATACAGACTCCGTTATTGAATTAGCGGCTGCCAGAGGGTCATCAGCCCCTGCGTCAGCCCACCGCGCCAGCAAAGCGCGTCGTGTCCGCCGTCAACCTGACGCCAGTAAACCTGCTGCGCGCGTAGTTCGGCGTAAATCGCCTGGTTCGCGCGGAAGATAAGCGGCTCGTTGCGCCCGGCCTCAAGGACGATGCGCAGCCCGCGTGCGTTTTTTTCACCCGCTCTAAGCTGCCCGATAAGCAGCCCGTCCTGCTGCCCGCCGCGGTGTGGCCACCAGTAGGATCCGGACTGGCTGAGGATGCAGCCAAAGCGCTGCGGCCAGTTGAGGCCCGCATAGAGTGAGGAAAGCCCGCCAAAGCTCTGGCCCGCGACCACGGTACGGTCGGCGCGGTCGCTGAAGGGTGCGAGAGTGTTTATGTGAGGGAGAAGTTCTTCCTGCACCGCCACCCAGAAATCGGGGTTGCAGGGCAATTCACGGCTGCGATGTTCCATGTCTATTACATCGATTAACGCATAGACGGCAGGCGGCAGTTTGCGCGCTTCGGTGAGCGAGGCCAGCGCAGGCCAGACGGGCATGCTTTCGGCCCAGAACTGACCGTCGAGCAGCACCGCCAGCGGGCGATCGGAGCCTTCATCGCCGGTGGTAAAAATCCACACGCGGCGGGAGTTTTTCAGGCGCGCGCTGTTCCACTCAATGCAGACGGGCGGTTGAAACGGCGTATCGGGACGATCCCAGCCCGGCTGAACGGGGGCTTCCGGCATCTCCAGCGCCGAGACGGCATGCCCGCGCCCGCCGCGCCAGCTCTGCGGATTCAGCGGGTCGGACACCGCGTGCGGCAGCAGCCTGCCCCAGCCTTCGCGCAGCGCCATGCGGTCCGGCAGCTGGCCATCAAATACGGTATCGGCAAAATCGTTTTCATTTACGGAGGGGATAAAACAGTAGCTGCCGCGCCATTCGGGGCTGAACTCGCCCTGCCACTGCCAGACGTCGGTATCCGGGATGCGTTCCAGGGACTGCGGACGGGCATTCTGATGGTGGTCGGTCACGCCGGTAACGTAGAGCCAGACGCGTTTAACCGTTGACGTTTTCTGCGTGCCTGCAGGGTCCCGCCACCAGAAGGTGACGCGATAGCTCTCCTTCTGACGTTCCCATTCCGGCCCGTTTTTCGACTGCCACCACGCTTCACTTCCGGTTGTTAACGCCGTCACCCTTATAACCCCATGTTTAACAGACTTTTTTGTTTCAGAGCAAATTTTATTGATAATATTATTGATAACTATTTGCATTTGCAATAGCGTAATGCCCGCGCTGTGGGAAGCGCGCTCATTAAATAACCATAAAAGCGGGACGTACAATGAATAAGAAGATTCACTCTCTGGCCTTGCTGGTCAATTTAGGGATTTATGGCGCCGCGCTGCCCGCCATGGCAGACGACAACACCGCCTCTGCGCAGCACGAAGACACCATGGTGATCACCGCCGCCGAGCAGAATTTGCAGGCGCCGGGCGTGTCGACCATCACCGCCGACGAGATCCGCAAAAACCCGCCCGCGCGCGACGTGGCGGAAATCATCCGCACCATGCCGGGCGTTAACCTGACCGGGAACTCCACCAGCGGCCAGCGCGGGAACAACCGCCAGATTGACATTCGCGGCATGGGCCCGGAAAACACCCTGATCCTGATCGACGGCAAGCCGGTGACCAGCCGCAACTCCATCCGACTGGGCTGGCGCGGCGAGCGCGACACCCGCGGCGATACCGGCTGGGTGCCGCCGGAGATGATCGAGCGCATCGAGGTCATTCGCGGCCCGGCCGCCGCACGCTACGGTAACGGCGCGGCGGGCGGCGTGGTGAACATCATCACCAAAAAGTTCGACGACCAGTGGCACGGCTCCTGGAACACCTACCTGAACGCGCCTGAACACAAGGATGAAGGCTCTACCAAGCGCACCAACTTCAGCCTGAGCGGCCCGCTGGGCGGCGACTTCAGCTTCCGCATGTTCGGTAACCTGGATAAAACCCAGGCCGACGCGTGGGACATCAACCAGGGCCACCAGTCCGAGCGTACCGGGGCCTACGCCAACACCCTGCCCGCGGGCCGCGAGGGCGTTGAGAACAAAGACATCAACGGCGTGGTGCGCTGGGACTTCGCGCCAATGCAGTCCCTGGAGTTTGAGGCGGGCTACAGCCGCCAGAACAACCTCTACGCGGGCGACACGCAGAACACCAACAACGACAACGCGCTGGTGAAGAAGAACTACGGCAAAGAGACTAACCGTATTTATCGCCAGAACTTCGCGGTGACCTGGAACGGCGGCTGGGACAACGGCATTACCACCAGCAGCTGGGCGCAGTACGAACACACCCGCAACTCCCGCCTGGGCGAAGGGCTGGCGGGCGGTACGGAAGGCCTGTTCAACAGCGATAAATTCACCGACACCGACCTGGCCGACGTGATGCTGCACAGCGAAATCAACCTGCCGATTGATTTCCTCGTCAACCAGAACCTGACGCTGGGCACCGAGTGGAACCAGCAGCGCATGAAGGACTCAACCTCCTTCTCGCAAACCCTGCAGGGCGGCACCATTCCGGGCATGAGCGACGACCGCAGCCCGTACACCTCGGCGGAGATCTTCTCCCTGTTCGCCGAAAACAACATGGAGCTGACCGACAGCACCATGCTGACCCCTGCCCTGCGCTTCGATCACCACACTATCGTCGGCAACAACTGGAGCCCGTCGCTTAACCTGTCGCAGGGTCTGGGGGATGACTTCACGCTGAAGATGGGGATTGCGCGCGCCTACAAAGCGCCGAGCCTGTACCAGACCAACCCGAACTACCTGCTCTACAGCAAAGGCCAGGGCTGCTACGCAAGCTCCGACGGCGTGGGCTGCTACATGATGGGCAACGACGACCTGAAAGCCGAAACCAGCATCAACAAAGAGATTGGCCTGGAGTGGAAACGCGACGGCTGGCTGGCGGGCGTGACCTGGTTCCGCAACGACTACCGCGACAAGATTGAAGCGGGCTACGCGCCTGTCGGCCACACCTCGTCCGGTAAAGTGCAGACGGACATCTACCAGTGGGAAAACGTGCCGAAGGCGGTGGTGGAAGGGCTGGAAGGCTCCCTGAACGTGCCGGTCAGCGACACGATCAACTGGACCAACAACATCACCTACATGCTGCAGAGCAAGAACAAGGAGACCGGCGACCGTCTGTCGATCATCCCGGAGTACACGCTGAACTCGACCCTGAGCTGGCAGGTGCACCAGGATGTGTCATTGCAGTCCACCTTCACCTGGTACGGCAAGCAGCAGCCGAAGAAGTACAACTACAAAGGCCAGCCGGTGACCGGGTCTGAGAAAGACGAAGTCAGCCCGTACAGCATCGTTGGCCTGAGCGCGACCTGGGACATGACCAAAAACGTCAGCCTGACCGGCGGCGTGGACAACGTCTTCGACAAGCGCCAGTGGCGCGCGGGTAATGCCCAAACGACCGGAAATGCCACCACCGGTGCGTATATGTACGGTGCGGGTGCCTACACGTATAATGAACCGGGTCGCACCTGGTATATGAGTGTGAATACGCGTTTTTAAGGCACTGAAGTCAATCCTTCCCTCTCCCCTCCGGGGAGAGGGAAGGGGTGAGGGGAAAAACCATGCACACAACCCACAGCACATTTTCTCTCGCCGGCCTCACCCTCCACCGCGTCACCTTCGACCCCACCACCTTCACCGACGCCGATCTCCTCTGGCTCCCGCATCACGCGCAGCTCGCTGACGCCGGACGCAAACGCAAAGCCGACCACCTGGCAGGCCGCATCGCCGCCATGCATGCGCTAAACGAGCGCACCATTCCCGCCATCGGCCCCAGCGGGGAACCGCTCTGGCCGGAGGGCGTTTCCGGCAGCATCACCCACAGCGGCACGCAGGCCATGGCGGTGGTGGTTCGCGACAGACTCGCGCTTATCGGCATCGACTGCGAAACCATCCTGCCTGAAAATGAAGCCAGAGAAATCAAGGACGGCATTATTGATGCCGAGGAAGAGGGCGTGCTTTCCCGCTCGGGATACCCGTTTGCCCTCGCCCTGACGCTGGCGTTCAGCGCCAAAGAGAGCCTGTTCAAGGCCCTCTTTCCTCAGGTGCAGGCATATATGGGTTTTGACAGCGCCCGCGTCAGCCTGCTCGACGATAAGACGCTTACGCTGGCGTTGACCCGCCAGCTGGCAGGCTTTAACGAAGGCGCCACCTTCACCCTGCACTGGCAGCAGCGCGGCGAGCAGGCAATCACCCTGCTGTCACGCTCTCCTGCCGACGGGCCTTCACGCTGGTGACCACAAACGTCACGATAAACACCATCGCGAACAGCACCACGATGGTCGGCGCTGGCGCGCTGTCGAGATAAAACGAGGCATAGACGCCGCTAACCGACACGAGTGCTGAAACGGCGACCGCCACCAGCAGCGCCATGTGGAAGCGCCGGGTGATGAGCACCGCCACCGCGCCGGGGGCAATGAGCAGCGAAATCGACAGAATAATCCCCACCGCCTTCAGCGTCGCCACGATGGTCAGCGAGACCATGCACAGTAAGCCGTAGTGCAGCCAGCGGGTGCGCAGGCCGCTCGCCTGCGCCTGCTGATAGTCAAAGCAGAACAGCAGGAAATCGCGCCACTTCAGGCCAATCACCAGCGCGATCAGCCCCGCCACGATGCCGCTTTGCAGAATGTCCATCCCGTTTATACCCAGCATATCGCCGAACAGGATGTGGTCGAGATGCACCTCGGGCTTAACGGCGATGTAAAGGATCAGGCCCGCGCCGAACATGCCGGAAAAGACGATCCCCATGACCGTATCCTGCTTGATGCGGCTGTTATCCTTCAGGTATCCGGTGGCGACCGCGCAGAACAGGCCGGCCACGAACGCGCCCATCGCCAGCGGCAGACCCATCATCCACGCCAGCACGACGCCGGGAAATACCGCATGGCTCATGGCGTCGCCCATCAGCGCCCAGCCTTTGAGCACCAGAAAAACCGACAGCAGCGCGCAGGGCACCGCCACCAGGAGTGAAATCAGCAGCGCGTTGTTCATAAACGCAAACTGGAAGGGTTCAAGGAGCAGCGTCATCATGGGTGGGCCTCCCGCGCGCGACGGCGGCTGGCGAGCAGACCGTGCTTCGGCGCAAAGACGAACGCCAGCAGGAACAGCAGCGTCTGGGCGACCACGATAATGCCGCCGGTGGCGCCGTCCAGATAATAGCTGGCCCACGCGCCGAGGAAGCTGGTGATGCTGCCAATGGCGACGGCAATCATCAGCAGGCGAGGGAAGCGGTCGGTCAGCAGCCACGCGGTTGCGCCGGGCGTGACCACAAGGCAGATCACCAGAAACGCGCCGACGGTTTGCAGCGCCGCCACGGTGGAGACCGCCAGCAGCGTGAAGAATAGAATTTTCAGGCGTTCCGGACGCAGGCCGATGGCGCGGGCGTGGTTCTCATCAAAAAAGGTCACCATCAGATCTTTCCACTTGAACAGCAGGATAACCATCGACACCACGCCGATAATCGCCAGCTGGACGATATCTTCCGGCGCAATGGCGAGAATATTGCCGAGCACGATGGTCTGAATGTTCACCGAGGTCGGGTTAAGCGAGACCATAAACAGCCCCAGCCCGAAAAAGGAGGAGAAGATCAGCCCGATGATGGCGTCCTCCTTCAGGCGGCTGCGCTGGTTGAGAAACAGCATGCTGCCCGCCGCCAGCCCGCCCGAGAGAAACGCCCCCAGCGAGAACGGCAGCCCGAGCATGTAGGCCCCCGCCACGCCGGGCACGATGGAGTGCGACAGCGCATCGCCGATCAGCGACCAGCCTTTGAGCATCAGATAGCACGAAAGAAATGCGCACAGCCCGCCCACCATCGCCGAAACCCACATCGCGTTGAGCATGTACTCGTAGCCAAACGGTTCCAGAAGCGCGTTCATTTGGCCTCCTGACGGTGCGTCACGAACGGGCGTTCATCGTCGGTAATAATGCGGTCTTCCGAGCCGCTGAGCACCACGTGGCGCAGCACGCCGCTGAAGGCGCGCTCAAGGTTCTCGGCGGTAAAGGTGGTTTCCGTCGGGCCGCTTGCCAGCACGGTGCCTTTGACCATCACCGTGTAATCGCAAAACTCCGAGACCGAGCCCAGGTTATGGGTCGAGACCAGCATGGTTTTGCCCTCGTCGCGCAGCTCCCGCAGCAGGCTGATGATCCTGGCTTCGGTTTTGACGTCCACGCCGGTAAACGGCTCGTCGAGCAGGATCGCCTCACCCTGCTGGGCAATCGCCCGCGCCAGGAACACGCGTTTCTTCTGCCCGCCGGAGAGCTCGCCGATCTGCCGGTGGCGCAGCTCGAGCATGTCCACGCGCTTCAGGGCGTCGGTCACGATCTGCCTGTCGCGATCTTTGGGCCGACGCAGGAAACCCATATGCCCGTAGCGCCCCATCATCACCACGTCTTCCACCAGCACCGGAAACGACCAGTCGACCTCTTCCGACTGCGGCACGTAGGCGACCAGGTTCTGACGCAGCGCCCGGTGAGGCGGCAGCCCCTGAATGGTGATGGTGCCGCTCGCCGCCCGCACGAAGCCCATTATCGCCTTAAACAGCGTGGACTTGCCGGAGCCGTTCACCCCCACCAGCGCGGCAATCGATCCGCCCGGCACGCTGAACGACGCGTCGCGCAGCGCCGTGTGGCCGTTGCGGTAGGTCACGGTTACGTCCGTGACGACAATCCCCTTCTGCATGGTCACTCCTTCATCCCGTCGCGGATGCCCTGCACCAGCGTGCGGGTGGTGACGTTCAGCAGATCGATATAGGTCGGCACCGGGCCGTTTTCCGCGCTCAAGGAGTCAACGTACAGCACGCCGCCGTAATGGGCGCCGGTTTCCCGCGCCACCTGACGGGCAGGTTTATCCGAGACCGTGCTTTCGCTGAACACCGCCGGGATGCGATGTTTTTTCACCAGATCGATAACCTTGCGCACCTGCTGCGGCGTGCCCTGTCGATCGGCGTTAATCGGCCACAGGTATAGCTCTTTCAGGCCCAGATCCCGCGCCAGATAAGAGAACGCCCCTTCGCTGGTGACCATCCAGCGCTTGTCTTCCGGGATCTCCGCGACCTGCTTACGCAGCGGTTCAAGGGTGGAGACGATCTTCTGCTTGTAGGCTTCCGCGTTGCGCTGATACGTCTGCGCGTTGGCCGGATCGTACTTCACCAGCGCGTCGCGAATGTTGTCGACGTAGATCAGGGCGTTGTCCGGCGACATCCACGCGTGCGGGTTGGGCTTGCCGTCGTACGGCCCCTCGCTGATGCCCATCGGCGTAATGCCTTTGGTGACAATCACCTCCGGTACGCCGTTCAGGTGCTGATAAAAACGCTGGAACCACAGTTCCAGATTCATGCCGTTCGCCAGGATCAGCTGCGCCTTCTGCGCGCGTTTAATATCCCCCGGCGTGGGCTGGTATTCGTGGATTTCCGCACCCGGCTTAGTAATGGAGGTCACGTCTGCGGCGTCACCCGCCACGTTTTTCGCCATATCGGCGATAACGGTAAAGGTGGTGATGACCTGAAACTTTTCAGCCGCCTGCGTGCCGGTGGTGGTCGCAGTCATAAGCAGCGCGCCGAGCAACAGACGCTTCAATCCTTGCAGTGGGTGCATCGCGGAAGTCTCCAGAGGTGATTAAATTCAAAGCAAAATTAGCCCGTGCTATAAGGTATAGCACAGGCTATATTTAAATGAAAATAGTTATCATTAAAGTTGTGTCAATGAAGGGCGTGCCTGATGGCGCTTCGCTTATCAGGCCTACGGAAAAGCAGTTTTGAAGGCCGGGTAAGCGCAGCGCCACCCGGCATAATGGCGACTCACTGTCCGGCAAGTGCCTTATAAAATGCAGGATTCTCCCGAATCACATTGAGTACCTTTGCCGCCAGCCCGGTTGGATTGCGGCGTTTGGACTCCCAGCTTTTTATCGTATCGACGCTCGTGCCAAGCGCCTTCGCCATTTCGCTTTGCGTGATATTGAGCTGCTCTCTGATGGCGCGCACATCTGCAACTTCATAGCGGGTGACTCGGGAAGCGGCTTTTCTTCCGCTATGGATCTCAACCGCCTCTTCAAGCGAAGATTTTAAATCATCGAAGATACTCATTTTCAGCCTCCCCCTGCCTGATTGGGGTACATAGTACACCTTTCATTCACGGCATTTGAAGCAGTATTTTTCAGAATGGAAGTCAGCTTTTTAAGTTCTGCTTTCTCTGCTTCTGTCAGGCTGTCCTTTATGCATTTTGGATAGGCCATAATGAAATAGATCACCTCCTCCGTGGCCAGAAAGTAAATCACTCTGATACCCCCTCTCTTTCCCTTTGAGCCTGCCGCCATCCTTATTTTACGTAAACCACCCGTCTGCTGGATCAGGTCGCCTTTATCAGGCCAGGCAATAAGTTCCTTTTGCAGATCCTTTAATTCATCATCCGTAGCAATGTTTTTTATCTGTCGGGTAAAGAGTGATGTTTCGATAAACTCTATCGCATGACTCATCCATAGTTCCTTCCCTAAACGCAGCAAAAGCCCGAATGCTTCAGCACCAGGCTCTTGCTGCATGGTTACTCTTCCTTGAGTAATGCTGCGCCAAATAACTGTATTTATATACAGTGAAAAGATATTTTAAGAATTCGTTTAGGCATCCGGGAACATCACGCTATTTCCCGGCGCTTCCCTGTGCAGATGGATAAAGTTCAGGTGCCGCTCATACTGGTCCAGAATGTCCGTTATCACCTGCTCCTTGCTGTAGTCCATCAAATCATTCCCCTGGCTGCCTTCGAGCAGGAAGGTTTCCAGCCGGTAGTAGGTCGACTTACCGCTGCGCGCCCGGTAGGTAAACCCGGGCACGGAATACTGCTGCGGCCAGATCTGATAGACAAAGTTCTGCTCGTCGCCCATGTGCACCAGCAGATCCAGGTGCCCCAGGGTCTCGCCCTCTTCCGGCGGCAGGTTTTTCAGCTCCACGTACGCACCGCGCAGCTTCAGCTCCTGCGCCACCTCTTCCATCGCCGGGTAGCAGACGGTTTCCATCATCTGTTTGGTGTAGCGCGTGCCCGGGTAGTTCATCAGGCGCGAGAGGCGTTTCTTCCAGCTCAGCCTGTCCTGCGCGCCCATCGGACGCGGGGCGGTGTCGCGGCTGGCGCTGACGCGGCGGTAGTCTTCCACCTTGAGCGATTTATACAGCCCGGCCATCACGAAGAAGATGACGAAGCTGAACGGCAGGCCCATGATCACCGTGGTGTTTTGCAGCGCCGAAATGCCGTTGGTCATTAGCATCCCGAGCGTCAGCAGGCCGATGGCGACGGACCAGAAGATGCGCAGCCAGTTCGGCGCGTCGCTGTTGATGTCTTTGAGCTTCGAGGTGAAGTTCCCCAGCACCAGCGCGCCGGAGTCCGCCGAGGTGACGTAGAACAGCAGGCCGGTGATGGTCGCCACGGAGGCGCTAAAGGTAAACGCCGGATACTGGGCCAGCAGGCTGTAGAAGCCGCGCTCCGGGTGCGCCATCGCCTCCTGCGCGAAGGTCGCATTGCCGTGGATAATTTCATGCAGCGCGCTGTTGCCGAAAATCGACAGCCACAGCAGGGTAAAGGTGAACGGGATAATCAGCGTGCCCATCACGAACTGACGGATGGTGCGCCCGCGCGAAATGCGCGCCAGGAACAGGCCGACAAACGGCGACCATGCCACCCACCACGCCCAGAAGAACAGCGTCCAGTTGTTCATCCACTCCACCGGGCGGTCGAAGGCGAAGCTGTTCAGCGTCATGCCCATAAAGCGGTTCACGTAGTCGCCCACGTTCAGCACTAAGGCATTGAGCAGGAACGAGGTGTCACCCATAAACAGCACAAACAGGATCAGGCCCAGCGCCAGCGCCACGTTCAGCTCGGAGAGCACGCGGATGCCCTTATCCACGCCGGAGGTCACCGAAATGGTGGCGATAATCACCGACAGCGCAATCAGCGCCGCTTTGGCCGCCATCGAATCCGGGATGTCAAACAGCACGCTCAGCCCGTAGTTGAGCTGCACCACGCCAATCCCGAGCGTTGTCGCAATACCGAAGATGGTGCCGATCACCGCCGCAATGTCGACGCTGTGACCAATCGGGCCGTTAATCTTTTTACCGAAAATCGGATAAAGCGCGGAGCGGATGGTGAGGGGCAAATTATAACGATAGCTAAAGTATCCGAGCGCCATGCCCATCAGGGCGTACATCGACCATCCCGTCAGGCCGTAGTGGAACAGCGTCCAGACCATCGCCTGGCGCGCGGCCTCCATCGTCTGCCCTGCCCCTTCCGGCGGCTGCATATACTGCGTGACCGGTTCGGCTACGGAGAAGAACATCAGGTCGATGCCGATGCCCGCGGCAAACAGCATCGCGGCCCAGCTCAGCAGGCTGAACTCGGGCTTGGATTGCTCTGGCCCGAGCTTCACCGAACCGAAGCGCGAGCAGGCAATGCACACCACGAAGACTATATAGAGCGTCGCGGCCAGCAGGTAGTACCAGCCGAAGGTCTTCGACACCCAGTTCAGGGTGCGCCCAATCCACTCGGCAGAAAAATCACGAAAGAAGATCGTCGTCAGGGAAAACAACAAAATCAGCCCGGCGGAAGTATAAAAAACGACCGGGTTGATTTTGTCTTTTTCTCTGTCCTGTGAAAGGTCTGTCATCCAGTATCCTCACTGTTTTTGTAACTATTAAAATCCAAATCCGCAACAATTAAGACACATTTTATATTGAACGTCCAATCAAAAACCGCTTTAATATATAACCAACGCTGATGAATGGAGTGGCAAAAATGCCCAAAGTGGGAATGCAGCCGATCCGGCGCAGGCAGCTTATCGACGCCACGCTGGAAGCAATAAATGAAGTGGGCATGCATGACGCGACCATCGCGCAAATCGCCCGTCGGGCGGGCGTGTCCACGGGGATCATCAGTCACTACTTCAAAGACAAAAACGGTCTGCTGGAAGCGACCATGCGCGACATCACCGGCCAGCTGCGCGACGCGGTATTAAGCCGCCTACGCGCCCTGCCGGGCGGCAGCGCAGAGCAGCGATTGCAGGCGATTGTCGCCGGCAACTTCGATGAAACCCAGGTAAGCGGCGCGGCGATGAAGGCCTGGCTGGCCTTCTGGGCAAGCAGCATGCACCAGCCGATGC
Source organism: Enterobacter sp. 118C5 (assembly GCF_034107645.1). Taxonomy (NCBI): domain Bacteria; kingdom Pseudomonadati; phylum Pseudomonadota; class Gammaproteobacteria; order Enterobacterales; family Enterobacteriaceae; genus Enterobacter; species Enterobacter sp. 118C5. The sequence goes on along the minus strand of NZ_JAWNEU010000003.1, from coordinate 26,512 downwards.
TCTACCGCCTGCAGCAGGTGAGCAGTCGCCGTTTACTCTCAAATCTGGTCTACGAGTTCCGCCGCGAGCTGCCGCGTGAACAGGCTGAAGAGGCGGGCTACGGGCTGGCGGCGCTGATCGACGGGCTGTGGCTGCGCGCCGCGCTGAGCGGCAAGCCGCTGGACAAGACCCTGGCGCAGTCGCTCACCAGCCACTTTATCAGCCAGCATTTACCGACCGAATAACCGAGGAGAATTTATGTCCCGAATGGCAGAACAGCAGCTTTATATCAATGGTGGTTATATATCCGCCACCAGCGGTCGCACCTTCGAGACCATCAACCCGGCCAACGGTGAAGTTTTGGCGAGCGTACAGGCCGCCGGGCGCGAAGACGTCGACCGCGCCGTGGAAAGCGCACAGCGCGGGCAAAAAATCTGGGCGGCGATGACCGCCATGGAGCGCTCGCGCATCCTGCGTCGCGCCGTCGATATCCTGCGCGAGCGCAACGACGAGCTGGCAACGCTTGAGACCCTCGACACCGGTAAAGCGTATTCCGAAACCTCAACCGTGGATATCGTCACCGGCGCGGACGTGCTGGAGTACTACGCGGGGCTGATCCCGGCGCTGGAAGGCAGCCAGATCCCGCTGCGTGAGACCTCGTTCGTCTACACCCGCCGCGAGCCGCTGGGCGTGGTGGCGGGCATCGGCGCGTGGAACTACCCGATCCAGATCGCCCTGTGGAAATCCGCCCCGGCTCTGGCGGCGGGCAACGCGATGATCTTCAAGCCGAGCGAGGTCACCCCGCTCACCGCGCTGAAGCTTGCGGAAATCTACACCGAAGCGGGCCTGCCGGACGGCGTGTTTAACGTTCTGCCGGGCGTTGGCGCGGAGACCGGCCAGTACCTTACCGAGCATCCGGGCATTGCCAAAGTCTCCTTCACCGGCGGCGTCGCCAGCGGCAAAAAGGTGATGGCCAACTCGGCGGCCTCGTCCCTGAAGGAGGTGACTATGGAGCTGGGCGGCAAATCTCCGCTGATTATTTTTGACGATGCGGATCTGGATCTCGCGGCAGACATCGCCATGATGGCGAACTTCTTCAGCTCCGGCCAGGTATGCACCAACGGCACCCGCGTGTTCGTGCCCGCGAAGTTTAAGGCCGAGTTTGAGCAAAAAATCGCTGAGCGCGTGGGCCGCATCCGCGCGGGCGATCTGTTCGATGAAAAGACCAACTTCGGCCCGATGGTCAGCTTCCCGCACCGCGACAGCGTGCTGCGCTACATCGCCAAAGGCAAAGAGGAAGGCGCACGCGTGCTGTGCGGCGGCGACGTGCTGAAGGGCGAAGGCTTTGACAACGGCGCGTGGGTTGCCCCGACCGTGTTTACCGACTGCACCGACGAGATGACCATCGTGCGCGAAGAGATCTTCGGCCCGGTGATGTCCATCCTCACCTATGAAAGCGATGAAGAAGCCATTCGCCGCGCCAACGACATCGACTACGGTCTGGCGGCGGGCATCGTCACCGCCGACCTGAACCGCGCGCACGGCGCGATTCATCAGCTCGAAGCGGGCATCTGCTGGATCAACACCTGGGGTGAATCCGCCGCGGAGATGCCGGTCGGGGGCTACAAGCACTCCGGCATTGGCCGCGAGAACGGCGTGATGACGCTGCAGAGCTATACCCAGGTGAAGTCCATCCAGGTTGAGATGGGTAAATTCCAGTCCATATTTTAACCGGGAGGTTTATTTGCACTTTGACTACATCATTATCGGGGCCGGCTCTGCCGGCAACGTCCTTGCTACACGGCTGACCGAAGATCCAAACACCACCGTCCTGCTGCTTGAGGCGGGCGGGCCGGACTACCGCTTTGACTTCCGCACCCAGATGCCCGCCGCGCTGGCGTTCCCGCTGCAGGGCAAGCGCTACAACTGGGCGTACGAAACCGAGCCTGAACCATTCATGAACAACCGCCGCATGGAGTGCGGGCGCGGAAAAGGGCTGGGCGGTTCGTCGCTCATCAACGGCATGTGCTACGTGCGCGGTAACGCGATGGATCTGGACAACTGGGCGAAAGAACCGGGTCTGGAGCACTGGAGCTACCTCAACTGCCTGCCCTACTACCGCAAGGCGGAGACGCGCGACGTGGGGCCGAACGACTACCACGGCGGCGACGGTCCGGTGAGCGTTACCACCTCGAAGCCGGGCGTGAACCCGCTGTTTGAGGCGATGGTGGAAGCGGGCGTGCAGGCGGGCTACCCGCGCACCGACGATCTGAACGGCTACCAGCAGGAAGGCTTTGGCCCGATGGACCGCACGGTCACGCCGCAGGGCCGACGCGCCAGCACCGCGCGCGGCTATCTGGACCAGGCGAAGCAGCGTCCGAACCTGACCATCCGCACCCACGCCACGACCGATCGCATTATTTTTGACGGCAAGCGCGCCGTGGGCGTCGAGTGGCTGGAGGGCGAAAGCACCATCCCGTCCAACGCGACGGCGAACAAAGAGGTCCTGCTGTGCGCGGGGGCCATTGCCTCCCCGCAGATCCTCCAGCGCTCCGGCGTGGGCAGCGCGGAACTGCTGAAGAAGTTCGATATCCCGCTGGTGCACGACCTGCCCGGCGTGGGTGAAAACCTGCAGGATCACCTGGAGATGTACCTCCAGTACGCGTGTAAAGAGCCGGTCTCCCTCTACCCTGCCCTGCAGTGGTGGAACCAGCCGAAGATCGGCGCCGAGTGGCTGTTTGGCGGCACCGGCGTGGGCGCGAGCAACCACTTCGAAGCAGGCGGGTTTATCCGCAGCCGCGAAGAGTTCGAGTGGCCGAACATTCAGTACCACTTCCTGCCGGTGGCGATTAACTACAACGGTTCGAACGCGGTAAAAGAGCACGGCTTCCAGTGCCACGTCGGCTCCATGCGCTCCCCGAGCCGCGGGCACGTGCGCATTAAATCTCGCGATCCGCACCAGCATCCGGCGATCCTGTTCAACTATATGTCCCACGAGCAGGACTGGCAGGAGTTCCGCGACGCGATCCGCATCACCCGCGAAATCATGCACCAGCCTGCGCTGGACAAATATCGCGGCCGGGAAATCAGCCCTGGGATTGAGTGCCAGACCGACGAACAGCTGGACGAGTTCGTGCGTAACCACGCGGAAACCGCGTTCCACCCTTGCGGCACCTGCAAGATGGGCTACGACGAAATGGCGGTGGTCGACGGCGAAGGCCGCGTTCACGGGCTGGAAGGGCTGCGCGTGGTGGATGCGTCGATCATGCCGCAGATTATTACCGGCAACCTGAACGCCACCACCATTATGATCGGTGAAAAAATTGCTGACGCCATTCGCGGGCGCGAGCCGCTGGCGAAGAGCACGGTGGCGTATTATGTGGCGAACGGTGCGCCGGTACGTCAGGCATTACAGAACGTTTAATATTCTGCCCTCTCCGTAAAAGGAGAGGGTTTTCAATACATCCCTTCATTACGATAATATTTTTCGATACCTATAAGAAATAAATATTACCCGGCAATTATTTTGTTCATTTAAAAGTCTGTTGACACTGTTCCCGCAATTCAACTATGTTTAATCGAATGTTTTTCCATTCGAAATATACAATATATTTAAACCTGAAATTAAAGAAAACGTCATTATTCTTTAATTCCCCCCCGCCTTTATTTTTGCATCACTCAACGGCGAGATAAGATCATGAATAATAGTGCAAACAAAGTTGTTGTTATCACCGGCGCCAGCAGCGGTATAGGTCAGGCTATTGCCCTGTATTTAGCGAATAAGTCCTTTTCGCTGGTGCTGGTGGCGCGTCGCCTGGACAGAGTTAACGCCCTGGTGGATCGCATCGTCCAGCAGGGCGGCCAGGCGATCGCCGTTAAGGCGGACGTGACCCGTCAGGAGGAGGTCCAGCACGCGATTGACGCTGCGGTTGCCGCATACCAACGCGTCGACGTGCTGATCAACAACGCGGGCTTTATGGCTATCGCCCCCATCAGCGAGCGCAAGACCGACGAGTGGGACCAGATGATCGATACCAATCTCAAAGGCGTTTTATATGGCATAGCGGCGGCGTTACCGGTGTTCCAGCGTCAGGGCGGCGGACATTTTATTAACGTTGCCTCGGTGGCCGGAATTAAGGTGCTTGCCCCCGGCGGCGTGGTCTACAGCGCCACGAAATTCGCCGTCCGCGCGCTGAGCGAAGGCTTACGCCAGGAGGTTGGTAAAACGGTCCGCACAACGCTTATTTCCCCCGGTGCGGTCGAAAGCGAACTGCAATTCGGCAGTTCTGACGAAGAGAGTAAAAAATTCCTCCATGAATTTTATAAGCAGGCTATTCCGGCAGACGCCATTGCGCGGGCCGTATTATTTGCTATCGAACAGCCTGATGATGTTGATGTAAATGAAATTATCGTCCGACCCACGCAGGAAGAATTTTAGCATGCCTTAAATAACGCTGAATGAGGTGTCATTATGATTAAGTCATTAACGTCCTTATCAGATTTAAATATGCGAACAGGTGCCGACATTCTCCTTGAAGTGCTGGAGAGTGAAGGCGTGGAATATATTTTTGGCAACCCCGGCACCACCGAACTTCCGCTGATTGATGCCCTGCTCCGGCATGAAAACATTCACTATATTCTGGCGCTCCAGGAGAGCAGCGTGGTCGCCATAGCCGACGGCTACGCAAAAGCCTCTGGCAAAACGGGCTTTATCAATTTGCATACCGCCAGCGGTCTCGGGCACGGCATGGGGAATCTCATTAACTCGCGGATCATGAAAACCCCGCTGGTGGTCACCGTCGGGCAACAGGATACGCGCCACTACGTGCGTGACCCGCTCCTGTATGATGACATTGTTTCCATCGGTTCCCCGGTCATGAAATGGGCGCAGGAGGTCACCAGCGCCGACCAGCTTCCGGTGCTGGTGCGTCGTGCATTCCACGCTGCCAGTTATCCTCCCGCCGGTCCCGTATTGCTCTCACTGCCGATGAACGTGATGGAAGAGCTCAGCGATGCCGGGATACAAACGGCATCCAAAGTGAACTATCACACCGTCGCGGGCTCGCTGGACGAGCTGGCGGAGGAGCTGAGCCAGGTTACGCCCGGCAGGATCATGATTGTGGCGGGGGATGAGGTTCACTCCAGCGGCTCGACGCAGGAGATTGTCGAGCTGGCGGAAAACCTGGGCGCTCACGTCTACGGCTCCTCCTGGCCGTTGAACCTTCCCTTTCCCACCCAACACGCGCTCTGGCGCGGCAACATGCCCACTACCGCCTGCGAAATCGCCAGCATCGTTAACGCCTACGACGCCGTCTTTATCATCGGCGGCAGAAGCCTGATCACCATCTTATACAGCGAAGGGGACGCGATTCCGGGAACGTGCGCGGTTTACCAGCTTTCGGCCGACATGAACGAGCTGGGCCGCACCTACGCCACCCGCCTCTCGGTGATGGGGGATATCAAACTCTCTCTGGAGGCACTGTTACCGAAGCTTGAGCAACGCCGGGTGGCAGGCAAACTGGTTCATCAGCAGCTGCTTAAAACAGCGCTCAGCGAACGAGAAAAAGAGTGGCAGCAGCAGGAAGAACGCCTGTCGGCAGAGAGGCTGCGCCCGGCCATTTCACCGATGGTGGCGGCCTATGAAGTCATCAAAGCCGTTCCGCCGGGCACCACCATTGTTGATGAAGCAATTGCCACCGCGAGACATGTCCGGCGTTTTATTTCCGACCAGCAGCACCAGCGCTACTATTTCATGCGCGGCGGCGGTCTGGGCTGGGGTATGCCTGCGGCGGTGGGTCACTCGCTGGGGCTGGGCCGCGAGCCGGTAGTCTGCCTGATGGGCGACGGCGCCTCACTGTATTCACCGCAGGCGCTCTGGACGGCGGCACACGAAAATCTGCCGGTTACCTTCATTGTGATGAATAACCTGGAGTACAACGTTCTTAAAAACTTTATGAAGGGCCAGCCGGGCTACAGCTCGACGCAACTGGGGCGCTTTATCGGAATGGATCTGATTAATCCGCACATTGACTTCCAGTCCCTGGGCACCGCCATGGGCATTCACTGCTGTCGGATAACCGATGCCGCAGACATCGCCGAAGCGGTAGCCCGCGGGCTGCTGTCAGGAAAAACCAATCTGATTGAAATCGTAATTTCCGCGGATTAACCGCGCGTTTACGCTGTACCCTACATATAAAGCTTATAAACGAAACGCCTCCAGCCGCGTAATCTGCTGCCCCTGGGCGTCAAAATTCTCCGCCGCCAGCCAGGCGCGCAGCTCCGCATCCCTTTGCGGCCATTCGCCGTCAATAATAGAGAGCATATCGCTGTCGCGGTTACGCCCCTTACGCACCAGCTTCTGGCGCAGGCGCCCTTCCCAGACGAAGCCCAGCCGTTCCGCCGCGCTGCGTGAGGCGGTGTTCATCGAATCGCACTTCCACTCAAGCCGACGGTACTTGTGCTCAAAGGCATTTTTCAACAGCAGCCACACCGCTTCGGTGCCGATGCGGGTGCCTTTCATCCTGCGCGACCAGGTAACGTGGCCGATTTCCACCGATCCCTGAAACCGCTCAATCGCCATGTAGCTGACCAGCCCTACCGCTTTTTCAGTGCGTAAATCGATTACCGCAAACGGGACCAGATCGTCATCCATCACCTTGCCGAGCACCCAGTGCGCGGTGGCTTCCACACTTTCAGGCTGGGTGCTGGCAAGCCACGTCCAGTCGCTGTCATCACCCAGCGCGTAGGCCTCGTATAAATCAGCCGAGTGACGATCGGCGTCCAGCGGCTCCAGACGGCAATACTGACCGGTGAGCGGGGTGCGGGTTAAGACCCGGGCGCATTTCCAGTCCGGGACGATATCGTTAACGGTTTGACCATGTTGATTGATTTCGGGCACGGCGATGACTCCCTGAAAGGTAAGGAGTTTGTTATAGCAGGTTAAAAAGCGGGCGAAAAGGGAGGATTTGCAGGCCGGGTCAGGCGGAACCGCCGCCCGGCATAAGATTACTTCAGCAGCTTAACCGTAGCGTCGATATCGATTTCATCTTCGGTAAAGATCATCGTCGTGTTCTGGAAGGTGGTGATCGCCAGCTTCTTCACCGTACGCATTTCGCCCGGCTTTTTGTCGGATTTTGGTTTGATGCTGTTCATCAGCAGCCCCACCGACAGCACCGCGTTCTCTTTGTCGATTTTGGTATCAACGGGCTCTTCTTCGCTGAACACCACGAAGGATTTGATCGAGGTGAGCTTCACGCGCTCGCCCGCAATATAGAGGTGCTTACTTTCGGGGATCACCTTCACCGCGTAGGCGGAGAGGCCTTTGTTGTTGGTGGTTGGCTCGAAGGTCACCGCAGCGTCTTTTTTAATCAGATCGGGGTTCGCGACCTTAATCACATGAAAATAGCGGTTGTCGCCGTTTTCATCTTTGATAAATCCGAAGCCTTTATCTTTAAACCACGTTGTGATTGTACCGTTCATCGCTGTTACCGCCTGTCAGATCGTAATGACTAAAGTTTTGCAGCGCGCAGTGTAATGCACAATGGCGGAGGAGACAAAAAAAAGCCCCTGCACGGAGGCAGGGGAAAACTCATGTCAGAGCTTATTAGAATTTAATTAAACACCATTCCACCATCAATTAAGAGCGACTGACCGGTCATGTAGTCGGAATCCGGGCCAGCCAGGTATGAGACGCAGGCGGCCACATCTTCCGGCTCGGACAGACGGCCAAGCGTAATGCGTTTGGCAAAAGTTTCGGTCCCGTAGCCGAGCGGTTTGCCTGCCGCCTCAGACACCTGACGGTCAATTTCCGCCCACATCGGCGTTTTGACGATGCCCGGGCAGTAGGCGTTCACGGTGATCCCCAGCGGCGCGAGGTCTCGCGCGGCGGTCTGGGTCAGGCCGCGAACCGCAAACTTGCTGGAGCTGTATACCGCCAGCTCCGGGTTGCCGGTGTGGCCCGCCTGGGAGCAGGCGTTGATGATTTTCCCGCCGTGCCCCTCTTTGCGAAACGCGTCGATGGCAGCCTGAATGCCCCAGATCACCCCTTTCACGTTGATGTTGTAGACCTTGTCGACAATCTCCGGCGTGATGGATTCGATGGGCGTAGACGGCGCTACCCCGGCGTTGTTAACGATGACGTTGAAGCCACCCAGCGCGGTGCGGGCTTTCTCCACCGCGGCAAACACCTGTTCGCGGTCAGAGACGTCGACCTTCACGGCGACGGCGTTACCGCCGTTGCGGATAATTTCATCTGCGACGGCTCTTGCCGTCTCAACGTTATAGTCTGCGATGGCGACGGCAAAGCCGTCTTTCACCAGGCGAAGCGCAATCGCTTTACCAATCCCCTGGCCTGAGCCTGTTACGAGAGCCACTTTTTGCATTTCTCTGTCCTTATATTGATTCACAAAATCTGGCTGAGATGGAGCTGGCCCATCAGCAGCGGGTTATCGCTGTAGTCGACGGGAATAGCCACCACGGCCGGGCCGTCGACATCCATTGCCGCGCGAAGCGTCGGCTCCAGCGCCTCGGCGCTCTCCACGGCGAAGCCCTTCGCGCCGAACGCGTCGGCATAGGCTTTGAAGTCGACCGGGCCAAACTCCACGCCGGAAAGACGCTGGTATTTTTTCTCTTCCTGAATCGCCACCATGTTGTAGGCGTTATCCACCCAGATGATGTGCAGCACGTTGGCGTTGAGGCGCACCGCGGTTTCCAGCTCCATGCTGGACTGTAAAAAACCGCCGTCACCGGAGACTGACACAACCTTGCGGCCCGGGTTGACCAGCCACGCGCCAATCGCCCACGGCAGCGCGACGCCCATGGTCTGCTGACCGTTGGAGATCATCACCTGACGCGCGCGGAAGCTGTAGAGGTAGCGGGCGATCCAGATGTGGAAGCTGCCCATGTCGACGGTGAGCGTCACGTCGCTGTTCACAATGTCCTGCATGGCGCGCACGATGCGCAGCGGGTGCAGGGCAAACTGGTTGAGCGAGGCGCCGCGGCGGTCGAGCAGATCCCGCTGATGCTGGCGATCGACCAGAATTTCTGACGCACGCTGGCTCAGCTCCAGCTTACGATCGATCCGGTTAGCGAGCAGGTTCAGCGTTTCGGCGATGTCCCCCACCAGCTCCAGATCCGGTACATAATTGCGTTCTTCATAGGCCGGCAGCACGTCAATGTGCACCAGCGTGGCGTCACCGCTGTTCCACATGGACGGCTCGTACTCCACCGGGCTGTAGCCGATGCAGATAATCAGGTCCGCCAGATGCAGCAGCCGGTCGCCCGCCTGGTTGTTGAACAGGCCGACGCGTCCGGCAAAGCGGGTGAAGTGCTCCTGGTTCACCGCCCCGGCGGCCTGATAGGTGCTGGTGACCGGAATGCGGCTTTTCTCCAGCAGCTTGCGCAGCGCGGCGCTGTTCGCAGGCTGGCTGGCCATCAGGCCGAGTAAGATGACCGGGTTTTTGGCGTTTTCGATAAGCTTCGCCACGTCGTTAATCGCGGACTCCGGTGCCGGGCCCATCAGCGCCGGACCGCTGGCGGGCAAAATCGCGCCCGTCGCGGGCTGGTCGACAATATCCTGCGGCAGGCTGACGAACGCGCCCCCCGGCCTGCCGTGCTCGGCGGCGCGAAACGCGTTCGATACCACCTCGGCAATCGCGTCCGGCGAACTGACCTCCACGGCGTATTTGGTGACAGGGCTGAACATGGCGACGGTGTCCATGCTCTGGTGCACCAGCTTGGCTTTATCCGCCCGCTTCACCGCCCCGCCCAGCGCCACCACCGGGTCACCCTCGCTGTTGGCGGTGGCGATGCCGGTGCTCAGGTTCGAACAGCCCGGCCCGGAGGTGACCAGCGCCACCCCGGCCTTGCCGGTCAGCCGCCCCACCGCCGCCGCCATAAACGCCGCGTTGGCCTCGTGGCGCACCGGAATAATCTCGATGGAGGAGTCCAGCAGGGAATCAAACACCTTGTCGATTTTCGCCCCCGGTATGCCGAACACCTGCTTCACGCCCTGCGCTTCCAGCTGGCCGACAACCATATCGGCGCCGTGCGCCCACTGACGTGACTGTTTCTCACTGTTCACGGTAGTACTCCTGTTAGTTTTCGACGGCGCGGATAGCCGCATCAAGGTTGCTGGGGTGCAGGTTGGCCTGTAAAAATGCGCTGTCGGCGGGCAGGTCAATCATCAGCTTGTGAATTTCACCGAAGGTGAGCACGCCGCTCTCCAGCTGGTAGTCGAGCAGATGTCCCCCGCCCTGGCGGTCGTCGGTGATGAAATGCTCGTGATACCCGGCCACGTTAATGCCCTGCATGTGCTGCGGCGTGCGGAACCCGACCAGCACCCCTTCGCGCTGGTTAAAGCGGAACACCGGCTGGTCGTCCAGCACGTCGGTCATCGCCCGGTACGGCGGCTTCTGTCGCGGCACCGTGCGGGTGTGGGCGTGGCGGAAGTTACCGTCAATCCGCAGCGCGCAGAACAGGTTGTCGGAGGGGATCTGCTGGTCGATGACGTCGTGGATCTGCTGGCGGCTGACCGGCGCATCGAAGGTTTTGCGGTACTGCGGCTGGAACCAGGTCATCACCGCGAACGGCGTTTTCTGCTCCGGCTTCGCGGCCCGGGCGCTGCCGTCGGCGCGCAGCTGGTACACCTGGCTGCTGAAGGCAATCATTTCACCGTCCAGCTCGTTAAAGGTGCCGAGACCAAAATCACCGTGTGCCAGCAGGTCGGCGATCGTCGTCTCCCCTTCGTACACGCCGCTTAGCAGGGCGCTCATTAGCGATGTCTGGTAGATCACGCTGTCAGGATGCTGGGCGGAGAACCCGCGCAGGGTCTCGCACAAACTCGCCTCACAGTCGCAGGCAGATGAATGCATCATCGTGCTCGTCCTCTTCAACTTTATTTAGAAAGGTTAAATAAATGTTGACCCGATTCAGCAGAGAGTTCCAATATAGAAACCATGCTGGTTTGAGACGTTTTAGATATGGAACTTCGTTATCTGCGGTATTTTGTCGCGGTTGCACGCGAGCGACACTTCACCCGGGCGGCCGAAGCGCTGGGTATTTCACAGCCTCCTCTGAGTCAGCAGATCAAACGGCTCGAAGAGGAAGTGGGCACGCCGCTGTTCAGGCGCCTGACGCGTGGCGTGGAGCTGACCGAAGCGGGAGAGGCATTCTACGAGGACGCCTGTAAAATTCTGGCGCTGAGCGATGCCGCGCTGGAGAAAGCCCGCGGCATCGCGCGCGGGCTGAACGGCAACCTGTCGATTGGCATCACCAGCTCCGACGCTTTCCACCCCAAAATTTTCGCGCTGATTCGCCAGTTTCAGGTGCAGAACATGGCGGTGCAGGTTCACCAGGTGGAAGCCAATATGTCCTCGCTGACGACGATGCTGGCGGAAGGTGAGCTGGATATCGCTTTCGTGCGCCTGCCCTGCGAGAGCAGCAAGATGTTCGAAATAAAAATCCTCGACCGGGAGCCGATGGTGGTGGCGCTGCATCGCGATCATCCGCTGGCGGCGTGCGGTTCGCTGGCGTTAGATCAGCTTCGGGATACGCCGGTGGTGCTGTTCCCGCAGGAGGTCGCGCCGGGCCTGTACGACCGGGTGCACGGCTGCTGCGAGCGGGCCGGGATTGACGTGCAGCACGCGCTGCAGTCGTCGCAGCTCTCCTCCTCCCTGAGCATGGTTTCCGCGGGCGGCGGGTTTGCCCTGGTGCCGAAATCCATGGCGGCCATTTCACCGCCGAATGTCACCTATCATGCGCTGAACTCGCCGGAGCTCTACACCGATATCGCGCTCTGCTGGCGGCGGTTTGAACGCTCGCGGACGGTGAAGCGGTTTTTGGGGATGATGAGCGAGGGGTAGCGTCAGTGCGACGGTGCCCGGCAATGCCTTTCTGGAAGCCGCCTCGCAAACCTGCAAGCAACCTTATGTAATTCAGGGTTATCCCTTTTCATCCCTTCTTCGCAGTCGTAAAGTGCCTGCGTTGCGGCACATCCGTAACCGGGCGTAGGAACCCGTTAGCATAACATGACGTTTTTTTAGACAAAGAGGATGCTAAATGGCGACTACCCCAGGATTTTCTTACGCGCTCTCAGAGGAAAGCGCAGTTCATCACCTCATCAACACTTCAGTTTCCGATTCTGCGGATCTTTTTGAACTGGCCGATGCCTGCACTGCGTATGTCAGCGTTCTGGTGGAAACTGACGACGCAGTGACGTTTGCCATGCTCTGTAAGCGATTGCTGGCTGTGTTGAAACGGCTGCGTGAATGCTGCGATGCTGAACTCCCGGCGTATCTTGTTGAACAGCTAATCGCTGGTGAGAAGATTGTTTCCTGTGTACCGGACTGCTGGCAGGAGACGACGCTGCAAGTGGACTATGCCGTGGCGTTAACGCTGGCGGTGATGGGCGGAACACTGCCTGCGAGCGTGGCGAAAGAACTCACCGGACTGCTGCATGATATGGTCTGGCTATTGGCGGAGTTTGTGAAGGAGCCGTATATTACAGAGATCAAAAGTAAGTAGTTACTATATACGTTTTATATTTTCCTAAGGTAGAATCTCTCAGAAAACATTTCACACTTATGTCGCTCAATTATATCCCGAAGAAAGTGAGGGATTATTTACACATAAGATTAAATAAAAGATTATTAATTTTAAATCTTTCGGAACACGAAATACTGGTCACTAAAACCAGTATTTCTTTATCCCAACTAGCTTTCCAAATGAACTAAAGAGCTTTGAATGTAACTCATAGTTGCTGTTGTTTTTTCTACATTTGTAAACAACCTTGCCAGATAAGCACCATCATGGAAATGTGTGAGATAAATTTCCGTAGTACTAGTAAGAGCATTGAATTTACGGTCAATTTCATCCTCATCATATATTGCAATAGACCGAGCTTTCCATGCATCATCTAACTTGAACATCATAGCAGATAAATATCTATTACCATGAGTTAAGATTCCGTAAAGTTTCTTATCCCTTTGTCTATTTATACTGGCGAGTTTTTCATGAACTTTCCGTTCAATAATTTTATTGAAATTAACCACATTTATTACTTTTACACCAGACACAGAAGAATTAAAAGTTGAGCGATATAACGAGCCATCAAGATTTTCAAAGAATTTACCACGTTGTGATTTTAAAGTTACAACTGCACTTGGTGTACCATTTGCACAAACCAAAGCATTTAACGCTTCATCAATCGTTATAACTTTCTCGCTACTTACTTGTATTTCATTAGTTCTCAATAGCTGATAAACGTATCCTTCAACAATCAAATCCTTGTTAAGCCTAACCTGTTCACTTTCTTGGGAGGCAAAATCCCTACCTAAAACACGGTTCTGATGGTTATTTGCTCGAGTGATATTTTTCACTAAATCATTATCATCTGTAACGATAAATCTAGCCTGTAACTTTATACTTCTAAGATACTCTTCTGATAAATCGTGCTGTTTGGAAATGAGGCCTATCGAGCTAACTGTTTGAGCACCATTAATGATACTTATGTCATGAAACGTAAAAAGGCCTCGTGCGTTATCGGATGTATTTCTTCGATGTGGACTAGCCTCTCGAACCAATACCGTTATGCCATTATTATAAAACCAAAAATTATTCGGCTCGTCTGATATGGTTTTCTTTATTGAGTCGTTTACATCTGTTTGACCAAGTATATTACGTATATTCTTCGAAAAAAGTTGTGTTCCATGTGTAGACCACCACTCTGAGATCTGTTCACCAGTAACAACTCCAAAATATGCATTATGCGGCTCTGTTATTTTTCCATATTCCATAAGCTCAACATCTTCAAGATTGATTGCTGATAATGATTGTCCTTGAATTGCGTTGGAAATATCTTCTGCAGAAAAAAGATGCACCTGAAAAGGGTAATCTGATGAAGACATTGAACTAACATTAACGCATGCATCATCATTTAACTCCGACTGCCAAGACTGCATGTCAGATAATATTTGGTTTGCAGCTCCGGTTTTACCGGTATGTGCCATAACAAAATAAAATTTATAATCTATAGAGTCCAGAGCTAATGAAATATCCTGTGAAATAGCTGAAAGACGCTCATCAAATCTGTAATACTCCTCTCTTTGCAAGCAAGAACAGGCATCTTTAAATCTTAGAAAATCTGTTAATGACCAAGTATTATTTCCGCTTTGGTTATATTTAGCTTGAACACAAATAAGTTTTTTTTCGACATGTGAAACGTAAATTGCGTCAATTCCGCCATCATTTGAACTATCACATACCGCATGACTAGCCTCGACGTCATCAGTGCCTCCGTAGCACTGAATTGCAAATGCTGCGATTGCTCGACTAGTCATTTTCTCAACATATTGGCTACTTCCCGCCGCACATTCTCGAGTATCAAGATGAGGTTCAAATCGTTCGAAGAGCTTTTGCCCTATACGACGGGCTTGGACACCGGCAGTAGCTGAAGCTGGGACACTATTTGCTGTCTGAGGAATTTCGGTGACAATTGTCATTTACATTTTTCTCGATATTAAAAACAATGTTAATATAGAAAAAAATAAAAAAAATACCATGAAGTATATCAAGAATTTAGTATTTCTGATTCAAGTTTCAGCCATGTAAACTTCAGTCAAATTTATTTCAAATCAAAAAAATGATTAAAAAAACATCAATCTCAACTATAAAATCCAAGTTCCGCCGTTGTCTATACTCAACTCATAACAGACAACGGAGTACACCATGCCCTTACCCGATTAAAAAATTCTCTGCTCCCTAAACCTTCGGCATCGAACCCGAACTGCTGGTGGTTAATCCGCCGAGCTACGATCTGAGCTAGGTCTCCTCTATCCTTATCGCCGCCATCAAATATGAGATAAAAGGCGGCGAAGTGACGTATGACATCACCACAGCATGCTCTAAATCGACATCGACGTGTCCTAGCACATCGACCAGGCGCAGTTTTCGGTGATGCATCAGAGCATCATACGTACTGCTGCGGGACGCCTCCATTCCAGAACTGGTTCTATCAGACGAGCGCTATCGCTATAACGTCACGCTGGAGTGCTTTGGCTATCTCATTTTGCAAGTAAGGGTATTCGGCCAGCATGCTGTCGGCCGCCTCGCCGTAAATGCAGAGCACGAAAAAGTAGTTGTCCTCATCGCGGCTCAACATCTTTTCCGGGTTCCCGGATAACAATCAGATGCGTGGGTAAACATCTGAAAGGATTTTCAGCGGTTGTTCCGCAGCCTGAGTTTCACAAGGATGATCGACAGCATTAAAGATCTTCAATGAGATATTCCCCCCAACCCGCATTTTGTCACCATGGAAGTGCGTGTGATGGATACTCCACTGACACTCGGCCACGCCATTAATATCGCGGGATTTGATCCTAGCGATATCGCATTGCCTACTGGCGATAATGCCTTATAAGCATCAGGGAAAATATTTTCTGCTGTACCGCTTTAAACGTTTTCAGGCGTGCAACTACGGTACGGCGGATATTCTGACGAGCCGTTATGTTTTTTAATCAGCTAACAAATCGTCAAATAAATGTAGACCTAATATTAGCCAAACTATTTATCATTACACTTTCAATCAACATTTTCTTAATTAAATTTTAAGCAAAACCACCGTATTAAACATTAATGATTTATCCAGTTTCAAACCGTAAAAACTCATCATTTCTTAATTTTCATCAACGAAACAGAAGATCATTTAATATCCATACCGTACAAAAATTGACGAACCACTTTGTAAGCGCTAGCGTTGCACTTGTTACATAACCAACTAAACTAAAAGGCTTTTTTTAAGTATTTCCTTACATGGAGTTTTAAACAAATGGCTATTCCCGCTTATTTATGGCTCAAAGATGACGGCGGTGCCGATATCAAAGGCTCTGTCGATATACATGGTCGTGATGGAAGTATCGAGATAATCGCAATGAACCACGGCATAATGCAGCCCACGGACAAACATACCGGTAAGGCGACAAGTCTTCGCGTCCATTCCCCCTACTCTTTTGATAAAGAGATCGACGCCTCCAGCCCCTATTTGTACAGGGCTGTCAGCACAGGTCAGAAGCTAAAATCCGCAGAGGTAAAGTTTTACCATATCAACGATGCCGGTCAGGAAGTGGAATATTTCTCCACCCTTATGGAGGGAGTGACGATAGTCAGCGTCTGTCCAATGATGCTAGATATCAAAGATCCTGACTACGAGAAGCATAACCATCTTGAGCTGGTAGAGCTGCTGTATGAAAAAATTACCTGGCGCTATGTCGACGGTAACATCATACATTCAGATAGCTGGAGCGACCGCAAGACGGCATAAGGAGAACGTTATGGGATGGAAGTATGAGCAGTCGACCGGCAAGATGTATAAAGACGGTAAATTAATTGAGACCGGGTATTCCGGTGCTCTTACGAATAAAAACAACCCGGACCGTCAGCATGTGAAAGGCCTGGGGCCACTGCCTCGCGGGACGTATAAAATCGCGGGTCATTCAAATTCTAAAGGACCGATAACCATCATTCTTGAGCAAACCTCGGGAGAAAGTTTTGGTCGCTCAGAATTCCGCATTCATGGTGACCACAAGTATGGTCCCGCCGGTTTTGCATCCGAGGGGTGCATCATTCTCTCACCGTCAACGAGACGTAAGATTCTTCGCGACGGCGGCGTGCTGGAGGTAGTGCGATGAAATACGCGATCGTACTGCTGCTATGTGCGCTTACCGTCCCAGCCATTGCATCCAGGACTGACTGGCCCTCAGCACTTAATGGAATCACCTCAGGTGATGCACACTGGATTGAGCAAGCCCCAGCGCTGGCTGCCACGGCTGACGTTAAGCAGGCGCAGCAGCTGGAGGATGCCTTAGCCGCAGCGCTCACCACAAACACCAACGCCACGCTGAAAGCGCTCCGTATCCTTGATGCCGGAAAGTGGCCGCACATGGTAGGCAGCGATATCGTCTGCACGCCGCCTTTAGAGAAATCACCCGCCGAAATCGACGCGTTTTATCAGCGTACCCGCCAGGCGCTGCTGGAAACCGTAGACGGTGCTCAATGCCTCTGGATCCTGGAGGCAACGATGGAAGAGTTGAAAGCTGAGAAAGCCCGTCAGGCAAAGTAGAGACGTTACCCGGCGCATATTGGCCGGGTCTTTTCTTCATCCAGGTCCCTCGCTCCCCGCCGCCAGCAGCGGCACCACTACCTCGCTGATGGGCACCGCAATGCCGTGCTTGCGGCCGTATCGCTGGATCACGCCGTTGCGGATATCCCACTCCATCGGGCGATCCGCCTGGCGGTCGGCGAGTATCGACGTGCCAAGGTCCTCAGGCGCACGCAGGAAGTTCGCAAGAATCTCCTGGGCCACGCCATCATCCAGCTTCGCCCCCTCGGCGCGGGCAACGGTAAGCCCCTCGCGCAGGTAGGCCAGCGCAAGCTCGCTGATATCCTCGCGCCTGAACATCCCGGCGCGTCGGTTGGCCAGCACCATCAGCCCGGCGACCGCGTTTTGCAGCAGCTTGCGCCAGGCGACGGTGGCGAAGTCTGCCGAGAGATCAACCGCGCAGCGCGTTCCGTGAAGCGCCTCAACCACCCGCTGCGCCTGCGGCACCTCCGGCAGGGTCAGGCGCGGCTTCGCCCGCAGCCAGACGGAGGCATCCGGCTCGCGCTGCGCCGGGAACCAGACCACCGACGGCAGCACCGCTGCGCCGCTAACCAACGGCTCAAGCTGGGCTTGTTGCTCCACGCCGTTTTGCAGGGCGCAGACCACGGTGTTTTCATTGCACAGGGCGCGCAGCCACCCGGCGCTGTCGGCATTTTGCGTCGTTTTTACCGCCACAAAAACGAGATCGGCAGGGCGCGTGATGATGGACGGATCGGTTAATACCGGACCGGGCACCACCGTTTCCCCCTCGTCGTAGCGCAAACTCAGCTCAGGATGCGCGGTACGTCCGCACAGCAGCGGCGTGCGGCCCGCGTCATGCAATACCGCGGCAATGGTGGTCCCAATCGCACCGGGACCTATCAGCGCAATGGTTGGATTGTCAGACATCATTCACTCCCCTTTTCGCTAAGCCTGCTAACAGTTATACCACCCTGAAAAGTGAGCGCCACGTCGTTGTCTATACTCAACACACAACAGACAACGGAGTGCGCCATGCCTTTACCCGATTTTAAGTCCTCTGAACCTTTCACCCTCGGCATCGAGCTCGAACTGCAGGTGGTTAACCCGCCGGGCTACGATCTGAGCCAGGACTCCTCCGCCCTTATCGCTGCCGTCAAAGACGAGATCAAAGGCGGCGAGGTTAAGCACGACATCACCGAAAGCATGCTCGAAATCGCCACCGGCGTGTGCCAGAACATTGACCAGGCGGCGGCGCAGTTCTCGGTGATGCAGCAGAGCATCCTGCGCGCGGCGGCGGAGCAGCATATCCAGATCTGCGGCGGCGGAACGCACCCGTTCCAGAAGTGGCAGCGTCAGGAGGTGTGCGACGACGAGCGCTATAACGTCACGCTGGAGCGCTTTGGCTATCTGATTTTGCAGGCGACGGTGTTCGGCCAGCACGTGCACGTCGGCTGCCGGACCGGGGACGACGCGATTTACCTGCTGCACGGCCTGTCGCGCTTCGTGCCGCACTTTATCGCCCTGGCGGCAGCCTCGCCGTACATGCAGGGCACCGACACAAAGTTTTCCTCGTCGCGGCTCAACATCTTCTCCGGGTTCCCGGATAACGGCCAGATGCCGTGGGTCAACAGCTGGCAGGAGTTCGAGGGGCTGTTCCGCCGCCTGAGCTCTACCAGCATGATCGACAGCATTAAGGATCTGCACTGGGACATCCGCCCCAGCCCGCACTTCGGCACCGTCGAGGTGCGGGTGATGGATACGCCGCTGACGCTCGGCCATGCGATTAACATCGCCGGGCTGATTCAGGCGACGTCCCACTGGCTGCTGACCGCGCGGCCATATAAGCATCAGGAACGGGATTTTCTGCTGTACCGCTTTAACCGCTTTCAGGCCTGTCGCTACGGGCTGGAGGGGATCCTGACGGACGTGCACACCGGCGAGCACAAAACCGTGGCGGAAGACATTGCCTGGCTGCTGGAGCAGGTTGCGCCGTCGGCCGAGAAGCTCGGCGCGACGAGCGCAGTCAATGAAATTGCCCTGCTGTTAAAGCAGGGCAAGAGCGAGGCGCAGCGCATGCGGGACTTTATCGCCGACGGCGGCTCGCTTATTTCTCTGGTGCAGAAGCACTGCGAGCTGTGGGCGACGGGTCCGTAAGGCCGTGGCCCCACTCGCGCAGGCGCTGGAACAGCACGAACAGCGCGGGGATAAACACAATCCCCACCACGGTCGCCACCAGCATGCCGCTGAACACCGTGGTGCCGATGATGCGGCGGCTCTGGGCACCCGCCCCGGTCGCCAGCATCATCGGAAGAACGCCTATAATGAACGACACGGCGGTCATCATCACCGCGCGGAAGCGGCGCGATGCCCCTTCTCTTGCGGCATCGACAATCTCCATGCCGTCCATGCGCCGCGCGCGGGCGAACTCCACGATAAGAATGGCGTTTTTAGCCGCTAGCGCGATCAGCAGGACCAGGCCAGTCTGCACGTACACGTCATTGGCGTAGCCCGCCATCCACAGCCAGACCAGCGCCCCGCCGATGGCGAACAGCACCGAGAGCATCACGCTCGCCGGAAGCGTCCAGCTCTCGTACTGGGCCACGAGGAACAGCCACGCCATCACCACCGCCGCCAGCACAATCCATATCGCCTGATTGCCGGTCTGCTGCTCCTGATACGACATGCCGCTCCAGGCGTAGTCGTACCCGGCGGGCAGGCTCTGCGCCAGGATCTCGCCCATCGCCGCCATCGCGGTGCTGCTGCTTACCCCTTCCGCTGCCGAACCGCTTACCGATACCGACGGGAACTGGTTGTACTGCTGAATAAATGGCGCGCCGACGGTCGGCGTGATGGTGACGAGGTTGCTCAGTCGCACCCGCTCGCCGCCGTTGCTGCGCACGAACAGCTCGCTGATTTGCTCCGCGCGCTCGCGCCACTGCATCTCGTTCTGCATCACCACGTGGTAGACGCGGTTGTTGACGCTGAAATCCCCGGCGCGCGTGCCGCCGAAGGCGGTTTGCAGGCTGCTGAAGATACGCGACACCGGCACGTCGAGGCGGGCCGCGCGCTCGCGGTCAACGGCCAGCGTCAGCTGCGGCACGTTGCTGCTCCAGGTGGTGAACACGCGGCTCAGCTGCGGATGCTGGTTGGCTTTCGCCAGCACCTCACGCGTCACGCGCTCCAGCTCCGCCGGGCTCTGCCCCGCCTGCGCCTGGATGCGCAGGTCGAAGCCGGAGGCATTGCCAAGCCCCGGCAGCGTCGGCGGCGCGAAGGCCATGATGGTCGCTTCCGGCAGGGCCAGCAGCTGACGCTGCAGGGTGCCCATCACCTCGTCCAGCGGCGGGCGCTCGCTCCAGTCCTTCAGCATGATGGAGATAAACCCGCCGTTGGAGGCGCTGGTGCCGTTGAGGATGTTAAACCCCGAGACCTGAATCACGTCCTCCACCGCCGGATGTTTAGCGATGAGTTCGCGCGCGGTAGCCATCACCGCTTCGGTGCGCTCCAGCGAGGCCGCCTCCGGCAGCTGGACGCTGGCGAAGAAGTAGCCCTGGTCCTCCTGGGGCAGGAAGCCTTTGGGCATCGACGTAAAGCTGAACGCCAACACGGCCGCCGCGCCCGCGGTGGCCAGCAGCGCCAGCCACGGGCGCAGGTTTAAGACGTTCACAATGCGGGTGTAGAAACCGCGCGCGGCATCCAGCCCGCGGTTAAAGGCGCGATAAACTGCCGCGGGTTTCTCCGGGCGCGGACGCAGCAGCAGCGCGCACAGGGCGGGCGTCAGGGTCAGCGCCACCAGGCTTGAAAGCGTCACGGCGGTGGAAAGCGTCACCGCGAACTGGCGGTACAGCTCGCCGACAATCCCCGGCAGGAGCGCCACCGGCAAAAACACCGCCAGCAGCACCAGCGTCGTCGCAATCACCGGCCCGGCTATCTGGCGCAGCGCCAGCGCGGTCGCCGCCGTGCGGCTCTGCCCTTCCGCCATCAGCGTTTCGACGCTCTCAACCACCACGATGGCGTCATCCACCACCATGGTCAGCGCCAGAATAATGGCGAACAGGCTCAGCGTGTTGGCGGAGTAGCCGAGCGCGTAGAGCACCGCAAAGGTGCCCACCAGCGACACCGGAATGGCGAGCGCGACAATGAGCGTCGCGCGCCAGCTTTGCAGGAACAGGGAAACGACCACCACAACCGCCAGCATGGTCAGCGCCAGCGAGACGCCAATCTCCTGAATGGTGGCGGCAACGAAGGCGGTGGTGTCAAATTTCACCTCGTAGACCAGGTCGTCCGGGAAGCGCGTCGAGAGGCGCTCCAGCTCCGCGCGCACCGCGTCGGCCACGCGCAGGGCGTTGGCGGACGGGGTCGGGTAGATGCCGAGGTAGGCGGAGTCGTGCCCGTTCAGCTGCGCGCCGGAGCTGTAGCTGCGCGAGCCAAGCTCGATGGTGGCGACGTCCTTCAGGCGCACCAGCTGGCCCATCTCGCCCGCGCGGATGATAATGTCGGCAAAGTCTTCGGCCTGATTTAAGCGCCCCAGCCCGTTGATGGTCAGGGTCTGCTGCTGGCCGTTAAACACCGGCGGCGTGCCGACCTGGCCTGCCGCCCCCTGCACGTTCTGCTCGCGCAGCGCCTGGGCCACGTCGTCGGTGGTGACATTCAGGGCGTTCATGCGGTCCGGACGCAGCCAGATGCGCATGCTGTAGTCGCGCGCGCCGAACATCTGCACCTGCCCGACGCCCGGCAGGCGGGACAGCGCCTCGCGCACCTGGGTGCTGGCGTAGTTGCTGACGAACAGCGGCGTGTGGGTGTTATTCGGTGAGTAAAGGCTTACCCCCATCATCAGGTTGGTGGCGCGCTTGCGCACCTGCACGCCGTTTTGCTGCGCCTCGGTCGGCAGCTGCGCCAGGGCCTGCGACAGGCGGTTCTGCACGTCGATGGCGGCGAGGTCCGGGTCGGTGCCCGCCGCAAAGGTAATGTTCAGGCTGTAGCTGCCTTCGTCCGAACTCGTGGACTCCATATAGAGCATGTGATCCACGCCGTTCAGCTGGGTTTCCAGCGGCGTGGCGATGGCCTCCGCCATGTCAGCCGAGCTGGCGCCCGGCCAGCTGGCAGACACATTCACCACCGGCGGGGCGATCTGCGGGTACTGCTCCACCGGGATAATCCTTAGCGCGATGGCCCCCAGCAGGGTGATAACCAGCGCAATCACCATCGCAAAGCGCGGGCGTTTGATGAAAAACGTCAGCATGATGGCTCCTTAATTGAGTATCTGGACGGCAGCGCCGGGCTGCACGCGCTGCGCGCCGTCAGTAATCGCTCGCTCACCGGCCTTTACGCCGGAGGCAATGTGAAACTGCTGCCCAGGCTGCCCGGCGACCTTCAGCGGGCGCATTTCGGCTTTGCCGTCGGCGTTAACTATCCAGGCAAAGAACCCGTCGCCGTTCTGCTGGACCGCCGCGGCGGGCAGGGTCAGCACCGGCTGCTCGCTGGCCGGACGCAGGGTTACGTTCACGTTGCCGCCGGGCAGGAGCTGATGGCGCGGGTTGGCAAACTCCGCGCGCAGCATCACGCTGGCGGTACGCGGATCGATGCGGTTGTCTACGGACGTCAGCTCGCCGCTGACGCGCTGGCCGTTGCCGTCAATGAACGCCTGCCAGGCCTGCTTCATGGCGCTGATATCCGCATGCTGTCCGGCTTTGGTGGCAAACGCCCCCTCCTCCAGCGCAAAGGCGATGCGGATCGGGTCAAGCTGCACCACCTCCACCAGCACGCCGCTGGCAGGATTCACCAGGCTGCCGACGTGGAACTGGCTGTGCCCCACGCGGCCGTCAATCGGCGAGGTGATGCGGGTGTAGTTCAGCGTGACGCTGCGGGTATCGAGCCGGGCTTTCGCCTGCTCCAGCGCGGCGCTCGCCACGTCCCGCTGCATGCGGGCGTTGTCCACGTCGTGACGGCTGATGGCGTTGCTGCTGCCCAGGCTTTCAAAGCGGGAAAGCTGCTGCTGCGCCTGACGCAGAGTGGCTTCGGCGCTTCTCACCTCGGCCTGCGCCAGACGCAGGGCGGCGCGCGGCTCGGCGTCGTCCAGCTCGAACAGCACGTCGCCTTTTTTCACGTACTGCCCGTCGCGGAAGTGGATTTTGGTGATCACGCCTTCCGTGCGGGCGCGCAGCTCAACGGTGTGGATAGCTTCGACGCGGCCCGGGATCTGGCGCTCGGCGGCGTGGGCGGTCTGCTCCACGGCGGCGACGCGCACCGGAATGGCGGCGAATGCGGGTTGCAAGGTGCAGGCGAGGAGTGCGAGGAGGAGTGGGAGTTTCATTAAGAAGTACCTCAGTGTTTTCCCCTCACCCCGGCCCTCTCCCCAAAGGGGCGAGGGTGTTCAAGTTCCCTCTCCCCTTTGGGGAGAGGGTTAGGGTGAGGGGTGTGGGGTCTTTGTTATGCAGCCTTACGGAACCTGCGGGTCAGTCGCTTCTCGATTTCGACGACGAAGAACATCACGCCCGCCACCGCCAGAGTCACAAACCAGTAGCGCAGCGGCAGCGCTTCGGTGCCGAACAGCATCTGCATAAACGGCAGGTAGATAATCGCCGCCTGGAGCAGGAACAGCACGCCCGTCACCAGCCAGATCCCTTTGTTCGCCAGCAGGCCGCGGTTCAGGGAGAACCCTTCGGTGTTGCGGCAGTTAATCATGTACACCCACTGGGCGCAGACCAGCATCTGCAGCAGCACGGTGCGAATGAACTCCGCGCTGTGGCCACGCGGGGCCAGCCAGGCTTCCAGCGCAAAGGCGGCGATGGCAATCATGGTGCCGACGAAGGCCACGCGCCACACGGCGTAGGCGTCCATCACGTGCTGCCCGGTCTGGCGCGGCGGGCGGCGCATGATGTTGCGCTCGGCGGCCTCAAAGGCCAGGCCGAAGGAGAGCGTGGCGGAGGTCGCCATGTTCATCCACAGAATCAGCACCGGCGTCAGCGGAATGATGTTCCCCGCCAGCAGCGCAATCACAATCAGCAGACCCTGCGCCAGGTTGGTCGGCATGATGAACAGAATGGTCTTCTTCAGGTTGTCGTAAACGCGACGCCCCTCTTTCACCGCGCTGGCGATGGTGGCGAAGTTATCGTCCGTCAGGACCATGTCCGCCGCCTCTTTGGTCACCTCCGTGCCCTTGATGCCCATCGCGATGCCCACGTCCGCCTGACGCAGCGCCGGGGCGTCGTTCACGCCGT
Source organism: Enterobacter sp. 118C5 (assembly GCF_034107645.1). NCBI lineage: Bacteria > Pseudomonadati > Pseudomonadota > Gammaproteobacteria > Enterobacterales > Enterobacteriaceae > Enterobacter > Enterobacter sp. 118C5. The sequence continues at coordinate 2,203 of NZ_JAWNEU010000003.1, read as the reverse complement.
CGCCGGTCATACCGACGATTTCGCCTTTGTCCTGCAGCGCTTTCACCAGGCGCAGCTTATGCTCCGGGCTGGTACGGGCAAAGATGTCATACTTCATCGCCGCTTCCGCCAGCGCGGCGTCGTCCATCTTCTCCAGCTCGTAGCCGGTGACCGCCTGCTCGCTGTTGGCGATCCCCAGCATCTGGCCGATGCTCATCGCCGTCTGCGGGTGATCCCCGGTGATCATCTTCACGCGGATCCCCGCCTGCTGACAGGCGTTAATCGCATCAATCGCTTCCGGACGCGGCGGATCCATCATCCCGGCGATGCCGAGGAAGATCAGGCCGTGGCTCAGGTCATCGTGCGTAAGCGCCTGCTCGCCGTTCGCCGGCTTGAACGCCGCGGCGACCATGCGCAGCCCCTGACGCGCATAGCGCTCCATCTCGCTTTCCCAGTACGCGCGGTTGAAGGCTTCCGCACCGCTGCGGGTCTGCTGCTGGGCGCAAAGGGCGAAAATGACGTCCGGCGCGCCGGTGATCAGGATCTGCTCCTCGCCGCCAATCTGGTAGTGGGTGCTCATGTACTTGTACTGCGAGTCGAACGGGATCTTGTTAACCAGCGCAGTCGCCACCGGCTCAAGGCTGGCCTTCGCCGCCAGCACCTTCAGCGCGCCCTCGGTCGGCCCGCCGGTAATGCCCCACAGGCCGCGCTCGTCCTGAATCAGCTGGCTGTCGTTGCACAGGTCGATGGTGCGCAGGTATTGCTCCAGCACGGTGCCCGGCTGGATCTGCACCGGCTCGTCGCTGCCTTCGAGGTAGATATTGCCCACCGGCTCGTAGCTGTTGCCGTCCACGCGGTAGCAGACGTCGGCGGTGATGATGGCTTTTACCGTCATCTCGTTCATGGTCAGGGTGCCGGTTTTATCCGAGCAAACCACGGTCATCGCGCCCAGCGTTTCAACCGTCGGCAGCTTGCGGATAATTGCCCGCTTGCGCGCCATCGCCTGCACGCCCAGGGAGAGGATGATGGAGATAATGGCCGGCAGACCTTCCGGTACGGAGGCGACCGCCAGGCTGATCAGGGAGAGCAGCAGCTCGCCCATCGGGATCTCGCGGAACACCAGGCTGAAGACGAACAGCGCCGCCATCATCGCCAGAATAATGGCGAAGATCGCCTTGCCCAGCTTGTCCATCTGCACCAGCAGCGGCGTGCGGTGCTTTTCAATGCCCGCCATCATCTGGTTGATGTGGCCGAGTTCCGTCTCTTTACCGGTCGCGGTGACCACGCCGACGCCGCCGCCCGCGCTCACGGTCGTTCCGGAGAAGACCATATTGGTGCGGTCGCCCAGCGGTAATTCGCCGCTCAGCGGATTCGTGTGTTTATCCACCACGGTGGATTCACCGGTCAGAATCGCCTCTTCCACGCGTAAATTATGCGCCTCGATTAAACGCATATCCGCCGGAATACGATCCCCCGCGCGTAATACAATAATATCGCCCGGGACTATTTCAGTTGTGGGTATAGTTTCGTGGTTGCCGTTGCGAATAACGCGCGCCTCGCTGGAGAGCATATTACGAATGCTCTTCAGGGATTTTTCCGCGTTGCTTTCCTGAATATGGCCAATTAAGGCGTTGATAACCGCCACGCCCAAAATAACCAGCGTATCGACCCAGTGGCCCATTACCGCCGTTAATACCGCGGCGGCCAGCAGAACGTAAATCAGCACATCGTTAAAATGGGCTAAAAAACGCAGCCAGGCGGGTTTACCTTTTTTCTCCGGCAGCGCGTTCGGGCCCTGTTTTTGCAGACGCGCCTGCGCCTCTGCACGATCCAGACCGCTGGCCTGGCTCTGCACGTGCGTAAGCACCTGCTCTGCGGTCTGCTGGTATGCCAGCCCGCCGGAAGGCGGCATGTTTGGGGAGTATTTTTTTTCAGTCATCGTATTTTTCCTTCAATATCCGGTGAACAGAAGCCTGAATTCCTTTCTGGCTTAAATAAATTGATTTTAAAGTCTTGCGGGTAAAATTGATCTACCGCAATATATTTACCACTGGGTTATTCAAAATTGATTAAAATTATTTCGACGAGCTGATTTTTACAAAATATTTCTAAACCAATCCTAAACGAGGGGGAACCATGTTTGGTATTTATCGCGGACGGCGCCTGGCGTTATACATTGTCGCAGCCATTGTTATTGCGACGTTAATTGGATATAGCACCTATA